>NZ_JBEOWP010000015.1:0-129454 GCF_040296095.1 Micromonospora sp. NPDC002389
AGCGACGTCGCCGCCGCCGTGGTCGTGGTCAGCCGCGACGACGACGCCCCGCTGACCGACGCCGACCGGGCCGCGATCACCAACGGCACCAGCGGCGGGGGTGCGCGGGGCGCACACTCAGGCGGTGCCCCAGCTGTAGGTCTGCTTGCGGAGTTTGAGGTAGACGAACGCCTCGGTGGAGAGCACTCCGGAGACCGCGCGCAGCCGTTGCAGGATCTCCAGCAGGTGCTCGTCGTTGCGGCAGACCACCTCGGCCAACAGGTCGAAGGAGCCGGCGGTGATCACCACGTAGTCGACCTCGTCGAGTTCGGCGAGCCGGTCCGCCACGCTCTCCAGGTCGCCGTCGGTGCGCAGCCCGATCATGGCCTGCCGGGGGAAGCCGAGCTGGAGCGGATCGGTCACCGCGACGATCTGCATCACCCCGGCGTCGAGCAGCCGTTGTACGCGTTGACGTACCGCTGCCTCGGAGAGCCCGACCGCCTTGCCGATGGTCGCGTACGGGCGGCGGCCGTCCTCCTGGAGTTGTTCGATGATCTGCTTGGCCACGTCGTCGAGCAGGACGTGGCTGGCGCCCTCCCGCACGCTGACCCGGCGTCCGCCGGTGGCGTTGTCCTGCTGCCGGTTCGTCATCGAGCGCTCCCCATGTCCATCACGGCGCTGAGCCTAACGCCACCGCGCAGTCTGGCGTAATTCGTCGTCCACGGCTATTGCGGCTACGGAATCCCTTGTGAGCGAGGTTTCCTCATGTCAGGATCAGTCGTCCATCGCCATTGACCCTCCCGTCGGCGCGCCCACCCCCGTCCCGCCGCCGACGATGACCTGTAGGAGTCGTCACATGCGAAACGCTTACCGGCCCCTCACCCGGCGTGGTCTGCTCACCGGCACCCTCGGCTCGGCCGCGCTGCTCGCGGCGGGTGGCACCCTCGCCGGTTGCGGCACCCCCGGCGCGCAGCAGACCGAGGCCGGTTGTGTCAGCGAGGACCTGTCCGGCACGGAGAAGACTCTCGCCTTCTCCAACTGGCCGCAATACATGGACGTCGACGACGACGACGCGTCGAAGCGCCCCAGCCTCGACAGTTTCGTCGGTGACTCCGGCATCCAGGTGACGTACACCGAGGACGTCAACGACAACAACGAGTTCTTCGGCAAGGTGCAGAACCAGCTCGCCGCCTGTCAGGGCACCGGGCGGGACGTCATGGTGCTCACCGACTGGATGGCCGCCCGGATGATCCGGCTCGGCTGGATCCAGAGGCTCGACAAGTCGAAGCTGCCCAACGTCGAGGCGAACCTGCTGCCGTCGCTGCGGAACCGCCCCTTCGACGTGGACAACCACCTCGCCGTCCCGTGGCAGTCGGGCCTGGCCGGGTTGGCGTACAACGGGCGGGTCACCAAGGAGATCCGGACCGTCGATGAGTTGCTCACCCGCCCCGACCTCAAGGGCAAGGTGACCGCGCTGACCGAGATGCGCGACACCGTGGGGCTGCTGCTGATGTCGAACGGTCACAACCCGGCCGACTTCACCGCCAACCAGTTCGACGACGCCCTGAACAAGCTCAAGAAGGCGGTCAGCTCCGGGCAGATCCGCCGGTTCACCGGCAACGACTACGCCCCCGACCTGGCCAAGGGCGACATCGCGGCGTGCATCGGGTGGTCCGGCGACATCATCCAGCTCGGCTTCGACGACGAGC
Organism: Micromonospora sp. NPDC002389; assembly: GCF_040296095.1. NCBI lineage: Bacteria > Bacillati > Actinomycetota > Actinomycetes > Micromonosporales > Micromonosporaceae > Micromonospora > Micromonospora sp. NPDC002389. The sequence continues at coordinate 1,689 of NZ_JBEOWP010000015.1, forward strand.
AGATCAAGTTCGTGGTGCCGGACTCCGGAGTGACGCTCTGGTCGGACAACATGCTCGTGCCGAACAAGGCGACCCACAAGGGCAACGCCGAGGCCTTGATGAACCACTACTACGAACCGGCCATCGCCGCCCAGCTCGCCGCATACGTCAACTACATCTGTCCGGTGCAGGGCGCGCAGGAGGAGATGGAGAAGATCGACCCGGAGCTGGCCGCCAACCCGCTGATCTTCCCGGACGAGGCGATCCTCTCCAAGGCCCGCGTCTTCATGGCCTTGGACGAGCAGCAGGAGCGCGAGTACGAGACCAAGTTCCAGCAGGTTATCGGAGCGTGACGATGGCGCGGGACACTCCGGCCGGCGACCTGAGGCTGGCCAACCTCACCAAGACGTTCGGCCCGTTCACCGCCGTCGACGACCTGAGCCTGACCATTCCGCAGGGCTCGTTCTTCGCCCTGCTCGGCGCGTCCGGCTGCGGCAAGACCACCACGCTGCGGATGATCGCCGGGCTGGAGGAGCCGACCAGCGGGCAGGTGCTGCTCGGCGACCGGGACATCGCCCGGCTGCGCCCGTACAAGCGGCCGGTCAACACCGTGTTCCAGAGCTACGCTCTCTTCCCGCACCTGGACATCTTCGAGAACGTCGCCTTCGGCCTGCGGCGGCGCGGCATCCGCTCGGTCGACGGGCAGGTCCGCGAGATGCTGTCGCTGGTGCAGCTCGACGGGTACGAGCGGCGTCGCCCGGCCCAGCTCTCCGGTGGGCAGCAGCAACGGGTCGCGCTGGCCCGGGCACTGATCAACCACCCGCAGGTGCTGCTGCTGGACGAGCCGCTCGGCGCGCTCGACCTCAAGCTGCGCCGGCAGATGCAGATCGAGCTCAAGCGCATCCAGACCGAGGTCGGCATCACCTTCGTGCACGTCACCCACGACCAGGAGGAGGCCATGACGATGGCCGACACGGTCGCGGTGATGAACGCCGGGCGGATCGAGCAACTCGGCCCACCCGCCGAGATCTACGAGTTCCCGGCGACCGCGTTCGTGGCCAACTTCCTCGGCCAGTCCAACCTGATCGCGGGCGAGGTCGCCAGCACCGACGGCGACGACCTCCTGGTCACCGCGCACGGCGCGCGGTTCTCCGTGCCGTCGGCGCGGGCCCGCGCCGACCAGGGGCCGGTCTTCCTGGGCGTACGCCCCGAGAAACTGCACCTGGTCGGGGCCGCCGTGCAGGTGCCCGCCGGCAACCAGCACCTCGAAGGCACCATCACCGACGCCTCCTACGTCGGGGTGAGCACGCAGTACCTGCTGCGCACCGGCTGGGGCACCGAGCTGAGCGTCTTCGTCGCCAACAGCGGGGCGCAGCAGCGCTTCGCCGTCGGCGAGCGGGCCGTGGCGTACTGGGATCCGCAGCACGCCTTCCTGCTCGGTCGCCGCGCCGACGAGGAGGACCGGACCACTCCGGTTCTGGACGAGCCGGTCGGTGCGTCCTCATGAGCCAGCGAAGCGAGACCACGGCGTGAGCGCGCTGGCCCACGTACCCACCGGCTCCGGGCAGCCGGCGTCGCCGCCGCCGGCTGCCCGATCGGGGCGGTACCGCCTCCTGCCGTACCTGTTGCTGCTGCCGGGCGCGGCCTGGCTGCTCCTCTTCTTCGCCCTGCCGCTGGTGCAGCTCGCCGCCGCCAGCCTCTATGACCCGAACGGCACGCTCTCCACCGGGTACGCGATGACCTGGGCGTTCGGGAACTACCCGGTGGCGTTGCAGACGTACTGGCCGCAGTTCAGCCGCTCGTTCCTGTACGCGGGCATCGCCCTGGTGCTGGCGCTGCTGATGGGCTACCCGCTGGCGTACGCGATCGCGCAGAAGGCCGGCCGGTGGAAGAACCTGCTGCTGGTCTGCGTGATCGCCCCGATGTTCACCAGCTTCCTGGTGCGTACGTTGGCCTGGAAGACCATCCTGTCGGACAACGGCTGGTTGGTCGGGCTGCTGCGGGACGTGCACCTGCTCGGTCCGGACGGGCGGCTGCTGGCCACCCCGATCGCGGTGGTGCTCGGCCTGACGTACAACTTCCTGCCGTTCCTGGTGCTGCCGCTGTACGCGAGCCTGGAGCGGCTCGACTACCGGCTGCTGGAGGCGTCCAGCGACCTGTACGCCAGCCCGCTGAAGACGTTCCGGCGGGTCACCCTGCCGCTGTCGATGCCGGGCCTGATCGCCGGGACGCTGCTGTTCTTCATCCCGGCCACCGGCGACTACATCAACGCCGAACTGCTCGGCACGCCCAACCAGTACATGATCGGCAACGTCATCGACTCGGCGTTCCTGGTCCGGCTGGACTATCCCCAGGGCGCGGCGCTGTCGTTCCTGCTGATGTCGGCGATCCTCGCGGTGGTCTTCGTCTATCTGCGGCGGGCCGGTACCGAGGAGGTGCTGTGAAGATCTCCCGGTGGTTCGCCCAGCACTGGGTGATGGGCGTGGCCCTGCTGGTGCTCGGCTACCTGTTCCTGCCGATCGCGGTGGTGGGCGCGTTGTCGTTCAACCGCCCCTCCAACCGGCTCTCCTACGACTTCCACGAGTTCACGCTCGACAACTGGCGCAACCCGTGCGCCACCTCCGACATGTGCGACGCCGTGGTCCGCAGCGTGCAGATCGGCTTCATCGCCACCGTCGCGGCCACCGCGCTCGGCACGCTGATGGCGTTCGCGCTGGTCCGGCACCGGTTCCGGGGACGGTCCGGGCTCAACGTGCTGATCTTCCTGCCGATGGCCACGCCGGAGCTGGTGATGGGCACCTCGCTGCTGGCCCTCTTCGTCGCCGGTGCGGTGCCGCTGGGCTTCTGGACCATCGTCATCGCGCACGTGATGTTCTGCCTGTCGTTCGTGGTGGTGACGGTCAAGGCGCGGCTGGCCGGGATGGACCGGCGGCTGGAGGAGGCCGCGATGGACCTCTACGCCAGCGAGTGGCAGACGTTCCGCCGCATCACACTGCCGCTGGTGCTGCCCGGCATCGTGGCCGCCGCGCTGCTGGCGTTCTCGCTCAGCTTCGACGACTTCATCATCACCAACTTCAATTCCGGCACCACCGTCACGTTCCCGATGTACGTCTGGGGTGCCGCCCAGCGGGGCATCCCGCCGCAGGTCAACGTCATCGGCACCGCCATGTTCGCGATCGCGTTGCTGCTGGTGCTGGCCAGCATGCTGCGGGGGCGACGGGCCCGCCGGGCGGCGATCGCGGTGCCGGCTGTCCGGGCGACAAGCCGGTCATGACCGGGCCATCCGCCGGCCGGGCGCTGGCCGACGCGGTACGCGCGCCGTTCTGGCTCGACCGGCCGGAACGCCCCGACCCGTTGCCGCCGCTGCCCGGCCCGACCACCGCCGACCTGCTGGTGATCGGGGGCGGCTACAGCGGGTTGTGGGCCGCCCTGCTGGCCAAGCAGGCCGACCCGGCGCGGGACGTGCTGCTGGTGGAGGCGGGCACCTGCGGCTGGGCGGCCTCCGGGCGCAACGGCGGGTTCTGCGCCGCCTCGTTGACGCACGGGCTGGCCAACGGGGTGCAGCGGTTCCCGGACGAGATCGGGACGCTGGAGCGGCTCGGCCGGGAGAACCTGGACGCGATCGCCGCGACCGTGGCGGAGCACCGGATCGACTGCGACTTCGCGCGGACCGGCGAACTGTCGGTGGCGGTCGAGCCGTACCAGCTCGACGGGCTGGCCGCCGACGCTGCGCTGGCCGGGCGGTACGGGCACGACGTGAGCCTGCTCGACGCCGACGAGGTGCGCGCCGAGGTCGACTCGCCGACGTACCTGGGCGGACTGTGGGACCGTGACCGGGTGGCGATGCTCGACCCGGCGCGGTTGGCCTGGGGACTGCGCCGGGCCTGCGTGGACCTCGGCGTACGGGTGCACGAGCACACCCGGGTCACCGGCCTGTACCGGGACACCGGCGCGTTGCTGGCGCGCACCGTCGCCGCCGACGGCAGTCCCGGGGCGGTCCGTGCCGCCAAGGTGGTGCTGGCCACCAATGCGTTCCCGCCGCTGCTGCGCCGCCTGCGCACGTGGATCGTGCCGGTGTACGACTACGCGTTGACGACCGAGCCGTTGACGCCCGCGCAACGTGACGCCGTCGGCTGGCGCAATCGGCAGGGGCTGGCCGACACCGGCAACCAGTTCCACTACTACCGGCTCACCGACGACGGGCGGATCCTGTTCGGCGGCTACGACGCGGTCTACCACTACGGCAACCGGATGACGCCGGCACTGGAACAGCGCGACGCCACCTTCAGCGCCCTCGCCCGCCACTTCTTCACCACCTTCCCGCAGCTCGCCGACGTCCGGTTCAGCCACCGATGGGGCGGGGTGATCGACACCAGCACCCGGTTCTGCGCCTTCTTCGGCACGGCGTACTCGGGTCGGCTCGCGTACGCGGCCGGGTACACCGGGCTCGGCGTCGGGGCGACCCGGTTCGGTGCCCGGGTGATGCTCGACCTGCTCGACGGCGTGGACAGCCCGCTGACCCGGCTCGACCTGGTCCGCAGCCGTCCACTGCCGTTCCCGCCCGAACCGGCCCGCGCAGTCGGCATCGGGCTCACCCGCTGGTCCATGGCCCGGGCCGACGCCGCTCAGGGGCGGCGCAACCTGTGGCTCCGTACGCTCGATCGCTTCGGTCTGGGGTTCGACTCGTGATGCGTGTGCTGCTGATCGGGGCCGGAGGCGTCGGTTCCGCCGTCGTCGCCATCGCGGCCCGACGTGCCTTCTTCGACACCATGGTGGTCGCCGACCACGACGAGACCCGCGCCGCGCGGGCCGTCGCCGGACGGGACGCCCGCTTCGTCGCCGCCGGCGTCGACGCTGCCTCGGCCGAGGCGGTCGCGGCACTCTGCCGCGAACACCGGATCACCCACGTGCTCAACGCGGTCGACCCACGCTTCGTCATGCCGATCTTCGACGGTGCGTACGCGGCCGGCGCCGACTACCTCGACATGGCGATGTCGCTGTCCCGTCCGCACCCGACCCGTCCCCACCAGGAGACCGGCGTCATGCTCGGCGACGCGCAGTTCGCGGCGGCCGACCAGTGGACGGCGGCCGGGCGGCTGGCGCTGTGCGGCATCGGTGTCGAACCCGGCCTCTCCGACGTCTTCGCCCGCTACGCCGCTGACGAGCTGTTCCGCGAGATCGACGAGATCGGGGTACGCGACGGGGCGAACCTGACCGTCGACGGCTACGACTTCGCCCCGTCGTTCTCCATCTGGACCACCATCGAGGAGTGCCTGAACCCGCCAGTGATCTGGGAGGCCGGCCGGGGCTGGTTCACCACCGAGCCGTTCAGCGAGCCGGAGGTGTTCGACTTCCCCGAGGGGATCGGGCCGGTCGAGTGCGTCAACGTGGAGCACGAGGAGGTGCTGCTGATCCCGCGCTGGGTCCGGGCGAAGCGGGTCACCTTCAAGTACGGCCTCGGCGCGGAGTTCATCGAGGTGCTCAAGACGCTGCACAAACTCGGTCTCGCCGCGACCGAGCCGGTGCGGGTGGGCCCGGTGTCGGTGTCGCCGCGTGACGTGGTGGCCGCCTGCCTGCCCGACCCGGCCACGCTCGGCGACCGGATGCGCGGCAAGACCTGCGCCGGCACGTACGTCACCGGCATCGGCACCGACGGTCAGCCGCGCCGGGTCTACCTCTATCACGTGGTCGACAACGAGTGGTCGATGCGCGAGTACGGCCACCAGGCGGTGGTCTGGCAGACCGCGGTGAACCCGGTCGTCGCCCTGGAGTTGCTGGCCGACGGCGTGTGGTCGGGCAGCGGGGTGCTCGGTCCGGAGGCGTTGCCGCCCAAGCCCTTCCTCGACCTGCTCACCGCGTACGGCTCGCCGTGGGGAATGGCGGAACGATGACCCGGTACGGCCCGATGTACGGCCCCGACGTGACGTTCCTCGGCGTACCGCCCTGCACGATCGAGGAGCCCGTCACGTACGCCGACGCCGACGTGGTGATCATCGGCGCGCCCTTCGACGGCGGCACCTCGCACCGCCCCGGCACCCGGTTCGGCCCGTCCGCCATCCGGCAGGCGTGCTACCTGCCGCACGACGGCTCCCGCCCGTCCCTGGCGCTGCGCGTCGACGCGCTGCGCGACATGTGCGTCTACGACGCCGGTGACGTCGAGATGTTCTCCGGCGACATCGAACGGTCGCTGTCCGCGCTGGAAACCGCCGTGTACGCGGTCGCCTCGGCCGGTGCGATCCCGGTGGTCCTCGGCGGCGACCACTCCATCGCCCTGCCCGACGCCACCGGGGTAGCCCGGCACCACGGGCTGGGCCGGGTGTCGCTGGTGCACTTCGACGCGCACGCCGACACCGGCGACATCGAGTTCGGCTCGCTGCACGGCCACGGCCAGCCGATGCGTCGACTGATCGAGTCCGGCGCGGTACGCGGCGACCGGTTCCTCCAGATCGGCCTGCGCGGCTACTGGCCGGGCCCCTCGACCCTGTCCTGGATGGCCGAGCAGCGGATGCGCTCGTACGAGATGACCGAGATCGTGGCCCGTGGCCTGGACGACTGCCTCACCGAGGCGTTCGGCATCGCGACCGACGAGTGCGAGGGCGTCTTCCTCTCCGTCGACGTGGACGTGGTCGACCCGGGCATGGCCCCCGGCACCGGCACTCCCGAACCGGGCGGCTTCACCAGTCGACAACTGCTCGACGCGGTCCGTCGGGTCTGCTACGAACTCCCCGTCGTCGGGGTGGACGTGGTCGAGGTCGCCCCGCCGTACGACCACGCCGACATCACCGCGTACCTCGGCAACCGGGTCGTGCTGGAGGCGCTGTCGGCCATCGCCCGCCGCCGTCGCGACGCCGCCGGCGGCCCACCCTGGAACCCCACCCAACCCCTCCTCGACCGCCGCTGACCCGCGACGGCACCTTGCTGGGTTTAGCTCGGGCTATAGTTCTGCCATGGGTTCTGGTCGCCGCCGTTGGCAGGTCCGAGTCACGGGAGAGGTCCGCCGGTGGCTCCAGGATCTCCGTCGGGACGACTCGGATACCTACGAACGTGTCCGGGTGGCCGTGGACATGTTGGCGGAGATCGGGCCGGGGTTGGGGCGCCCCCTCGTTGACACGCTTCGGGGGAGCAGCGTCAGCAATCTGAAGGAGTTGCGACCGAGGTCGGGTCGGGATGTCGCCATTCGTGTGCTGTTCGTCTTCGATCCATGGTCGCAGGCGGTGCTTCTGGTCGCCGGTAACAAGGCGCACAACTGGACGCAGTGGTACAAGGAGAACATCCCGTTGGCCGAGCTGGCCTACAAGGCGTGGCTCGACAGCGAGTACGAGCGTAGGGGGGAATCGTGACCGAGTTCCACGACTGGGACGAGGTGCGTGCGGAGCTCGGCGGTGACGACGCCGCCCACGACGAGGAGCGTGCCAGGACCGAGGCGTGGGTGAGCGCCTATCACCTCGCTGAGGAACGCAAGCGGCTCGGGCTCACGCAGCGAGAGGTGGCCGAGCTCATGGGAGTGACCCCAGGGCGGGTCAGCCAGATCGAGAACGGCGACCTCGACGTCAACGAGGTCGCCACGTTGAGTCGGTACGCCAACGCGCTCGGAGCCCGGCTTCGCATCATCTTCGACTACGGCAACGATCTTCGTCAGATCGCCTGAACAACCTTGGTGCCCGGTGGGCCCGTTCCGCAGCCGTAGTGGGGTCGTCCACTGGATCGCGCATGCCCTTGCGAGCGTGAGGTGGGTCACGTTCTGTCACGTGGTGGGGGTGGGGGCGGGACGTAAGTACTGATCAGGCGCGCGGGGGCGGTTGGCGCACGCCGCCGTTTGTAGTGGCGTCGTGGACGTGGAGTATTGCTGCGGCGGGCACTTACGAAACCCTTATCTTCCGCCTGCGAACGTATGCCCGGCAAACGACGGACCACGGGGGCGAAGAGCGTGCGGGTGTTGGTGGCGGACGACGAGCGGCTGCTGGCGGACATGGTCGCCGAGGGCCTCAGGCGGCTCTCGATGGCGGTGGACGTCTGCTACGACGGTGACGGCGCGTTGGAGCGGATCGGGGTCAACCGCTACGACGTGGCGGTGCTGGACCGGGACATGCCGGGCCACACCGGCGACGAGGTGTGCCGCAGTCTGGCCGGGTCCGGTTCCGGTACGCGGGTGCTGCTGCTCACCGCCGCCGCCGGCATCCGGGACCGGGTGGAGGGGCTCGGGCTCGGCGCCGACGACTATCTCACCAAGCCGTTCGCCTTCGCCGAGTTGGTCGCCCGGGTGCAGGCGCTCGGTCGGCGGTCCGCGCCGGCGGTGCCGCCGGTGCTGGAGCAGCACGGGGTGGCGCTGGACGTGGCGCGGCACTCGGTCACCCGGGACGGCCGGTCGGTCAGCCTGAGCCCGAAGGAGTTCGCCGTGCTGCATGTGCTGATGCGCGCGGACGGGCGGGTGGTCAGCTCGGAGGAGCTGCTGGAGCAGGCGTGGGACGAGTTCGCCGACCCGTTCACCAACACCGTCCGGGTCACCGTGATGACCTTGCGGAAGAAGCTCGGTACGCCTCAGGTCATCCACACCGTGCCCCGGGCCGGTTACCGGATCGGTGCCGCGTCGTGACCCCGCGTCGCAGGATCGTGCTGGTCGGCGTGGTCGCCCTGATCGCCGGGTACGCCCTGCCGGGGCTGACCGTGTCGGTGGTGAGCGAGCTGTGGTGGCGGGTCCGGGGGCTCTGTTCCAGCGGGCTGCCCGGCGGCGGGTTGGTGTGTGAGCCGGCGCGGGGCCTCACCGGTCTCGCGCTTCCGCTGCTGGGCCTGGTCGTGTTCCTGCTCGCGGTGGCGGCGATCTGGGCCGCTGCGGTCTGGTGCCTGCGTCCGGTCCGGGACCTCGCCGGTCCGATCTCGAACGTCGGGCCGCAGAACCTCGGCTACCGGATCCGGATGCGCGGCAACGACGAGGTGGCCCGGCTGGCCCGGTCGCTCGACGAGATGATGGAGCGCATCGCCGCCGGGTACGAGGGGCAGCGGCGGTTCGCCGCGAACGCCTCGCACGAGTTGCGTACGCCGTTGGCCGTGCAGCGCACGCTGATCGAGGTCGGGATGGCCCGCTCCCTCAGCGGCGAGCAGCTGGAGCTGGTGACTGGCCAACTGCTGGAGACCAACGAGCGTAACGAACGGCTGATCGAGGGACTCCTCGCGCTCAGCGAGAGCGACCAGGGGCTGCGGTCCCGCCTGCCGCAGCGCCTCGACGAGGTCGTCAAGGAGGTGCTGGCCGCGTACCAGGACCGGATCACCGAGGCCGAGGTGACCGTCAGCACCCACCTGGAGCCCCGGACCGTGATGGGTGAGCGGGTGCTGCTGGAACGCCTGGTCACCAACCTGATCGAGAACGCGATCAAGTACAACCACCGGGGCGGCGCGATCAGCGTCACGGTCGGCCGCAACCCGGCGCTGACCGTGGTCAACACCGGCCAGGTGGTGCCGGCCGAGGCGGTGTCCGGGCTCTTCGAGCCGTTCCGCCGGCTGGCCCGGGACCGCACCAACCAGAGCGGCGGTGCCGGTCTCGGCCTGGCCATCGCCCGCTCGATCACCCAGGCGCACGACGGGCTGATCGCCGCCCGCCCCGCCGAGTACGGCGGACTGCGGGTCGACGTCCAGCTACCCCACGCGCCCTGAGCCGACGAGACCGTCGTCCCGTCACCTCGGTGACGAATCCATCGGCATAGGTCACACCAATCTTCGTTCCACAGTGAACGCTTCACCCCTGGCAATCGTCGTTTCGTCCGGAGCATCACCTTTCGCCTGCGCGAAATGTCCGTCCTTCGTCGGATGAGGAGACCCTGTGCGCACTCCTGAGCTGGTCGCGCCCACCACCGGCGCCCGCCCGAGCGGCGGGCGGTTGGACTGGGCGGACGTCGCCAAGGGCGGCTGCATCCTGCTGGTCCTCCTCTGGCACGTGATCATGAAGGACTACCTCCAGATCGACTGGCGGCTGGAGGTGCCGGTGGCGGGCGCCTGGGGGACGCTCGGCGAACTTCTGCTGCCGATGCGGATGCCGCTGTTCTTCACCATCTCCGGGATGTTCGCGGCCACCGCCGTGCAACGCCCGTGGCGGGCGGTCGGCCGCCCGCGCATCGCCAGGTTCCTCTACCTGTACGTGATCTGGCTGCTGATCCACACCGCCCTGCTGGCCCTCGCGCCGGGCTTCCCGACCGACCGGGCGACAAACCCGGGGGAGTTGCTGGCACAGCTGACGGTCACCCCGTCCAACCTCTGGTACTTGTACGCGTTGGCGCTCTACTTCGTACTCGCCAAGGCGTTGCGGCGGGTCCACCCGGCGCTGCTGCTGGCCGCGGCGGGTGCGCTCAGCGCGGTCGCCGCGGTGGGGCTGCTCGACACCCCCGGCAACCGGGGCGGGCTCTATCAGAACCTGGTGTTCTTCCTCGCCGGCCTGCACCTGCGCCGGTACGTGCAGCGCTGGTCGGCGGGGGTGACCACCGGGCGTCTGCTGCTGGCGGCCGGCGGGTACCTCGCCGTGCTGGCCGCCGTGCGGGTGACCGGAGCCGGGCAGGTGCCCGGGGTGACGCCGCTGGTCTCCGTCGTCGCGGTGCTGGTCGGCGTCGCCCTGGCGGTGCAACTGGCACGGTGGCCGCTGATCCGCGAGCCGCTCGCCGCTCTCGGTCGCCAGACGCTGCCGATCTATGTGATCCACATGCCGGTGCTGGCACTCCTGCACCGACTGATCGCCGAACCCATCGCCGACCTGGGTGACTCCGCCCGGCTCGCGTTGGCCTTCGGCTACCCGTTCTCGCTCACCGTCCTGGTGCTGGCGCTCAGCCTCGGCCTGCACCGGGCGTTGCTGGCGGCGCGCGCGACCTGGCTGTTCGACCTGCCGGCTCGCCGCGCGCCGATCGACTCGACAAGGGAGACGACATGTCCCACACCGATGCCGCCGAACCCGATCGGCGAACGGTCGACGTGACAGCGGCCGCGCGCTGGCTCGACGGCCAGGTGCTGCGTACCCCGCTGCTGCGGTCCCCGGTGATCGACCGGCTGGTCGGCGCGCAGGTGCTGCTCAAGGCGGAGAACCTGCAGACCGGCGGCTCGTACAAGATGCGGGGTGGGCTGTACGCGGTGGGGCGCCTCGCGGCCGCCGGTCACGGCGGTGTGGTCGCGCAGAGCACCGGCAACCACGCCGTCGCGGTCGCCCTGGCGGCCCGTCGGCACGAGATGGCCGCCACGGTGGTGCTGCCGGTCGACGCGACGCCGTCGAAGGTGGCACGGGCCCGCGGGGCCGGTGCCCGGGTGGTCCTCGCCGGCTCCAGCGTGGAGGAACGGCTGGCGGTCGCGCGCCGGATCAGCGACGAGACCGGTCACCCGATCGTCGACGCGTACGACCACCCGGACGTGATCTCGGGACAGGGCAGCGCCAGCCTCGAACTGATCGAGGACGCCGAGCGGGCGGGCACCCCGCTGGACACGCTGATCCTGCCGGTCGGTGGGGGCGGCGGCGTCGCCGGTGCCTGCCTGGCCGCCGCCGACCGGCCCATCGACGTGTACGGCGTGGAGCCGGTCGGCTGCGACTCCCTGGCGCACAGCCTGGTCGCCGGTCGACCGACGCCGGTCCCGCCGGCGGCGACGATCGCCGACGGGCTGCGACCGTCCTGCGTCGGCGAGCTGCCCTTCGACATCCTGCGGACCCGCCTGCGCGGCGTGATCCGGGTGGACGACGACGAGATCGCGGCGGCGTTCCGGCTGCTCCTGATGGAGCTGAAGGTGCTGGCCGAGCCCTCCGGCGCGGCCGGTCTGGCCGGTGCCCTGAGCCTGGCCGCCGACGGTGCGACGCGCGTCATCGTCGGCTCCGCCGCACCGGTCGTCGTACCCGGAGACGGCTCTCGACAGCGCACGGTCGGCGTGGTGCTGACCGGCGGAAACGTGGAAGCGGACCTGGTCGCCCGGCTGGCGACCCCGGTCCTGCCAAGAGAAGGAGTGGCGGTATGAGTGCAGAGGTTCGGATCGGGATTCTGTTCGGTGGGCCGTCGGCGGAGCACGACGTCTCCTGCGCCTCGGCGCTCGGGGTGGCCCGGGCGTTGTCCGGCGGCGGGTACCGGGTCGTCGCCATCGGGGTGACCCGCAGCGGTCGGTTCAGGCTGATGCCGGACGACGTGTTACGTCAGTTCCTGGAAGGCACCGGCGGGGAACGGGCCATCGACGACCGGTTCACAGTGACCGGCCCGGCGGTGGAGTTGCGGGCCGGGTGGCGGCGCGGCACCGCGCTGGTGACCGCGGCCGACCCGCCGGGTGCGGTGCAGGCCGAGTTGGACGTGGTCTTCCCGGTGCTGCACGGCCCGTTCGGTGAGGACGGTGTGGTGCAGGGGCTGCTCGAATCGCTCGGTGTGCCGTACGCGGGCTGCGGCATCCTCGCCTCGGCGGTCGGCATGGACAAGGTGGCCATGAAGCGGGCGCTTCGGGCCGAGGGGGTGCCGGTCACGCCGTACGTCTCCTTCGACGCGCCGACCTACCGGGCCGCCGAGGACCCGGAGAAGCTGGTGGTCGGGCTGCGCCGGCCGCTGTTCGTCAAGCCGGCCCGGATGGGTTCCTCGATCGGGATCTCCCGGGTCGGTGAGGGCGACGACCTGGCGGCGGCGGTCGAGGAGGCGCTGCGACACGACAACCTGGTCATCGTGGAGCAGGGGGTCACCGCGCGGGAACTGGAGTGCGGCGTACTCGGTGGGAACCGGCCGGAGGCGTCGGCGGTCGGCGAGGTCACGGTCACCGGTGGCTGGTTCGACTACCGGCAGAAGTACTTCGGCGACAGCGACCCGATGGTGGTCCCGGCGGTGCTGTCGGACGAGGTGACCGAGCGGATCCGGGAGTTGTCGCTGCGGGCGTTCGCCGCGATCGGCGGCTGGGGGCTGGCGCGGGTCGACTTCCTCTATGACGAGGAGGCCGGCGAACTGTACGTCAACGAGCTGAACACCATGCCCGGCTTCACCGCGCACTCGATGTACCCGAAGGTGTGGGCGGAGAGCGGCGTCGGCTACCGGGAGATCGTGGACCGGCTCGTCGCGTTGGCGATCAGCCGGCACGCGGAGCGGCCCGGCGGCACGGGGGAGGTGCCGTGATCCTGCTCTGTGATCCACGGGTCGCGGCGGTGCCGGGCGCGGACGACGGTGAGCCCCTCGTCGACCTGCGCGGGATACCGGAACTGCGGCTGGACGGGCGGGCGGCCGACCCCGAGGGTGCGTACGCGCGACTGCGCAAGGGGGTGGCGGAGCGGTTGCTGGCCGCGCAGGACGCGCTTCCCGACGGGCTGCGCCTGCTGGTGATCGAGGGCTACCGGCCGTACCGGGTGCAGTTGGAGATCTTCTCCGGCTATCACGACGAGCTGCGGCGGGCGCATCCCGACTGGTCGCCGGAGCGGGTGTACGAGGAGACCACGAAGTTCGTCTCGCCGGTCGAGGTCGCGCCGCACAGCACCGGTGGTGCGGTGGACCTGACGCTCTGCACCGCCGACGGGGTGGAGGTGGACATGGGTACGGCGGTCGACGCCACCCCGGAGGCGAGCGGGAACGCCTGCTTCACCGCCGCGCCGACGATCGGCGAGGCGGCCCGCCGGAACCGCCGCATCCTGGTCGACGCGTTGACCGGCGCCGGGATGGTCAACTACCCGACCGAGTGGTGGCACTGGTCGTACGGGGATCGGTACTGGGCGCTGCTGACCGGAGCCCCGCACACCTGTTACGGACCGGTGTGACCGGCATGCCGCAGAGTTCATCCGAAACTTTGTTTTCGATACGCGTCACGCCGGTGAACTGGATAGCGCTCCCAGGCCGTACCGACACCTGAACGCAGGCGGTGAGTACGGGAGGCGACAGGTGAGGCTGCAACGGAAGCACGTGTTGGCGGCGGGGGTGGCGGTGGTCGCCGCGGCGACCGTGGCGGTGGGCACCGGGCTCGGGTTCGCCGACAGCGGCCCGACCGGGCGCAGCGCCTGCCCCGGCTCCATCACATTCTCGGCGGAGGGCGGCGCGCCGGGCGCGACCAGCGACCGGTTCCCGGTCGGCACCCGGCTGCGGGTGACCAACCTGGACAACGACAAGTCGGCGGAGGTGACCGTGGTCGGACCGTCCGGCAGTTGCGTGCTGCTCAACTCCGCCGCCATGGAGTTGGTCCGCGAGCCGGGCCGGAACGTCATCCGGCGCAACCTCGTGGAGCGCCTGGACGGCCCGGCGGCGCGGCCGGACACGGCAGCGCCGGGCGGGCCCGCCGACCGGCCCGGCTCGTTCTCCCCGCCGGCCGCCCGACCCGGCACGGCGTCGGCCTGCCCGGGCCCGATCACCTTCTTCGAGGAGGCGGCCGGGCCGGGTGCGACCAGCGACCGGTTCCCGGTCGGCACCCGGCTGCGGGTGACCAACCTGGACAACGACCGGGCAGTCACGGTGACGGTGACCGGCCCGTCGGCGAGCTGTGTGCTGCTCAACTCCGCCGCGTTGGAGCAGATCCGCGAGCCGGGTAAGAACCTCGTCCGCAACAACGTGGTCGAGGTGCTGCGCTGAGTTGCGCTGAGCTGAGCTGAGCTGCGCTGAGCTGAGCTGTTAGGAGGGGTCCCCTGCTATGCACGAGGCGTTAGCAGGGGACCCCTCCTTACACAAAGGCCGCGTCGAGGATGTCCAGCCCGCGGGTGAGGTCGGCGTCGGAGATCACCAGTGGGGGCAGGAAGCGCAGCACGTTGCCGTAGGTGCCGCAGGTGAGGGTGAGCAGACCGGCGGCGTGGCAGGCGGCCGAGATCGCCGACGCGGCAGCCGGGTCCGGGGTCAGGGTGCCCGGCTGCACCAACTCCACGGCGAGCATCGCGCCCCGGCCGCGTACCTCGGCGATCCGGGGATCGCGTGCGGCGATGCTGCGCAGTCGAGCCGTCATGGTCGCGCCGATCCGCCAGGCGGCGGCGGCCAGGTCCAGCTCGTGCAGGGTCTCGATGGTGGCCAGCGCGGCGGCGCAGGCGATCGGGTTGCCGCCGTACGTGCCGCCGAGGCCACCGACGTGCACCGCGTCCATCAGCTCCGCCCGCCCGGTCACGGCGGCCAGCGGCAGTCCACCGGCGATGCCCTTGGCCAGGGTGATCAGGTCCGGCTCGACGCCCTCGTGCTGGCAGGCGAACCAGTCGCCGGTGCGGCAGAAGCCGGTCTGGATCTCGTCGGCGACGAAGACCACCCCGGCCGCCGTCGCCCAGGTGCGCAGCGCCGGCAGGAACCCCGGTGCGGGTACGACGAAGCCGCCCTCGCCCTGGATCGGCTCGATCAGCAGCGCGGCCACGTTCTCCGCGCCGACCTGCTTCTCCACCATCTCGATGGCCCGTGCGGCGGCGGTGGCGCCGTCGAGTCCGCCGTCCCGCAGCGGGTACGACATCGGTACCCGGTAGACCTCACCGGCGAACGGCCCGAACCGGTGTTTGTACGGCATGTTCTTCGCGGTCAACGCCATGGTCAGGTTGGTCCGGCCGTGGTACGCGTGGTCGAAGACCACCACCGCCGGTCGCCCGGTGGCGTGCCGGGCGATCTTCACCGCGTTCTCCACCGCTTCGGCACCGGAGTTGAACAGCGCCGACCGCTTCTCGAAGGCGCCCGGGGTGAGCGCGTTGAGGCGTTCGCAGACCGCCACGTACGACTCGTACGGGGCGACCATGAAGCAGGTGTGGGTGAAGCGTTCGACCTGGGCGCGTACCGCCTCGACCACTCGGGGCGCGGAGTTGCCGACGTTGGTGACGGCGATGCCGGCGGCGAAGTCGATCCACTCTCGACCGTCGACGTCGGTGACGGTGCCGCCCGAGGCGCTGTGCACATAGGAGGAGATCACGCTTCCAACGCCCCGGGCCACGGCGGCGCCCCGCCGCTTGTGCAGATCGTCCGAGGACGGTGTCGGCGGCACCGTACCCGGCTCGTTTCCGACGCTCACCGGCTCAGCCCTCGATGTTGTGCATGACGTGCTTGAGTCGGGTGTAGTCCTCCAGGCTGTAGACCGAGAGGTCCTTGCCGTGCCCGGAGTGCTTGAACCCGCCGTGCGGCATCTCGGAGACGAACGGGATGTGGGTGTTCACCCAGACGCAGCCGAAGTCGAGCCGCCGGGTCATCCGCATCGCCCGACCGTGGTCCCGGGTCCAGACCGAGGCGGACAGGCCGTAGTCGACCCCGTTGGCCCAGCGCACCGCCTCGTCCTCGTCGGAGAACCGCTGCACGGTGATGACCGGCCCGAACACCTCGTCCTGGATGATCTCGTCCTGCTGGCGCAGGCCGGAGACGACGGTGGGCGCATAGAAGTAGCCCCGCTCGCCCACCTGCGCGCCACCGGTCTGCACGGCGGCGTGATCCGGCAGGCGGTCGACGAAGCCGCGTACCCGGGCGAGCTGGTTGGCGTTGTTGAGCGGGCCGTAGAGCACGTCCTCGTCGTCCGGCCCGCCGGTGCGGGTGTTGCGGGCCTGCTCGGTCAGGGCGGCGACGAAGTCGTCGTGCACGCCGGGGCCGGTGAGCACGCGGGTCGCGGCGGTGCAGTCCTGGCCGGCGTTGAAGTAGCCGCCGGTCGCGATGGCCTCGGCCGCCGCCGCGACGTCCGCGTCGTCGAAGACCACCACCGGTGCCTTGCCGCCCAGTTCCAGGTGGGTGCGCTTGAGGTCGGGGGCGGCGGCTGCGGCGACCTCCATGCCGGCCCGGGTGGAGCCGGTGATCGACACCAGTTGCGGGGTGGGGTGCGCGACGAGGGCCCGGCCGGTGTCCCGGTCGCCGCAGACCACGTTGAACACGCCCGGCGGCAGGTACTCGGCGGCGATCTCGGCCAGCAGCAGCGTCGACACCGGCGTGGTGTCCGACGGCTTGAGCACCACCGTGTTGCCGGCGGCGAGCGCCGGGGCGATCTTCCAGACCGCCATCATCAGCGGGTAGTTCCAGGGCGTGACCTGGGCGCAGACCCCGATCGGCTCGCGCCGCACGTACGAGGTGTGCCCGGCCATGTACTCGCCGGCCGACCGCCCCTCCAGCAGTCGGGCGGCCCCGGCGAAGAAGCGGAACTCGTCCACGGCCGGCGGAAGTTCCTCGTCGGCGGTGAGCTGCCGGGGTTTGCCGGTGTTGCGGACCTCGGCGTCGACCAGGTCGGCGGCCCGCGCCTCGACCGCGTCGGCGAGCTTGAGCAGTGCCTTCTGCCGCTCGGCCGGGGTGCTGTCCCGCCAGCTCTCGAAGGCGGTCGCGGCGGCCTTCATGGCGGCGTCGACGTCGGCGGCACCGGAGACCGGGGCCTGGGCGAACGCCTCCCCGGTACACGGGTCGATCAGGTCGGCGTAGCCGCCGTCGGCCGGCTCGACGTACTCGCCGTTGACGAAGTTGCGCAGCTTCTGCTGGTCACTCATGACTGGATCACTCCGAGGGGTCCGGGGGTCGCGCTGCGGCGGTTATCGCAATCTTCGTGCCATCTTCGCTACTGAATTCGCGGCAGACAAGGTCTAGCGCGACCGTTTCCGTGGGCGACTGCCGGGGTTACGCTGCGATACGTGGAACCCACCCCGTTCTTCGTCGCCGGCCGTCCCGCCCACGGTGCCGGGGAGCTGACCGTGCACCACCCGTACGACGGCCGGGCGGTGGGGCGTACCACCCTCGCCACCGCCGAGCAGGTCGAGGCCGCCGTGTCGGCGGCGGCCGAGGTGGCCGCGGCCGCCGCCGAACTGCCCGCGCACGCCCGCGCCACGGCGCTGGACCACGTCTCGCGCCGGCTCGCCGAGCGGGCCGAGGAGGTGGCCGCGCTGATCACCGCCGAGAACGGCAAGCCGGTCAAGTGGGCCCGGGCCGAGGTGGGCCGCGCGGTCTCCACCTTCCGGTGGGCCGCCGAGGAGGCCCGGCGCTTCTCCGGCGAGCTGCAACGGCTCGACACCGACCCGGCCGCCACCGGCCGCATCGCCCTGGTGCGGCGGGTGCCGAAGGGCCCGGTGCTGGGCATCACCCCGTTCAACTTCCCGCTGAACCTGGTGGCGCACAAGGTCGCCCCGGCCGTCGCGGTCGGCGCGCCGGTGGTGGTCAAACCGGCCCCGGCCACCCCGCTCACCGCCCTGCTGCTCGGCGAGATCCTGGCCGAGACCGACCTGCCGGCCGGGATGTTCTCGGTGCTGCCGCTGCCCAACGACCGCGCCGCCGAGCTGGTCACCGACCCCCGGCTGCCGGTCGTCTCGTTCACCGGCTCCGGCCCGGTCGGCGCGGCCGTCCGCCGGGCCGCACCGGACAAGCACGTCACGCTGGAACTGGGCGGCAACGCGGCGGCGCTGATCTGCGCGGACTGGGCGGAGGACGCCGACCTCACCTTCGCCGCGCAGCGGATCGCCACCTTCTCCAACTATCAGGCCGGGCAGTCCTGCATCGCGGTGCAGCGGGTCTTCGTGCACGAGTGGCTCTACGACGGCTTCCTGCCCCGACTGGTCGCCGCCGTGCGGGAACTGCGGACCGGTGACCCGTCCGACGAGTCCACCGACGTGGGGCCGCTGGTCTCCGAGGAAGCGGCCCGACGGGTGGAGGCGTGGGTGGACGAGGCGGTGACGGGCGGGGCCGCTGTCGAGACCGGTGGCCGGCGGTCCGGGGCGACGTACCCGCCGACGGTGCTGAGCGGGGTGCCCCGTCAGGCGAGGGTCCGGGCCGAGGAGGTGTTCGGACCGGTGCTCGTGGTGGACCGGGTGACCGACGACGAGGCCGGCTTCGCGGCGATCAACGACTCGGCGTACGGGCTCCAGGCCGGTGTCTTCACCCGGAGGCTGGACGTCGCCTTCGCGGCGGCGCGGACGCTGGAGGTGGGCGGCGTGATCGTCGGTGACGTGCCGTCGTACCGGGCCGACCAGATGCCGTACGGCGGGGTGAAGGGGAGCGGGGTGGGACGGGAGGGGCTGCGCAGCGCCATGGACGACTACACCGACCCCCGGGTCACCGTCCTCACCGGCATCCGGCTGTAGACCCGGCTCACCAGGAGCCGTCGTCGCGTACCCGGGCCGGGGCGTGACCGGACAGCAGGGTGACCAGGGCGGCGTCGAGGTCCGCACCGAGGAACCACTCGCCGGCCTGGTCCAGCGCGAAGACGCGGCCCCGCTCGTCCACCGCGAGGACGCTGTGCTGCTCCTCGGTGCCGATCGGGAACAGCCGTGCCCCGATCACCGCCGCGAAGTCGGCGAGCGAGTCGGCGGTGTGCGCCACCTGACGCGCCCGTAGGTCGAACGGGGAGATCCAGACCTGCTGCCCCGGGCCGCGCAGCCTGCTGGAGAGGTTCGCGAACGCGGCGAGGGCGGTGATCGCGGCGGGGAAGCCGGGGTGCTCGTGCGTCCGGCCGCGTACCGCGCGGACGTCCCGGAGGGTCGCGGTCGCCGCCGCCTCGTCCCCCTGGTGCGGACGCCAGCCTGCGGCGACGAGGGCGTACGCGACCTGCGGCGGGAACCGACCCGGGGTCGGGTCCGGTGCCGGACCGGGCGAGCTGGGCGTGACCTGGTCCCGGGCGGTGTCCGGCAGGACGGCGAAGTCCACCAGCAGGGTCAGGCACGAGTCGCAGGGCCGCTCGGCCGGGCCGCCGTGCGGGTCACCCGGCTCGCGGACCCGGAACACCTCGGCGCGGGCCGGCGCCAGCAGACCCTTGGCGTCGCCCAGGCTCATCGGGGCGATGCCCTCGGCCGCGCGTCGGTGGTCGTAGTGGTGCAGCACGTCGGAGACGACCACCACCTCCGCGTGTCGTTCGGCACCACGGACCAGGTGCCCGGCCGGCAGCCCGTCCAGGTACGCGTCGAGCAGCGGATGGTGGCGCAGCGGCAGGTCGCCCTTTGCGCCCTGGGCGGTGAAGATCCGCCCCTCGACGGTGAGATGCGCGGTGACCGTCGGAGTGGGCAGCCGGTGGACCTCCCGCATGAGCTGACCGGCCGGGTCCACGGTCCGCGGCACCGGTGGTCCGCTCGGACGGCTGCGCCGGTAGAGCCGCTCGACCACGTCGGCCGCCACCCGGGGCCAGGTGCTCACCTCACCGGTGTGCTTGTCGACCACCGTGGTCGGCAGGTCACCGGGGAGCGCCCGCGCTGTCGTGGACACCGTGGAGGTGATGACGTAACCGAGGTCGAACTCGGTGACCGATGGTCGACACTCGTGCCCGAGGCGTAACGAGTCGCGACGCGCCCACACCGCAGCGATCTGCTCGGCCTGCTCGCGGTCGATCACACCGGGAACTTACCGGAGGAGCCCGCCGTCGTGGCACTGCGTACGGCCGTTCTTACCGAGGGTGAGTCGCGCCGGAGCGCGGTGCGGGATCCGATGCCGCCTCGGCGTACCGGCGCCAGCGTGATGCGGCACACCTGCGGAGTGTTCGCCGACCGGTCGAGGTCGTGCCCCGGTAGTAGCCTGACCGCGGTCCCCCGTCAGGGGGAAGAACGGTGGGTGGTCATGTCGGTACGTCGCCACACGGCGCGTCTCGCGACGCTCTGCGTGTTCCTGGGCGGCATGGTGGTGCTCGGCGGCGCGCCGGCTCACGCCGGAGACTGGGCGCACTCCGTCCAGGCCGTCAACCAGTCCTCCGGCGGATCGCCGGTGATGTACTTCGGCATCGGCATGGTCGCCCTCGGCGCTCTGCTCATCGTGTTTCTGATCGTCCGGTCCCGGAGGGACCGGCGGCAGCGTCGGGACCGGGTCGAGATCCCGCAGCCGCGCAACCCGGGTGGCACCACCTACCGCTCCGGCGCGAGCCACGGTGCCGCGTCGGTGCCGCCGGGCCCGGGTGCCGTGCCGCCGGGCCCGGTCGTCGCGCCGCCGATGCCGCCGGGTGCGGTCGCCCCACCACCGTCGCCGTCCGGCTGGGGCGTCCCGCCGGTGCCGCCCGCGTCCCCCGGCCAGGTGTACGGCAGCGCCCGGCCCGCCGCGCCCCGGGTCTACGGTGCCCCGGCGTCGCCGCGCCCGTCCGGCGGTCTGTACGGCGCCCGGCCGGAGCCCGATGACCAGCCCCGCACGTCGCCACCGGTCGCCACCGGGTCCGCCGTGCCACCGGTGTCGGCGCCGCCGATGGTCCCGCCGGTCTCCGCGCCGCCGATGGTCCCACCGGTGTCGGCACCGCCTGCGGTTCCCCCGGTCTCGGCACCTCCGGCGGTCCCGCCGGTCTCGGCTCCACCGGTGTCGCCGACACCGGGTCAGACCGGTTCGGCAGCGGTGCCGGGACGGCCCGAGGGCGGGGACGGGGACGAACCGGGACGCGGGCTCTCCGGCTGAGCCGGGACGGGGCCCGGCGCTCCGTTACGCTCAGGTGCGTTGACCGACCTGCGGCCGAGGAGTGGAACCGGTGTCTGATCTGTCCCAGATCGTGAAGGCCTACGACGTCCGTGGGACGGTGCCGGACCAGTGGGACGAGCGGGTGGCCGGCGCCCTGGGCACCGCCTTCGCGCAGATGCTCGACGGGGCCGGCCCGACCGGAGAGGCCGTCCTGATCGGGCACGACATGCGGGCCACCGGGCCCAAGCTGGCCGAGGCCTTCGCCACCGGCGTACGCGCCGAGGGCCGCCCGGTCATCGAGATCGGGCTCGCCTCGACGGACATGGTCTACTACGCCTCCGGTGCGCTCGGGCTGCCCGGGGCGATGTTCACCGCCAGTCACAACCCGGCGCAGTACAACGGCATCAAGATGTGCCACGCCGGTGCCCGCCCGGTCGGCCAGGACAGTGGGCTGGCCGAGGTCCGGGACCGGGCACAGGCCCTGCTCGACAAGGACGAGCCGCTCGGTGCGCCGACCGCGCCGGTCGAGCGTCGGGACCTGCTCGCCGCGTACGCCGCCCACCTGCGCACGCTGGTGGACCTCTCCGACATCCGTCCGCTGACCGTGGTGGTCGACGCGGGCAACGGCATGGGCGGGCACACCGTGCCGAGCGTGCTCGGCGACGCCGCGTTGTCGGCGCTGCCGCTGCACATCGTGCCGCTCTACTTCGAGCTGGACGGCACCTTCCCCAACCACGAGGCCAACCCGCTCGACCCGGCCAACCTGGTCGACCTGCAACGCGCGGTGGTGGCGCACGGCGCCGACATCGGGTTGGCGTTCGACGGTGACGCGGACCGCTGCTTCGTGGTCGACGAGCGCGGCGAGCCGGTCTCGCCCTCGGCGATCACCGCGCTGGTCGCGGCCCGGGAACTGGCCCGGCACCCGGGCTCCACGGTGATCCACAATCTGATCACCTCGCGGGCCGTGCCGGAGATCATCCGGGAGCACGGCGGCGAACCGGTGGTGGCCCGGGTGGGGCACTCGTTCATCAAGGCCGAGATGGCGCGCACCAACGCCGTCTTCGGCGGCGAACACTCGGCGCACTACTACTTCCGGGACTTCTGGTTCGCCGACACCGGGATGCTCGCCGCCATGCACACCCTGGCGGCGCTCGGCGAGCAGCCGCTGCCGCTGTCCACGCTGGCCGCCGAGTACGAGCGGTACGTCGCCTCGGGGGAGATCAACTCCACCGTACGGGACCAGGCCGCGAAGGTGACCGAGGTGCGGGCCGCGTACCCGGACGCCGAGGTCGACGAGTTGGACGGGCTCACCCTGCGCTTCCCGGACGGGGCCTGGCTCAACCTGCGTGCCTCCAACACCGAGCCGTTGCTGCGGCTCAACGTGGAGGCACCGACCGCCGAGCGGATGACCGCCCTGCGCGACGACGTGCTGGCCGTGGTTCGCCGATAGGATCGCTCGCGCCGGTCGGCACCGTCGATCGGTGAAGCCGCATACGTGGAAGGAGCCGCGCAGTGGCCCTCGACCCGCAGTTGCTGGAAATCCTCGCCTGCCCGGACACACACCATGCACCGCTCGACTACGACGCGCAGGCCGCGACGCTGACCTGCACGGAGTGCGGCCGGATCTTCGAGGTCCGCGACGACGTGCCGGTGCTGTTGCTGGACGAGGCGCGCGGCCCCGCGGAGCGGTCGTGATCGACGGAACGGCCGGCGTCAGCGGCCACCGCCACGCCGACGACCGGCTCCTCGACGATCCGCAGGCGCTGGCCGAGCGGGATCCGGGCGGGATGCTGCGGCACACCGCCTCGGCCGGCGCTCAGGTCCGTGAGTCGGCGGCGCTGGCCGCCGAGGCCAACCTCGGGGTCCTCGGCGACGACGGGCGTCCCCGGGCGGTCGTCATCGCCGGCATCGGCACGGCCGGGCGTACCGGTGACGTGCTGGCCACCGTGGCCGGGCCACGCTGCCCGGTGCCGGTCATCGCACACCGCAGCGCGGGCGTACCCGGCTGGGTCGGCGCGGCCGACGTGGTGATCGCGATCAGCGCCTCCGGGCGCAGCCCCGAGGCGCTCGGCGCGGCCGAGGCCGCCCACCGCCGTGGGGCCCGGCTGGTCGCGGTGGCCCCGCCGGACTCACCGCTGCACTCGGTGGCCGAGCGGGCCCGTGCCCCGTTCATCCCGGTGCCCCGGCGGGCTCCGGCCCGAGCCAGCCTCTGGGGGCTCACCGTGCCGGTCCTGATGGCCGCGCGGGCCCTCGGCCTGGTCAAGGTGAACGAGGCGGACCTGGCCGAGACGGCGGCCCGGCTGGACGCCGACGCCGACCGGTGCCGCCCGACCGCCGAGTCCTTCGTCAACCCGGCGAAGTCGCTGGCGCTCGGCCTGGCCGGCTCGATCCCGATCGTCTGGGGCTCGTCGCCGCTGGCCTCGGTCGCCGCCCGCCGTTTCGGTGACACGCTCTCCGCCAACGCCCGGTACCCGGTGGTCACCGGGGCGCTCGGCGAGGCGGGCCGGGGCCGCGTCGGTCTGCTCGACGGTGTGTTCGGCGGCCTCGCCGAGGGGGAGCGGGACATCTTCGCCGACCCGGACGACTCCGAGGGTGGGGACACCCGGCTGCGGCTGGTCCTGCTGCGCGACGGGGGCCTGAACGCCGAGGACGACACCGACGAGCCGCTGGCGGTCGAGGAGCGACGCGCGGAGGCGGTGCAGATCCTCGCCGAGCGACGTGGCGTACGGTGCGACGTGGTCACCGCCGAGGGCGGCTCCGCGCTGGAGCGTCTGGCCTCCCTGGTGGCGGTGCCCGACTTCGCGTCGATCTACCTGGCGCTGGCGCACGGCCTGGACCCGATGGCGGTGCCGGCGATCACGGAGATGAAGGAGCTGTCCAACCAGTGAGCGAGCGCAGCGAGCGAGCCGGCCGGCCCGGTGGCCCGGCTCCTCGCACCGGCTGCTCACGCCGCGGGAGATCCACGGCGTGAGCAGCCAGGGTGGCACACGGGCGATCGTCGCGGCGCTGCTGGCCAATCTCGGCATCGCGGTGACGAAGTTCGTCGCGTACCTGCTGACCAGCTCGTCGTCGATGCTGGCCGAGTCGATCCACTCGGTCGCCGACACCGGCAACCAGGCGCTGCTGCTGCTCGGCGGCAAGCGGGCCCGCCGGGCGGCCACCCCGCAGCACCCCTTCGGCTACGGCCGGGAGCGCTACGTCTACGCGTTCCTGGTCTCGATCGTGCTGTTCAGCCTCGGTGGTCTCTTCGCGCTCTACGAAGCCTGGCACAAGTGGTCCGACCCGCACGGCATCACCAGTTGGCAGTGGGTACCGGTGACGGTGCTGCTGGTGGCCATCGTGCTGGAGTCGTTCTCCTTCCGCACCGCCATCGTCGAGTCGAACCTGGTCCGGGGGCGGGAGTCCTGGACCAGGTTCATCCGCCGCTCCAAGGCGCCCGAGCTGCCGGTGGTGCTGCTGGAGGACTTCGGCGCGCTGGTCGGTCTGGTCTTCGCCCTGTTCGGGGTGGGCATGACGCTGGCGACCGGGGACGGTCGGTGGGACGCGGCGGGCACCGCGATGATCGGGGTGCTGCTGGTGGCCATCGCGGTGGTGCTGGCGATCGAGACCAAGAGCCTGCTGCTCGGTGAGGGTGCGGAACCGACCGAGGTGGCCGCCATCGAGCAGGCGGTCACCGCCGGCCCGGAGGTGGAGCGGATCATCCACATGAAGACCCTCTACCTCGGCCCCGAGGAGTTGTTGGTGGCCGCGAAGGTCGCGGTGTCGCGCTGCGAGACCGCCGAGGAGGTGGCCCGGAACATCGACGCGGTGGAGGCCCGGATCCGGGCCGCGGTGCCGGTGGCCCGGGTGATCTACCTGGAGCCGGACGTGTATCACGCGAATGCGGGGCCGGCGGAGGCGTCCGGTCGACGGGAGAGCTGACCGGTGGAACTGCTGCACGGACCGATCAAGGACTACGCCTGGGGCTCGCGCTCGGCGATCGCCGAGCTCCAGGGACGGCCGGTGCCCAGTGACGGGCCGGAGGCTGAGCTGTGGTTGGGCGCGCACCCGGGCGCGCCGGCCACCGTGTCGCGCGAGGACGGTCCGGCCACGCTGACCGACGTGCTCACCGCCGACCCGGCCCGGTGGCTGGGCCAGCCGGCGATCGACCGGTTCGGGGTACGGCTGCCGTTCCTGCTCAAGGTGCTGGCGGCCCAGGCGCCGCTCAGCCTTCAGGCACACCCGGACGCGGAGCAGGCCCGAGCCGGTTATGCCGCCGAGTACGCCCAGGTCGACGGTGCGCGCAACTACGTCGACCCGTTCCACAAGCCGGAGTTGCTGGTGGCGCTGGGGCCGATGGAGGCGTTGTGCGGGTTCCGGGACCCGGCGGTCTCGGCCAAGGCGCTGGCCGGGTTGGGCGTACCGGAGCTGCGGCCGGTGCTGGACGCGTTGAGTGCCGGGCCGGCGGGCCTGGCCGAGGCGGTCCGTGCGCTGCTGACCTGGCCGGAGGCGGAGCGGGCCGGGCTGGTGACGGCGGCCCGGACGGCGGCGGTGACCGGCCCGGACGCCGACCTGGTGGCGATGCTGGCGCAGACCTATCCGGACGACCCGGGGGTGCTGGTCGCCCTGCTGCTCAACCGGGTACGGCTGGCCGAGGGCGAGGCGATCTGGATGCCGGCCGGCAACCTGCACGCCTACCTGCGCGGCACCGGGGTGGAGGTGATGGCGGCCAGCGACAACGTGCTGCGCGGCGGCCTGACCCGCAAGCACGTCGACGTGGCCGAACTGCTGCGGGTGCTCCGGTTCGAGGTGCTCGACCAGCCCGTGGTGTCGTCCCGGCCGGTTGCCGACGGGGTGGTGACCTGGCCGGTGCCGGTGCCGGACTTCGCGTTGCACCGGGTGACCGTGCGGGGCGACCGGCCCGAGGTGACGCTCACCGTGCCGGGGCCGCGCGTGCTGCTCTGCACCTCCGGGGAGGTCACCGTCGCCGACGGCGTCGCGCCGGTGACGCTGGGGCGTGGGCGGGCGGCGGTGGGGCCGGCCGACGGCGGTGCGCTGACGGTGCGCGGTGCGGGCGAGATCTACGTCGCCTCGACCGGCTCCCTCTGATTCCGACGGACCAGGATCCGCGCCGTCACCCGAACTCGCAAGTCCGACTTTCCCGAAATCGCTTGACTCGCATCTAGCGCAGTGTGACTCTATGGGTGCGCAGCGTTATCGCGACGAAGGTCCGAGAACGCGCGGGGGAACCAAACCGGGGGGATGCACGGGGCGGGCGGGACTGGGCGGCACACGTCCACGACCGGCCGCCCCGTGTGCTGTCCGCAACCAGGCCGTCCCGCACCGGACAGCGCGCGTAAGGTGGGTGGTTGCGCAGCACCATCGTCCGACAGGAGCTTTCATGACCAGCACCCTCCCGGCGTCCGGCAACGGAACGTCGTCCGAGGCCCGCCCGCGTTCCCTCGCCGAGGGCGACTACAAGGTGGCGGACCTGTCGCTCGCCGAGTTCGGGCGCAAGGAGATCCGTCTCGCGGAGCACGAGATGCCCGGCCTGATGGCGATCCGTCGTGAGTTCGCCGAGGCGCAGCCGCTCGCGGGCGCACGGATCACCGGCTCGCTGCACATGACGATCCAGACCGCCGTCCTGATCGAGACCCTGGTCGCGCTCGGCGCGCAGGTCCGCTGGGCGTCCTGCAACATCTTCTCCACCCAGGACCACGCCGCCGCCGCGATCGTGGTCGGCCCGGACGGCACCCCCGACGCCCCGTCCGGTGTTCCGGTCTACGCCTGGAAGGGCGAGACCCTGGAGGAGTACTGGTGGTGCACCGAAAAGGCGCTCGCGTGGCCGGACGGCTCTGCTGGCGGTGACGGCGCAGCCGTCGGTGGCCCCAACATGATCCTGGACGACGGCGGTGACGCCACCCTGCTGGTGCACAAGGGCGCGGAGTTCGAAAAGGCCGGCACGGTGCCGCCGGTCGAGTCCGCCGACTCCGAGGAGTACGCGGTCATCCTCGGTCTGCTGCACCGCACGATCGCCGAGGACGGCGGACGCTGGACCCGGATCGCGGCCGACATCAAGGGCGTGACCGAGGAGACCACCACCGGTGTGCACCGGCTCTACGAGATGCACCGCAACGGCACGCTGCTCTTCCCGGCCATCAACGTCAACGACTCGGTGACCAAGAGCAAGTTCGACAACAAGTACGGCTGCCGCCACTCGCTCATCGACGGCATCAACCGCGCTACCGACGTGCTGATCGGCGGCAAGATGGCGGTCGTGCTCGGCTACGGCGACGTGGGCAAGGGATGCGCCGAGTCGCTGCGCGGCCAGGGCGCCCGGGTCGTGGTGACCGAGGTCGACCCGATCTGCGCGCTCCAGGCGGCGATGGACGGCTACCAGGTCGCCACCCTGGAGGACGTGGTCGAGCAGGCGGACATCTTCATCACCGCCACCGGCTGCTTCGACGTCATCACCAACGAGCACATGGCCCGGATGAAGCACCAGGCCATCGTCGGCAACATCGGCCACTTCGACAACGAGATCGACATGGCCGGTCTGGCCAAGCGCTCGGACGTCACCCGGGAGAACATCAAGCCGCAGGTCGACCTCTGGACGTTCGACGACGGGCACTCGATCATCGTGCTCTCCGAGGGCCGCCTGCTGAACCTGGGCAACGCCACCGGGCACCCGAGCTTCGTGATGTCGAACTCGTTCGCCAACCAGACGATCGCCCAGATCGAGCTGTTCACCAAGACCGACGAGTACCCGATCGGCGTGTACGTGCTGCCCAAGCACCTGGACGAGAAGGTCGCCCGGCTGCACCTGGGCGCGCTCGGCGCCAAGCTGACCACGCTCAGCAAGGAGCAGGCCGCGTACCTCGGCATTAGCCAGGAGGGGCCGTTCAAGCCGGAGCACTACCGCTACTGACCGACACGTACCGGGCCGGGTCGACCTCAGGTCGACCCGGCCCGGTCGTTCGTCTCCGGGGCGGCGAATCGCCGCGTGCCCGTAGCTCAGTGGGTGGCGCAGGGGACTTCTAATCCCACGGCCGCAGCACGGCCCGCCCGGTCAGCGGGGCCGGTCCTGGCGGCGGGCGGGCCGGACCCAGGTCCAGACGCACCAGGCCAGCCAGGTCAGCGAGACCACCGCCGCCAGGGTGCGCAGCCGCAGCGCACTGAGCAGCAGCACCAGCCCGAGCACGGCCAACCACGGCAACAGACCTCTCATCACGGCCTCCCAGGTGCGCGCTCGACATCGGGCACCGGAGTCCGGTCGGACTCGGCGACCGTGGACGGTCGTACCGCCGGCTGGCTCTGGGTCGGCACCGGCGCGCGGGGCGGTTCCGGCGCCACGGTGCCCGGATGCCCGGGGGCGGCGGGCCGTGGCCACGGTACGCCGAGCGGCGCGCTCGCCGGGCCGGCTGGCCGGTCGGCCTCCGGCAGCAGGCCGAGCCGAGGCCAGAGCACGGCGGTGAGCACCCGCTCCTCGGCGAGCCGGTGCCGGGCCCGCCGGTGCCGTTCGCCGAGCACGGCGGCCAGATAGACCGCCGCCGGCAGTCCGCCCGGTGGCGGCGGGGTGATCGCCGTGGCGACCTCCCGCCACAACCGCAGCGCCAGGTCGTCGGAGGCCGCACCGGTGAACAGGTGGGCCCGGGCCAGGTACTGCCGGGTGGCCAGGGCCAGCTTCGGATCGAGCCGGCTCAGATCCAGCGTGTACGCCCAGCCCCGCAACGCCGGCAGGGTGGCCGGGACCGGACGCCAGGACGTCGCGGTGCGGGTGTGCACGACCATGGTGCCCGCCACCAGGTCACCGAGACGCCGTCCCCGGGAGTCGCTGAGCATCACCGTCACCCCGGCCACCCAGGACAGCAGCGGCAGCACCAGACCGGGCCACTCGACGGCCACCCCGACCAGTGCCCGGGCCAGTGACTGGCGCACCCCGACCGGGGCGCCGTCGACACTGACCACCCGCAACCCCACCGCCGCCTTGCCGGGGGTACGGCCGTGGTTGAGCCGCTCGAACAGCACCGGGTAGCCCACCAGCAGCAGCACCAACCCGATGGTGAGCAGCGCCCGCTCGGTGGCCGCGTCGATCGCACCGTTCGGCAGCGCGGCCAGACCCAACCCGGCCAGCGCGGCCAGCAGCAGACCGAACAGGAGTTGGATCAGCACGTCGAGCAGCAGCGCGAGCACCCGGGAGCCGATCCGGGCGGCCCGTACGTCCAGCTCCACCGCCTCACCGCTGACCAGCTCGGCATCGCCCCAGGCCGGGGCGTTCCACGGTCGCGATGCTGCTGTGCTCACCCGCACAGTGAACACTATGATCGCGCGGACGGGGGTGGACGGTGGATCTCGACGCGTACGTCGCCGAGCACGGCGGGGAGTGGCGCCGGCTGGACCAGCTCTCCGGCCGCCGACGGTTGACCGTAGACGAGGTCGACGAGTTGGTCGCGCTCTATCAGCGGGCCACCACCCAGCTCTCCATGCTGCGCAGTCGCTCGCCCGATCCGGCCCTGGTCGGCCAGCTCTCCCAGGTGGTGCTCCGGGCCCGGGCGCGGCTGACCGACCGGCCCCGTCCCTCGTGGGCGGTCCTCCGACGGTTCGCGCTGGTCGACTTCCCCGGTGCGGTCTGGCGCGCGGCACCCTGGTGGTGCGCGGTGGCGACCGCCTTCACGCTGCTCACCTTCACCCTGATCGGGTTCGTGGCGGACAATCCGGATACGGCGGCGGCGTTCGTCGGCGAGGCGGAGGCCGCCCACCTGGTGGAGTCCGGCTTCGCCGGCTACTACACCGAGTTCTCCGCGCCGACCTTCGCCTTCCACCTGTGGACGCACAACGCCTGGCTGGCCGCCAAGTGCCTGGCCGCAGGCGTGCTGATCGTCCCGGTGGTGTACCTGCTGTGGCAGAACGTGGTGAACATCGGCGTGGTCGGCGGCGTGATGGTCGGGTACGGCCGGGCGGACGTCTTCTTCGGCCTGATCACCCCGCACGGGCTGCTCGAACTGACCGGGGTGTTCGTGGCCGCCGGGGTCGGGCTGCGCCTCGGGTGGGCGTGGATCGCGCCGCCGGAGCAGCTCACCCGGGGGCAGGCGGTGGCCCGGGCGGGTCGCGACGGTGTCGTGGTCGCCCTCGGCCTGGTGGTGGTCTTCGCGATCTCGGCGGTGATCGAGGCGTTCGTCACCCCCGCCCCGGTGCCGGTAGCCCTGCGCATCGCCGTCGGCGTCGTCGCCTGGCTCGCCTTCCTGGCGTACGTCTTCCTGCTCGGCTCCCGGGCCAGGGGCGACGGTGGCGACGTGTCGGGTCAGAGTTGGCCGGTGAACTTGAGCCGGAGGTAGGCGTCGGTCAGCGCGGAGGCGAGCCGTGGTGCGGGAGCGTCGATGACGGTGACGTCGTGGCCGGCCAGGGCGGCCGTGAGCCGGTCACGTTCGGCGAGCGTGCGCCAGGCGGCGGCGGCCGCGTAGGCGTCCTCGACCCGCTGGGGCTCTCCGGTGGCGAGCGTGGACAGCACCGGGTCCTGGGCCGCCGCCACCACCACCCGGTGCCGGGCGGCCAGCCGGGGCAGCACCGGCAGCAGACCCTCGCCGAGGGCGCCGGGCTCCAGCGCGGTGAGCAGGACGACCAGGCTCCGTGGGCGGTGCCGGCGCAGCAGTTCGCCCGCGATCAGGCGGAAGTCGGTCTCCACCAGGGCGGGTTGCAGCGGTGCCAGCGCGTGCGCCAGCCGGCTCCACTGCGCCGGTCGCTCCGCGCCGCTGACCGACGCCCGGGGCACCGCGTCGGCCGCGAACACGTCGACCCGGTCGCCGGCCCGGGTGGCCAGCGCGGTGAGCAGCAGGGCCGCCTCGATCGAGGTGTCCAGGCGCGGCTCGTCCCCGAGGCGCACCGCCGACGTACGCCCGGTGTCCAGCACGCAGACCACCCGTCGGTCCCGTTCGGGACGCCAGGTCCGCACCAGCACCTCGCCCCGCCGGGCGGTGGCCCGCCAGTCGACGGACCGTACGTCGTCGCCGGGCACGTACTCGCGCAGCGTGTCGAACTCGGTGCCCGCGCCGCGTCCCCGGCCGACCTGGCGACCGTCGATGACCCGCAGCCGGGCCAGCTTCTCGGGCAGGTGCCGGCGCGAGTCGAAGCGGGGCAGCACCCGCAGGGTCCACGGCGGTGTCGCCGGTCGACCGCTCCACTGCCGGAACGCCAGCCCGAGCGGCCCGAACGAGCGGACCGTCAGCGCCACGGCGAGCCGGTCGCCCCGGCGGGTCGGGGTCAGTCGGCTGGGCAGCGCCACCACCGTGCCGGGGGCGACCTGCACCACGCGGCTCGGCGGTACGTCGGGTCGGGCCCCGGCCGACGGCACCCAGGCGTCGCGGACCTGGGCCCGCAACGGCCGACCGGAGAGGTTGCCCAGGTGCAGCACGACGGTGGCGGTCCCGCCGAGCCGGACGGCCCGTTCGCCGTCCCGCGCGGCGGTGAGCGACCGCAGCGGCGCGGCGAGCGCGAGGTCCACGACGAGCAGCAGCAGGACCGCGCCGACCATCACCGCCACCCCGACGAAGGGGGCCGGCCACAGCGGCAGGGTCAGCGCGCCCACCGCGAGCAGCGCCGCCGCCCGCCAGGTCATCGTGGGGTCGGCACGGTGGCCAGCACCGTGTCCAGCACGGCGTCGACCGCGACGCCCTCCAGCTCGGCCTCGGGGCGCAGCCGGAGCCGGTGCCGCAGAGTGGGTCGGGCCATCGCCTTCACGTCGTCGGGCACCACGTGGTCGCGACCGCTGAGCCAGGCCCACGCCTTGGCGGCGCCGAGCAGGCCGGTGGCGCCACGGGGTGAGGCGCCCAGTTCCAGCGCGGGTACGGCCCGGGTGGCCCGGCACAGGTCGACGACGTAGCCGAGCAGCGGTTCGGCGACGTGCACCCGGTTGACCGCCGCGCGCGCCGTGGCGAGGTCGGCGGCACCGGCCACCGGGCCCACACCGACGCCGGCCAGGTCACCCGGGTCGAAGCCCGCGTGGTGGGCGCGCAGCACCCCCAGTTCCTCGTCCCGGTTGGGCAGCGGCACGGTCAGCTTGAGCAGGAAGCGGTCCAGCTGGGCTTCCGGCAGCGGGTAGGTGCCCTCGTACTCCACCGGGTTCTGGGTGGCCACCACGATGAACGGGTCGGGCAGGCCACGGCGCTCGCCCTCGACGGTGACCTGCCGTTCCTCCATCACTTCGAGCAGCGCGGACTGAGTCTTCGGCGGGGTCCGGTTGATCTCGTCGGCGAGCAGCAGGTTGGTGAAGACCGGCCCTTCGCGGAAGGTGAACGCCGCGGTCCGCGAGTCGAAGACCATCGAGCCGGTGACGTCGCCGGGCATCAGGTCCGGGGTGAACTGCACCCGCCGGGCCGTCAGGTCCAGCGCGGCGGCCAGCGTACGCACCAGCAGCGTCTTGGCCACCCCCGGTACGCCCTCCAGCAGGACGTGGCCCCGGCAGAGCAGCGCGACGACGAGGCCGGCGACGACGGCGTCCTGCCCGACGACCGCCTTGGCCACCTCGGCGCGCAACCGGTGCAGCGCGGCCCGGGCGGGGTCGGCGGCGAGCGGGTCGGCGGTGGTGGTGGCGGGTCGGGTCACCGGGGGTCTCCTTCGGATCGGGGCTGCGGTACGGGGGGTGACGGTCGTGACCCGGCCGGATCGACGCCGCCGGCCCAGGCCGCCCGGTCCAGGCCGGTGGCCAGGTCCAGCAGGTCCTGGTCGGTGGTCGGCGGCGGACCGTGCAGCAGGTGGTCGACGACCTCCCGGGGGGTGCCGGTGCGGGCTGCCACGGTGGCGGCGACGCCCTCGTGCCGGCTCTCCGCGGGCAGGTGCAGTCGGCGGGCCAACCGGGCCCGAGTGGCGGCCCGCAGCGTCTCGGCGGCGCTCTCGTGGGCCTGCGCCCGCTGATAGAGGCGGGCTCGTCCGCGCACCGTCTCGGCGGCGGGAACAGCCACCGGCAACGGCTCCGGCGTCGGCGGACCGAGCCGTCGGGCCCGCCAGACACCGACGAGCAGGGCGGCCAGCAGCAGTTGCAGCAGCAGCGCCCAGAACCAGGGCGGGAAGGCGGACCAGAGCGGGTTGGTCGAGTCGTCCGGCCCGGAGCGGCCGGGTCCGGACGCGTCCCGTCCGGACCCGTCACCGGGGGCGTTCTCCGCACCGTTGCCGGTGCCCACGTCCGGGGCGTTCTCGGGTTCGCCGTACCCGGAGTCGGTCCGGTCCGGTGGCGGGCTGGCCGGGCCGGGCGGCGGCTCGGGCGGCGCCGGTGCGGGGCCGTCCAGGTCGAGCCAGACCACCCGGCCGGTGCCGGCGAGCAGGCCGGTGGCGAAGGCGTGGTTGTCCCACTCGTCGATGCGGCTGTTGCGGAACGGGTCGCTGGCCCCGACCACCAGGCGCTCGCTGGGCCCCGGCAACCGGGCCAGGCCGGCGGCGAAGCAGAACTCGACGGGTTCCACGGCCCCGGTGGGCGCGTACCGTGCCCGGGTGACGGCGGCGGTGCCGACGCCGGACATCTCGGCGAGCGGGCAGGCCCGGCCGTGGTGGTGTGGTGCGACCGCCCGCGCCGCCCACCGCCGCGCGGCGGGCCGGATCGGCAGCCCGGCGGCGTCCAGCACCCGCCGGGGCGGGTCGACCAGGACCAGCCGGGTGCCGGCGGGCAGCAGGCCGAGGTCGTCGACGGTACGCGGGTGCAGCAGCTCGGGTGCCGGCACGAACAGGGTGGCCGGTGTGCCCCGGGTGGCCCGCAGCGCCTGGACGGTCTCGGTCTCCCGCTGCACCAGGACACCGTTGCGGGCCAGGCTGGCCGCGAGTCGGCTGCCGCCGTCGTCCCCGGTGGCCACCGGGGAGAGGAATCCCCGGTCGGTCTGGTCGGGCTGGTCGAATTCGCGACTGACCAGGGTGACGGTGAGCACCAGCGCGGCGAGGACGACCGGGATCACCACCCGGTGCCGGCGGCGGGCGGTCCGGGGCGTCACCACGTGGCCTCCCTCGATGTGGCCCCTGGTCCGTCGGCCGGGCCCGGTCGGTGGGTCGGGCCGGATTCGGCGGTGGTGCCGGGTGGTCCGGTCGTGGCGGCCACGGTCGGCGGTGCCTGGTCGTCGTCGGCGAGCACGTGTCGCAACCGGTCGGCGTGTTCCCTCATCCGGTGGTCGTGCTCGACGGTGGCGCCGCGTTGGGCGTACCAGAGCTCGGAGAAGATGTCCGCTGCGGCGGTCAGCGGCGGACCGACGGGCGGGCGGTTGGTGCTGGCCGCGGAGACGACCTCGCTGACGGTCATGCCCGGCCGGATCCAGACCACGCGCCGGTCGGTGAGGTCCTGCAGCATGGCGCGCAGTCGTTCCCGGACGGCCTCGGCGTAGCGGCCGTCGGCGGAGAGCCGGTCGGCCAGATCGGGCGCGGCGACCGACGGCACGGTCGGGTTCGGCACATCGACGACGGCGGGCGCGGGCACCGCAGTCGTCTCGGTGCGCTGCGCCCGGCTGCGGGTACGCCGACGCAGTCGGGGAATCCGTCGGGGTACCCAGCTCGGGTAGGCGTACCAGCCGACCGCGACCAGGGCCGTGACCAGCACCAGCAGCAGGGCGGCCAGCGGCAGCGGGAGGTGGTCGCCGAGTGCCGCCGTGGTCTCGGTCCACCACCGGCTGACGTTCATCCGTGCACCGCCAGGGCTGCCGGTGCCGCGTCGGCCGGTTGTCGGGACAGGTGGATGTCCAGCCCTTCGGTGCGGATCCGGGTCTCCAGGTGCAGGACCGCGTCCAGGCAGGCCAGCGCGGCGTAGGCGACGGTGTTGACCGCTGCCCAGAGCAGGGCTGCGGCGACGACCAGGGCACCCTCGCCCTCGATCAGGCCGAGCGTGGACAACCCGAGGAAACTGCCCCAGCCCAGACCGACCCGGAGGATCCACCAGACCAGGTAGCCGAGGGTCCGCAGGGCGGCGCCGCGACCCTCGATCCGCACGGCGAGCGAGGCGGAGCGGGTGAACGCACGCGGTGGCGTGACCCGGTCGAGCACGAGGGCGGGGGCGACCGCGCCGAGCAGGGCCCACCCGACGAACCATGCCGGGCCGAGTAGCGACAGGAACAGCATCCCGGCACCCACCAGCAGGGCGAGCAGCACGGTCGCGCCCCACCGGCCACCGGTGGGGCGGATCAGATGCCGGGCGGTGCGGTGGTGCCCGAGCAGCGCGCCACCGGCGGCCCGGGCGGCCGGGTTGCCGAGCAGCATGATGATCATCGCCTCGGTCGCCGCCCCGAGCGCGAGCAGCAGCCAGAACCCGCCGAGATTGTTGAGGTTCGGCAGCCACCACAGTGGCGGGCCGACACCGAGGGCGGTACGCAGCGGCAGCAGGAGGAGTTGTTCGCCGACGGCGAGTACGGCGGCGAGGGGGAGCAGTGTCGAGGCGTGGTGGCGCAACAGGAGCACGGCGGAGTCGAGGAGTTCACCGACGGTGAGCGGGCGGCCGGGGAGCACGGCGGTGGGGCCTGCTGCGGGCACGCGTACTCCTGGGAGGCGTGGATGGTGGCGCGCGGCGGCGCACCCGGGGATCATGTTGACACGCGCGGTCCGCCCGGGTGCAGGCCCGGCCCGGGGTGGCTTCGCGAGAGCGGTGCAACCGGCCGGTGCTGGGCACTGCGTGTCCTCCGGCAGTAGCGTGCCGGGTGACGCCGAGCCCACCGAACTGACGGGATGGAAACATTAACCCCATGAGAGCCCGGGTACTGGTGGTCGACGACGACCCTGCGCTTGCCGAGATGCTCGGCATCGTGCTGCGCAGTGAAGGCTTCATGCCGTCCTTCGTGGCGGACGGGGAACGGGCCTTGGCCGCGTTCCGTGACAACCGACCCGATATCGTCCTGCTCGACCTCATGTTGCCCGGAATGAGCGGAATCGACGTGGCGCGGGCGATCCGGGCCGAATCGGGCGTACCGATCGTCATGCTCACCGCCAAGAGCGACACGGTCGACGTCGTGCTCGGCCTGGAGTCCGGGGCGGACGACTACGTGGTGAAGCCGTTCAAGCCCAAGGAGTTGGTCGCCCGGATGCGGGCCCGGCTGCGGCGGGGCGAGGACGCGGCACCGGAGATGCTCACCATCGGCCCGCCCGGCAACCAGATCTCCATCGACGTGCCGGCGCACACCGTGAGCCGCAACGGCGAGGAGGTGAAGCTGACGCCGCTGGAGTTCGACCTGCTGGTCGCGCTCGCCCGCAAGCCGCGGCAGGTCTTCACCCGCGAGGTGCTGCTGGAACAGGTCTGGGGATACCGGCACGCGGCGGACACCCGTTTGGTCAACGTGCACGTCCAGCGGCTGCGTGCCAAGATCGAGCCGGATCCGGAGCGTCCGGAAATCATCCTCACCGTGCGCGGCGTGGGTTACAAGGCGGGCACCGGATAGCCTGGTCGCACTGTGACCAACTCCCCGCTACCGGATCTTGACACGACGTCCCACCGGCGAGGTGCCGCGTGGGAGTTGTGGCGTGGGCTCAGCGGCCGGGCCGCGCGGCTCCTCGCCGGGCTGCACCAGACCTGGCGGCGCTCGTTGCAGGTCCGAGTGGTGACCATCACCCTGGTGGTCTCCAGCCTGCTGGTGGGCGGGTTCGCGTTCCTCATCGCCGACAAGATCACCAACATCCTGCTGGACAACGCCAAGACCGACGTCCAGCTCCGGCTGATGAACGGCGCCGAGTACGCGGCCAAGCAGTTCAGCCTCTACGGCCAGCCGCAGGAGGCCCAGCTCCAGGAGACCATCGACGGCACGGTCAACTACCTGGCCGGCGGTGACCCCCAGCAGAACAGCGGCGTCGTGGTGGCCCTCACCGCCGACAGCTACCCCGGGGTGATCGAGCCCCGCACCTCGCCGGCGGTGAACGTCCGGCCGTTGATCAGCCCCGAGTTGCGGGCCGCGGTCACCGACGGCAACGTGGCCAACCAGATCGTCACCGGGCGCCTGACCAGCGACGACGACACGAAATACCTGGTCTACGGCACGCCGGTGCCGACCCAGTTCGGTCAGGTGGAGCTCTACTACTTCGTGCCACTGACGGTGCAGGACGTGACGTCGGGCCAGGCGCGGGCCACCGTGGTCGCCACCGGGGTCGCCCTGGTGCTGCTGCTCGGCGTGCTCGCCGCGCTGGTGACCCGGCTCGTGGTGCTGCCGGTGCGGGTCGCCGCCCGGACCGCCCAGCGGCTCTCCGCCGGCCTGCTCGACCAGCGGATGGCCGTCAACGGCGAGGACGACCTGGCCCTGCTCGCCGCCTCGTTCAACCAGATGGCCACCAACCTGCAACGACAGATCCTGCGGCTGGAGGAGATGTCGCGGCTGCAACGCCGGTTCACCTCGGACGTCTCGCACGAGTTGCGGACCCCGCTGACCACGGTCCGGATGGCCGCCGACCTGATCTTCGCCGAGCGGGACGAGTTCGACCCGGCGGTGGCCCGCAGCGCCGAGCTGCTCCAGGCCGAGCTGGACCGGTTCGAGGAGTTGCTGACCGACCTGCTGGAGATCAGCCGGTTCGACGCCGGCTTCGCGGTGCTCGACTCCGAGCCGACCGACCTGGTGCCGGTGGTGCACCGGGTGGTGGACCGGCTCTCCGGTCTGGCCGAGCGGGTCGGGGTGACGATCGAGCTGGACGTACCGTCCGCCCCGGTGATCGCCGAGATCGATCCGCGTCGGGTCGAACGGGTGCTGCGCAACCTGGTCGGCAACGCCGTGGAGCACGGCGAGGGCCGACCGGTGCGGATCACGCTCGGGATGGACGAGACCGCGGTGGCGCTCACCGTCCGCGATCACGGCGTCGGGCTCAAGCCCGGCGAGGAGAAGCTGGTGTTCAACCGGTTCTGGCGGGCCGACCCGTCGCGGGCGCGGCAGACCGGCGGCACCGGGCTGGGGCTCTCGATCAGCCTGGAGGACGCCCGGCTGCACGGCGGCTGGCTGGAGGCGTGGGGCGCGCCCGGACAGGGTGCCCAGTTCCGGCTCACTCTGCCGGCGCGGGCCGGGGACCGGCTGACCACCTCGCCGTTGCGCCTGGTCCCGGCCGACGCGACGCTGCCGTTCGGCGGTGCCCCCGCCGGGAGCCTGCTGGCCATCGGCCCGGGACCGGCCGGTGGACTCACCGTCGCACCGGCCGGCGGCGGGACCCCACCTGTGCCCGAGCAGCGCGCGGAGGTGGGGTCGTGAGGCGTCGGGTGGCCGGTGGCGTGTTCGGCGTCGCCCTGGCGCTGACCCTCACCGCAGGTTGCGGCATCCCGGATCACTCCGAGGTGCAGGTCGAGCAGCGTGGGCCGGCCGCCGAGGCGAGCTGGTCGCTGGGCCGGGGCAGCGAACCGCCGACCCGGACGGCCAGTGGGAGCGACGCCGAGGCGTTCGTCCGCAACTTCCTGGCCGCCGCCGCGGGCGAGCCGGACCGGGCGTACGAGCGGGTCAAGCAGTTCATCGCGGCGGCCGACAAACCCAGCCTGCAGGAGCGGCAGGGCAGCGAGGTGGCGCTGTCGGTGGTACGCCTGACCGACGACCCGGTGATCGAGCCGGACGTCGACAGCATGAAGGTCACCATCACCGTGCAGCAGGTCGGCCTGCTGCGGGCCAACGGCATGCTGGTGCCGCCGCTCGCCACCGAGTCGACCTACGAGTTCCGGCTGATCAGCGCCGGTCCGGCGGGTCAGGACGACGCCGGCTTCTATGTCAGCGACCCGCCCAACGTGCTGCTGCTCAGTGACGAGGCGCTGCGCCGCTACTACCAGGCGCAGTCGATCTACTTCTGGAACTCCGACCGCACCCGGCTGGTGCCCGACCAGCGGTACCTCTCCTCCGTCGTGCCCGCCGAACGCCGGGTCAGCGAGGTGGTCCGCTGGTTGACCGCAGGCCCCTCGGAGTGGCTGCGGGCCGGTGCCTCCGGCCTGCCCGACCGGACCGAGATGATCAACAACGCCACCGGTGCGGACGGCCGGTGGGAGGTCAACCTGGACATGCCCGGCGCCGACGACGGGCGTCTGGAGCAGCTCGCCACCCAACTGGCCTGGTCTCTGCCGGAGCTGGAGGGCACCGTCGAGATCAAGATCCTGAACCAGTCCCGCAAGGTGGTCGACCTGGGCGGTCAGCGGTCGTCGAACCCGCTCTACACGCTCGACGGCACCGCCCGGTACTGCGTCTACGACGGCGCGATCCACGGGCTGGCCGTCACCAGTGAACCGAACCGGCCGGTCCCGGTGGCCGCCGAGGCGAACCGCGACATCGTCTCCGCCGGGCTGCGTCGGGCCGGTCCCGACGTGCTGGCCGCGCTGGTCGTGACCGGCGGGGACGGCCGGCAGCGACTGAGTGTCGGGCGGGGCCGGGACGTGGTGGAGAACTTCGCGACCGAGCCGGGCCGTGGTCACACCGCGATCAGCCGGCCGGTGTGGCTCCGCAGCGACCACGGCCGCCCGTACGGGCTGGTGGTCGGCGACGGCCGGCTCTACCGCTTCGACGACCAGGCGGCGCTGCGGCCGGTGCAACTGGGCCTGCCGGGTCGGGTCAGCGGGGTCGCCGCGGCACTGGACGGGCACCGGGTCGCCCTGATCGTCGACGGTGCCCTGTACGTGGCGGCGATCAGCTGGGAGGGCGGTGTACCCACGGTCGGCCCGGCGCGTCGACTGGTCACCTCGTTGACCCGGCCGACAGCGGTCGACTGGGGCGCGGAGAATCGGCTGCTGGTGGCCGGCTCGGCGGGTCGACCGGCGATCTATGACGTCAGTGTGGACGGTGCCCTGGAGACCCCGCTACGGGAGGACGCCGGTGCCGAGGTGAGCCACCTGGCCGCGTACCCGACGATGCCGCTCTCCCCGTACGCGGGCTCGTTCATGTACGAGGCCAACGGCGTCGCGTACCGCAGCAACCCGTTCGAGCGGATCGTGCGGGACCAGGTGCAGGACGTGACGCCGCCGCCCGCCGGGGTGCGTCCGGGCAACCCCACCGCGCCCTTCTTCCTCTACTAGGCGTCGCCGTGCTGGGCGGGCTCTGGGCAGACCTGACCGACCTGGTGCTGCCCGCCGACTGCGCCGGATGCCGGGAACGCCGGTCGGGACTGCGCCACGGGGTGTGTCCGGAGTGCGTGGCCACGCTCGGGGCACTGCGTCCCCGGCCGGTGCGGCCGGTGCCCGCGCCACCCGGGCTGCCGCCCTGTCACGCCCTGGGCCCGTACGGCGGGCCGTTGCGGGAGACCCTGCTGGCGTACAAGGACCACGGTCGGCACGGGCTGGCCCGACCGCTCGGTGCCCTGCTCGCCGAGGTCGTGGCGGCGGCGGTCGGTCCGGTACGCCCGGTGCTGCTGGTGCCGGTGCCGGACACCCCGGCGGCGGCCCGGGCCCGGTACGGCGACCACCTCGGCCGGTTGACCCGCCACTGTGCCCACCGGCTGCGTGAGGCGGGCTGGCCGGTGCGGGTCCGCCGCCGGGCGTTGCGCGCCACGCCGCGTCCGGACTCGGTCACGCTGGACAGCGCCGGTCGGGCCGCAGCCGCGGCGGCGGCGTTCCGGGCGCGCCCCGATCTCGGGCCGGTGCCGGACGGGGCGAGTGTGGTGTTGCTGGACGACATCGTCACCACCGGTGCCACCCTGGCGGCGATCAGCCGGGTGCTGGCCGTGCACGGGTGGTCGCCGTCGGTGGCGACGGTGCTCGCGGCGACCGAGCGAAGGCGCCAACCGTAACCGATTGTGTTTCCGTTTCACCCCTTCGTGTATGAGCTGTGGAAATCACCCGGTGGTCTTGGCGACGGGGGGTGACTGCCGGGCGAACAGGAGTTAGCGTTTGGCTGTCGGGGGTAGGAAGGCGATTCCACCCACTCCCGGCGGTGAGAGGAGGCGTAGCCGTATTGACCGGTCGACGCCGAACGGGGCCGTCCCCACCACGCGCGACCGGGTTGCTCGGATCGAAGACCATCCGATCGAGGGAGGTCACGTGGACATCGTGGTCAAGGGCCGTAACGTCGAAGTGCCGGATCACTACCGGGTACACGTCGCAGACAAGCTCGCGAAGATCGAACGCTACGACCACAAACTTATTCGTGTCGATGTGGAGCTGTTCCACGAGCGCAATCCGCGCCAGGCCGATCACTGCCAGCGGGTGGAGATCACCTGCTACTCCCGGGGCCCGGTGATCCGGGCGGAGGCCTGCACCGACGACTTCTACAGGGCGCTCGACGCGGCCATCGCCAAGCTCGACGCCCGGCTTCGCCGCGCCGCCGACCGGCGCCGCGTACACCGTGGCCGGCACACGCCGATCTCGGTCGCCGCCGCCACCGCCGGTCTGCCGGTGACCGACCTGCCCGCGCTCGCCGCGCCCGCGGAGTCCGGCACCGCCACCGCCGTGGCCGAGCGGCCGGAGCAGGAGTACGACGAGGACCAGCCCTGGCACATCGCCCGGGAGAAGGTCCACCCCGCCGAGCCGATGACCGTCGACGACGCCCTGTTCCAGATGGAACTGGTCGGTCACGACTTCTACCTGTTCCACGACAAGGAGTCCGGCCGGCCGAGCGTGGTCTACCGACGGCACGCCTACGACTACGGCATCATCTCGCTGGACATCTGAGCGGCCCACCGCCGTCTCCGGATCGGGGAGCGCCCGACCCGGAGACGGCGCGGCAGTT
The DNA here is from genome assembly GCF_040296095.1 of Micromonospora sp. NPDC002389. Taxonomy (NCBI): domain Bacteria; kingdom Bacillati; phylum Actinomycetota; class Actinomycetes; order Micromonosporales; family Micromonosporaceae; genus Micromonospora; species Micromonospora sp. NPDC002389. Next base: position 43,486 of record NZ_JBEOWP010000015.1, read on the forward strand.
CCGCAGGCGGCGCGCCAGGTCCCGCCCGAGCGGTCAGTCCGTCGGGTCGGTGCGGAGCAGCCCGTACACGGTGGAGTCGGCCCGGGTGCCCTCCGCGCCGAGCAGCCGCCCGCGCAGCAGCCCCTCCCGCCGGAAGCCGGTCTTCTCCAGGACCCGCTGCGAGGCGAGGTTCTCCGGCAGCGTGCCCGCCCAGAGTCGCGCCAGGCCGACGTGGTCGAACCCCCACCGGGTGAGCAGCCGGACGGCCCGGGTGGCGTACCCGCGTCCGTACCACGCGGGCAGCAGGCTATAGCCGATCATGGCCTGGCTCGCGGGCGGCTCGTGGATCAGCGAGCACCCGCCGAGGAACGCGTCGCCGGCCGCGTCCCTAACGACCAGGGCAGCGGACCGGCCGACCAGCCACTGGCTCTGCGCGCCGGCACACCTGCGGTCGACGTCGTCCCGAGCGGGCGGCTCGGGCGGCACCATGCTCGCCACCACCTCCGGCGTGGTCTGTAGGCGGTACATGTCGTCCGCGTCGTCGGGGCCGAGCGGGCGCAGCACGACCACCCCGTCGGTGAGCCGGCCGTCGGGCAGGTCCGGCAACGGACGCGGGGACGGTCCGGGCGGATCGTCGGCGAGGCGTACCCAGACCGTCAGGTCCCGTCGGCCGCCACCGCGTACCGGCCCGCCGCTGCGGCGTACCCCCTCGGGTTGGAAGCCGGCGGCCAGCGCGACCCGCTGGCTGGCCGTGTTCTCGACGTGGGTGACCAGCTCCAGCCGGGCGGTGCCGGTGGCGAAGGCCCGCTGCGCCAGGGCGCGGGTGGCGGCGGTGGCGACGCCCCGGCCGCGCGCCCACGGCGCCACCCAGTAGCCGATCTCGGCCTGGGCGCGCTGCGGCACCGGATGGCTCAGCCCGACCGCGCCGAGCAGTCGGCCGTCGTCCGGGTCCGTGACGGCGTAGGCGGCGCCGCCGGCGGCGAAGGCGGCGGGGGCTCCCTGGGCCACCCACCAGCGGCCGTCGGCCTCGGTGTACGGGCTGGGCAGTCCGTCGAGGTAACGCTGGACCAGCGGATCGGCGCATCCGGCCACGATGTCGGGGACGTCGTCCGGGCGGAACGGACGCAGCAGCACCCCGTCTTCGGCGATCTCCACGGGCTCCATCCGAGACATCGTGCCGGATCGTTCGCCCACGGCGTAACCCGATGAGCGAGCGGCGGACGGCCCGTAGGTGTGTTATGTCGGTTTCGCGGCGGCCGACCACCGCCACCAGTGACCATCGGCCCGATGGAACGCCTACGATGGTTCGAGACTGTCTAGGGGAGAGTTGATCCGTGTCGATTCTGGAAAAGGTCCTCCGCGCGGGCGAGGGGCGCATGGTGCGCCGCCTCAAGGCGATCGCCGCCGCCGTCAACTCGATCGAGGACGACTACGTCAACCTCACCGACGAAGAGCTGAGCGGCATGACCGAGCAGTTCAGGGAGCGGCTCGCCGAGGGCGAGACCCTGGACGACCTGTTGCCCGAGGCCTTCGCGGTCTGCCGGGAGGCGGCGGCGCGCGTGCTCGGCCAGCGGCCGTACGACGTGCAGGTGATGGGTGGCGCGGCGCTGCACTTCGGCAACATCGCCGAGATGAAGACCGGCGAGGGCAAGACCCTGACCTCGGTGATGCCGGTCTATCTCAACGCGCTGTCCGGCGAGGGCGTGCACGTGGTCACGGTGAACGACTACCTGGCCCAGCGTGACGCCGCCTGGATGGGCCGGGTGCACGAGTTCCTCGGCCTCAGCGTCGGTGTGGTGCTGCCGAACCGCCCGGCCACCGAGCACCGCGCGGCCTACGAGTGCGACATCACCTACGGCACGAACAACGAGTTCGGCTTCGACTACCTGCGCGACAACATGGCGTGGTCGAAGGACGAGCTGGTCCAGCGCGGCCACAACTTCGCCGTGGTCGACGAGGTCGACTCCATCCTGATCGACGAGGCCCGGACCCCGCTGATCATCTCCGGCCCGGCCGAGCACTCCGCCCGCTGGTACGGCGAGTTCGCCGCCGTGGTGGCCCGCCTCCAGGCAGGCAAGGACGGCGAGGGCGACTACGAGGTCGACTTCTCCAAGCGCACCATCGCGGTCACCGAGCGCGGTGTGGCCAAGGTCGAGGATCGGCTCGGCATCGACAACCTCTACGAGTCGGTGAACACCCCGCTGGTCGGCTACCTGAACAACGCCATCAAGGCCAAGGAGCTCTACAAGCGCGACAAGGACTACATCGTCAGCGACGGCGAGGTCCTGATCGTCGACGAGTTCACCGGCCGCATCCTGCACGGCCGTCGCTACAACGAGGGCATGCACCAGGCGATCGAGGCCAAGGAGGGGGTGGAGATCAAGCAGGAGAACCAGACCCTGGCCACCATCACCCTCCAGAACTACTTCCGCCTCTACGACAAGCTCTCCGGCATGACCGGTACGGCGCAGACCGAGGCCGGCGAGTTCAACAAGGTCTACAAGGTCGGCGTGGTGACCATCCCGACCCACCGGCCGATGGTCCGGGAGGACCGCGCCGACGTCATCTACAAGACCGAGAAGGCCAAGTTCAACGCGGTCATCGAGGACATCGCCGAGCGGCACCAGGCCGGGCAGCCGGTGCTGGTCGGCACCGTCTCGGTGGAGAACTCCGAGATCCTGTCCCAGTTGCTGCGCCGCCGGGGCATCCCGCACTCGGTGCTGAACGCGAAGTTCCACGCCCGCGAGGCGGAGATCGTCGCCCAGGCCGGTCGCAAGGGTGCGGTCACGGTCGCCACCAACATGGCCGGTCGAGGCACGGACATCCTGCTCGGCGGCAACCCCGAGTTCCTCGCCGCGAGCGAGCTGCGCCAGCGCGGCCTCGACCCGATGGAGAACGCCGAGGAGTACGACAAGGCGCTCGAAGAGGTCACGCCGAAGTGGAAGCAGGCCTGTGACGCGGAGGCCGAGGAGGTCGCCGCGGCCGGTGGGCTCTACGTGCTGGGCACCGAGCGGCACGAGTCCCGCCGGATCGACAACCAGCTGCGTGGTCGTTCCGGCCGGCAGGGCGACCCGGGTGAGTCGCGGTTCTATCTCTCCCTCCAGGACGACCTGATGAAGCGGTTCCGCTCCGGCGCGGTCGAGGCGGTGATGGAGCGCTTCAACATCCCGGAGGACGTGCCCATCGAGTCGAAGATGGTCACCCGCCAGATCAAGGGCGCGCAGGCCCAGATCGAGGGCCAGAACGCCGAGATCCGTAAGAACGTCCTCAAGTACGACGAGGTCATGAACAAGCAGCGCCAGGTGATCTACGCCGAGCGGCTGCGCGTACTCAACGGCGAGGACCTCTCCGACCAGGTCCGCAACATGATCAACAGCGTGGTCGAGGAGTACGTGCGGGGGGCCACCTCCGAGGGGTACGCCGAGGACTGGGACCTGGACCAGCTCTGGACCAACCTCAAGCAGCTCTACCCGGTCGGCATCACCATCGAGGACATCGAGGAGGAGGCCGGCGGCTCGCGCGCCAGCATCGACGCCGACTTCCTGGTCGCCCAGTTCAAGGACGACGCGAACGCCGCGTACGACCGGCGTGAGGAGCAGCTCGGCGCCGAGGGCACCCGGCAGCTCGAGCGGATGGTGCTGCTCCAGGTCATCGACCGCAAGTGGCGTGAGCACCTCTACGAGATGGACTACCTCCAGGAGGGCATCTCGCTGCGCGCCTACGCCCAGCGCGACCCGGTGGTGGAGTACCAGCGCGAGGGCTTCGCCATGTTCACCACCATGATGGAAGGCATCAAGGAGGAGACGGTCGGTTTCCTCTACAACCTGGACGTCCAGGTCAACGAGCCGGAGCCGGAGGCCGAGGAGGTCCAGCTGCTGGACAAGCCGGTGGAGGTCCGGGCCAAGGGCCTGGGGCGGGCACCGCAGCAGCAGGGCCTGCAGTACTCCGCGCCGACCATCGACGGGGAGGCCGGGTCCGGTGCGGTCGCCGTCCAGCGCGACGACCAGCGTGCCCCCGCCCTCGGCATCGGTGGCCCGGAGCCGGCGGCCCCGGCGGCGCCGGGTCGGACGGCTCCCTCGGCACCGCAGCGCTCGGCCACCAACCGGGGCGCCGGTGTGGCCGCCAGCACGGCCCGCCAGTCGGCGCCGACCGGGCAGGCGAGTGCCGGCAACGGGCCGTCCCGCAACGCGCCGTGCCCCTGTGGCTCGGGTCGCAAGTACAAGCGGTGCCACGGTGCCCCCGGGGGTGGCTCGGCGGACTGACGCCGCAGTCGGCGGGCCTACCGGTCCCGCCACGACGGGTTCTCGACGGAGCCGTGGTCCTGGTGGCCACGGCTCCGTCGCGTCTCCGGAGCGGTAGTGCTCCGACCGAGGGCGCTCAGAGGACGCGGAGGTCGGTGCAGAGCCAGGTGCCGCGCCGGTGTTCCAGGCGGAGCGCCATCGCCCAGGTGCGGCCGGCGGCACCGGCGAGCACTGCGGCGACCTCGATGGCGGCGGGACGCGGCTCGCAGACACGCAGTCGACGCAGCCGGAGACCGGGTCGGGTCGACCGGCGTCGGGTCGGGGCGCCTCGGGCGGCGGCCCGCGCCAACTCGGGCAGCAGGTGGGCGGCGCGGGCCGGATCGAGGTGACGCCGCAACTGCACCGGCGGCCGGAAGCCGTTGAACACCTCCAGGCAGGTCGCCACGAAGCGGTGTGCCACCCGGGTGGCCGCCGGTGTGGCGGTGACCAGGGCGTCGGGCGGTAGTCGTCGGGACCGGTCGGCCCCCGGCCCGGACGGTGCCGGGTGGGTGTGCGGCCCGGGTTCGCCGACCCGGGGCACGGTGCCGAGGACGGGGCGTCGGGTGGGCGGCCGGTCGGGTTCGCGCCGGACGGACCACGGCGCGGCATCGGCGAAGAGGTCGAGAGCGAGCTGGCCGTGCACCGGGACGGGCCAGCCGGTGGTGTCCTCGTCCAGGAACGGCGGGTCGAACGCGGGGGCGGGCCGTAGCCGCACGGGAGGGCGGGACGGCCCAGGTCGCCGGAGGTCGGTCATCGCACTGCGCCTCGCCTCGGGGATGTCAGCGGTTGTTGCTTGCGTTTGCCTTCGTTTGCCTTCGACAGCTTCCATCTTCGGACATGGATCAGGGTCGGTCAATGGCGCGACGGAATCGGGCGGCTACTCCGGGTCGCGGTCGGTGAGCGGGTTGCCCCGGATCCAGTCGGCGGTCTCCGCGTACTTGCGTTGGATGTACTCCTCCAGCCGGACGCGCTCCACCCGCCACTGGCCCCGGCCGCCGATCTTGATCGCGGGTAGCTCACCGCTGCGTACCATGTGGTAGACCTGCGAGTCCGACACGTTCAGCTCGGTGGCCACGTCGGACAGGAGCAGGAACCTCGGCTCCACGGAGACTCCCCGGGTTGGCGTCGTTTGCCTCAGTTTGCCATTGTCTACCTGGTCCAGCCCAGTCACTGCTCCGTGCGTCGGCGGGGCGACTCGGACACACCCGAGCGGTGCGGAACTTCCACCGGAGCGGGTCCGGGGTGTATGACGGTCTGGGCGTACGGCGAGACCGGCGGGGGCCGGTTCACGAGAGCGGGGGAGACGACCGGTGACCGACGAGCTAGTGCGGGTCTATGTGCCGGCGACCGTGCCGATGCTGGCCAGGCTCTCCGAGGACGGCCTCGGGATGACGCAGGCGCACGCGGTGACGCCGATGCTGCGCGAGTGGTATGCCGAGGGCGACGAGGAGGAGTTGGAGTACGTCGCCTTCACCCGGGCCGCCCAGGACGCCCTGCAACTGATCCGGCACGACCCCGCCGCCCCGCGTCGCCGGGTGGTGGTCTCGGCGGACCTGCCCGCCCGGGCGATCGGGCGCGGCGACGGCGAACTCGGGTCCAGCGTGGTCGAGTTGGGCGGCGTGGTGCCGGCCGCCGCGGTCGCGGCCATCCACGTGGACGGCGCGGACGCCGCCACGGACGTCGCCGCCGCCGCGGAGGTGGTGGCGGAGGCGCTGGCCGGCGACCCGGACGCCCAGTTCACCGTCGACAGCGCCGAGGACCACGAACTCGAGTGGTACGACCCGAGCGAACTGGAAGTGCTGCTGCGCGCGACCGCCGACGAGAGCTGAACCAGCGCGGCTCTCAGCGACCGGCGGTGGTCGATCCGTCGGCGGCGGTGGCCTCGGTGCCGCTGCCCGGCTCGTCGTCGTCCGAGGCCGGGCCGAGCGTGCGGCCGAACGCGACCAGCGCGGTCAACGCGCCGACGAACAGCACCCAGATGCCGTTGTCCACCCGGGAGGTGCCGAGCGAGGTCTGCGCCACCGCGTCCGCCTCGCTGAGCGCGGCGGCCAGGTCGATCAACGAGCGCCCGCCGATGCGGATGATCACCTCGGCGAGCAGCAGCAGGAGCCCGGGGCCTGCCCCGGCGACGAGGTACGCCGGCCAGCGCGGCCCGGTGACCGCCTGGTCGACCCGGGCGGCCCGCCGCCGGGCCCAGGCGAGACATCCGAAGGCCAGGGCGCCGGCGATCAGCCCGGCGAGCAGCGATTCGGTCCGCGAGACCCAGGCGGCGGCGTCGACCAGCGACTGCTGGCTGTCGCCCGCGCCGAACAGGTTGAACAGCGGGTCCCGGGCCGCGCTGAAGGCGACCACGAACAGCAGCGTGCCCAGCGTGGCGGAGGCCACCGCGCCGACGACCGCGCCGTTGCGCGCACCGGCCAGCGCGCCACCGATGACCGCTGCGGCGGCCGTGGTGCTCGCGATCGTGCGGGTGGTGGTGTTGCCGACGTAGGTCTGGTCGATCACGAGTGCGGCGGCGATCCCGACCAGCAGGCCGGCTCCGACCGCCACCGCGAATCGCAGGGTCACCCGGTCCCGGTGGCGGGTCACCGGCTCGGCGGCGGCCAGCCCGACCGCGGCACCGGCCACCAGCGCGGCCGAGATCACCCCGGGGAGCGCGAACGCCGACAGGCTGACCGCGGTGACACCGGCGGTGGCCGAACTGATCGCCTCCCGGGTGGACCAGAGCATGGCGGCCAACCAGCCCAGCGCCAGCAGCGCCAGTACCGGGGCGCCCGGTGCGCGCAGGGGCCGACCGGCGAGGGCGCCGGTGGCCGCCGGATCGCCGGTCTCGGCCCGATCGGGCTGCGCAGCGGTCGAACCGCCGGGCTGGTCGCTCATCGTCTCCCCTTCACCGCCGGGCCCGACGACCTGGCCCGGGTACGTCACCGGCAACCCAGCGTACGCGTCCCGCCCGGATGCCGGCCCGAACCCCGAGCGTCGCCCCCGCAACCTGCTTTCCTTCGGCCGTACGCCCCATCCGGGTACGAATCCATGCCGGGAGAGTGAAGGTGCCTCGCGATCAATGGTCATCCGGCGGTCGGGATGTGATCGACGGGCGGTGGGCGTGGGAGGATTGGCCGAGGTCCCGCCACCGTGGGACGGTTTCGTCACCGCACCCCGCCACCGCGGGACGGTTTCGCCACTGCCGTCGAGATCGCCAGGAGCCCTGATGGACGCCGTGTTCTCCGTACCCGAGCCACACAACGAGCCGGTACGCGCCTACGAGCCGGGCAGCACCGACCGGGAACGGCTCCAGCGGCGGCTCACCGAACTGGCTGCCGAGCGGATCGACCTGCCGATGACCATCGCGGGCACGCAGCGGATGGCCGGCGGCGAGGCGATCGACGTGGTGCAGCCGCACCGGCACGCGCACGTGCTCGGGGTGACCGGGCACGCCACCCGGGACGACGCGCGGGCCGCCGTCACGGCGGCCAAGGAGGCCGCGCCCGGCTGGCGGGCCCTGCCCTTCGAGGAGCGCGCGGCGGTCTTCCTCCGCGCCGCCGAGCTGCTCTCCGGCCCGTGGCGCGACACGCTCAACGCGGCCACCATGCTCGGTCAGTCGAAGACCGCCGTGCAGGCCGAGATCGACGCCGCCTGCGAGTTCATCGACTTCCTGCGGTTCAACGTGCACTTCGCCCGCAAGCTGCTCGCCGAGCAGCCGATGTCCTCACCCGGGGTGTGGAACCGGTTCGACCACCGACCGCTGGAGGGCTTCGTCTACGCGGTCACCCCGTTCAACTTCACCGCGATCGCCGGGAACCTGCCCTCGGCGCCGGCCCTGCTCGGCAACACGGTGGTCTGGAAGCCGGGCCCGACGCAGCAGTTCGCGGCGCACTTCACCATGCGCCTCTTCGAGGCGGCCGGGCTGCCGCCCGGCGTGATCAACATGGTCACCGGTCGGGGCGAGGAGGTCTCCGACGTGGTGCTGGCCGACCCCGACCTGGCCGGCATCCACTTCACCGGTTCCACGAAGGTGTTCCAGCACCTGTGGCGCACGGTCGGGGAGAACATCGCCAGCTATCGCGGCTACCCGAGGCTGGTCGGTGAGACCGGCGGCAAGGACTTCGTGGTGGCGCACCCCAGCGCCGACGTCGACGCCCTGCACACCGCGCTGATCCGGGGCGCCTTCGAGTACCAGGGCCAGAAGTGCTCGGCCGCCTCCCGGGCGTACGTGCCGCGGTCGATCTGGGAGGGTGGCCTGCGCGACCGGCTGGCCGCCACCGCGGACGGGCTGGCCTACGGCGACGTCACCGACTTCCGCAACTTCGGCGGCGCGGTCATCGACGACAAGGCGTTCGCCCGGCACACCGCCGCGCTGGAGCTGATCTCCGGCGACGACAGCTGCCGGGTCGTCGCGGGCGGCACCGCCGACGACTCGGTCGGCTGGTTCGTCCGCTCGACGATCTTCGAGTGCGGCGATCCCGCCCACGAGACCTTCACCACCGAGTACTTCGGCCCGATCCTCGGCGTGCACGTCTTCGACGACGCCCGCTTCGACGACGTGGTCACCCAGGCCGAGTCGATCGCCCCGTACGCCCTGACCGGGTCGATCTTCGCCACCGACCGCCGGGTGGTCGAGGCGGTGGCCGAGCGGATGCGGTACGCGGCCGGCAACTTCTATGTCAACGACAAGCCCACCGGTGCGGTGGTCGGGCAGCAGCCCTTCGGCGGTGCCCGGGCCAGCGGCACCAACGACAAGGCCGGCTCCTGGCACAACCTGGTCCGCTGGATGTCGCCCCGGACGATCAAGGAGACCTTCGTCCCGCCCACCGACCACACCTACCCCCACATGGGCTGAGAGATGTAAGGAAGGGTCCCCTCCTAACGCCTCGTGCATAGGAGGGGACCCTTCCTAACGTTCGGCCGGTCGCCGGGGGCGGGGAGGGCCGGAACGGTGCAGGTGGGGGCGGCTTTGGGGGACCGTCGTGCGCCGACAGTGCACATAGGAAACCCCAATGGGTGGCGAAACGGTGAAATCCTGGACGCCAGCTCAGCAAAGTGGCAGCGTAAGCGGCATGGCGGAATCCGGAGTCAACCCCACGGCGGCGGCCCTACTCGGGCTGCTCCACGAGGGCCCCATGACAGGTGGCCAGTTGATGGCCGCCGCCGAGCGCCGACTGGCGCCGTACTGGTCGATGACCCGCAGCCAGGTCTACCGGGAGTTGCCGGTGCTGGCCGAGCGAGGTTTCGTCCGGCTGGGCAAACCCGGGCCGCGGATGAGTCAACCGTACGCGATCACGGCCTCCGGCAAGCGGACATTCTCCCGCTGGCTCGCGGAGGACCCCGGGCGGGACACCATCCGCAACCCGATCGCCCTGCGCATCGCCTTCGGGCAGTTGCACTCGTCGAGCCAGCTCAAGAACCTCCAGGCAGCGGCCAACGAGTACCACACCGAGGCCCTGGCCCGGGTTCGTGAGCAGGTCAAGAGCGCCAAGAAGGAAGGCGACAACTTCGACGCCAGCGCGTTGGAGTTCGCCGTGGCGTACCACAAGGCCGCCCTGAGCTGGCTCAAGAGCGCCCCCGTCGGCTGACCGCGCGCCACGCACCAGCGTCCGGTCTCCTCGCCCGAGCGGCAGGTATTTGGCCCGGGACTGCGGGGCTCGCAAGCTCACTCCTCGCCCGAGCGGGAGGTATTTGGCCCGGGACTGCGGGGCTCGCAAGCTCACTCCTCGCCCGAGCAGTAGTCTTGTCTGTCGTGACCGCTGCCGACTACGCCGAACAGCTCAAGGACCTCGACGCCACCCTGCGCAACATCGAGGCGGTGCTCGACCTCGATCGCCTGCGTGCGGACAAGGCCCGCCTGGAGCAGGAGGCGTCCGCCCCGGACCTGTGGGACGACCAGGCCCGGGCGCAGCAGGTGACCTCCCAGCTCTCCTACGTCAACGGGGAGATCGAGAAGCTCGGCAGCCTGCGCGCGCGGATCGACGACGCGAACGTGCTGCTGGAGCTCGCCGAGGCCGAGTCCGACTCCGGTGTGCTCACCGAGGTCGAGACGGAGATCGCCGGGCTGGGCAAGGCCATCCAGGAGATGGAGGTCCGCACCCTGCTCTCCGGCGAGTACGACTCCCGGGAGGCGCTGGTGGCGATCCGGGCCGGCGCCGGTGGGGTGGACGCGGCGGACTTCGCCGAGATGCTGCTGCGGATGTACCTGCGCTGGGCCGAGCGGCACGGCTACCCGACGGAGGTCTACGAGACCTCCTACGCCGAGGAGGCGGGCCTCAAGTCGGCCACCTTCACGGTGAAGGTGCCCTACGCGTACGGCACGCTCAGCGTGGAGTCCGGCACCCACCGGCTGGTGCGGATCAGCCCGTTCGACAACCAGGGCCGGCGGCAGACGAGCTTCGCCGGCGTCGAGGTGCTGCCGGTGGTGGAGCAGACCGACCACATCGACATCCCCGAGAACGAGATGCGGATCGACGTCTACCGGTCGTCCGGACCGGGTGGACAGAGCGTCAACACCACCGACTCCGCGGTGCGGATCACGCACATTCCGACCGGCATCGTGGTGACCTGCCAGAACGAGAAGTCGCAGCTACAGAACAAGGCCTCGGCGTTGCGGGTGCTCCAGGCCCGACTGTTGGAGCGCAAGCGCCAGGAGGAGCAGGCCAAGCTCCAGGGCCTGAAGACCGACGCGGCGGGTTCGTGGGGCGACCAGATGCGCTCGTACGTTCTGCACCCTTATCAGATGGTGAAGGATCTGCGTACCGAGCAGGAGACCGGCAACCCGAGCTCGGTCTTCGACGGTGAGCTGGACTCCTTCATCGAGGCGGGCATCCGCTGGCGTAAGCAGCAGCAACTGGCTGGCGACAGTGCGTGACCGATCGTGGGCGGACTGCAGCATCGATCTCCACCTGACGTGCTGATTAGATGACATGGCCCGCAACGGCGGGGCGTGGGACTTGGCACGACAGTTACACCGCGTAGACTCACCACCCGTGATTCAGCTTGAGCAAGTGACGAAGACGTACCCGAAGGCGTCGCGGCCTTCGCTCGACAACGTGTCCGTGTCGATCGACAAGGGCGAGTTCGTCTTCTTCATCGGCCCATCCGGCTCCGGCAAGTCCACGATCATCAAGATGCTGCTGCACGAGGTGGCCCCCAACAAGGGCCGTGTCGTGGTGAACGGCAAGGACGTCACGTCAATGCGGTCCTGGAAGCGTCCGCACTTCCGCCGCTCGATCGGCTGCGTCTTCCAGGACTTCCGACTGCTGCCGAACCGCACCGCGTACGAGAACGTGGCCTTCGCGCTCGAGGTGATCGGCAAGACCAAGGCGGTGGCCCGCCGGGTTGTGCCGGAGGTTCTGGAGCTGGTCGGCCTCGGTGGCAAGGAGCACCGCTACCCGCACGAGCTCTCCGGTGGTGAGCAGCAGCGTGTGGCGGTGGCACGGGCGTTCGTGAACCGCCCGCTGATCCTGCTGGCGGACGAGCCGACCGGAAACCTGGACCCGGACACCTCCATCGAGATCATGCGCCTGCTGGACCGGATCAACCGCACCGGCACGACCGTCGTGATGGTCACGCACGACTCCAACATCGTGAACCAGATGCGGCGCCGCGTCATCGAGATCGAGAGTGGGCGCATCGTTCGCGACCAGGCCCGCGGCGTCTACGGGTGACGAGCGCAACCCACCGCACCCCGATCTGACGACGAACACCTCACGCCGGAGAGCCGGAGGAAATCCCGATGCGGATGAAATACGTCCTGTCCGAGGTACTGGTCGGACTGTGGCGCAACGTGACCATGACCATCGCGATGATCATCACGATGGGGGTCTCGCTGACCATGCTCGGCGCCAGCGGCCTGATCTACACCAAGGTCGCCGACATGAAGCAGTTGTACTTCGAGAACATCGAGGTCTCGATCTTCCTCGAGGCCGACGTCACCGACGAGCAGCGGACCGCGATCGCCGGCCAGTTGGAAGGCGACCCGCTGATCTCGCAGGTCACCTACGTCAACAAGGACGAGGCGTTCCAGCGTTTCCAGGAGATGTTCCGCGACTCGCCGGACCTGCTCAGCGCGGTCAAGGCCGACCAGCTTCCCGAGTCGTACCGGCTGAGGCTGGTGGACCCGGAGCAGTACCGGACCATCGCCGACCAGTACACCGGGACCGCGGGCGTCGACCAGGTCGTCGACCAGAGTCAGGTGCTCGACAAGATCTTCAACCTCTTCACCGCCGGGCAGAACATCGCACTCGTCGCCGCCATCGCGATGGCCGTCGCGGCGCTGCTGCTGGTGGCCAACACGATCCAGGTGGCGGCGTACAGCAAGCGGCGTGAGGTCGCGGTCATGAAGCTGGTCGGTGCCTCCAACTGGTTCATCCAGGCACCGTTCGTGCTGGAGGCGGTGGTCGCGGGTCTGATCGGCTCGGTCCTGGGTCTCGGTGCGCTGGTCGCGTTGAAGGTGTTCCTCTTCGACGGCGCGCTCAGCGCTCTCCAGGGTCTCTTCGCGCCGGTGAGTTGGGGCGAGATCCTGCTGACCTTCCCGGTGATGGCCGGTGTCGGTGGTCTGATCAGCGCGGTCACCGCCTGGGTCACCCTCCGCTTCTACCTGCGGGTCTAGTTTCCGTCGGCAGGGCCCGTCGGCGTCGGAATAAACGGCGCGGGCGGGCCCTTGTCGTTCGGGTAGCATGATCTCCGCTCTGCGGCGGGCCGCGTCGCCGGTCGGGGGCGTTGACGAGAGAGGGGGCCGCCGATGCCACGGGAAAAGGGGCGCAAGGTCGTCGCCTCCAACAAGAAGGCCCGACACGACTACGCCATCCTCGACACGTACGAGGCGGGCATGGCGTTGACCGGGACCGAGGTGAAGTCGCTGCGGGCCGGGCGGGCGTCGCTGGTCGACGCGTTCGCCCAGGAACGCGACGGCGAGATGTACCTGCATGGCATGCACATCCCCGAGTACGCCCAGGGCACCTGGACCAACCACGAGCCCCGGCGGACCCGCAAGCTGCTGCTCAAGCGGCTGGAGATCGACCGGTTGATCGGCAAGATCCGGGAGAGCGGTCTGACCCTGGTGCCGTTGCAGGTCTACTTCTCGGACGGCTGGGCCAAGGTGGAGATCGGCCTCGCCAAGGGCAAGAAGGCGTACGACAAGCGCCAGGACCTCGCCAAGCGGGACGCGGACCGGGAGATCGCGCGGGCCGTCGGCCGGCGCGGTAAAGGAATGGATAGCTGATTTGTCCGGATCATCCGGTTCCTGGTCGGTCGACCGGGGCTCGGGATGAATCCGGTTGCGGCAGGCGTTAGGCTTGTCGGAGTCGCCGGAGTCCGGCGGCACGTCGAGGGGGTGACTGGTTTCGACTTCGTGTGTTGCGGCAGGGGAAGCGAGCCGAGGAAGCCGACGTCGTCTCGAGAATCGTTCGTCGGAAACCAATAAGCGCCAAGAACAATCGCGCTGACTTCGCTCTCGCCGCCTGAGGCGAGTAGTGAGTCTGTCGGCCTGGGAGCGCCTTCGACCCAGATAGCCGGCATCAGCTAGAAGGCTGGCCAACCGGACCCGGTCGCGGGGTCCGTGCGGCGAGATCAATCAGCGACTGGGCCCGTCACACCGACTCGCTCGCGTGATCGGAGGGGCCGAGTAGAGGCACAGCGAGCTGCGCTCGGAGAAGCCCTGACAAGGCAGCGAAGGACCCGGGTTCGATTCCCGGCACCTCCACCCCCGTACTGCGCGCCCCGGTCATCACGACCGGGGCGCGCAGTCGTTCCCGCCCCGGTTGCGGAACCCCGTCGGGCGCTCACCCGTCGAACCCGGTATGCGCCGATCAGTCGCCCTGCTGGGCCTGCCCCTGATGATGATCGTGGCCGGGTGCGCCCCGGTGGGCACCGAGCCGGACGAGTCCGGTGCCGCGTCCGGCCCCTCGGGCGGCCCGGAGGACCGACAGGGGGCGTTCACGCAGCGGGCGGCGGCAGTGGCGGTGGCGTGGCAGCCCGACGACGCCTGGACCACGCGCTACGTACCCCTGCAGGAACCCACCGTGCTCGTCGGCGAACCCGACTTCACCCCGCAGACCAAGACCGCCTTCCAGGCCGGGTGGTACCGCGCCACCGTGGACCTGCCCGACCGCAAGCCGGCCGAGGGGACCGTACGCTTCCCGGACGGGACGGCGCGGGTGCCGCTGGTCAGCGCGGCGCAGGCGTACCGCGAACTGCGCCAGGGCGACCCGGGCGCCTGCCCGGGGCCGACGGAGCCCGCCATCCCGCCGGTGCCCGCGCCGGGTGGTGGACCGGACAGCGCGGTCGGTAGCCGGCCGCAGGGTGACTGCGTCGCGCTCACCGTGACCAAGGTCGAGCTGGGCACCGCGCCGGTGCACACCACCCGAGGAGCGGCGCAGGTGCCGGCCTGGCTGTTCACCGTGCCGGAGATCGGCGCGGTGGTGGCCCGGGTCGCGGTCGCGCCCGAGGCCGTCGCCACCCCGCTGGCACCGGTGCCGCCGTCCGAGACGCCCGAACCGGGCCTGGTGGGCGCGCAGGACATCGAGGCGGTCGAGGGGACGACGCTGCGCTACCGGCTCGGGGTGGGCAGCTGCGACACCGAGATCACTCCGCTGGTCTGGGAACAGGACCACGTGATCGTGGTCGGCGGCACGGTCGTGCCGCCGACCGGCGGCTGTGACGAGATGCTCAACCTGCACCCGGCCGAGGTGACGCTGAAGGCCCCGGTGGGCGCGCGCCCCGTCCTCGACGTGCTCAGCGGTTCCCCGCTCCGTCTCGCCGCCGGCTGAGATGTAAGGAGGGGTCCCTTCCTATACACGAGGCGTTAGTAGGGGACCCCTCCTTACACCCCACATCAGAGGATCGGGGGGATGTCGGTGCGGATGGGGACGGGCAGCACGGTCGGGCCGTCGGCGCGCAGCGCGGTGCCGAGGGCCTCGCCGAGGCCGTCCGCGGTGTCGACCACGGTGGCGGCGCAGCCGTAGCCCCGGGCGATCGCGGCGATGTCCAACCCGGGCAGGTCCAGTCCGGGTACGCCGGGCGTCTGCTTGAGGTCGGCGAACGCCTTGAGGATGGCGTACTGCTGGTTCACCGGCACCACGACGGCCAGCGGCAGCCGCAGTTGGGCGGCGGTCCACAGCGCCTGCACCGAGTAGTGGAACGAGCCGTCGCCGATCACCGCGACCACCGGTCGTTGTCGGCCGGTGTCGCGTTGCGCCAGCGCGATGCCGACCGCCGCCGGCAGCCCGTAGCCGAGCCCGCCGCTGGCCATGGTGAAGTACGACCCGGGTCGGGTGAACCGCAGCCGCCGCCGCAGCGCGGCCAGGTTCGACGGGGACTCCTGCACCAGCACCCCGTCCTCGGGCCAGTGCGCGGCCAGCGCGGCGAAGAGGGCGTCGGCGCTGAGCGGGACGCCGTCCGCCACCGCCGGGGACTCGGCGCGGACCGGCGGCGCGGGCCGGTCGGCGGGCGGCACCCGGTCGGCCAGCGCGGCGAGGGCGAGCCCGGCGTCGCCGAGCAGGCTGTCACCGACCGGGGCCCGGGCCGCCTCCTCCGGGTCGTCGGTGACGTGCAGCAGGCGTACGCCGTCGGGCAGCGTCTCGCCCGGCACGTGCGGGTAGTAGCGGAACACCGGCGCGCCGACCACCAGCACCGTGTCGTGGCCGCGTAGGCGCTCGGCCAGCGGGGCGATCGCGAAGGGCAGCACACCCTGGAAGTACGGGTGGTCCTCGGGAAAGGCGGTCCGTTCCGGTGCGGGCGCCGTCCAGACCGGGGCGGCCAGCCGCTCGGCCAGGGCGACCGCGTGCTCCCACGCCCCGGCGCGGTCCACCGCCGCGCCGAGCACGATCGCCGGTGACCGGCTGCCGGCCAACGCCGTGGCGAACTCGGCGAGCCGGTACGGGTCGGGAGCGAACCGGGTGGCCACCGTACGGGCCTGCGGCGGCGGATCCGCGGGCTGGGCCCAGTCGTCCAGCGGCAGGGAGAGGAAGACCGGCCCGGCGGGCGGCTGGACGGCGGTGGCGTACGCGCGCATCAGCGCCGCCGGTACGTCCTGCGCGCGGACCGGTTCGTGGGCCCACTTGACGTACGGCTGGGGCAGCTCGGTGGGGTGCCGGGCGGCGAGCCGGGGTTCGAGCAGCAGCATCTCGCGGGTCTGCTGGCCGGCGGTGACGATCAGCGGGGTGCGGTTGTGCCAGGCGGTGACGATGTTGCCCATGGCGTTGCCGGTGCCTGGCGCGGTGTGCAGGTTGACGTGGGCGGGGCCGCCGGTGGCCTGTGCGTACCCGTCGGCCATGCCCACCGCCGACGCCTCCTGCAGGGCCAGTACGTAGTGGAAGTCGTCAGGGAAGTCCTGGAGGAAGGGTTCCTCGGTGGAACCAGGGTTGCCGAAGACGGTGGTCATGCCGAGGGCGCGGAGCAGCTCGTAGGTGGTGTCCCGGACCGTTGCCATCGCCTTCGAATCTATCCGGGCGACCAGGTTGTCCAGGGCTTTTCGCATCTGCTCGGCGGCCCGTTCCGCTCGCCGCCCCGGCGGTCGGCCCGGTTTCGCCGCAACCGGTCGGCACCGGTGTCGATCACCCGACGATCAGACCTTCGCGACCGCCGTGGACGCAGGCTATGGTGCCAGGCATGGCAAAGACAGCGGGGATGGTGCCGATCGGGACCGCCGTCCCGATGTGTGATCGCTTCCGCCGTCCGGTACACGGTTGACGGGTGCGGTGATGCAGGGAGAGGGGCAGGCGATCGGCGGACGGGCGACGGAGTCGATGGCGGGCAAGCTGATGGTGGCGACGCCGGCGCTGAAGGACCCGAACTTCGACCGCACAGTCGTGTTGCTGGTCGCGCACGAACCCGGCGGCGCGCTCGGCGTGGTGCTCAACCGGGCGACCGAGGTGGCGGTGGCCGACGTGCTGCGCGACTGGGGCGACCTGGCCCGCCATCCGGCGGTGTTGTTCGAGGGTGGCCCGGTGCAGCCCGACTCGGCGATCTGCCTCGCCCGGATGCGGCAGCCGGTCCGTCGGCTCAAGGGCTTCCACCAGGTCTCCGGAGCGGTCGGCACCCTCGACCTCTCGGTCGACCCGCAGCGGCTGCGGGAGAGCGTGGAGAGCATCCGGGTCTTCGCCGGGTACGCGGGCTGGGGCGCGGGACAGTTGGAGCAGGAGATCGAGGACGGCTCCTGGTTCGTGCTGGACGCGCTGCCCGGTGACGCGTTCGTCGACCGCCCGGACGACCTGTGGCCGATGGTGCTGCGCCGGCAGGGCGGCATGATGGCCGCAGTCGCGCACTTCCCGCCGGACGTGGCACTGAACTGAGGGCCCCGCGACGCCGTCTCGCGGGGGACCCCCGCGAGATGACCATGCCGGCGGGCGTGTGTATAGTTCTCCCAGTGCCCGGGCGACCGGGTGCGACAGCAAGGGGCCGTGGCGCAGCTGGTAGCGCACCACACTGGCAGTGTGGGGGTCAGGGGTTCGAGTCCCCTCGGCTCCACCTTGTTTTTGTGCAGGTCAATCGGCGTCAGTCATAGGCTGGCGCCGATTGTTTGTGATCTCGTGGTCACGGCCGTGGTCACCCAGCGCCCCACACTGCACTTCGAAGATCGGTGTTGAGATCTCGTCAGAACCGGCCTCTGGCCAGGGATCTTTCGACTGCGAGTGCTGGCGGCATGCGCCGGTTGTCAGGGTTCGAGCAAGCAGAGCGGGATCACGGCGATTCCGTCAGCGCGGCGGTACGCCTCAGACCCGGTGGTGATGACCGCCGCATCGAGTAGGTCGTCGCCGAGTTGTCCACGCAGCCAGGTGAGGTGACGGACGTCGTCATCGCTCACCGACGGAGACAGCTTGACTTCGAGCGCCACGATTCGTTGATCGGCGCGCTGGATGATGAGATCCACCTCGTGCCGACTGTCCCAGGTACGTAGGTGATGAACCGTGGCTTCGGCTGCCTGCGCGTAGACCCGCACGCTGAGCGTCACCAGCGACTCGAACAAGGCGCCCAGCAGAGGACCGGGCCGGCGGACGGGTGTGTCCGGTGCTGAATCGTCGAGCAGAGCGGGTACGTCCACGCCGAGGAGTCGGGCGGCGAGGGCCGGGTCGGCGAGGTGGTGTTTCGGTGCGGCGCCGAGTCTGCTGAAGGCGCTGCGGCTGGGCAGCCAGCCGGGCACGGGATCGAGCAGCCACAGTTGGGACAGCACGTCGCGGTACACGGTCGTTGTCGTCTTGGCGGGCTTGTTGGTCTCGCCCGGGGTGGCCGCGTTCAGGATGGCGTTGTAGGAACTGGTGGTTGCCGTCGCGGCGGCGTACGCGGCCAGCCACCCGCGCAGGGTGTCGGGGCGGCGTACCAGGTGGCCTTGCTCGGGGAAGTCTCGTTCGACGATACGGTTCAGGTAGCCGTCGAGCTGTGCCCTGCGAGCGCGCGGCGGCAGTTGACGGATGGCGGGGAATCCGGAGCGCACGATCTCTTCGGCGTAGTCGACCAGGCTCAGCGCAGTGCTTCCGCTCACGGCCAGCCGCTGTCCGGTGAGCAACTTCCGAAGGCTGACCGTCGGCTCGGCCAGGGCCCGCTCGGCGATGCTCATCGGTCGCATCCGGAGCTGGACGATGCGCCCGGCTCCGGAATGTGTCGGCGCGGACGTGGGGGTGGCGCTGCCGGTCAACAGGAACCGGGCCGGTGCGGGATCACGGTCGACGCTGCGCCGCACAAAGTCCCAGACCGCCGGTTCGCGCTGCCACTCGTCGATGAGGACCGGTGCCAGGGCTCGGTCGAGGCGCTGCGGATCGGCGGTGAGCAGCTCCCGCTGTGTCGCGTCGTCCATGGCGAAGACGGTGGCGGCGCGACGCTGGGCCGTCGCGGTCTTCCCGACGCCCTTCGGCCCCTCGAGACTGATGGCAGGCTAACCGCCGAGCAGCTCATCCAGCTCTTGATCGACGGACCGCAGCTGATATGGCAGCATGTTGTAACGCTACCGAAGACGCATCCCGAAGGCTACCGTTCACACATCTGCCATGCTGCCGTACAGGCACGACTCCGAGACTCCCAGCGGTGGGGGCCGGCCCCGCCCGGCTCGACACCGACCAGCCAGCTTTCGCAGGCGAACCGACATCAGTCGAAGACTGATGTCGGTTTCTTTGCGTTCCGGGCCGGTCGCGGCCTGCGGCGTGCCGTACGCAGCGCACACTGCGGCGTGCCGCACACCGCGGCGCCGTACGCAGCGTGCCGGCCCGGCCGGAGATCAGTGGACAGACTTTTCCGCAAGCATCGACAGGGTCGCCCCCTAGCTGCCAAATGTTGGTTTGTGCACGTCGTTGACACCTCCTTAGGTTATAACTCAGACTTTTCGCGGGAGGTCGACATGAGTGAGCCTCGACGGCTGGCGGTCATCAACTCCGACGCGAAACGAGCCCCGGTGCTGCCCGATCCACCCGGTCTCGTCACTGACCTGGTGGACCCGCGACTGCGCCGGTTCGCCCGCACCAAATACGATCATCTGCTCACCGAACTGGGCACAGTGGACGCGGCCGAGGCGGCCATCGCCGCCGGGTGCGACGCGGTCTACATCGACACCTTCGCCGACTACGGAATGGCGCAACTGCGCGCCGCCGCACCCGTACCGGTCGTCGGGGCGGGTGAGGCCGTACTGGCCTGGGCGGCCGATTCCGGTCGCCGGTTCAGCATCGTCACCGTCTGGCCGGTGTCGATGGACTACATCTACGCCGACCGGCTCGCCGCCTGCCCTGGTGGGGAACTCGCCGTCGGGGTGCACTACCTCTCCGACGAGTCGGAGCTGGACCGGGTCGGCACCGACGCCGGGGTCAAGGCGCGGATGGGCCGGGGCGAGGACGACGTCGTCGCCGCCATCACCCGGGCCTGTCTGGACGCCGCGCAGCGTGACGGGACCGACCTGATCCTGTTCGGCTGCACCTGCATGACGCCGGTGTCGGCGGAGGTGGCCCGGCGCGCCGGCATCGAGATCGTCGACCCGTCGGTGATCGGGTTGCGCGCGGGTCACGCGGCGGCACTCGGCCCACGCCCGGAGCCGCCGGTCGCCGCGCAGCGACTCGGGGCGGTGACGCAACTGGTCGACGCCTACCTCGGCGTCGCCGACGGGTCCGCCGGGGCGAGCTGCGGCGTCGACGCCGACGGCTGTGAGGTGTGCGCGGTCACCGCCGGGCCGTCGTCGTGACCCCGCTGTGCCGCCGGCTCGGGGTCGACCTGCCGGTGCTGGCGTTCAGCCACTGCCGCGACGTGGTCGCGGCGGTCAGCCGGGCAGGTGGGTTGGGTGTACTCGGGGCCGCCTCGATGACCCCGGAGGACCTCGACCGGGACCTCACCTGGCTGGACCGGGAGTGCGCCGGGCGGCCGTACGGCGTGGATCTGCTCTTTCCGGCGAAGTCGGCCGGCGACGACCCGGCGGAGCTGGCCGGTCGGATCCCGGCCGACCACCGGGCGTTCGTGGACGCGCTGCGGACCCGGTGGGGCGTGCCGGTACGCCGCAGCGAGCCCGGCCACAACCGGCTCGGCGGCATGCCGACCGAGATCGACCACCTGATGACCCACGCCAACACCCATGCCCTGTGGGAGGTCGCCCGGGCGCATCCGATCCGCCTGGTGGCCAGCGCCCTCGGTCCGCCGCCGGCCGAGGTGCGTGCCGAGACGACCCGACGCGGCATGCTCCTCGCCGGGCTGGTCGGCGATCCGCGGCACGTGCGCCACCAACTGGCCGCCGGGGTGGACGTGCTGGTGGCGCAGGGCTACGAGGCGGCCGGGCACACCGGTGACATCACCACGATGGTGCTGGTGCCGCAGGTGGTGGCCGCCGCCGGTGACGTACCGGTGGTCGCCGCCGGTGGGATCGCCGCCGGTCGGCAGGTGGTCGCGGCCCTCGCGTTGGGCGCGCAGGCGGTCTGGACCGGATCGGTCTGGCTGGCCACCGCCGAGAGCGACCTCGACCCGGTGGTCAAGGAGAAGATCGTCGCGGCGGCGGCGACCGACACCGAGAAGACCACCTCGTACACCGGCAAGCCGACCCGGCAGCTCACCACCGTGTGGACTCAGGCGTGGCGGACGCCGGAGGCACCGCCGTCATTGCCGTCGCCGGTGCAGCAGGTGTTGGCCCGGGACACCGTGGTCAGCGCGTTCGAGCACCATGTGACCCCGGTGATGGGTTCGGCGGCCGGGCAGGCCGTCGGCCTGGTGACCGGGGTCCGCTCGGTCGCCGCCGTCCTGGACGACCTGCGGATGCAGATGGCCGACGCGGTCGAGGCGGTGGCGAGGCTGGCCGACGACGCGGGCTGACCGACGAGGCCGTCCGGCCGGCAGGTCGGGCGGCCCGGTCGGGAACGCCGTGGTCACCGTGCCGACCGTCGGTCGCGGCGCGCCTGCACGGCCACCGCGACCAGGGTGTACGCCGCCAGTGTCGTGATGCCACCGGTCGCCACCGTCATCACCGTGGTCAGCGCGACACCGCCCAGCGCGAGCCCACCGAGCAGCGAGGTGCCGCCCAGGGTGGCGAACGCGGCGACCATCCAGGCGGCGAAGACCTCGGCGCGGCGGTGTGTCGGCGCCCAGTCGCCGATCAGCCGGGTCGCGCCGAGCAGCACCAGACCACCGCCGGTGCCGACCAGCACCGTGCCGGCGACCGTCACCGCGCCGCTGGTCAGGTGCAGGGCGGCGGTGGTGGTGCCGGCACCGGCGGCGATGACCAGGACGCCGAGGCCGACCGAGCGGGCCGCCGGCACCCGGTTCGCCGCGAGTTGGGCGAGCAGGGTCATGGTGACCAGCAGGGTGAGCAGCCCGCCGGTGCCGCCGGCGGTGCTGATGCCGGCACCCTCGGTGAGGATGCGCGCGCCGAACGTGCCGAACAGGGCCATGCAACTGTTGAGCGTCATCAGCGAGCAGGTCGCGATGCTGAACGGCAGCAGGATCGCCCGGGGTACGCGAACCGTACGGACCAGCCGGACCCGGCCCGCCGTCCGGCGGTCGGCCGGTGCCCGGAGCAGCAGCACCAACGGCACCAGCGCGACCGCGCCGATCACGACGTACGGCAGCACCAGCGGGTACGCGGTGTGGTCGGCGAGGAGTCCGGCGACCAGCGGTCCGAAGCCCATGCCGAGGGTGGTGCAGACAGCGTGGGTGAGGCTGCCGGCGCGGGTGCCCCGGGGGTGGAAGTCCAGCAGCGCGGCGGCGGTGGTGGCACTGACCATGCCGGTGGCCATGCCCTGCACGAACCGCCCGGCGACCAGCATCGGCAGGGTGGTGGCGGCAGCGGTCACCAGGCAGGCGAGCAGCACCAGCGCGACACCGAGCAGCATGGTGACGCGTCGGCCGATCAGGTCGGAGAGCCCGCCGAGAAGCGTGACCACGACGATCACGCCGACCGGGTACCCGGCGAACGCCAGGCTCACCTGCGCCGGGTCGAGGTCCCACCGCTGCGCGTAGATCGCGAACAGCGGGGACGCGGCGAAGCTGCCGAGCACCGCCACCAGGACCAGCGAGCCGGAGGCGGCGGCCATCACCACCGAGGGTCGGTACGCCGGGACGTCGGGCGGGCCGGCGGTGGTGCCGTCGCGCACCTCAGTGGCTCCGGGGCAGAGAGGTAGACACTAGGACACCGCCTTCCGTCAAAAGTCTGAGGAATCAACAGCAGCAGTGTCAAGGTCTTGCCAGACCCGGCCTTCGGCCTGCACAGTGTGCACCTGAGCTGCTCAGGTGGACGTTGCGAGGCGGAACCGACGGGGCACTTCGCGACGCGCCATCGTCATCTTCTCGGTTAACACCTGACATATGCGTTTTGGAACCTGGAGAGCACCCCACACCCGGCGAGAGGTGGAGGAACGCAGGTGACAGTGACGATCGTCGACTCCACGACGCTGCCGTGGGTCAACGGCCAGGACGTGTACGACTCGATGGAACCTGCCTTCCGGGACAACTTCGGAGGCGACCCGGAGCAGGTGCGTGACCTGCTGTCCCGGTACTGGATGCGGTCGTTGTGGCTGGACCGTGAGAGCACCCGACGCATCGACCACGTACGGGCCACGCCCGGATACCGCGACCTCAGCGAGGCGTACCACGACAGTGTCGAGGAGTCGTACTTCCTGGGCGGGGTCGCCGAGCTGAGCGCCGAGGGGCGGCTGGTCGAGGGCGACTACTTCTGGCGTCCGCCCGGCTGGGTGCACAAGGCCTGGAGCGACGAGGGCTTCGAGAACATCCTCTGCATGGAGGGGGAGGTCGCCAGCGAGCACAGTGGTCGGGTCTCCCGGGTGGTCTGCCCGGACGACCGGGCCGGCGCCCAGGCGCGCGACGGCGCGGACGGCGGGGTCGGGCCACGGGGCTACCAGCGCCGGGTCGAGTCACGGTTCGTGCCCTGGACGCCGCTGGACGCGCCGTGGTCGGGGGTGGACGCCATCGTGCTCGGCCTGCCGGCCGCCTCCGGCGGGGCCCGGTCCACCACCGGCGAGGCGGTGCCGCTCGGCAAGTCGCTGAGCCACAACGTCGACACCGGAGCCTGTAGCGCCCTGGTCCGCCTGCCGGCCGGCTACGTCGGGGCACCCACCCCGGTGCCCCGGGAACGTTTCCTGGTCACCACCCGGGGCGACCTCGTGGTGGACGGGGCGACGCTCACCCCCTGCTCGCTGCTGCACGTACCCGCCGGTGCCCCGGCGCCGACGCTGACCGCGACGACCGACGTCGAGCTGTTCGTCAAGGTGGGGGAGCGGGCATGACGCGGGTACGGCACAGCACCGACGACCAGGTGATGACGATCGTGCTGGACGGCCCGGACTCGATGAACAGTCTCACCCCGGCGGTGATCGCCGGGCTGGACGCGGCACTCGACGAGGCCGAGCAGGACCACAGCCTGCGGGCAGTGGTGGTCACCGGTGCCGGGGAACGGGCCTTCAGCGTCGGCATGGACATCGACTTCCTGGAGACCTGCTTCGCCGATCCACAGCGGACGTTCCTGCCGTTCCTGCGGTCGTACCACGCGGTGCTGCGCCGGATCGAGCATCTCGGCGTACCGGTGATCGCGCGGGTCAACGGCCTGGCGCGGGCCGGTGGCTTCGAACTGATCCTCGCCTGCGATTTCGTGATCGCCGCTGACGAGGCCCGGGTCGGCGACATCCACCTGGAGTTCGGGATGCCGCCGGGCGCCGGGTCGAGCCAGCGCGCCCCGCGCAAGCTCGGCGACCAGCGGGCCAAGGTGCTGATGCTCACCCCGACGTGGCTGCGCGGTCCGGAGTTGGTGCAGTGGGGAGTCGCGCTGGCCAGCGCGCCCCTGGCGGAGTTGGACGACGAGGTCGGCAAGCTGCTGACGCTGCTGCGCGGGCGGTCCCGGCCCGGGCTGGCGATCACCAAGCGGCTGCTCAACTCGGTGCACACGATGACCCTGGAGGAGGGCCTGCGCTACGAGCGCGAGATGTTCTCCCGGCTGCACGAGGAGGTCGACGAGGTGGCCGAGGGCTATCGCGCGTTCGTGGAGAAGCGCCGACCGGTCTGGGGGGACGTCGATGTCCGCAACCTCGCCTGAGCCGGCCGCGACTCCGCAGGTGGTCGTCGACGCGGACCTGGTCGACACGCTGATCAGCCGGGGCGGGTACACCCACCCGTTGTTCCAGCGGACGCCCGGCGGCGACGCCGACGGTCCGCCGTTGCCGGGTCAGGCGGTCGTGCTGCTCCTCGGCGGGCTGGTCGAACAGTCCGGCCTGCTCGACGACGCGATCGCGCTGCTGGAACTGCGCCGGGCGCGGTTCCACCGGATGGTCAAGGCCGGCACGACGCTACGGGTGCGGATCGAACGCCTCGCCAGCCGGGTGACCTCCCGTGGCACGCAGGTCGTGGACTTCCGCTGGACCGGGATCGACGCCGACGACGAGCCGGTCGCCGAGGTCGAGGCCGTGATGCTGATGAACGGGGCAGGAAGGGAGGACACCAGGTGAGGGGTGTGCAGCTCAACATGGCGGCCGGCATCCGGGAGTTCGGCCGGGCCACGCCGCACCGGGTGGCGGTGGTCGACGGTGACCGCCAGATCTCCTTCGGCACGTTGGACGAGCGGTCCAGCCGCCTCGCCTCGGCCACTCTGGACCGTGGGCTGCGCCCCGGTGAGCGGATCGCGGTCCTGGCGAACAACCGCTACGAGTACTTCGAGATCTCGGCGGCGATGGCCAAGGCCGGTATCCCGACGGTGCCGCTGAACCCCCGCAACAACGTCGGCGACAACGCGTACGTCCTGGGCCACGCCGGGGTCCGGGGGATCATCGTGGCGGACGAGCTGGCCGACCGGGTCGACGGTCTCGTCGACGACCTGCACCTGGTGCTCAGCTTCGACGGCGGGGTGGGCGAGCACTACGACTCCTTCGTCGCCGCCGGTCGCGCGGTGGATCCGGCGGTGCCGGTGGACGAGATGGACCCGTTCTGCATCACCTACACCTCGGGGACCACAGGGCGGCCCAAGGGCGTGCTGTTGACCCACCGGGGGCGGGTGCTGACCGCCTTCGGGGTCGGGCTCGACTACGGGCTGGGCCCGAACAAGAGCACGATCGCGGTGGCGCCGATGTACCACGGCGCCGGCTTCGAGTTCGCGTACGCGGCGCCGATGCTCGGCGGCTCGTGCACGGTGCTGCCGAGCTGGGACCCGGAGCGGCTGCTCGACCTGATGGTGAGCAGCCGGGCGGAGACGGTCTTCCTGGTGCCGACGCACGCCCAGCACATCCGCCGGTTCTGCGAGGACCCGGCGGCCCGCTACGACCTGTCGGCGCTCAAGACGCTCTACTTCAACGCCGCCGCGCTGCCGGTGGCGCTCAAGGAGTGGGTGATCGCGGCGTTCCCGGGGGTCGCCGTGCACGAGTTGTACGGGTCGACCGAGTGCTCCATCGTGACCAACCTGCGGCCGGAGTTCGCCCTGGCCCGGGCCGGGAGCGTCGGTCATCCGTGGTTCTGGAACGAGGTGCGCCTGGTCGGCGAGGACGGCGCCGAGGTGGGCCCGGGCGAGCCGGGTGAGCTGTACGCGCGCTCGCCGCTGCTGCTCACCGGGTACCTCGACGACGAGGAGGCGACCCGGGCCGGTTACGACGCCGACGGGTTCTTCTCGGTGGGTGACGTGGCGGTCCGCGACGAGGAGGGCTTCATCTCCATCGTGGACCGTAAGAAGGACATGATCATCGCGGGCGGGGTGAACATCTTTCCGCGCGAGATCGAAGAGGTCATCGCCCGGCACGAGCCGGTCGACGACGTCGCGGTGATCGGGGTGCCGGACGAGGTGTACGGCGAGCGTGTCGCCGCGTTCGTGGTCAGCCGCCCGGGCCGACAGGTGGACGTGACCGTGCTGGACGGGTACGTGCGGGAGCACGTCGCCAAGTACAAGGTCCCCCGGGAGTGGCATCTGGTGGACCGGTTGCCGCGCAATCCGAGCGGCAAGATCCTCAAGCGCACCATCCGGGACGAGTACGCCGGTCCGCCGGAGCAGAGCCAAACCCGTTAGGCCAAAAGTCTGACGTTCCGCGTACCGGTCCACGAACTCCGGGTACGCGTCTCCTGCCCAGATGGCTCACTGGGCCGACAAGTACTGTCCAGAAGCGTCGAGATGATCGATGAAGATGTCAGTACTGTAAAACTCTGACTTTTTATAGACTGCCTGCCTGGAGACCGTTATGGTCGCCGTAATCAGGTGTAGATGCGGCCATCGGGCTCCCGCGCCGGGCCGTACGGACTTCGCCATCAGGAGGCCATCGTGTCCCACCTCAATAGCCCCGGTGCCGCCCTCTCCCGCCGTCGCCTGCTCACCGGTTTCGGGGGCGCCCTCGTCGGCAGTGCCCTGCTGACCGCCTGCGGCAGCGACGACGCCGACTCCAGCGCGAACGGCGGACGGACCACCATCCGACTCGCCGGCATCCCCGCCTCCGCCCTCGCGGCGTTCAAGCTCGCCCTCAAGGAGGGCGCGTTCGAGGAAGCCGGCCTCGACATCAGGTACGAGGAGTACGCGGAGTCGGCCGCCGTCTACACCGCCTACCGCGCCGGCCAGGTCGACGGCGGCCTCGGCGGTATCCCCTCCACCGCCAACCTGGTCGCCACCGGCGTGGACCGCAAGGTGGTCTTCGCGCTCCAGCGCACCACCAACGGGATCCTGGTCCGCGCGGACAGCGGCATCCAGTCGATCGCCGATCTCAAGGGCCGCAAGCTCGGCCTCTTCGGCAGCGCCATCGGCTCGTCCACCAACCAGTTCTTCGCGCTCTGCCGCGAGTACCACGGCTTCAACCCGACCACCGACTGTCAGGTCCAGTACGGCGCACCGAACCTGATGGCCGAACTGCTCGGGCAGGGCGACGTGGACATGGCCCTGGTAATCGACCCGGCCGGCGCGCCCGAGCTGGCCGGCGGGAAGTACCGCTCCCTCGGCGACCTCGGCGTCCTGCTGGAGGAGGCGACCGGGCTCAAGGCGTTCACCGCCGGCTGGGACTTCGCCAGCGAGTTCATCGAGAAGAACCAGGAGGCGGTGCAGGCGTTCGTCGACGTCAACCTGCGCTACCAGACCCGGTTCAACAACGACCAGTCGCTGTGGGACGCCGCGCTGCGCGAGCTGTACAACATCGACGACCAGGCGGTGCTCGACGTGATCTGGAACAGCCAGCGCGGCCGGTTGGTCGAGCAGTGGGGTGACACCGAGAAGCAGCAGGCGGCGCAGTTGCTCACCTTCCTCAGCGAGAACGGTGAGCCCGAGTTCCTGCCCAAGGTGCCCGACGGGCTCTTCGCCTGACCACCAGCCCGGCACGAGGAGAGGCACCGATGACCCTGTCCGAAACCACCAAGCCGGCGGCCGTGACGGCCGGCACGGCGGACCGTGGCGCGCCGCCGGGACACGGCGGCGGGCCCGGCGGCCCCCGCAGTCTCCTCCGCAACGGAATCGTGCTGCGGGTGGCCTCCGTGTTCATCCTGCTCGTCATCTGGTGGCTGGGCTCACTCGTCGTCGGTGAGCGCATCCTGCCCACCCCGGGCACGACCGCCTCGGCGCTGGCCGACAGCATGCAGCAGCAGACCTTCTGGACCGACCTCCAGGTCACCATGGTCCGGATCCTCATCGGGTTCGCCGCGTCGATGGTGCTCGGTGTGCTCGTCGGCCTGGTGATGGGGCTGTCCCGGATCGCCGAGGGCCTGCTGGACATCTGGATCGCGGTCGGTCAGACCATTCCCAGCCTCTGCTGGGTGATCGTCGCGTTCATCATGTTCGGGCTCAACGACACCGCCACCGTCGTGGCGATCACGCTGACCTCGTTCCCGATCATCGCGATCAACATGTGGACCGGGGTGAAGGCGATCGATCCCCGGCTCGGGCAGATGGCCCGTACCCTCAACGCCTCGC
Organism: Micromonospora sp. NPDC002389; assembly: GCF_040296095.1. Classification (NCBI taxonomy): domain Bacteria; kingdom Bacillati; phylum Actinomycetota; class Actinomycetes; order Micromonosporales; family Micromonosporaceae; genus Micromonospora; species Micromonospora sp. NPDC002389. The sequence continues at coordinate 72,061 of NZ_JBEOWP010000015.1, forward strand.
GTGGCCTGCGGACCCGGGAGGTGACCCTGCCGCAGGTGCTGCCGGCGGTGATGGCGTCGGCCCGCTTCGGTTTCGGCATCGTCTGGAAGGTCGTGGTGATCGCCGAACTGCTCGGGCGTACCGACGGCATCGGCTACCGGCTGAACTACTGGTTCCAGCTCTTCCGCATGGAGCAGGTCTTCGCACTCACGCTGTTCTTCTCGATCCTGATGGTGGTGCTCGAACTCGCCGTGTTCAAGCCGATCGAGGCGAAGCTGTTCCGTTGGCGTCCGGAGGGAGCCCGATGAGCACCGACGACCGGATCGTGATCAAGGACCTGGTGAAGGGGTTCCACACCCGGCACGGCTTCACCACGGTCATCGACGGGATGGACCTCACCATCGCCGACGGGGAGTTCGTCGCGCTGGTCGGTCCCTCCGGGTGCGGCAAGTCCACCGTGCTGAACATGCTCAGCGGGCTGGACACGGACTTCACCGGCACCGCCGAGATCCGCAGCCGGGCACCCGGGGTGCACTTCAGCTATGTGTTCCAGGAGCCGAGGCTGCTGCCCTGGAAGACGGTGCGGCAGAACGTCGAGTTCGCCCTCAAGGCCACCGGGGTGGACCGGTCCCAGTGGGCCGACCGGGTGCTGCCGGTGCTGCGCCGGGTGGGGCTGGCGGGTTTCGAGAACCACTACCCGCACCAGATCTCCGGCGGTATGCAGCAGCGCACCGCGCTGGCCCGGGCGTTCGTGCTGGACGCGCCGGTGATGCTGATGGACGAGCCGTTCAGCGGGCTGGACGAGTTCACCGCCCGCAGCCTGCGCCAGCTCCTGCTGGAGCTGCGCAGCCAGGAGGAGAGCAAGGCGTTCGTCTTCGTCACGCACAACGTGTTCGAGGCCGCCGTGCTCTCCGACCGGGTGGTGCTGATGTCCAACCGCCCGTCGACGATCCGCCGGGTGGTCGAGGTGGAGGTGCCGCTGCCACGCAGCTACGACGACCCCCGGCTGTTCGAGGTCAGCCGCGAGCTGACCCACGAGATCATCTCGTCGATGGTCAGCACCGACGACGGCGGCCTGGTGGTCGGCGAGGAGCACACCCGGCTGGCCGGACCGCAGGCGGCCCGATGAGCGCCCCGGTGGCCGGCCCGCCGCTGACCCCCCGGCTGCCCACGGCGTTCGCCGCCGGTGCGGTGCTGCTGACCCCGGCCCGGACCCTGACCGACGGCGACTTCGCCGCGATCGTCAACGCCTCGTGGGAGAACGGGCCACTGCACACCGACGCCGAGTACATGCGCGGCACCGGCTTCGGCCGCCCGATCCTCGGCGGTCCGTGCCTGATCGCGATCGCCGCCGGGCTCACCTCCACCACCATGTACGCCGCCTGGAACGCGGCCGGGGTGGACTGCCACGCCGCGCTCGGCATCGACGAGATCCGCTATCTCGGCCCGGTGTACGCCGGGGACACCCTGCGGGTACGGATCGAGGTGTCCCGCTTCGAACCGACCCGGGGTGGCCGGATGTACGTCGGCGCGGTCCACGACGACGTGCGCAACCAGCGTGACGAGACGGTGCTGCGGATGACCCGCTCGTACCTGCTGAGCCCGCTGCCGGCGGCCGAGGCGGGCGAGCCGGCATGAGCGGACTGCCCCGGACCACCACGCTCGGTCTGGCCCGCCACGACCGGGTGCTGCTGGTCACCCTGGACCGGCCGCACCGGCTCAACGCGTACGACCGGAGGATGGTCGACGAGCTGCGCCGCACCTGGCAGGCGTTCGGCGCCGACGACGGGCTGCACGCGGCCGTGGTCACCGGTGCCGGCGAGCGCGGCTTCTGCACCGGCTTCGACGTCGACGACACCCTCGACGCCGGGGTCACCAGCCCGTCGCTGGACTATGCCGGGCGGGTCGCGTTGACCGCCCGAGACCTGGGGGTGTTCAAGCCGGTGGTGGCCGCGGTGAACGGGCACTGCTGTGCCGGCGGCTGGCACTTCGTCAACGACGCGGACGTGGTGCTCTGCGCCGAGCACGCCACGTTCTTCGACACCCATCACGACGTCGGCCTGGCGAACCCGGTCGAGGCGGTCGGCGCGTTGAGCCGACTGCCGCTCGGCGAGGTGATGCGGATGGTGCTCACCGGGCGGAGCTACCGGATCGACGCCCGCCGGGCACTCGAACTCGGTCTGGTCACCGAGGTCACCCCGGCGTCGGAGCTGACCGACCGGGCGTTGGCGATCGCCGCCGAGATCGCCCGGCACCCGCTCGACGTGTTGACCACCACCGTGGAGACGGTCTGGACGGCGGTGCAGGCGCAGCGGGGCGCCGCCGAGGCGTTCGGGCTGGCGATGCTGGCCCGGTCGGACGCCTCGGCGCAGCACCGGGGCGAGGCGATGCGGGAGTTCCGGCACGGCGGCGGGGAAGGACACTGATGGAGTACGGCATCTTCAGCCACATCGAGCAGATCGACGAGATCGAGCAGCTCCTGCACGGCGCGGAGGCCGACGGGATCGCCAGCGTCTGGTTGACCCAGGGTTTCGGGCACGATGCGCTGACCGTGATCGGGGCGGTCGGGCGCGGTCTGTCGCGGCTGCGGATCGGCACCGCCGTGGTGCCGGTGTACCCGCGCCACGCGATGGCGCTGGCCCAGCAGGCGCTCACCACCAACATGCTGATCGGCGGGCGGCTGGTGCTCGGCGTCGGCCCGTCGCACCCGCAGGTGGTCGAGCCCTGCTGGGGCATGTCGTACGCCCGTCCGGCCCGGTACATGCGGGAGTACCTGACGGCGCTCAACGGGGCGTTGACCCAGCGGGTCCGGTTCTCCGGCGAGGTGGTCACCGCCCGGGGTGACCTGACCATCGCCGGTGACCCGCCGGTGCCGACGGTGATGGTCTCCGCGCTCGGTCCGAAGATGCTGGAACTCACCGGCGAACTGGCCTCGGGCACGGTGACCTGGATGGTCGGTCCGCGTACGCTGGCGGAGCTGACCGTGCCGGCGATCACCGCGGCGGCGGACGGGGCGGGTCGGCCGGCGCCCGAGGTGGTGGTGACCGCGGCGGTGTGCGTGACCGACGACCCCCGTCGTGCCCGGGCCGCCATCGACCCGGTGCTCGGCTGGTACGACGACAAGCCGTCGTACCGCGCGATGCTCGACCGGGAGGGTTTCGCGCGGGCCAACCAGATGGCGATCGTCGGCGACGCCGCCGAGGTACGGGCGGAGATCGGACGCTACGAGGCGGCCGGTGCGACGACGTTCGCGGCACAGCTCTACGGCACGCCGCAGGAGCGGGCGGCGACCCGTGCCCTGGTCGGCGAGCTGGCCACGGCGTCGATGTCGGCGGGCGCCACCGGCGCGGACTTTTGAGGTGCCGGAGTCGGCCATGGGTGACGCTGCGCCGAGCATCGGATGGCCTACCGTGGTTGTTCGCGACGAAGCCGCACGCGAGGGTGCGGGGCCGAGGGGATGCGGAGCCGGAGTGACCATGGCCAAGGACGTGACGGGGACCCAGACTGCCCGGCCCGAGCAGGTGATACCGGCTGACCGCAAGGGTCCCGAGGTGCTCGGGGTCACCCGGGTACGCCCGGCCTACCAACAGGTCGCCGACCAGCTCCGGGAGCGGATCCTGGACGGCTCGTTGACGGCGGGTGACCGGCTGCCCACCGAGATCGAGCTGTCCGAGATCTTCGGGGTCAGCCGGAGCACGATCCGGGAGGCGCTGCGGGTGCTGGCCTCCAAGGACCTGATCCGCACCACCCGGGGCACCACCGGCGGGACGTTCGTGGCGCGGGTCCAGTTCGACCAGGTCAGCGAGTACCTGGAGATGAGTCTCGGGCTGATGTCCGGGGCGCGCGACATCACGCTGGACAATCTGCTGGAGGCGCGGGAGAGCCTGGAGGTGCCGGCCGCCGGACTGGCCGCGCTGCGCCACGCCGACGAGCACCTGACGTTGATGCGCCAGGCGGTGGAGCGGGAGAAGCTGACCCGCGCCCGGGGCCGCAAGTTCCGGGAGCACGTGACGTTCCACGGGGTGCTGGTCGAGGCGACCGGCAACCAACTGCTCGGGGTGATGGTCGAGCCGGTGTTCCGGGTGTTGCAGGCGCGGACCGCGGATCGGGACATGCCGGCGGAGTACTGGAGCCAGATCGACGCCGAACACACCGAGATCTGCGGGTACGTGCAGGCCCGCGACGAGGCCGGCGCGCGTGAGGCGATGCGGGCCCATCTGGGCACCGTGCGGCGGGCCTACGAGCAGCGGTGAAAGGAATGTCACCCTAAAGTTCTGAGTTTTCATCAAGGCGCCTTGCCGAACGGCGGCAGGGCGCCTTTCTGTGTGCCCGTATTGGCAGTCCAGATCGCTTAGGGAGCCTTGACACGCAAAATGTCAGACAAATAGACTAGCTGCAGTTCAGGGCTGTCGAAAGGATCGACCGATGACGGTGCGCCAAGGATGGACCGGACGTTTCTTCGAGGACTTCCAGGTCGGTGACGTCTACCAGCACCCGCTCGGGCGCACCGTCACCGAAACCGACAACACCTGGTTCACCCTGCTGACGATGAACACCAGTCAGATGCACTTCAACGCGGAGTACGCGGCCCGGTCCGAGTTCGGTAGACCGCTCGTCGTCTCGACCCTGACGCTGGCCATCGCGGTCGGGCAGAGCGTCACCGACCTCACCCAGAACGCCTTCGCCAACCTCGGTTGGGACGACATCAGCCTGCCGCACCCGGTGTTCGCCGGTGACACGCTCTACAGCGAGTCCCTGGTGCTGGAGAAGCGCGAGTCGGGCTCTCGGCCGCACGCCGGCATCGTCACGGTCCGCACCCGTACGCTCAACCAGGACGGCAAGCAGGTGTGCGCCTTCAAGCGCACCTTCTACGTCTACAAGCGAGGCGCCGAGCAGGTCGAGGGGATCTTCCCGGTCGCCGCCACGCCACTGTCCCTTCCGGACGGGGCGGACGCATGACACTGCGCCTGACGTACCAGCCGTGGGGCGAGACGCTCGCCGAGGTGGCCGACGCCGGGCGGCGGGCCGAGCGGGCCGGCGCCGAGGTGCTCTGGGTCTCCGAGCTGCATCGCAGCGCCACCGGCACGGCCGCGGCGCTGGCCGCCGCCACCGAGACCGCCCGGATCGGTACGTCCATCGTGCTCGCCTTCACCCGCAGTCCCATGATCACCGCTCTGGAGGCGCTGGACCTGGACGAACTCTCCGGTGGGCGGTTCGTGCTGGGCCTCGGCTCCGGCGTCAAGCGGCTCAACGAGGACTGGCACCACGTGGCGTTCGGTAAACCCGTGCCGCACATGCGGGAGACCGTCCGCAACATCCGGCACTTCTGGCGCCACTGCACCAGCGGCGAGCCGATGCTGCTCGACGGCGAGTACGAGCCGATGCGGATCCGGGGCTACGAGCGGCCCTTCGCGGTGCCGGCCGAGGCGATCCCGGTCTACCTGGCCGCGATGGGGCCGTTGATGACCCGCCTGGCCGGTGAGATCGGCGACGGGTGGATCAGCCACGAACTCTGCTCGCCCCGCTACCTCGCCGAGCAGATCCTGCCCGACCTGACCGTCGGCATCGACCGCGCCGACGGTCGGACCCGTGCCGACCTCGACGTCGTCGTCTCGGCGTGCTGCTCGATCGCCGACGACCGGCAGGTGGCCCGCCGCCGCGCCGCCGGCCTGGTCGGCTTCTACGCCACCGTCCGCACCTACGCCGACTTCTTCGCCTTCCACGACCTCGCCGAGGACCAGCAGCAGGTCGTCGACGCGTTCCGGGCCGGAGCCGGTGCCGACTACCTGGCCGACGCCGTCAGTGACCGGATGGTCGACGCGCTCACCCTGACCGGTACCCGCGCCGACGTCGCCGCCCGGATCGCCGCGTACGACGGGATCGCCGACTCGGTCAAGCTGAGCCCGCCCACCCACGGCCTGCCGGCCGCCGACACCCGAGCCGCCCAGGACGAGATCATCGCCCTGATCGCCGAGTTGACCGGAGCCGCCACATGAGACCCCTGGCCGACATCCGCATCATCGCGATCGAGCAGTACGGCGCCGGACCGTTCGGCACCGTGCACCTCGCCGACCTCGGTGCCGAGGTCATCAAGATCGAGGACCCGCGCGCCGGTGGCGACGTGGGCCGGTACGTCCCGCCGTACGCGCAGGACGAGGACTCGCTCTTCTTCGAGACGTTCAACCGCAACAAGCGCAGTCTCTCGCTGGACCTGAGCACCGACGCCGGTCGGGAGGTGTTCGAGAAGCTGGTCGCCGTCTCCGACGTGGTCTACTCCAACCTGCGCGGCGACGTGCCGGCGAAGATGCGCATCCGCTACGACGACCTCAAGCACCTCAACCCGCGGATCGTCTGCGTCTCGCTGACCGGCTTCGGGATGACCGGGCCGCGCCACGCCGAGCCCGGTTACGACTACATCCTCCAGGGGCTGGCCGGCTGGATGGAGCTGACCGGCGAACCCGACGGCCCGCCGACCAAGTCCGGGCTGTCGCTCGTCGACTTCTCCGGCGGGTTCGTCGCGGCCATCTCGCTGCTCGCCGGGGTGCACGCGGCCCGCCGTGACGGCGTCGGCATGGACTGCGACGTGAGCCTCTACGACACCGCGATCTCGCTGCTCACCTATCCGGCGACCTGGCACCTCAACGCCGGGTTCGAGCCGGTACGCACCCACCACTCGGCCCACCCGTCCCTGGTGCCGTTCCAGGTGTTCCAGGCCAAGGACGGCTGGATGGTGGTCGGCTGCGCCAAGGAGAAGTTCTGGGCCCGGCTGGCCACGCTCGTCGGCCACCCGGAGTGGGCCGCCGACGGGTCGCCGTACGCGAACTTCGGTGCCCGGCGGGAGAACCGCGAGGAGTTGCTCGCCGCGCTGGCGGACATCTTCCGGCAACGGACCGTCGACGAGTGGCTGCCCGAGCTGTATGCCGCCGCGATCCCGTGCGGGCCGATCAACGACGTGGGCGCCGCGCTGACCGAGGAGCACACGGCGGCCCGCGACCTGATCGTCACCACCGACCATCCCCGCTTCGGCACCGTGCAGCAGCTCGCCAGCCCGGTCCGGGTCGGTGACGAACCGCCTGCGTACCGGCGGGCACCGCTGCGCAACGAGGATTTCGCCACGGTCACCGGTGAGCTGCTCGGCCTCGACCCGCAGGCGGTCGCCGTCCTCGCCGAGGCGGGCGCGTTCGGCTCGGCGGTCGACGGCGGCGTGACCGGCGACGGTGGAGCGGACCGCCCGCGTACCGCCGATCCCGGCACGGAGGCGGCCAGCCGATGATCGCGTCCGACCTGGCCGACTGGGCGACCGGCACCGTCGAGCTGCCGGAGCCGGTGCGGCACGCCGCGCTGCGGCACCTGCTCGACGGCCTGGGCGCCGCCCTGGCGGGTCGGCGCGCCGGGGTGGTCGATCCGGTGCTGGTGGTCGCCCGCGACCTCGGCGGCCCGGCGGAGGCCACCCCGCTCGGCGGCCGTGCCCGGATCGGGGCCCCGGCCGCCGCGCTGGCCAGCGGCGCCCTGGTGCACGCGCTGGACTTCGACGACACGCACGCCGCCGGTCTGGTGCACGCCACCGCCGTGGTGCTGCCCGCCGCGTTCGCCGTCGGCGAGCAGGTGGGCGCGACCGGACGACAGGTGCTCACCGCCGCCGTGGTCGGCTACGAGACGGTGTGCCGGGTGGCCGCCGCCGCCCCGCACGGCTTCCACGCCCGTGGTCTGCACGCCACCATGGTCGCCGGGGTCTTCTCGTCCGCGCTGGTCACCGCGCGGCTGCTCGGGCTCGACGCGGCCCGGGCCACCGACGCCCTCGGCATCGCCGGCAGCCAGGCCGGTGGCCTGCTCGCCTTCCTGCACACCGGCGCGTCGACCAAGCAACTGCACCCCGGCTTCGCCTCGCACGCCGGGGTGCTCGCCGCCCGGCTCGCCGCCGCCGGTGCCTCCGGCCCGGCGAACGTCCTCGACGGCCCGCACGGCGTCTTCGACGCCCTGGCCACCGGTCCGGTCGCACCCGTGTCGATCGTGGACGGGCTGGGCACCCGGTGGGAGACCACCCGGATCGGCATCAAGCCGTACCCGGCCTGCCAACTCGCCCACGCCGCGATCGACGCCGCCCGGGACGCCCGCCGGCAACCCGGCTTCCCCGCCGACCCGGCCGCCGTCGCCCGCGTCGACGTCGACGTGCACCCCGACTCGGCACCCACCGTCTGCGGGCCCGGCCGGGACCTGGCCCGCCCGGCCACCCCGTACGCGGCGAAGTTCTCGCTGCCGTGGAGCGTCGCCGCGATGCTGCTCGACGGCGATCTGACCACCGCCAGCTACCGACCCGAGTCGATCGCCCGCGCCGACGTGGCGGCCCTCGCCGATCGGGTGCGCTGGCGGATCGCCGACACCGGTGGGCACGCCGCCGACGCCCCCGGCACCGTCGTGCTCACCCTCACCGACGGCGCGACCGTACGCGGCACGGTGCCGCGCAGCGGTGGTGGACCCGACGCCCCGCTGAGCGACGACGAGTTGACCGCCAAGTTCCTCGGCAACGCCGGTGACGCCGGTACCCCCGTCGTCGACCTGGTACGCCGCCTCGACGACCTCGACAGCCTCGACCCGATCGTGGCGGCTCTGGCCGCCGCCGGTGACTGACCCGGGAGACCCACGTGCCGCTGTCCGCGATCCGCCCCGCCCACTTCCCCTGGTTCCCGTACGACGGGTTCACCTTCTGCCTCGGCCTGGCCGACGGCGACGCGGCCTGGACCTCGGGCCACACCGCCGCCGCGCTCGACCCCGCGCTGGGCCGGATGACCGTCGGCGGTGACATGGCCAGCCAGGCCCGCACCGCGTACCGGAAGGTGCTGGCCATCCTGGAGGCCGCCGGGCACGGTCCCGCCGACGTCACCCGCGTCACCGAGAACATCACCGTCGCCGGCCTCGACGAGTACGCCGTCGCCGCGGCCGTGCGCGCCGAGGTCTTCGGTGACCACCAGCCGGTGGTCCGCACCGTGGTGGTGGAGCGGTTGGTACGCCGGGCCGCGCTGATCGAGGTGGAGCTGCACGCGGTGGCCGGTGGCGGGCAGACGCTCGCGGCCAGCGAACCCCGTGCCGCCGGGACCTGGGTGCCCTCGCCGGTGCGCGACGGCCACGACGGCGCGGTCTACCTGCCGACCATGCTGCCGCTGGACGCCTCCGGTGAAGTGGTGTACCCCGGCGACTTCGTCAGCCAGTACGCGTACTGCCTGGACCGGGCACAGGACCTGCTGACCGCCGTCGGGCTCTCCCTGGACGCCGCCGTCACCACCTACGACTACTCCACCCCGGCGACCCGCGACGTCTATCGCAAGACCCACCGGGTCCGCCGCGAACGCCTCGGCGGCGCCGGTGTCTACCCGGGGGCCGGCGGCATCCTGATGAGCCGGCTGCACCACCCCGACGTGCTGGTGGCCATCGACGTCACCGCGTCGCGGCACCCGCTCGAACTGGTCAACCCGGGCTGGTCGCGCTACGACTCGCTGACCTACGCGCCCGGGGTGCGCGCCGGCCGGACGCTGTACATGTCCGGCTTCGCCGCCCTGGACATGCAGACCCAGCAGGCGCTGCACCCCGACGACATCGGCGCGCAGGCCGAGGTGACCTACGGCGCGATCCGGCACCTGCTGGATTACGCCGGGCTGGGCCCGCAGGACCTGGTGGAGACCACCGAGTACTGCGTGGCGTCGGCGATCGGCGACTACCGGGCCGTCGCCGGGGTACGCGAACGGCTGCTCGGCCCGCCCTGGCCGGCGTCGACCGGGGCGATCTGCGCCGCGCTGCTGCGCCCGGAGTTCCTGCTGGAGGTCTTCCCGACCGCCGTCTACCCCGAGCCCGCCGAACCCACCGAGTCTGCCGCATCCACCGAGCCCACCGAATCCACCGAGCCCGCCGGGGGGAGCCGATGAGCCTGCTGACCGACGAGGTGCGGGCGCTGCTGGGCAGCCGCCGGGTCTACACCGCGCCGGAGCCCCTCGGCGCCGCCGCCTGCCGCTACTTCGCCCAGGCGGTCGGCGACGACAACCCGATCTACCGCGACGGCGAGTTCGCCCGCGCGCACGGGCTGCCCGGGGTGACCGCGCCGCCGACGCTGATCTGCGAGACCGGCCAGTACACCGGGCTGCCGATGGACCGGGACGGCTACGCCGGTCACTCCTGGCACCTGCACGTGCCGGGCACCCGGCAGGTACGCGGCGGCAACGCGTACACCTTCCACCGGCGGGTCCGGCCGACGGACGTGATCACCGCGACGTGGGAGATCCACGACCTGACCGAGAAGCGCACCCGCGACGGCAAGGACATGTTGATCGTGGGTTCCCGGGCCACCTACACCGACCAGGACGGCGACCTGCTCGCCGTGAACGAGGAGACGATCATCCTGGTCGCGATGGACGGTGAGGCCGGATGAGCCCCCGGGTCGGCGACACCCTGCCGGAGCTGTGCCGCACCATCGACCTGGTCGACATGGTGGCCTACGCCGGTGCCACCTGGGACTGGTACCGCCTGCACTACGACCCGGAGTTCGTGGCCGCCGCCCAGGTGCCCGGCCCGGTGGTCGACGGGCAGGTCTTCGGTGCCCTCTTCGTGGAGCTGATCCAGGACACCTTCGGCCCGGCCTGCTTCGTGCACCAGCTCTCCTTCACCTTCCGCAACCTGATGTTCGCCGGGGAGACGGTGCGGTGCACCGGCACCGTGGTCGGGGTCGCGGACGACCGGATCGAGGTCGAGCTGGCCGCCACCATCCTCGCCAGCGACTACGGCCCCGAGCGCCCGGCGGCCCGACCGGCGCGGGCGACCGTGCTGCTCGGCACCGCCGACGGGCCGGGCGCGCACGCCGGGCCACCGGACGGTGCGACGTGACCGGGCGCGACCGCGCCACGGTGGCCGTCGTCGGCGTCGCCGAGTCCGACCTGGGCGTTACCACCGCCAGCACACTGACGTTGCAGACCCAGGCGATCACCCGGGCCCTCGCCGACGCCGGGCTGACGCTCGCGGACGTCGACGGGCTCGCCACCACCGGCATCTCCCGCTTCTCCACCACCTCGCTGGCCGAACACCTCGGAGTGCGGCCCCGCTGGGTCGACGCCAGCTTCGTCGGCGGCAGTGCCGCGGAGATGATGGTCGCTCGCGCGGTGCAGGCGATCGGCGCCGGCCAGGCCGACGTCGTGGTGGTCAGCTTCGCGTCCAACCAGCGCTCGGCGCGCTCCCGCAGCCTCGCCGGGGTGGTCGAGCAGCACACCCCGGAAGCCCAGTTCGAGACGCCGTACGCGCCGCTGTACCCGATCTCGTACTACGCGATGGCGGCGCAGGCGTACCTGCACCGGTACGGCGGCACCCCGGACCAACTCGCCGAGATCGCGGTCGCCGCCCGCGAGTGGGCCCGGCTCAATCCGGCCGCGTACCGCCACGACGCGCCCCCGCTGACCGTCGGCGAGGTCCGCGCCGCGCCGATGGTCTCCACCCCGTTGACCGTCGCGGACTGCTGTCTGGTCACCGACGGCGGCGGTGCGATCGTGCTGACCAGTGCCGACCGGGCCCGCGACCTGCGGCACACCCCGGTGGCGGTGCTCGGCTACGGGGAGCGCTCGTCCACCGCGTCGATGACCGGCGCCGACGACATCCTCGACACCGGAGCGCGGGAGGCCGCCGCCGAGGCGTACGCGCGCGCCGGGATCACCCCGGCCGACGTGGACGTGGTGCAGGTGTACGACTCGTTCACCATCACCGCCGCGCTGAGCGTCGAGGCGCTCGGCTTCTGCGGCGAGGGCGAGGTGCTCGACTTCATCGCCGACGGCCGCATCCGGCCGGGCGGCGCCCTGCCGCTGGACACCTCCGGCGGCGGCCTGTCCTACTGCCACCCCGGCCAGTTCGGGGTGCTGCTGCTGGTCGAGGCGGTACGCCAGGTGCGCGGCGAGGCCGGTGCCCGGCAGGTGCCGGGTGCCCGGATCGCGGTGGCGCACGGCACCGGCGCGATCCTGTCCACCCACGCCACCGTCGTACTGGGGGTGCGCTGATGAACCCGCCACCCGAGGTGCCGCCCGCCGACGACCTCACCGAGGGCTGGTGGCAGGCGACCCGTGACCACCGGCTGGTGGTGCAGGAGTGCACCGGCTGCGGGCACCGCCAGCTTCCGCCCCGCGCGGTCTGCACCCGCTGCGGCGCGACCGCCGGTCTGGGGTTCACCGAGGCCGGTGGTGACGGGCAGGTCGACACGTACACGCATGTGCACCGCCCGCCCCGGCGGGACCTGGCCGCTCCGTACACCGTGGCCCGGGTCCGGCTCGCCGAGGGCCCGCTGCTGCTCACCCGGCTCGTCACCGACGACCCCGACGACCTCGACGACTGGCGGATCGGTGACCGGGTCCGGGTCGACTGGGTCGACCTGCCCGACGGCCGCGCCCTGCCGATCTTCCGCCGCGCACCCCGCTGACGTTCACCCCGCTGACGTTCACCCCCAGGAGGCACCGATGGACTTCACCCTCACCGAGGAGCAACGCGAGTTCCAGCAGCTGCTGCGGTCCTTCGTGAACCGGGAGATCATCCCGGTGGCGCGGGAGTGGGAACAGACCGGCCGCTACCCGACGGAGATCGTGCGGGGGATGGCGGACATGGGGCTGTTCGGCGTCACCGTCCCCGAGTCGTACGGCGGCCTCGACCTCGACCCGGTGTCGTTCGCCCTGGTCTTCGAGGAGATCTCGCGCGGCTGGATGGGCATCGCCGGCATCCTCGGCAGCCACTCGCTGGCCTGCCGCATGATCGCCATGCACGGCACCGAGGAGCAGAAGCAGACGTACCTGCCGGGGCTGGCCACCGGTGAGCGCCGCACCGGCATCGGGCTGACCGAGCCGGACGCCGGCACCGACCTCCAGGGCATCCGCACCACCGCCCGCCGCGACGGCGACCACTACGTGGTCAACGGCACCAAGATGTGGATCACCAACGCCCGGTACGCCGACCCGCTGCCGGTGCTGGTGAAGACCGACCCGACGGCCGTACCCGCGCACCGGGGCATGAGCATCCTGCTGGTCGACGCGGACCTGCCCGGTTTCACCGTCACCCGGGACATCCCGAAGCTCGGCTACAAGGGCACCGAGTCCTGCGAGGTGCTGCTCGACGACGTACGGGTGCCCGCCGACCGGCTGCTCGGCGGCGTCGAGGGCACCGGACTCAAGCAGGCGCTCTCCGCCCTGGAGTGGGGCCGGGTCAACATCGCCGCCCGCTCGGTCGGCATCGCCCAGCGCGCCCACGAGGAGGCGCTCGGCTACGCCGGTCAGCGCAAGGCGTTCGGCACGCACATCGCCGACTTCCAGGCCGTCCAGATCAAGCTCGCCACCATCGCCACCCAGGTGCAGGCGGCCCGGCTGATGGCGTACTGGTCGGCCGACGCGGTCCGTCGGGGACGCGCCGACGCGCAGACCGGCATGGCGAAGATCTTCTGCTCGGAGGTGGCCCTGGAGGCCGCGATCGAGGCCATGAAGATCCACGGCGGGTACGGCTACTCCACCGAGTTCGAGGTCGAGCGGCTCTACCGCGACGCGATCCTGATGAGCATCGGCGAGGGGACCAACGACATCCTGCGTACCGTCGTCGCCAAGGCCCTGGTGCGGGGCGAGGTGACGATCTGATGGGCGCGCCCTTCCCGCCCCGCTCCTACCTGTACGTGCCCGGCAACGCCGCCGACAAGCTGGCCAAGGCGCCGGAACGGGGCGCCGACGCGCTCATCGTCGACCTGGAGGACGCGGTGCCGCTGGCCGGCAAGGCCGCCGCCCGCGACGCCGTGGTGGCCTGGCTCGCCGGCCGCCCGACCCACCTGCCGATCTGGGTACGGGTCAACTCCGGCCCCCTCGCCGAGGCGGACCTGCGGGCGCTGGCCGGAGCACCGGCCCTGACCGGAGTGGTGCTGGCCAAGGTGGACACCTCGACCGACGTGGCCGCCGCCGCCGAGCTGCTCGCCGCCGCCGGTGACCACGACACCCTGCTGATGCCGATGGTGGAGACCGCCGCCGCGCTGCTCGACGTACCCGCCGTCGCCCGGCAGGCGCGGGTCTACCAGCTCCAGATCGGCGAGGTGGACCTCGCTGGCGAACTCGGTCTCTCTCCCGGTGCCGACGACGCCGAACTGGCCCCGATCCGCAGCCAGGTGGTGGTGGCCAGCGCCGCCGCCGGCCTGCATCCGCCGGTCGGGCCGGTGTCCACGATCACCGCCGATCCGGTGGCGCTGGCGGACTCGACGCGTCGGCTGCGCCGACAGGGCTTCGCCGGTCGCGCCTGCATCCACCCCCGCCAGCTACCGGTGGTGCACGAGGTGTTCACCCCGACGGTGGCGGAGGTGAAGGCGGCCCGCGCCGTCATCGCCCTGCTCGACCAGACCACCGCCGCCGGCAGTGGAGTGGTCCTCGACACCTCGGGTCGACTCGTCGACGCGGCCGTGCTGCGCTCGGCCCACCGTACGCTGGCCCTGGCCGAGCAGGCGGGTGTCGAGTGAGCGGCACCGGCCCGGACGGGCCCGCCGTCGGTCGTGGCCGGGCGCCCCGGCCCGAGCAGGTCGACCTGACCGCCGCCCGCCATCCGTGGCGGGAGGTGCCGATGCCCGGCGCGAACCTCGGCTTCCACCTCACCCGACTCGCCTCCCGGTCGGGTGCCTTCGTGGTGCACGGCCACTTCCCGGCCGGGTTCGCCCGCGACGTGGCCGGCGGCTATCTGGTCGACGAGGAGTTCGTGGTGCTCGACGGCGAGCTGCTGCTCGGCGACGTCACCTACCGGCGGGGTGACCTGACCTTCGTCCCGGCGGGCGCGGTACGGACCCGGATGAGCGCCCCCGGCGGCGCCACCGTGCTCGCCTGGTTCGGCGGGCCGGCGGAGTTCCACCCCGCCGACCGGCTACCGGCCCCCGCCCTGCCGCTGGCCGAGACCGTCCACCTCGGACCGGACACGCCGTTGCCGGACCTGCCCGGCGCGCTCTGGCGGCGTGGCGCGTCGGTGTCGCCCGATGCCACCGGCGACGTGCTGACCGCCGACCTGTCCGGCTGGCGGCGGCTCGGCACCGGCTCGGCACCGGGACCGCAGGACTTCGTCCGGCTGGAGAAGTAGCGCATGAGCTCGCCGGTCTTCGCCCAACGATGGCTCGGGATGCAGGGCATCTTCGGCGGGTTCGTGCTCGGCCGGATCGTGGACGCCGCCGACAGCGTCGACGGCTTCGCCCCGCAGGCCGTCACCCTGCACTTCGTGGCGGGGGTACGCCCCGGACCGGTGCAGGTGACCACCGAGACGCTGCACCGGGGACGGGCCACCGCCAGCCTGCGGATCACGCTCAGCCAGCAGGACCGCGCCCGGGTGCACGCCATGGCCTCCCTGGTGCCGGTCGGTCAGCGGTTCCGCTGGCGTCGCCGGGCGGACCCGGCAGCCTGGGGTGACCCGGAGACGCTGCCCGCGTACGAGCCCCGGCACCGGCTGCTGGCCTACAGCGCCCAGCTCGACGTGCGCACCGGCAGCCCGGCGAGCCTGGCCGACGGCACCTCCGCCTGGGTACGGATCGCACCCGAGGCCGAGTTGGGCGAGGCACTCGGACCGCACGCCGTCGCCTCCATCTATCTCGACGCGCTACCGCCGGGCCTGTTCACCCTCGCCCCGCCGCCGCACTTCGTGCCGTCGGTGGACTTCACCATCCACTTCGCACCCGACGTCGGCGATGTCGCGGGAGGTTGGCACCACGTGGTCAACCGGACGGTCTGGTCGACGGAGGACTTCTGTGTGGACGAGTCGACGCTGCACGACCGGGCCGGCAACCCGGTCGCGCAACTGCGCCAGGGCCGGGCGATCCAGTGGCACGACCCCACCCGTACGCCCGGGGACGGATGACCGGGGTGGCCGCCAACGGCGTCCTCGCCGCCCTCGACCTGGACCGGACGTTCCTCGCCGAGGAGCACCGGTCCCTGCGCGACCTGATCCGGCTGGTGGTGGCCCGGGACGTGGTACCCGCCGCACCCGAGTGGGAGCGGCAGCGGCGGGTGCCACCCGGGGCGTTCACCCGCCTCGGTGACCTCGGGCTGCTCGGCCTGTCCTTCCCGACCCGCCTCGGTGGCGGGGAGGCGGGCGTCCGGGGCGCGGTGGTGTTCCACGAGGAACTGGCCCGCTCGACCTTCGGCGGGGTGGCCAGCTCGGTCGGCACCCACACCGACTTCTCCGCGCTGCACCTGGCCCGGGCCGGCAGCGCCACGCAGGTGGACCGGTGGCTGCCGGCGATCCTCGCCGGGCGGACCGTCGCCGCGCTGGCGGTGACCGAACCCGAGGCGAGTTCCGACCTCACCCGGCTCGCCCTGCGGGCCCGCCGCGACGGCGACACGTACGTCCTGGACGGCACCAAGACCTTCATCACCAACGCCAACATCGCCGGCCTCTTCTTCGTGGTGGCCCGCACCGGCGACGCGGGACGGCACGGGCTGTCGTTGTTCGCCGTCGAGCGGAACGCACCCGGCCTGGCCAACGGCCGCACCTTCGACAAGTCCGGCTGGCACTGCGCCGACACCGGCGAACTCGTCCTCACCGACTGCCGGATTCCGGCGGCGCACCGGATCGGCCCGGAGGGGGCGGGGTTCGCGTTGTTGATGCGTGGCCTCGACCACGAGCGGCTCTGCCTGGCGGCACAGGCGGTCGGGTTGGCCGAGGCGGCGTTGGACGCCACCGTCGGCTGGGCGCGGAGCCGGCCCGCGTACGGCGGGGTGCTCTGGGACAAGCAGGCGGTCCGGCACCGGGTCGCGGACCTGGTGGGGCGGCTCGCCGCCGGCAAGACGCTGCTCTACCACGCCGCCGCGCAGCTCGACCGGGGCGCCGACGGCCGGGTGTACGCGGCGCTGCTCAAGGCGCAGTTGCCGGAGCTGGCCAACGAGATCGCCTACGCGGCGGTGCAGTTCCACGGTGGGGCCGGGTTCGTCCGGGAGGGCCCGGTGGAGCGGATCAGCCGGGACGCCCGGTTCCTCGCCATCGGTGGTGGCGCCACCGAGGTCATGCGCGACGAGGTCGCCCGCCTCATCTGAGTCCGCGACGTACCGGTCATGGCCGCGGCGACGATGTTCGCGGAAACTGTTATCTCGTCCCGGCCCTGCCGTCTCCTGTGGGGAGGCATCGGCCGGATGTCTCGTCCGCCCGGAGTGCGGTGGCGGTGCGATCACGTGGAGGAGTGGCGGGTATGCGGGTCGGAGACCGGGGTGGCGCGGACGCGAGTCTGGTGATCGCCGCCCGCGCCGGCGAACCACAGGCGCTCGACGCCCTGCTCGCGGCCTCTCTGCCGCTGGTCTACAACGTGGTCGGCCGGGCGTTGCGCGGGCACGCCGACGTCGACGACGTGGTCCAGGAGACGCTGCTGCGCGTCGTGCGGTACCTGACCGAGTTGCGGGACCCGACCGCCTACCGGTCGTGGCTGATCGCCATCGCGGTCCGCCAGGTCCGTGATCGCGAACAACGGCGCCGTACCGCGCAGGAGCACACCTCGGACCTCGACGTCGCGTACGGCGTCCCGGATCCGGCGGCGGACTTCGCCGGCCTGACGATCCTCCGGCTCGGCCTGACCGACCAACGGCGGGAGGTCGCCGAGGCGACCCGCTGGCTGGACCCCGACGACCAGACCTTGCTGGCGCTCTGGTGGCTGGAGTCGACCGGAGACCTGGACCGCACCGAGCTGGCCGCCGCCCTCGGCCTCACCCCGGCCCACGCGGCGGTGCGGGTGCAGCGGATGAAGGAGCAGTTGGAGGCGGCCCGGAGCGTGGTCCGCGCGCTGCGGACCACCGGCTGCGCCGGGATGCAGGAGCTGACCCGGGGCTGGGACGGCACGCCCCACCCGCTGTGGCGCAAGCGCCTGGCCCGCCACGTCCGCGAGTGCGGCCGGTGCGGCGGCTCCGGCGGCGAGCTGTTCCCGATCGACCGGCTGCTCGCCGGGCTCCCGCTGCTGCCCGTCCCGCCCGCCGTGGCCGAGAGCGTGCTGACCCACCTGCCGCTGTCGCCCACCCTTATCCCGAACGTCGCGCCGGTCACCCCACGGGCCGGCGCGGTGAGCCCCCACGCCCCGACCCCGGACCCGACGGTCGAGGCGTTCGGGCGCACCGCCGTCGTGCAGACCGGCGGCGGTGCGCCCGGGGGTGTGCATGCGGCCCGCCCGCGCGGGCTGGCGGGCCTCCTGCCGGCCGGGTCGGCCAAGGTCGCCGGGCCGGTCGCCGCCGCCGTCGCGGTGGTCGTCCTCGCGGTCGGTGCCATCGCGGTCGCGCAGCGGACCAGTCCGACGCCGGCACCGGCGGCACCACCGCCACCGGTGGCGGCACCGGCGTTCGAGGCGTCCTCGCCGCCGGCCTCCCCGGATTCGCCCGGTACGCCGTCCGCGACACCCACCACCCCGGCCGCCGGCACGTCACCGTCGGCGAGCCCGTCGTCCCGTCCGACACCCACGGCGGTACGCCCGGCCGCGCCACCGCCCGCCGCCACCTCGACGAAGAAGGGCGTCGGCGTCTGGACCTTCGACGGGGTCAACGGGGCGCTGGCCGACTCCGGGGCGAGTTGGTACTACACCTGGAGCGTCGCGCACCCGGGCGTGACCACCCCGCGCGGCAGCGAGTTCGTGCCGATGATCTGGGGCGCGGACAGCGTCACCGCGGCCAATCTGCGGCAGGCCCGGCAGAACGGGAAGTACCTGCTCGGGTTCAACGAGCCGGACCTGAACGGCCAGGCGAACATGAGCGTGGAGCGGGCGCTGGACCTGTGGCCGCAGTTGGAGGCGACCGGCCTGCCGCTGGGCAGCCCGGCGGTGGCCTGGGGCGGGGACCGGCCGGGGGAGTGGCTCGACCGCTTCATGGCCGGTGTCAAGGAACGCGGCCTACGGGTCGACTTCATCGCCCTGCACTGGTATGGCGGTGACTTCCGCACCGCCAACGCGGTGAGCCAGCTCCGCTCCTACCTCCAGGCGGTGCATGACCGGTACGGGCTGCCGATCTGGCTCACCGAGTTCGCGCTGATCGACTTCTCGAACGGGGTCCGCTTCCCGACCCAGGCGCAGCAGGCGGCGTTCCTCACCGAGGCGACCCGGATGCTGCGCGGGCTACCCTGGCTGCACCGGTACGCCTGGTTCGGGCTGCCTGCCAGCGACAAGGACCAGACCGGCCTGTTCCGTCCCGGTGGCCAGGCCACCGAGGTCGGGCGCGCCTTCCGGGCCGCCCGCTGACCGCACCGGCCGTGCCCGAGGTCGACGGTTCAGCGCAGGACGAAGTCGAGTGTGGTGACCACGCCGGCCGTGACGGTGGCGGTCTGCGGTTCACTCATCCGCTCGCCGGTGTCCACGACGATCTCGTACCGGCCGGGCGGGAGGCGCCACTCGTACCGCCCGGTGTCGCCGGTGAGGACGCCGATCTCACCGATCGCCGGTGCCGGGTCGTCGAGCGACTCGACCAGCACGGCGGCGCCCTGCACGGGATCACCGGTGGCGGTGGCGGCGGTGCCGGTAACGATGCCGGTGGTGTCGCTCCGGGGTGAAGGTGGTGACGGCCCGTCGTCCGAAACCGACCGGTCGCCGTGCCACACCAGCAGACCGGCCCCGATCAGCAACGGCGCGGCCACCAGTAGGGCGAGCGCCCCGAGGCGCCCCCTGGTCATGCCGGAACCCCGTTCCGCTCGCACATAACTGCTCCCTCGCTCGTGGTGACGGACAGTTACTGGGACGTGCCGGAGTGGCCGGCGGTTCCGTGGGGTGGGGGCACTTCACCCCCACCCCACGTCCGATTCCGGTCAGCCGTTTCGCCAGGTGATCAGGTTGTTGGCGACGGCCTCGGTGATCCGGGTGCCGTGGTTGTTGGTCGAGTGCGGTGCGGAACCGTGCACGCCGTACGCGTGGATGGCCATCACGCACTCGCCGGCGCAGAACGAGCTGCCGGCCGGGCGGGTCTGGTAGACCGGGCTGCCGCTCTGGCAGCCGAAGGTGTCGTTCTGGTAGAAGACCTGCCGGTCCTGGGTGACCTGGATGGTCTGCCCGGCGTGCCGCCACTGCTGCCCGAAGGTCTTGTCGCACGGGTAGCCGCTGACCGTGCTGGCGGTGCCGGTCAACGTGGCGCTCTGCCACCAGAAGCCGAACCAGCCGGTGGTGTTGCCGGCGGAGCAGTTGAGCCGGATCGCACCGTAGTCGTTGGTCTCACTGCCGTCCTGGGTCCAGCCGGTTACCGAGAGCAGTTGGGTCGCGGTGCAGGTGCCGTACGGCGTCGAGGCCCCGTTGCGGCCGGGGATGATCTGGAAGTCGCCGCGCGGGTAGAAGCCGTTGCCGCCGCCGCCGTTGGCACCGCCACCCGGGTGGACGCAGTGCCCGGCGGTGGCCACGATGCTGGGCCCGTACAGCCAGCCGGTGCATCCCCAGGTGGAGCCGCCGGTGGTCCGGACGATCTGCACGATCGCCCGGGACGGGAAGACCGTGGTCGGGTCGACGCGGACCCGGTTGTCGGTGCCGATCACGCTGAACACGCCGGCCGAAGCGCCGCCCGCCTTCAGAGCCTGGCCACCGGCGTCGAACCGGAGCCCGCCGGGCCGGACCGCGCCAGTGCCGGCGGCGCCGGTGACGCCGCCGCCCCGGGAGCCGTCGATGCCGCGCTGCACGCTGGCGGAGAGAGCGGAACTGGGTACGGAGCCGGAGTCGGCGACTGCGCCGTGCGCGCCGGACCGGGCGGTGGTGGTCGGGGCCGCGGTGGCCGGCGCGGCGGCGACCACCGACGCCAGCACGGCGGCCAGGCCGACGGCGAGCATGATCCGCAGTCGGGCGGTGATGGACGGTGTGCGGGTCACGTGGGCCCTCCTCATCGAACGGTGACGCTGTCGATGGGAAGCTATATCGGTCCGGATGATCCAGACTCGTCTCTGTCTGTCCGTCGACACCGCTACGTTCAGTTTCGGACAGATGGCATACCGTGGCGGCGTGTCGGGCGACGCGCCGCCACGGTATGCCGTCGGGCGCTACCGGGCCGGGGTGCCCGCCGGTTCCAGGTCCGGCGCGTGCGGCGGCGCGGTGTCCCGGCCGGTGGGCATCGGGTAGAGCAGTTGCAGCAGCGGCCCGGCCATCGCGGTCGTCACCAGCGCCATCACCACCATCGACGAGTAGAGCTGGCCGTCGAGCATGCCGAGTTCCAGACCGACGGCGAGGATGATCAGCTCGGTCAGGCCGCGGGTGTTCATCAGGACGGCGAGTGCGCTCGCCGGTCGCGGTGCCACCCCACCGAGACGGGCGGCGGCGAAGGCCCCGACGAACTTGCCGCCCACCGCGACCGCCAGGATCAGCCCCAGCTCGATCGCGTCACTGACGTCCATGGTGGACAGGTTGACCTTCAGCCCGGCGACCACGAAGAAGATCGGCAGCAGCAACATGCTGTTCAGGTGCGTGATGCGCTCGCTGACCTGGGCGGTGACGCCCTGCTCGGGCAGGACGGAGCGGGGCATCACCACGCCGAACAGGAACGCGCCGAAGATGAAGTGCAGCCCGATCCAGTCGGTGAACGCCGCCGACAGCAGCAGCCCGACCAGCGTGATCACCAGCGCCGCCGGGCGGGGTGGGCCACCCTCGGTGCCCTCGGCCAGCAGGCGACGCAGCAGTGGCCGGACGACCAGGAACATCGCCAGCACGTACGGCACGAACAGCAGCACCCAGACGGATCCGGCGCCGGCCCCGGCGACCGCGACCACGACGGCGAGCAGCGTCCAGGCGAGCACGTCGTCGATGGCGGCACAGGCCAGCGCCACGCTGCCCAGCCAGGTGCGGCTCAGGCCCCGGTCGATCAGGATGCGGGCGAGCACCGGGAACGCGGTCACCGACATGGCCGCACCCATGAACAGCACGAAGCCCAGCTTGCTGTCGGTGGGGTGCCGGGGGAACAGATAGAGGGCCAGCAGCGCGCCGAGGCCGAACGGTAGGGCGATCGAGCCGGCGGCGACCGTGCCGGCCACCACCCGGCGCCCTCGCAGCAGGCAGGCGTTCAGTTCGGCCCCCACGGTGAACATGAACAGCACGACGCCGATCGTCGCCAGAGCGGTCAGGAACGGGCGGATGTCGGTCGGGAAGAGGGTGTCGGAGATGAGGCCGTTGAACAGGGTCGGGCCGAGCAGGATACCCACCACGACCTCGCCGATGACGGGAGGTTGCCGCAGTCGCCGGGCCACCGCGCCCGCCCCGAAGGCGAGCAGCGAGATCAGTGCCAACGCGAGAAGGAGTGACGGGACCTGATGCGAAGACATGGGCGTGTCTCCTGGTGAGAGCGGAGAGTTGTCGGCCGTCGAACGACGGCGGTCCGGCCGTGGGGTGGTGGGCGGTGCCTAGCGGTCCGACGTCGGCGTGGTGACCGGCTTGGCGGTGGCGGCCAGCACGTCGCCGGGCGGCACGTCGTCCGGCTGCCCGGCGGTGGGCTGCTCGCCGGAGTCGCTGGGCTGCTCGGGGCGGGTCACCAGATAGACGGCGGAGACGGTGACGGCGGCGGCCACGATGCCGAGCAGCAGCCGGTAGTCGAGCAGGGCGATGAGCGCCGCGCCGACGGCGATCGACAGGGTCTGCGGCACGGTCACCGCGAACTCGAAGGCCGCCGACGCGCGGCCGAGCAGGTGCTCCGGCGTACGGCGTTGCAGGGCGGTGGTGGCGCCGACGACGAGCCACGGGACGCAGAGGCCGAGCAGCGCCATCGCGGCGATCACCAGTGGCGTCATCTGGATCATCAGCAGCATGCTGGAGACGGCGACCATCGACAGACCGATGATCACCGTCATGCTCTCGCTGGTCCGGCGCAGGACCGCGCCGGCGGAGACCCCACCGATGATGGTCCCGACCGCCTGCGCCGCACCGAGGACGCCGAGGAACGTCGGCTCGCGGTCCAGCCCGGCGGTGACCACGGCCAGCCCGATCGCCTCGAAGAAGCCGAGCACGAGCATGGCCAGTCCACAGGAGATGACGAGCTGGCGCAGCGTCACGGTGCGGCCGATGAAGCGCAGGCCGGCGGTGAGCTCGGTGCGCCAGGGCTCGCCGGACGGAACCGGCTTGGTCTCTTCCACCTTGATCGCCAGCAGGGCTCCGGCGGCCAGGACGAACAGTGCCGCGTCGATGAGGATGACCGCCTCCGGGCCGAGCCAGGCGAACAGGCCCGCGCCGACCACCGGCGCGAAGACCCGGATCAGGCCACGGACCGACTGGATCAGCCCGTTGGCGTCGCCCAGCAGGTCCTTGGAGACGAGAGACGGCAGCAGGGCGAGCTGTGCCGGACCGGTCACGCTACCCAGCGCGCCGTAGGCGAACATCACCACGTAGACGAGCCAGACGTGGTGGGCGCCGCCGACCAGGAGCAGCAGCAGGACGACCGCGGCGAGGGCGAGGTTCGCGCCGATGAGCAGCGGGCGTCGGCGTACCCGGTCGGAGAGCAGCCCGGCGGCGGGCAGGAGAAGGCTGCCGGCGGCGAAGGAGAACATCACCAGGGCGGCGGCCGAGGTGCTTCCACTTATCGTCTTGACCCAGATCGTCATGGCGAGGAACAGCGCGAAGTCACCGAGGTTGGACGCCGTGTCCGCCAATACGAAAAGCCGCATCCGTCGCGTGGCAAGAATCCGTGACATGTCCTTCTCCTTGATAAAGGGCGCCAACGCGGGTGCGGCCAAAAGGCTGCCTCCAAGGGTCACACAAAAGACCAGCGCAAGGGGCGGATCGGTTTCCACTTGGCACAGTTCTGCCAGCGTGCCGCCGGCTCCCCCATGGGCGGGCGCGCTCCGGAATTAGGCAAAAACGGCCCGAAGATGACGAGGCAACCGGGGTATCTGACCCAGTCCTCGATGACATGTCCGATTGGTTCCGCCCGGCTGTGGCCGTTGACACCCCGATCCGGTCACTCCTAGCGTGCTGCCTCGTAACCCGGCGGGACCCGATCCAATTGCCGGACACGGACAGTAATTCAAGGATCACTCGTCCGGCATGAATGGGGTGGACGGCAGCGCGATGAATTGCTTTTCTCTGCCCCCGCCGGTATTAGGGAGTGCGCGATGACGCGATCGCTGGTGGCTTCGGGAAACGCCGCTGGGGCGAGTGCGTCGGTCAATGTCGAGACGGTCGCGGCCAGTCTGCTGGTGCTCGCGCACGCGGGTGCCGCGCCGACCGTCACCGGTGAGCTGACCGATCCGGCGACCGGCCGGTCGGTGACCGTGTCGGCGCCGTGGCGGGCCCGCCGGTCGGTCCTCGGCGCGCTCGTCGGCAAGCAGGTGGCGCGCCTCGGCCCCGACACCACGATCCGGGTCGACCACGGCGACGGGC
This sequence comes from Micromonospora sp. NPDC002389, assembly GCF_040296095.1. Classification (NCBI taxonomy): domain Bacteria; kingdom Bacillati; phylum Actinomycetota; class Actinomycetes; order Micromonosporales; family Micromonosporaceae; genus Micromonospora; species Micromonospora sp. NPDC002389. The sequence continues at coordinate 96,341 of NZ_JBEOWP010000015.1, forward strand.
CGCACATCCTGGTCACCGGAGCGGACGTCACGCCGTCGGCCGACGCGGCGCTGCTGGCCGGGCGCGTCGCGCGCGTCCTCGGGGCGGCGGACGACGTACCGGTCGGGGCGATCGACCTCTGCGGCGAGGAGGACCTGCGGATCGTCGCCGCCGCCCACCACCCGGGCCGGGCCCCCGGCGACAGCGTGCCGGCCCTGGTCCGCGCCCAGGCACTCGCCCGGCCGCAGGCCACCGCGATCGAGGACGCCACCCGCAGCGTCAGCTACGCCGACCTCGTCGCGGCGGCCGACCGGTACGCGGACGTCCTGCGTGCGGCCGGCGTGGCGCCCGGCGACGTGGTCGCGGTCGGGCTGCCCCGCCGGGCCGAGCTGGTGGTCACCCTGCTGGCCGTGTGGTCGCTGCGGGCCGCGTTCCTGCCCGTCGACCCGGGGCATCCGCGCGCCCGGCTGGACACCCTGCTCGACACCGCGGACGCGCGGTTCGCGGTGCTGGCCGATCCGCACGCGGTGACCCGTCCGGGTTGCCAGGTGGTCGCGCCACCGGACGACGCCCCCGCCGACGCCCCACTTCCCGCCGGTGACCCGCCGGTCGGTGCGGACCTCGCGTACGCGATGTCGACCTCCGGCTCGACCGGCCGGCCCAAGGTGGTCGGGGTGTCGCACGCGGCGCTGGCGCACTGTGTCGTCACCTTCGCCGACCTGCTGGCACCCGGCACCCCGACGGTGGCCGGCACGACGGCGCTCACCTTCGACATCTCGCTGCTCGAACTCTTCCTGCCGCTGGCCACCGGCGGCCGGCTGCTGCTGGTCGACGACGCGACGCGCCGGGACCCGGCCCGGCTGGGCGGATACCTCGACGCCGCCCGGCCCGACCTGATCCAGGCCACGCCGTCGGGGTGGCGGCTGATCCTGCCGCACCTGTCGGGCGACCTGACCGGGCGGACGCTGCTCTGCGGCGGCGAGGCGGTCACCGCCGACCTGGCCGCCCGCCTGGTGGACACCGGGGCCACCGTGTGGAACGTCTACGGCCCGACCGAGGCCACCATCTGGTGCACCGCGCAGCGGCTCGACCGGCCGGTGCCCGACCCGGTGCCGATCGGCGCACCGCTGCCGGGCACCGTCGCCGTCGTCAGGGGCCGGGACGGGCGGCCGGTGCCGGTCGGCCAGGTCGGTGAACTGCACGTCGGCGGTCCGCAGCTCGCCGTCGGATACCTCGGCGACACCGAGCGCACCGCTGCGGTGTTCCGGGACGACGAGTACCGCACCGGTGACCTGTGCGCCTGGCGTCCGGACGGGACGCTGTCGTACCACGGGCGCGCCGACAACCAGGTCAAGATCCGGGGACACCGGATCGAGCTCGAAGAGATCGAGACGTACGCCGAGCGCCACCCGGCGGTGACCCAGGCGGCGGCGGTGGTGGTGAGCGCCGCCGAGGACGACCAGCGGCTCGTGCTCTACGTGCGCAGCGGCGGCGACGCTCCGGCGGTCACCGACGCGGCGCTGCGCGAGCACCTGGCGGCGTCGCTGCCCACCGCGTTGTTGCCGCAACGGATCGTCGCGCTACCCGAGCTGCCCCTCACGCCCAGCCAGAAGGTCGACCGGCGGGCGTTGCGGGAGGCGGCGACGGCACACATCCACCGTCGGGCCGGCTCCGAGGAGACGCCATCATGAAGGTTCTGGGCATCAGCGGGCTGCACAACAGCGTCGACTTCAAACGCCGCGAGCTGCCGGACCTCGGTGCCCGCGAGTACCGGGTCGTGCAGGGCCTGGACTCGGCTGCGGCACTCGTCGTGGACGGTGTGGTGCGGGCCGCGGCGGCCGAGGAGCGGTACACCGCCGAGAAGGCGACCGGCGGTTTCCCGGCGCACGCGATCCGCGACGCGCTCCGGCGGACCGGGGTCACCCCCGACGAGATCGACGTCGTCGCACACGGATTCGCCCACCGCGCCGCCGACCTGGACCTGTCCGACCCGTACCTGGCCGCCCGGTACGCCGAGGTCTACGACCCCGACGTGCAGTTGACCTGGCTGCGGCGGGAGTTCCCGAGCGTGGACTGGGCCTCGAAGCTGGTGCCGGTCCCGCACCACCTCGCCCACGCCGCGAGCGCCTATTACCCCAGCGGGTACGACGAGGCGCTGGTCCTGGTCGCCGACGGGATGGGGGAGACGGAGAGCCTGACCGTGGCGGCGGGCACCGGCGGCAAGCTGGAGGTGCTGCACCGGATCCCGGCGCTGCACTCGATCGGCACGCTGTACGGCGTCTTCACCATGTACCTCGGCTTCGACATGATGATGGACGAGTACAAGGTGATGGGCCTGGCCGCCTTCGGTGACCGGCGAGCCCACTTCGCCGAGATGTCGAAGCTGGTCAAGCTGCTCGACGGCGGCACGTTCACGGTCTCCGCGCTGGCTGCCGACCGGGACCTGCGCGAGCGGGAGACGCACCGGGGCGTACTGGCCCTGCTCGCCGAGCGCTTCGGCCCGCCCCGGCAGCCGGGTACCCCGGTCGAGCAGCGGCACCGGGACGTCGCCGCCGCCCTCCAGGCGGTGGTGGAACTCTGCCTGGTGCACGTGCTGCGGCACTTCCGGCGCGAGACCGGGCTGCGGGACCTGTGCTACGCCGGTGGCGTCGCCCTGAACTGCTCCGCCAACGGGGTGATCGCCCGCAGCCGACTGTTCGAGCGCATCTTCATCCCGCCGGGCGCGGGCGACGACGGTTCGGCCGTCGGAGCGGCCCTCTACGTGCAGGCCCAGCAGGAACCGGCGACGCGGATCCCGGCCATGTCCATGCCGTACTGGGGCACCTCGTACACCGACGAGGAGATCGGCGCGGCCGTCGGGAGCCGGACCGACGTGGTGGTCCGGCACGTGCCGGAGCGGGCGCGGCTGCTTGCCGAGACCGCCGAGGCGCTGGAGGCCGGCGAGGTCGTCTCGTGGTTCCAGGGCGGAATGGAGTTCGGCCCCCGGGCGCTGGGCAACCGCAGCATCCTCGCCGACCCGCGGGACGCGCGGATGCGCGACCACATCAACGCGTTGATCAAGCGCCGGGAGGACTTCCGTCCTTTCGCGCCGGTCGTCACCGAAGAGGCGGCGTCCACGTACTTCGAGATCGAGCCGGGCGACGAGCAGCGGTTCCGGCACATGCTGTTCACCACCCGTACCCGGTCGGAACACCGGGACTCGCTGGGCGCGGTCACCCACTTCGACGGCACCGCCCGGGTGCAGGTGGTCACCCGCGAGGGCAACCCGCTGCTCTGGGAGCTGCTGACCGCGTTCGCCGACCGGACCGGCATCCCGGTCCTGCTGAACACCTCGTTCAACCTGCGCGGGCAGCCCATCGTGCGGACCCCGGAGATCGCCGTCGACACGATGCTGCGCGGCGGCCTGTCCCGCCTGGTCATCGGGGCGTACACGGTCACGCCGCCGGACGCCGGGCAGGGCCGGCCATGACCGTCGAGGTCAGCCGGGATCCGCTGGTGGCCGCGACCCTCGCCGCCGACGACGAGGTGATGCCCGGCCTGTCGTTCCGTCGCGGTGAGGTCAGCCGGGCGCTCGCCGTCAGCGAGGCGGACCTGACCGCCCTCGCCGTCGACCTCGGCACCACCCCGGCGGCGGTGCTGGCCGCCGCGACGCAGGCCCTGGTGGCCGGCGACCGGGGCCGGACCGCCGCGACGACGGCGGTGGTCGGCGTGATCGTCGCCGACGCCACCGACGGCGTCGCCCTGCGCGCGGTGCACTGCGCGGTCGAACCGGAACTGCCGCTGCGGCGGCTGGCCGAGCGCACCGCATCGGCGCTGCCGGCGGCGGGTCCGGCGAGCGACGGCGAGGTACGGATCGCCGTGGTGCCGCTCGGCGCGCTCGGCGGCGGACTCGACCCCGGCGACGTCGCGGACCTCGAACACGAGATCGTCTGGTGCGACGCCGTCCTGGAGTTCACCGCCCGCGACGGGCGGCTGGTGCTGCGCTGCGACCACGACGAGGACCGGTACGGCCCGGTGAGCGTCGCCGCCCACCTGGACCGGCTCGACGGGATCCTGACCGCCCTGGTGGCGGGCACCGGGCACCTGCCGGGCGCGGGCGCCACGGACGCCGTGGCGGCGGCCGTGGAGGGCCTGCCCACCGGCGAGCCGATCGAGCCGGCCACCCCGACCGAGCGACTGCTCGCCGCCGTTTGGGCCGACGTCCTGCACCTGGACCGGGTCGGTGCCGACGACAACTTCTTCGCCCTCGGCGGGCACTCCCTGCTGGCCGCCAAGGTCGTCGCCCGGACGACGGCCGAGCGCGGGGTGGCCCTCACCGTGGACCAGCTCTTCGCCCACCCGGTCCTCGCCGACTTCGCCGCGCTTGTCGACGCCGGTGCGCCGGCGGTCGCGCTGCCCGCCCTCACCGCGCACACCGGCGATCCGGTGGTGTCGTTCGGGCAGGAACGGCTCTGGTACCTGGACCGGCTGCGGGACGGCTCGGCCCTCTACAACGTGCCGGTGCTGCTGCGCCTGACCGGCCCGGTCGACCCCGAGCGGCTGCACGACACCGTCCGGGCGGTGGTGGCCGCCCATCCGGCGCTGCGCACGGCGCTGGCGACGGTCGACGGCCGTCCGGTCGCCCGCACCGCCGACCGGACCGAGATCGACTGGACCGTGGCGGACGCCCGTGCCGGAGGTGAGCGGGAGGGGCGGCGACTGGCCGCCGCCGGTGTCGCCCGACCGTTCGACCTGGCGCAGGCCCCGCTGCTGCGCGGTGGGCTGGTCCGGATCGCCGACGACGAGTGGTTCTGCTGGCTCTCCGTCCACCATGCCGCCTGCGACGGCTGGTCGCTGGACATCCTGCTCGCCGAGCTCTTCGGTAAGGAAGGGCCCCCTACTAACGCCTCGTGTACTAAAAGGGACCCTTCCTCACCCGCGCCCACGTACGCCGACTACGCCGCCTGGCAGCGCGAGGTGCTGACCCCGCAGGTGATCGCCGACGAGGTGGCCTGGTGGCGGCAGCGGCTGGCCGGGGCACCGAGCCTGCTGGAACTCCCCGCCGACCGTCGTCGCCCGGCGGTGGCCAGTCACGCCGGGGCCACCCTGCGGCACCGGCTGCACCCCTCGACGGTGTCGACGCTGCGGGCCGCCGCGAGAAGTCACTCGGTCACCCTCTTCGACCTGCTGGTGACCGCGTACCTGCTGCTGGTCGGCCGCTGGTCGGGCCGGACCGACGTGGTGGTGGCGACTCCGGCCGCCGGGCGTCCGCTGCCCGAGCTCGACGACCTGGTCGGCTTCTTCGTCAACACCGTCGTGCTGCGGGCCGACCTGCGCGGCGCGCCGACCTTCCTGGACCTGGTCGACCGGGTACGCGCCGTCTCGGCCGCTGCCCAGGCACACCAGCAGATCCCGTTCGCCTCCCTGGTGGACGCGCTCGACCCGGACCGTGACCAGAGCCGGGCCCCGCTCGCTCAGGTGGCCTTCGGGATGAACCAGCATGCCCGGGGCCGCTGGGAGTCCGACGGCCTGGTCGCCGAACTCGACTCGGTGGACACCGGCACCGCGAAGTTCGACCTCACCCTGGCGGTGGTCGACACCGGCGGACCGGACCTCGGCGTCGAGGTCGAGTACGCCACCGACCTCTTCGACGCGTCCACCGCCGAGCGTTTCGCCACCCAGTGGACGGTGCTGCTGGAGCGGCTGCTCGCCGACGTCGACGCCCCGGTCGCGTCGGTGTCCGCGCTGCCCGCCGAGGAGGAGCGCCGACTCCTGGACTGGGCCGGGCAGGCCCGCGACTACCCCGCCGGGTCGACCGTGGACGCGCTGGTGGCCGAGTGGGCCCGGTCGTCCCCGGACGCGGTGGCCGTGGTGGACGGCGAGGTGTCGGTGTCGTACGGGTCGTTGGTGGCCCGGGCCGACGCGCTGGCGGCGCGGTTGACGGACCTGGGGGTGGGGCGGGGCTCGCTGGTGGGGCTCTGTTGTCGGCGGTCGGCCGATCTCGTGGTGGGGATGTTGGGGGTGTTGCGGGCCGGTGGCGCGTACGTGCCGTTGGACCCGGACCATCCGGCGCAGCGGTTGGGTTTCATGCTGGCCGACACGGACGTGCGGGTGGTGGTCGGGCATCGGGATCTGCTCGACCAGCTCCCGCTCGGCGACCGGCACGCCGTCACCCTGCCCGAGGCCGCCGGTGCGGTCGCCCCGATCGCCGGTGCCGAACCGGACCGGTCGGCGCGTGGCGGCGACGACGCCGCGTACGTCATCTACACCTCCGGCTCGACCGGTGACCCGAAGGGCGTGGTGGTGCCGCATCGCGGCATCACCCGCCTGGTGGGTGGAGCCGACTACGTCGAGCTGACCCCACGGACCGTCCTCGCCCAGCTCGCCAACGCCAGCTTCGACGCCATCACCTTCGAGGTGTGGGGTGCGCTGGCCAACGGCGGACAGGTGGTGATCGTGCCCACCGAGACGGTGCTCTCCCCGTCGGGGCTCGCCGCGCTGCTGCGTACCCGGTCGGTGACCACGGTCTTCATCACCACCGCGTTGTTCAACGCCACCGTCAACACGGTGCCCGACGCCTTCGCCGGTGTGGACCAGCTCTACTTCGGCGGCGAGAGCCTCGATCCGGGGACGGTGGGCCGGGTCGTCGAGGGTGGACGGGGTCCGGCGCGGCTGCACAACATCTACGGCCCGACCGAGGTGACCACCTTCGCCACCTACACCCGGCTGACTTCGCGACCCACCAGCACCGGAGCCATCGGTACGGCGATCGGGAACACCTGGGCGTACGTGGTGGACGACGCGGGTCACCTGGCCGGCGTCGGGGTCCCCGGCGAACTGTGGCTGGGCGGGCCGGGCGTCGCCTGGGGGTACTGGGACCGGCCGGGGCTGACCGCCGACCGGTTCGTGCCGGACGGCTTCTCCGGCCTGCCGGGTGCCCGGTTGTACCGGACCGGGGACGTGGTGTTCCGGCGGCCCGACGGGTCGCTGGAGTTCGTCGGCCGCGCCGACCATCAGGTGAAGGTCCGGGGTTTCCGGGTCGAGCTGGGCGAGGTCGAGTCGGCGCTGCTGGCGTACCCGGCGGTGGCCTCGGCGGTGGTGGTCGCGGCGCGGTCCGAGGGTGCCCCGGTACGGCTCGTCGGCTACGTGGAGCCGGTGGCGGGTGCCCCGGTCAGCGTGGCGGGGCTGCGCGAGTTCCTGGCGCAACGGCTGCCGGAGTACGCGGTGCCGTCGGCGTTCGTGGTGATGGACACGCTGCCGCTGACCCCGAACGGCAAGATCGACCGGGCGGCGCTACCCGATCCGGACACCGACCAACGGGCCGACCAGGCCGCCTTCCGGGCGCCGGCCGATCCGCTCGAACAGATCATCGCCGAGACCTGGGGCGAGGTGCTCGACGTCGCCGAGATCGGCCTCGACGACAACTTCTTCGGCCTCGGTGGGCACTCGCTGCACGCCGTGCAGGTCTGTGGCCGGCTGGAGCGCACGCTGCGCACCCCGGTCTCCGTGCGCCACCTCGTCGAACAACCCACCGTCGCCGACCTGGCCCGACGCCTGCGCGCCGAGGGACCCGACGCCGGCCGGCTCGACCGGATCGCCGCCGTCGTCATGCAGGTCCGCCGACTCAGCCCCACCGAACGCGCCGCACGACTCGGCACCGCGTCCGCAACGAAGGAGAACACTGGTGACGACCACTGATTCCGCCGGGTCGCTGGGGCCGACCGAGGACGACCTCATCGACCACCTGCTCGCGCAGGCGGGGATCACCGACACCACCGCCCGTCCGGTCATCGCCGCCACCGGTGAGCCGACGGTGCTGTCGCCGGGTCAGGAACGCCTCTGGTTCCTCGACCGCTGGCGGCCCGGACTGCCGCTCTACAACGTGCCGGTCGCCTTCGCGCTGACCGGCGCGGTGGACCCCGACGCGCTGGGCGCCGCCGTGCAGCTCCTGGTCGACCGGCACGAGTCGCTGCGGACCGCCATCGACACCGAGGTGGGCCGGCCCCGGCTGCTCCGGGCCGAGGCGGGCACGCCGGTGTCGTGGCGGGTCGACGACCTGCGTACCGCCGGGACGGGAGCCGAGGCGGCGGCGCTGGACGCGGCGCGGACCGCCGTCGCCGAACCGTTCGACCTGTCGCGGGCGCCCCTGCTGCGCGCCGGTCTGATCCGGCACGCCGACGACCGGTGGCTGCTCTGGCTGTCGATCCACCACGTCGCCTGTGACGGACAGTCGCTGGAGATCCTGCTCGGTGAACTCGCCGAGGCGTACCGGGCGCTGGTCGCCGGTGCCCGCCCCCCGGCCCGGGACCGGTCCCTCGGCTACGGCGACTTCGCCGCCTGGCAGCGGGACCAACTCGTCGGTGACCGTCTGTCCGACGGCGTCGAGTGGTGGCGGCAGCAGCTCGACGACCTGCCGCCGGTGCTGGAACTGCCCGCCGACCGGGTCCGCCGCCCGGTGCAGAGCTACGCCGGACGTACCCGGCACGCCGAGCTGACGCCCGACGTGGCCGAGGCCGTCCGGTCGCTGGCCCGGCAGCGGTCCAGCACCGTCTTCGACGTCCTCTTCGCCAGCTTCGCCCTGCTGCTCGGGCGCTGGTCGCGCCGCACCGACGTGGTGGTGGCCACGCCGGTCGCCGGTCGGCCGGTGCCGGAGGTGGACGACCTGGTCGGGTTCTTCGTCAACACCCTCGCCGTACGGGTGGACACGTCCGGCGCGCCGACCTTCGCCGACCTGGTCGGTCGGGTCCGGACCGCCTCGGCCGACGCCCAGGACCACCAGGAGGTGCCGTTCGCGGCCCTGGTGGAGGCGCTCGCGCCGGAACGCGAGCTGGCCTGGTCGCCGCTGGTGCAGGTGCAGTTCGTGCTGCAACGCCAGGACCCCGCCGGGTGGCGGCTCGGTGACGACGTCACCGCCGCACCGGTCGGGATCGACACCGGCACCGCCAAGTTCGACCTCACCCTGCTGGTCTACGACGCCGGCAGCGGCGGCATGCGGGTGGAACTGGAGTACGCCACCGACCTCTTCGACGCCACCACCATGGACCGATTCGCCGCACAGTGGTTCACGCTGGTGCAGCGGCTGGTCGCCGATGCGGACCGGTCCGTCGCCGAGGTCTGCGGGCTACCGGAGCCGGAGCGCGCCACGATCGAGGGCTGGTCGGCCATCACCCGGACCTGCCCCGTCGACGCGCCCATCGGCGACCTGGTCGCCCGGCACGCGCGGCAGCGCCCCGACCACGTCGCGGTGCTCGACGGCGAGACCCGCACCACGTACGCGGAGCTGCTGGCCGCCGCCGACGCGGTGGCCGCCACCCTGCGCCGGGCCGGTGTCGGCCGGGGCGACATGGTGGGTGTCTGCTGCCGCCGCTCGACCGACCTGGTGGTCGGGATGCTCGGCGCGCTGCGGGCGGGCGCGGCCTATGTGCCGCTGGACCCCAACTACCCGGCCGACCGGCTCGACTTCATCGTGCGCGACAGCGGCCTGCGGGTCGTCGTGGCGCAGAGCGACGCGATCCCGGCCGACCTCACGCTGCCCGAGGACGTCCGCACGGTGGCGATCGAGGAGGCGGTACGCGCCGACACCTCCGACGCCCCGGACCTCGTCCCACCGGCGGTCGACGACCCCGCGTACCTCATCTACACCTCCGGCTCGACCGGGCTGCCGAAGGCGGTCATGGTCTCGCACCGCAGCGTGCTGCGGCTGTTCGCGGCCACCGAGGAGCAGTTCCACTTCGGCCCGCAGGACGTGTTCAGCCTCTTCCACTCCGCCTCGTTCGACGTCTCGGTCTTCGAGGCGTGGGGCGCGCTGACCCACGGCGCCACCCTGGCGGTGGTGCGCTACTGGGAGAGCCGCGACCCGGAGGCCTTCTACGAGCTGGTGGAGCGGGCCGGGGTCACCGTGCTCAGCCAGACGCCGGGCGCGTTCCGGCAGTTCGAGGCCGTCGACGAGCGGCGTCGGGCGGACCTGGCCGTCCGGGTGGTGATCTTCGCGGGTGAGGCGCTGGACCCCGACGCGGTGCGTCGCTGGTGGACCCGGCACCCGGAGACCAGCCCCGAGATGGTCAACATGTACGGCATCACCGAGACCACGGTGCACACCACGTACTGCCTGCTCACCGCCGACCTGTTGGCCGAGCGGCACAGCCCGATCGGGCGGCAGGTGGCCGACCTCAGCCTGCACGTGCTGGACGAGTACGGCCGGCCCGCCCCGATCGGCGTACCCGGTGAGCTCTATGTCGGCGGTGACGGTGTGGCACACGGCTACTGGCGTCGGCCGGAGCTGACCGCGCAGCGTTTCGTCGCCGACCCGACGAACCCCGGCGGTCGCCGCTACCGCAGCGGTGACCTGGCGACCTGGCGTCCCGACGGCACGCTGGAGTACCTGGGCCGCCTCGACCACCAGGTCAAGATCCGGGGCTTCCGGATCGAGCCGGCCGAGGTCGAGGCCGCGCTGCTGGCCCACCCCGCCGTCAGCGCCTGCCTGGTGATCGCGCACGGCGAGCCGGGCACCGAACGGCGGCTGGTCGCCTACCTGGTGGCCGACGGCGACCTGACCGTCCCCGAGGTGCACGAGTTCCTCGAACCGACGCTGCCCAGCCACATGATCCCGTCGGTGGTGACGGTGCTCGACGCCTTCCCGCTGACCGCCAACGGCAAGATCGACCGGCGGCGGCTGCCGGAGCCGGGCGTCGACCGGCCGGCGCTGGCCCGACCGTACGTGGCGCCCCGCAACGAGACCGAGCAGGCGCTCGCCGAGATCTGGGCGACCGTCCTGGAACTCGACCAGGTCAGCGTCGAGGACAACTTCTTCCACCTCGGCGGCGACTCGATCCGCAGCGTCCAGGTGATCGGCCTGGCCCGCGCCAAGGGGCTCGACTTCTCGTTGCAGCAGCTCTTCCAGCGCACCACCATCGCCGCGTTGGCCGGTGCGGTCACCACCGCGCAGGCCCCCGCCGCCGAGCGGCAGCCCTTCGCGCTGATCTCCGAGGCGGACCGGGAGCGGCTGCCCGAGGACGCGGTGGACGCGTACCCGATGGCGGTGCTCCAGGCCGGGATGATCTTCCACATGGAGGCCGACGAGGGACGTCGGCTCTATCAGAACGTCGACAGCTTCCACGTCCGCGCCCCGTTCGACGAGGCGTTGATCCGGCGGGCCATCGGGCAGATCGTGGACCGGCACGACATCCTGCGGACCTCGTTCCACCTCAGCGAGTACAGCGAGATGCTCCAGGTGGTGCACCGCGAGGCGGACCTGCCGATCGAGGTGTACGACGTCCGCGAGCTGGACGAGCAGGAGCAGGACCGCCGCATCGTCGAGGTGATCGAGGGGCTGCGCGACGTCCCGTTCGACCTGGCCCGGCCGCCGCTGTGGCGCTTCGTCTTCCACTGGCGCAGCGCGGAGTCCTTCGAGTGGACCCTGGTCGAGCACCACGCCATCCTCGATGGCTGGAGCCTGCACTCCTCGATCACCGAGATCCTCCAGCGCTACATGGAGCTGATGCGGGACCCGTCGAGCAGTGCCGACCCGAAGCCCGCCTCGACCTACCGGGAGTTCGTCGAGGCCGAGCGGGAGGCGCTCGCCTCGGCGCAGGAGCGGGAGTTCTGGTCGGCGCGGGTCCGGCAGGCCAACCGGCTCCGGCTGCCGCGCTGGCCGCAGGGCGCCGAGGTGGAGCCGCTGCCGCAGGCCGAGCCGGCCCCGGACGAGCAGCCGCTGCTGGAGTGGGAACTGCCGCCCGGACACTCCGACTTCTACCGGTGGCTGGAGACGAAGATCCCGGACGACCTCTGTGCCGGGTTGGAGCGGGTGGCCGCTGGTGTCGGCGTACCGCTGAAGAGCGTGCTGCTCGCCGCGCACATGCGGGTGCTGGCCCACCTGACCGGCAGCCGTGAGGTGTCCACCGGGATGGCCTTCAACGGCCGCCTGGAGGTGCTCGACGGCACCGAGTCGCGGGGTCTGTTCCTCAACTCGCTGCCGGTGACGGCGACCGTGGCCGGTGGCACCTGGGCCGACCTGATCCGGGCGATGCTCGACGAGGAGAACGAGCTGCTGCCGCACCGCCGCTTCCCGATGGCGGAGATCCAGCGCCTGGCCGGCGGGGAGTCGCTCTACGAGTCGCACTTCGTCTACAACCACTTCCACGTCATGCGGGGCCTGGCCGACCGGGACGTCCGGATCGTCGACCCGAAGATCAACTCGTTCACCACCATGCGGGTCGAGCCGACCAACTACCCGTTCGTCTGCGGCTTCCTGCGCGACCCGGGCGCCAGCGGCCTGTTGATGGGGCTCGACTACCACACCACCGAGTTCTCGCCGGAGCAGATCCGGCGGGTACGCGGCTACTACCTGGCCGCGCTGCGCTCCCTCGTGGCCGACCCGGACCGGTCGTTGTCCGAGGTGGACCTCACCTCGCCCGCCGAACGCGCCCAGGTCGACGGCTGGAACCGGACCGCCCGGGAGCAGTCCCCGGAGCTGACCGTGGACGCGCTGGTCGCCGGGTGGGCGCAGTCGTCGCCGGACGCGGTCGCGGTGGTCGACGGTGAGCTGTCGCTGTCGTACGCGTCGCTGGTGGCTCGCGCCGACGCGCTGGCGGCCCGGTTGGCGGAGTCGGGCGTGGGCCGGGGCTCGTTGGTGGGCCTGTGCTGCCGGCGCTCCGCCGACCTGGTGGTGGGGATGCTCGGCGTGCTGCGGGCCGGTGGCGCGTACGTGCCGCTGGACCCGGACTACCCGGCGCAGCGGCTGGAGTTCATGCTGACCGACACCGACGTGCGGGTGGTGGTCGGCCACCGGGACCTGCTCGACCAACTCCCGCTGACCGGCCGCGAGACCGTCGACATCACCGACGTGACACCGTCGCCGACCGGCCGGGAGACGACCACCGTCCCCGGAACGGTCGCCGAGGACGCCGCGACCCTCATCTACACTTCCGGCTCCACCGGCCGGCCCAAGGGCGCGATCGTGCCGCACCGCGGCATCGTCCGGCTGGTCCGTGACACCGACCTGATCCGGCCCGAGGAACTGCGCGCCGTCGGCCAGGTCTCCAACGCCTCCTTCGACCCGCTGCTGATCGAGGTCTGGGGGCCGCTGCTCAACGGTGGGCGGATGGTGGTGGTCCCCACCGACGTGGCGCTCTCGCCGCCGCGCTTCGTCGAACTGCTGCGCCGCGAGCAGGTCACCGCCGTCGCGATCGTCACCGCGTTGTTCAACTCCACGGTCAACGAGATCCCGGACGCGTTCACCACGCTCAAGCAGGTCTACATCGGCGGTGAGCGGATCAACCTCGGTGCGATCGCCGCCGCGGTGCAGGCCGGCGGGGCCCGGATGAACAACATCTACGGCCCGACCGAGGTCACCAGCATCTCGACCTGCAACCCGCTGTCCGAGGTGCCGGCCAGCTCCGGCGCGATCGGTGCGGCGATCACCAACACCACCACGTACGTGGTGGACGAGTGGGGCCGTCCGGTCGGCGTCGGGGTCCCCGGTGAGTTGTGGCTGGGCGGCCCGGGTGTGGCCTGGTGCTACTGGAACCGGCCGGGGCTGACCGCCGACCGGTTCGTGCCGGACGCCTTCTCCGGCGTACCCGGTGCGCGGCTCTACCGGACCGGGGACGTGGTGGCCTGGCGTGCCGACGGGACGCTGGAGTTCGTCGGCCGCGCCGACCACCAGGTCAAGGTCCGGGGTTTCCGGGTCGAGCTGGGCGAGGTCGAGTCGGTGCTGGTGGCCCACCCGACGGTGGCTTCCGGAGTGGTGCTGGCGCTGCGGTCCGGCACCGGCCCGGTACGCCTGGTCGGCTACGCGGAGCCGGCGGCCGGCGCGTCCGTGAACGTGGCGGAGTTGCGCGAGTTCATGGCCGAGCGCCTGCCGGAGTACGAGGTGCCGTCGGCGTTCGTGGTGATGGGCACGCTGCCGCTGACCCCGAACGGGAAGATCGACCGGGCGGCGCTGCCGGAGCCCGACCCCGAGCGGCCCGAGACCGCAGGCGCGCACGTGGCACCGCGCGACGCCCTGGAGCGGGAGGTGGCCGCCGTCTGGGCCGACATCCTCGGCGTCGAGCGGGTCGGCATCGGCGACAACTTCTTCGCCCTCGGTGGGCACTCGCTCCAGGCCGTGCAGGTGGCGTTCCGCATCCGCACCACGTTCGGGGTGGACCTGGAACTGCGCCGAATCCTCGAGGCGCCGTACGTCGAGGACCTGGCCAAGGCCATCAACGAGGCGCTCGGCGAACAGGACGACCTCCTCGCCGAGGCGCTGGAGAGCGTCGAGTCGATGTCCGACGAGGACGTCCGGGCGCTCCTGGCGAACTCCTAGCCGGCCACCGACGGCCCAGTTCCGAAGGGACCTCCATGTCTGACACCCTCGCCGAGCGGCTCGCCCAGCTTTCCCCGGAGCGACGCCGGCTGCTGCTGGAGCGGCTGGGCCGCGGCGACGCGCGTCCCACCGGGATTCCCCGCGCCCCGCGCGACGAGGCACTGCCGCTGTCGTTCGCCCAGGAGCGGCTCTACTTCCTGTGGCGGCTGGCGCCGGCCTCGGCGGCGTACCACGCGCCGGTGGCGGTGCGTCTGCGGGGAGCGGTGGACGTGGCGGCGCTGGGCACCGCGCTGTCGGCCGTGGTGGCCCGCCACGAGGTGCTGCGGACCCGGTACGTCGACGGTGCGCAGGGCCCGGAGCAGGTGGTCGACGCGGCGGCCCCGGTGCCGCTGCCGATGGTCGACGTACCGGCCGGGTCGGAGGCGGCGCTGCGTGAGCTGATCGACGCGGAGACGCTGCGGCCGTTCGACCTGGCCGAGGGGCCGGTGCTGCGGGCCACGCTGTTCCGGCGGGCGCCCGAGGAGCACGTGCTGCTGCTGGTGATGCACCACATCGCCTGCGACGGGTGGTCTCTGCCGATCATGTGGCGGGAGCTGTCCGCGGTCTACCGGGACGGTGCGGCGGCGGTCGAGCGGCTGCCCGCGCTGCCGGTGCAGGTCGCCGACGTCGCCTGGTGGCAGCGCCGCCGCCAGGCCGACGGCGGGTACGAGGCCGGTCTGCGGCACTGGCAGGAGCAACTGACCGACGTTCCGGTGCTGGACCTGCCGGTCGCCCGGCACCGTCCGGCCACCCCCACCTTCGCCGGTGACCGGGTGCCGGTCCGGCTGCCCGTACCGGTCGCCGACGGGCTGCGGGAACTCGGCCGGTCCACCGGCTGCACGCCGTTCGTCGTGCTGCTCGCCGCCTTCCAGGTGCTGCTCTCCCGGCTCTCCGGTCAGCCGGACATCGCCGTCGGCACGCCGGTCGCCGGCCGGGACTCCGACGCCGTCGCCGGGCTGGTCGGCTTCTTCGCCAACACCGTCGTGCTGCGCGGTGACCTCTCCGGCGACCCCACCTTCACCGAGCTGCTGACCCGGGTCCGGGGCGTGGTGCTCGACGGCCTGGCCCACCAGGACGTGCCGTTCGACCAGGTCGTCGAGCGGATCAACCCGGCCCGGGACGCCAGCGCCACCCCGCTGTTCCAGGTCATGTTCACCACCGACGGCGACGCGGCCGGCGCCAACGACGCCTGGGACCTGGGCGATGTGGACGTGCAGCCGTACTCGGGGGCGGCCCAGGGCGCGCAGGTCGACCTCACGCTCGGCCTTCGGGAGAGCCCGGAGGGGCTGACCGGTGAACTCGAGTACAGCGTGGACCTCTTCGACGCCGACGCCGCCGAGCGGATCGTGGAGCACCTGACACAGCTGCTCACCGGCATCGCCGAGGCACCGGACCGCCCGATCAGCGACTACCGACTCTCCACCAGCCACGAGCGTCGCCTGGTGCGGGACTGGAACAGCACCCGGCTCAGCTACTCGCCGTCGATCTCCGTCGAGCAGCACTTCGAGGCGTACGCGGACACCACCCCGGACGCACCCGCGCTGGTCTGGGACGGGCGGACGCTCGACTACGCAGGCGTCGAGGACCGCGCGAACCGGATCGCGAACCTGCTGCGCGGGCTCGGTGTGGGCATCGACGACCGGGTGGCGATCTGTGTCGGACGCGGCCACGACACCGTGGTCGCACCGCTGGCCGTGCTCAAGGCCGACGCCGCGTTCATGCCGGTGGACCCGGAGCAGCCCGCCGCCCGCATCGCCGTGCTGCTCGACGACGCCAGCCCGACCGTGGTGCTCTGCGACGCCACCACCGCACCCGACCTGCCCGCCGGTCCGTGGCGGCTGATCCGGCTCGACGACCCGGCCACGCTCGCCGACACCTCGGCCGCCCGGCCACCCCGCACCGCGCCGCCGTCCGCCCTCGCGTACGTGATCCACACCTCCGGTTCGACCGGTACGCCCAAGGGCGTGATGGTCACCCGGGGCGGCACGGCGAACCTGCGCGCGGCCTGGACCACCTGGGACCCGGGGCCGCTGCGCCGCTGGATGACGATCGCCAGCTCCGCCTTTGACGTCTTCGTCGGTGACGTGGTCCGGAGCCTGGCGTTCGGTAGCTGCCTGGTGCTCGGTCCCCGCTCGCTGGCCCGGGACCCGCAGGCGTTGGTGGACGCGTTGGCGGCGGAGCGCGTCGACGCCTTCGACACGGTGCCCGCCGTGCTGACCGCCATCACCGCGCACCTGACCGAGAGCGGCCGGCGGCTGCCGGAGGTCAAACTGCTGATGGTCGGTGCGGACAGCTTCGCGGTCAGCGACTACGCCGCCGCGTTGGCCGTGCTGCCGGACGGTGTCCGGATCGTCAACGCCTGGGGCGCCACCGAGACGTCGATCGACAGCACCATGTTCCCGGCCCGGCCCGGGGTGAGCACCGCCTCCGGCATCGTGCCGGTCGGCTCCCCGGTGGCCAACACCGCCGTGTACGTGCTCGACGAGCGGCTGCGTCCGGTCCCGATCGGGGTGGTCGGTGACCTGTACGTCGGCGGCCACGGGGTGACCCGGGGCTACCTGAACCGGCCCGGCCTCACCGCCGACCGGTTCCTGCCCGACCCGTACGGAAGCGACAGCGGCAGCCGGCTCTACCGCACCGGTGACCGGGGCCGGTGGCTCGCCGACGGGGTCGTGGAGTTCATCGGGCGCAGCGACGACCAGGTGCAGATCCGGGGCCACCGGGTCGAGCCGGGCGAGATCGAGGCGGTGCTGCGCGGGCACCACGCGGTCAGCGAGGCGTGCGTGGTGGCGGTCCGGGACGGGGTCTCCCACCACCGGCTGGTGGCGTACGTGGTGGCCGCGACCGGCACCGCACCCACCGGCGGCGACCTCCGCGCGTACCTGGACGAGCGCCTGCCGGCGCAGTTGCGGGTCTCGGCGTTCGTGCCGATCGACCGGCTGCCCCGCACGCTCAGCGGCAAGGTGGACAAGTCCCGGCTGCCGGCGGTCACACCCGAGGACGGCGCGGTGGACCGGGTCGCCCCGCGCGACGACACCGAACGGGCCGTGGCGCAGGTGTGGCAGCAGGTGCTGGACCGCACCGACCCGATCGGCGTGCACGACGACTTCTTCGAGATCGGCGGGCACTCGCTGCTGGCCACCCGGGTCGTCTTCGGCCTGCGCCAGACCCTCGGGATCGAACTGCCGGTGCAGGCGGTGTTCGACGCGCCCACGGTCGCCTCGATGGCCGCCCGGCTCGCCACCACCGCGCACACCGGCGGCCCGGCACCGGCACCGGTGCCCCGCCTGCCCGGCGGGATGCCGCTGTCGTACGCGCAGGAGCGGCTCTACTTCCTCTGGCAGTACGCACCGGAGTCACCGGCGTACAACATGCCGGTCGCGGTACGGCTGCACGGCGCGCTCGACGTGGACGCCCTGGCCGGCGCGCTCGGCGACGTGGTCGCCCGGCACGAGATCCTGCGGACCCACTACGTCGCCACCGACGACGGCCCGGTGCAGGTGGTCGACGCGCCGTACCCGGTCGAGCTGCCCGTGGTCCCGGTCACCGGCCTCGCCGACGACCTGATCACCCGGGTCCTGCACGACGAGTGGGCCCGCCCCTTCGATCTGGGCAGCGGCCCGGTGCTGCGCGGCTTCCTGCTGCGGGTCGGCGAGCACGACCACGTGCTGCTGGTGGTGCTGCACCACATCGCCTACGACGGCTGGTCCCACCAGGTCGTCTGGCGCGAGGTGACCGAGTGCTACCGGGCCCGGCGGGCCGGCACCGCACCGGACCTCGACCCGGTGACCCTGCACTACGCCGACTTCGCCTGGTGGCAGCGGGAACGGCGGGACAGCGGCCGGTACGAGGAGGCGCTCGGCTACTGGCAGGGGCAACTCGCCGACCTGCCGGTGCTGCGCCTGCCGCTGGACCGGCCGCGCCCGGCGACGCCCAGCTTCGCCGCCGACCGGGTGCGGCTGGAGGTGCCGGCCGAGACCGTCCGGCGGCTGCGGGAGCTGTCCGCGGCACGCGGCGTCACGCCGTTCATGGTGCTGCTGACCGCCTTCCAGGTGCTCCTGGCCCGGGTCAGCGGCCAGCGTGACATCGCCGTGGGCACCCCGGTCACCGGCCGCGACCACCCCGAACTCGCCGACGTGGTCGGCTTCCTGGTCAACAGCGTCGTGATCCGCACCGAGCTCGGCGACAGCCCGCACGGTCCGACCTTCGCCGAGCTGCTGGAACGGGTACGCGGCACGGTGCTCGGCGCGCTCAGCCACGCCGAGGTGCCCTTCGACCAGGTGGTGGAGCGGCTCAACCCGGTCCGGGACCAGAGCATGTCGCCGCTGTTCCAGGTGATGTTCACGCTGGCCGGCGCGGAGGACGAGCCCACCGGGCTGGCCGACGTCGAGGTGCGGACGCAGGATCTCGCGCTCTCGTCGCTCCAGTTCGACCTGGCGCTGATGATGCACCTGGTCGACGACCGGCTCACCGGCGAGGTCTACTTCGCCACCGACCTGTTCGACCACACCACCGTCGAGCTGCTGGCCGACCGGCTGGTCCGGCTGGTGGGCAACCTGGTCGCGGAGCCGACGGCACCGGTCTGCGCGGTGGAGATCCTGGCCGAGCGGGAACGGCGGGAACTGCTCACCACCTGGGCGGGCAGCGCCGGTGCGCCGTCCACCCTGACCCTGCCGGAACTCTTCGAGGCACAGGTCGCGGCCACCCCGTCGGCCCCCGCCGTCGAGGCGGACGGGCGCACGCTGCGCTACACCGAGCTGAACGAGCGGGCCAACCGGCTGGCCCGGGCCCTCGTCGCCCGGGGCGTCGGCCCGGAGCGGACCGTCGCGCTCGCGCTGCCCCGCTCGATCGACCTGATCGTCGCCATCGTCGCGGTCGCCAAGACCGGCGCGGCCTACCTCGCGGTGGACCTCACGTATCCCGCCGAGCGGCTCGCCTTCCTGCTCGACGACAGCGCCCCCACGGTGGTGCTCACCAGCCGGGCCGGGCTGGCCGTGGCACCGGTGGCGGAGGCGTCCGCGACGGTGGTGCTGGAGGAGATCGACCTGACGGCGGCCTCCCCGGCGAACCTGTCCGACACCGACCGGCTCGGCCCGCTGCGGGTCACCGACGCGGCGTACCTCATCTACACCTCGGGCTCCACCGGTCGGCCCAAGGGCGTCGAGGTGACCCACGCCGGTCTGGCCGGGCTGCTGGCCAACCAGATCGCCCGGCACGACGCCCGGCCCGGCGCGCGGGTGTCGCAACTGGTGTCGCCGAGCTTCGACGTGATGGTGGCGGAGGTGTCGATGGCGCTGCTGGCCGGCGGCTGCCTCGTGGTGTCGCCGACCACCGTCGCGGGCGAGGAACTCCACGCCTACCTGGCCGAGCACCGGATCAGCCACGCGCACATCCCGCCGTCGGTGCTGGCCACCGTGCCGCAACGGGAACTGCCGCACCTGCGCGCGATCATCACCGGCGGCGAGGGCTGCCCGCCCGACGTGGCCGCATACTGGTCGACGGGCCGCCGCATGGTCATCGCGTACGGGCCGACCGAGGCCACCATCGACGTCAGCTCCCGGGTGTACGGGGCGGACAGCCCGCCCGACCCGCAGTCGGTCCGCGCCGACATCGGCCGTCCGATCGAGGGCGCCCGGGCCTATGTGCTGGACGAGGGGCTGCGCCTGGTGGCACCGGGGGCGGCCGGCGAACTGTACGTGGCCGGTCCCGGGCTGGCCCGTGGCTACCGGGGACGGCCCGGCCTGACCGCCTCGCGGTTCGTCGCCGACCCGTACGGACCGGCCGGATCGCGCATGTACCGCACCGGTGACCTGGTGCGGTGGCGGCCGGACGGCGGGTTGAGCTTCCTCGGTCGCGCCGACGAGCAGGTCAAGGTGCGCGGGTTCCGGGTGGAACTCGGCGAGATCGAGGCGATGCTGGCGGCGGGGCCCGGGGTGGGGCAGGTCGCGGTGGTGGTCCGCGAGGACCGGCCCGGCGACCAGCGACTGGTGGGCTACGTCTGCGCGGCGGACGGTGCCCGGGTCGACGTGGAGGAGCTGCGGGCCATGGCGGCCGAGCGGCTGCCCGGCTTCATGGTGCCGTCGGCGATCGTGGAGCTGTCGGCGTTGCCGCTGACGCCCAACGGCAAGCTGGACCGGGCGGCGTTGCCGGCACCGACCCGCAGCACCGGTGGCGGCCGCCGGCCGGGCGGTCCCCGCGAGTCGGTGCTCTGCGGACTCTTCGCCGAGGTGCTCGGCGTCGACCGGGTCGGCGTGGACGACGGCTTCTTCGACCTGGGCGGGCACTCGCTGCTGGCCACCCGCCTGGTCTCCCGGGTGCGGTCGGTGCTGGGGGTGGAGCTGACCATCCGGGCGTTGTTCGAGAACCCGACGGTGGCCACGCTCGCCAAGGCGATCGACCCCACGGTGACCGCCCGGCCGGCGGTCCGCCCGGTGCCGCGTGGCGAGCGGATCCCGCTCTCCTTCGGCCAGCAGCGCCTGTGGTTCCTGGACCGGATGGACGGCACCGACACCGGGGCCCGCAACACCCCGATCGCGTTGCGGCTGGCCGGTCCGCTCGACGCCGACGCGCTCGCCGCCGCCGTCGCCGACCTGGTGGCGCGGCACGAGCCGCTGCGTACCGTCTTCGGCGAGGAGGGCGGGGTGCCGTTCCAGACGGTCCTGCCGCCGACCCGGCCGCCGATGCCGGTGCGGGACGTCACCGAGGCGGACCTGGCCGACGCGCTGGCCTCGGCCACCGCGCAGGGATTCGACCTCGCCGCGCAGATCCCGCTGCGGGCGCAGGTCTTCCGGATCGACCCGGAACTGCACGTGCTGCTGCTGGTCATGCATCACATCGCGGTCGACGGGGCGTCGCTCGCACCGCTGAGCCGGGACCTGGCCGACGCCTACTCGCTGCGTCGGCAGGGCAAGGCCCCGCAGTGGTCACCACTGCCGGTGCAGTACGCCGACTACGCGGTCTGGCAGCGGGAGATCCTCGGCGACGACGGCGACCGGGACAGCGAGGTCAACCGGCAGCTCGACTACTGGCGGGCCAACCTGGCCGGTTCGCCGGAGGAACTGTCGCTGCCCACCGACCGGCCCCGCCCGCCGGTGGCCAGTTACGCGGGGGACACCGTCGCCCTGCGACTCGACGCCGACCAGCACGACGGGCTGCTACGCCTGGCCCGCGACCGGCGGCTGAGCCTGTTCATGGTGGTGCAGGCCGGGCTCGCCGCGCTGCTGTCCCGGATGGGCGCGGGCACCGACATCCCGATCGGCACCCCGTCGGCGGGCCGGGGCGACCCGGCGCTGGAGGCGATGGTCGGCTACTTCGTCAACACGCTGGTGCTGCGCACCGACGTCGGCGGCGACCCGACCTTCGTGGAGCTGCTCGACCGGGTACGCGACACCGACCTGGCCGCCTACGACCACCAGGACGTGCCCTTCGAGCGGGTCGTGGAGGCGGTCAGCCCGACCCGCTCGCTGGCCCGGTTCCCGCTGTTCCAGGTGCTGCTGGCCTTCCAGAACAACGCCTCGGCCGCGTTCGACTTCGCCGGTTTGCAGGTCAGCCACGAGGCGGTCCGGCACGGGGTGTCCGAGTACGACCTGACGCTGGACGTGTTCGAGGACTACGGCCCGGACGGTTCCCCGGCGGGCCTGCGCGGCTACCTGGAGTACTCGACCGACCTGTTCGACGAGCCGTCGGTGGCGGCTCTGGCCGAGCGCCTGGCGCGGCTGCTGTCCGCCGCCGCCGACGACCCGCACCTGCCGGTCAGCGAGCTGGAGGTGATGTCGGCGCAGGAGCGTCGGGCGCTCACCGAGGACTGGATGGGACCGGTCCGGCCCGCGCCGCCGGTGCGGCTGATCGACCTGCTCGCCGAGCAGGTGGCCGCCACCGGTGACGAGGTGGCGGTGGTCCACGACGACACCCGGATGACCTTCGCCGAGCTGGACGGGCGGGCCAACCGGCTGGCCCGGTTGCTGGTGGACCGGGGGGTCGGCCCGGAGCGGGTGGTCGCGCTGGCCGTACCGAGGTCGGCGGAGATGGTCGTGGCGCTGTTCGCGGTGCTCAAGGCCGGTGGCGCGTACCTGCCGCTGGACCTGGAGCATCCGGCGGACCGGCTGGCCTTCATGCTGGCCGACGCCGCACCGGTGGTCGTGCTCGGCACCGCCGCCGGACTCGCGGCGCTGCCCCCGCTGACCACCCCCGTGGTCCAGCTCGACGACGAGGCGGTCCGCACCGAGCTGGCCGCGCTCTCCGACGCGGAACTGGCCGACCCGGAACGGCTCCACCCGCTGCGGCCGGAGAACCCCGCGTACGTCATCTACACCTCCGGGTCGACGGGCCGACCGAAGGCGGTCGTCATCGAGCACCGGGGCATGGTGAACCTGTACTGGAGCCACCGCAACACGTTCTTCCGCCCCGAGGTGGCGGCGGCCGGGGGCGGCCGACTGCGCATCGGCTTCACCGCGCCGCTGACGTTCGACACCTCGTGGGACTCGCTGCTCTGGATGCTCGACGGGCACGAGCTGCACGTCATCAACGACTTCGTCCGCCGCGACGCGGAGGCGTTCGTCGACTACATCGATCGGCAGCGCATCGGGTTCGTCGACCTGACGCCGTCGTTCATGCAGCAGCTCGTCGCGGCCGGGATGTTCGCCGACGGCCGGCACCACCCGACCGTGCTGATGGTCGGCGGCGAGGCCGTCACCGAGACGTTGTGGAACGCGATGCGGGCCACCCCGGACACGGCCAGCTACAACTTCTACGGCCAGACCGAGTGCTCGAACGACACCGCGGCGTACCGGGTCGCCGACGGGGACGTGCCGCTGATCGGCAAGCCGATCCTGAACTCCCGGCTGTACGTGCTGGACGAGGCGCTGCGGATGGTGGCGCCGGGCGCGGCCGGTGAGCTGTACGTGGCCGGCGCCGGGCTGGGCCGAGGCTACTGGGGACGGGCCGGACTCACCGCGACCCGGTTCGTCGCCGACCCGTTCGGCCCGCCCGGATCGCGCATGTACCGCACCGGCGACGTGGTGCGCTGGGGACTCGACGGCAACCTGAGCTTCGTCGGACGCGCCGACGACCAGGTGAAGGTCCGCGGGTTCCGGGTGGAACTCGGCGAGATCGAGGCCGTCCTGGCCGCCGACCCCGCCGTCGGCCAGGTCGCCGTGGTGGTACGCGAGGACCGCCCCGGCGACCAGCGGCTGGTCGCCTACGTCTGCCCGGTCGCCGGCGGACAGGTCGACCTGGCCGCGCTGCGGGCGCAGGCCGGGGAACAACTGCCCGGCTTCATGGTGCCCTCGGCGCTGGTGCCGATGGACTCGCTGCCGCTGACCCCCAACGGCAAGCTGGACCGCACGGCGCTGCCCGTCCCGGAGTCGACCGGCGGCACCGGTGGCCGGGGACCGGTGGGCCCCCGCGAAACGGTGCTCTGCGGTCTGTTCGCCGAGGTGCTGGGCCTGGAGACGGTCGGTGTCGACGACGGCTTCTTCGACCTGGGCGGCCACTCGCTGCTGGCGACCCGCCTGGTGTCCCGGGTCCGCACCGCGCTGGGCGTGGAGCTGACCATCCGGGCGCTGTTCGAGAACCCGACGGTGGCCAGCCTCGCCGCAGCCGTCGAGTCCGGGGTGACCGCCGACCCGTTCGACGTGCTGATGCCGATGCGGGTGCACGGCGACGGCGAGCCGCTGTTCTGCGTACACCCGGTCGGTGGTCTGAGCTGGTGCTACTCGGGGCTGCTGCGGCAGGCGGGCATCGACCGGCCGATCTACGGGTTGCAGGCGCGCGGTGCGGACGGCGGCGAGGTGCTGGCCGGCAGCGTCGAGGAGATGGCCGCCGACTACCTCGCCGAGATCCGGCGGATCCAGCCGCACGGCCCCTACCACCTGCTCGGCTGGTCGTTCGGCGGCCTGGTCGCACACGCCATGGCCACCCGCCTGCAGGACGACGGCGAGCGGGTCGCGGTGCTCACGCTGATCGACAGCTACCCGGCGATGGACGTGGAGGACGTCCGGGTGGAGACCGCGGCGGAAGCCCGCGCGCTCCTCTTCGACGCCCTCGGCCGACCGGGGTCGTCCGGCGACCGGGACGCGGTCTCCGACGACGGGACCCGGCCGGACCCGGGCGACGAGCTGCTCGACGCCAAGACCGTGGCGGCGCTGACCGGGGTGGTGCTGAACAACGCCCGCCTGATGGACGCGTTCACGCCCCGGCGTTTCCACGGCGACGTGCAGTTGTTCGTGGCCACCCAGACCTGGGACGACCGCCTCGACCCGGCCACGGTCTGGCAGGCGTACGTCGACGGCCGGGTCGACGTGCTGCCGGTCGACTGCGAGCACGACCGGATGACGCAGGCTCCGGCGCTGGACACCATCGGCCCGGCGTTGGCCGACCGGTTGCGGCACGCCCGCGACCACGAGATCACCACGACATGAGAGGAACCACCGATGACGCAGCCGGATGACGTCCGTTTCAAGGTCGTGGTCAACCACGAGGAGCAGTACTCGGTGTGGTGGTCGGACCGGCCCAACCCGCCGGGCTGGCAGGACGAGGGCACCGACGGCACCCGTCAGGAGTGCCTCGACCACATCGACCGGGTGTGGAAGGACATGCGGCCGCGCAGCGTGCGGACCGTTCGGGAAGCGATCCAGGGAGCACAGGCATGATGATCCGTAACGTTGTCATCGTCGGTGGCGGGACCGCCGGCTGGATGACCGCCACCTACCTCAAGACCGCCTTCCAGGATCGGATCTCGGTGACCCTCGTGGAGTCGGCGGCGGTCGGCACGATCGGCGTCGGCGAGGCGACGTTCAGCACCATCCGGCACTTCTTCGACTACCTGGGTCTGGACGAGCGGGACTGGATGCCGCAGTGCAGCGGCTCCTACAAGCTGGCCATCAAGTACGACAACTGGCGCGGCGACGGCAGCCACTTCTTCCACCCGTTCGAGCGGCTGCGTACCTCCGACGGGTTCACCGCCGCCGAGTGGAACCTGGCCCTCGGCGACCCGACCGAGAGCTTCGACCGGGGCTCGTTCATCACGCCGTACCTGTGCGAGGCGGAGCGCTCGCCCCGGATGCTCGACGGGACTCTCTTCACCGCCAGCCTCGACGGCGAGCTGGGCCGCTCCACCCTGGACGAGCAGCGGGCACAGTTCCCGTACGCCTACCACTTCGACGCCGCGCTGATGGCCCGCTACCTGACCAAGCTCGGCGTCGCGCAGGGCGTCCGGCACGTGGTCGACGACGTGGTCGGTGTCGGGCAGGACGAGCGCGGCTGGATCACCCACGTCTCCACCCGCAACCAGGGCGACGTGACCGGTGACCTCTTCATCGACTGCACCGGCTTCCGGGGCCTGCTGATCAACCAGACCCTGAAGGAGAAGTTCGTCTCCTTCACCGACGTGCTGCCGAACAACCGCGCGGTGGCGCTGCGGGTGCCCCGGGACATGGCGGAGCACGGTATCGCCCCGTACACCAAGGCCACCGCCCAGGACGCCGGCTGGATCTGGACCATCCCGCTGTATGGCCGGATCGGCACCGGCTACGTCTACTCCGACGAGTTCTGCGAGCCGGAGGAGGCGGAGCGCACGCTGCGCGAGTTCGCCGCGCCGGGGCAGGACGAGCTGGAGGCCAACCACATCCGGATGCGGATCGGCCGCAACGAGCGGTCCTGGGTGAACAACTGCGTGGCGGTCGGCCTGTCCAGCGGCTTCGTCGAGCCGTTGGAGTCCACCGGCATCTTCTTCATCCAGCACGCCATCGAGCAGTTGGTGAAGCACTTCCCGGACAACACCTGGGACGAGACCCTGATGCGCGGCTACAACGACAAGGTCGCGCGGGTGATCGACGGGGTCAAGGAGTTCCTGGTCCTGCACTACGTCGCCTCGCCCCGGCAGGACACCGACTACTGGCGGGAGACCAAGGTCCGCGCCATCCCGGACGGGCTGGCCGAGCGGCTGGAGACCGCGGCGGTGCGGCTGCTCGACGAGAGCACCATCTACCCGTACTACCACGGGTTCGAGGTCTACTCGTGGATCACGATCTGCCTCGGCATGGGTCTGGCGCCGAAGAGCCCCCGGCCGGCCCTGGCGCACATCGACCCGGTCCGCGCGTCGGCCGAGCTGGCCGCGATCCGGGCCGACGCCGAGCGGCTGGTGAAGACCCTGCCCAGCGCGTACGAGTACCTGAGCACCATCCAACCGGCGGCGGAGGGGTGATGACGGTCGTACCGATGCGTCCCGGGTCCGAGCCGTCGCTGGCCGACGGCTGCCGCACCTTCATGAGCGGCTTCCCGACCGGGGTGGCGGTGGTGACCAGCGTGGACGGCGAGGGGGCGCCGTGGGGACTGACCTGCTCGTCGCTGATGAGCGTCACGCTGGAGCCGCCGACCCTGCTGGTCAGCCTCAAGGTGGGCAGCCGCACGCTGGCCGCCATCGAGGACCGGGGGCGGTTCGCGGTCAACCTGTTGCACGCCCGGGGCCAGCGGGCGGCGGAGGTCTTCGCCACCGGTCAGGCGGACCGCTTCCACCAGGTCGTCTGGCAGCCCCGGGGCGACGACCGGTTGCCGTGGCTGGTGGAGGACGCCTGCGGGTTCGCCGCCTGCACGCTCTCCGACGTCCGGATCGTCGGTGACCACGCGCTGGTGGTGGGGCAGGTCTCCGACGTCCAGTACACCGCCGACACCCCACTGCTGTACGGGTTGCGCCAGTACTCGCGGTGGCAGCCCTCGATCGTGGAAGGGTCCACGTGCGCCAGCTAGTCCTCGTCAACATGCCCTTCGCCGACCGGCGTCGACCGTCGTTCGCGCTCAGCCAGCTCTCCGCGTTGGTCCGCCGGGACTTCCCGGACGAATTCGACGTACGGGTCTGCTACATCAACCACGACTTCGTCCGCTACTTCGGCGCCCAGGAGTACGACGCCATCGCCGGGGACATGGACTTCCACGTCGCCGGGGTGGGGGACTGGATGTTCCGGCAGCTCGCCTTCCCGGAGCTGCCGGACAACGTGGACGAGTACTTCAGCCGCTACTTCACCGGCCCGGCAAAGGCCGACCTGCGGCGTACCGTGCTGCGTCGCCGCGAGGGCCTCAAGGACTTCCTGCGCAGCATGGTGGAGAAGTACCGGCTCGACGAGGCGGACCTGCTCGGCTTCAGCTCTATGTTCACCCAGAACCTGCCCAGCCTCGCGGCGGCCCGGATGGTCAAGGACCGCAACCCGGCGGTGACCACGCTGATCGGCGGCGCCAACTGCGAGGCGCCGATGGGCGCGGCGTTGGCGCAGAACTGCCCGCAGCTCGACTTCGTCTTCTCCGGCCCAGCGCTGGTCACGTTCCCCGAGTTCCTGCGCAGCGTGCTCGACGACGACCTGGAGCGGGCGCACCGGATCCGTGGCGTCGTCACCCGGCGCAACCAGATGGAGAGCCGCTACCGCAAGGGGATCGGCCCGAACGCCGACATCGACGACTACTTCGACCCGGACTACACCGAGTTCCGCGCCTCGTTCGACCAGATGGTGCAGCTTCCGGCCGCCGCGGCGGAGCCGATGCTGTTCTTCGAGACCTCTCGGGGCTGCTGGTGGGGCGAGCGGGCGCACTGCACGTTCTGCGGCCTCAACGGTCAGACCATGGCCTACCGGGCGATGCGACCGGAGAACGCGCTCAAGCAGTTCGACTGGCTGTTCTCGCACGCGCCGTGGGCCAAGAAGTACTGCTGCACGGACAACATCATGCCGATGGACTACCTCACCGAGGTGTTCCCGAAGCTCGACCCGCCCGAGGGCATCTCGATCTTCTACGAGGTGAAGGTCGGCCTGGACATCGAGGACATGACGGTGCTGGAACGCGCCGGGGTGAACGAGATCCAGCCGGGCATCGAGGCGATGGCGACGCCGACGCTCAAGCTGATGCGCAAGGGTACGTCGTCGTTCCAGAACATCCAGTTCCTCAAGAACTGCCTGCGGCTCGGGATCAGCCCGGTGTGGAACCTCCTGATCGGGTTCCCCGGCGAGGCCGAGGAGACCTACCGGCGCTACGTCGACGACCTGCCGCTGCTGTCCCACCTGCCACCGCCGCAGGGCTGCTTCCCGGTGCGGTTCGACAGGTTTAGCCCGTACTTCAACAACGCCACCGAGTACGGGCTCGACCTGGAGCCGGTGGACCACTACCGGCTGACGTACCCGTTCGACCGCGACGGGCTGCGTGATGTGGCCTACTACTTCGCCGACCAGAACGTCTCCGACTACATGATCTCATCGGCGACCTGGCTGCGCCCGCTGCGCGAACGGGTCGGGCAGTGGAACACGGCGTGGGCGGCGGGCAGTGGCCCGGCGCTGACCCTGACCCGGACCGACGGCGGCACCACGATCCGGGACACCCGCTCGGGTGCCGAGCTGGTCTACCCGATCGACGACGTCGACACCGAGCTGCTGCTGCACCTCGACAAGCCGGTACGGGTGGACAAGCTCGGCGCCGAACTGCCGCATCTGGCCGACGAACTGGAGAAGCGGCTGGCCGGGTTGCGGGAACGCGGGCTGCTCTTCTTCGAGGGGCACCGGGTGATGAGTGTCTGCGTCTCCGACAGCGACGTCGACCCGATGCCCCGCCCGCGCCGCACCGTGGTCGGCGGGACCCGTTCGCTGCCGCTGACGCCGACCCGACCGGCCCGGAACCTGTCCCTTCCGGTGGCCTGACCCAGGATCGAAGGAGCCAGTCATGCCACTCGTCGTGGCCAACGGCACGAAGATCAGCTACGCCGAGCGTGGCACCGGGGAGCCGGTCGTCCTGGTGATGGGGACCGGCAGCCCGGGCAGCGTGTGGCAACTGCACCAGGTGCCGGCGCTGGTGGCGGCCGGGTACCGGGTGGTCACCTTCGACAACCGTGGGGTCGCGCCGTTGCCGCCGGGCGCGGCCAAGCCGACCGTGGAGGACCTCGTCGGCGACGTCGTCGCCCTGGTCGAGCGCCTCTGCGGCGGCCGGGCCCG
The DNA here is from genome assembly GCF_040296095.1 of Micromonospora sp. NPDC002389. Lineage (NCBI taxonomy): Bacteria > Bacillati > Actinomycetota > Actinomycetes > Micromonosporales > Micromonosporaceae > Micromonospora > Micromonospora sp. NPDC002389. Next base: position 125,606 of record NZ_JBEOWP010000015.1, read on the forward strand.
GCTGGTCGGCACGTCGATGGGCGCGCACGTGGTGCAGGAGGTGATGGTCGCCCGGCCGGATCTGGTGCAGCAGGCGGTGCTGATGGCGACGCGGGGCCGGACCGACACCTTCCGGGGCGCGCTCGCCACGGCGGAGGCTGCCATCGCGCTGGGGGAGGCGAAGCTGCCGCCGCAGGCGTACGCCGTGTGGCGACTGATCCAGAGCCTGTCCCCGCACACGCTCAACGACGAGAAGCAGGCCCGCTCCTGGCTGGACCTGATGGAGTTCTTCCCACCCTCCCTCGAGGTGGCCGAGGCCCAGACCGAGCTGGAACGGATGGCGGACCGGCTCGACGCGTACCGGGCCGTCACGCCGCCGCCGGACGGCGCTCTGGTGATCGGCTTCGCCGACGACCTGGTGACACCGCCGCATCTGGGCCGGGAGGTCGCCGAGGCGATCCCCAGCGCCCGGTTCACCGAGGTCGCCCGGTGCGGGCACTTCGGCTATCTGGAACGGCCGGACGCCGTCAACGCGCTGCTCGTCGAGTTCTTCGGTGACCGTGTTCCTTCCACACGTTCGACGCAATGAAAAGTGCGCGGTCCGCGCCGCGATCGGCGGCTCGGGCATGGGCGAAAACGGCGTAAGAGAAGCGAATAGGAGGTAACTGTGGAAGCTTCTGTGGTGGATCCCCTCGCGAGACTCGCGGCGCACGAGGTCAGCTCGGAACAGCTGGCCGAGGCACGTGAGCACCTCGCGAAGTACGGTTTCACAAAAGTGTCCTTCGTCGTTCCGGAGGAGTTGAAGGAGACCGTCGCGACCGAGGTGCTGAACCTGGTCGGCGAGGCCGGTGTCCGACGCGACCTACGGTTCGCCGCGACCGGCAACACCCTGCGTCGGATGCGCAACGTACGCCGCGACGAGGTGGCCGAGCGCAGCACGGTCATCCCGGCGGTGTACGAGTCCGAAGCCCTGCTCGCGCTGCTGTCCAAGGTGGCCGGCGAGGCGGTGCTGCCCTGTCCGTACGAGCCGGAGCAGTACGTGATCACCCGGCTCGAGGAGAGCGGCGACACGCACGGCTGGCACTGGGACGACTATGCCTTCGCGCTGGTCTGGATCATCGAGTGCCCGGCGGTCGAGCACGGGGGCTTCGTGCAGTGCGTGCCGGGGACGACGTGGAACAAGGAGAACCCGGAGATCCACCGGGCATTTCTGGCCGGCCCGACCTATTCGGCCTCCTTCGTGCCCGGTGACCTCTATCTGATGCGCACCGACACCACCTTGCACAGGGTCTATCCGATCACCGGGGGAGTACGGACGATCATCAATATGGGTTACGCCGCCACCACCGATCTGGATCGGCACATCTCACACGAGACGATGGACGCGCTGTGGGCTGAGTCGTCTCCGGCGGCGCCGCAAATCCGCTAAAGGAGGAAACAATGACCGACACGATCGTCGAGACATATCCGGCGGGCGCTCCCTCGTACACGGTCGGAGCCGCCGCCAGCCTCTTCTCGTCCTACGTGGTCACCTCGGCGATCTCCGCCAGCCACCAGATCGGCCTGCTCGACCTGCTGCACGCCGAGGGCGGCACGGACGTGGCCACGGCCGCCGGCAACCGTCTCGACCACGGCGTGGTCCGAGGGCTGCTGGACACGCTGGTCTGGGCGAAGGTGGTCGAGGCCGACGGGGACCGGTACACCGTCGGGCCGGGCTTCGCCGACGTCTACGCCGCCCGGGGCTACTTCTACTGGGTGGTCAAGGGGTGCGGCGAGCTGTTCTCCATCGCCCCCGACGTCGCCGCGCCCGAGCAGCGGGTGGGCGACTTCTACCACCGAGACATGCGGGCCGTGGCAATCGGCTCCCGCCTGATCGGCGACAGCGAGGTGGAGCCGCTCTTCGACGAGATCGTCACCGGGCTCGACTTCGCCGCGATCGCCGACCTCGGCTGCGGCTCCGGGCAGCGCCTGATCCGGATCGCCCAGCGCGACCCGTCGGTGAGCGCGGTCGGCGTCGACATCGCCCGTGGTTCGGTGGAACTGGCCGAGAAGTCGGTGGCCGACGCGGGCCTGGAGGGCCGGGTCCACATCGTCCAGGGCGACGTGCTGACCCTGGAGCCCACCGAGGTCTTCGCCGACGTGGAGGTGGTGACCTGCGTCTTCATGGGCCACGACTTCTGGCCGATGCAGCGGTGCGTCGACGGGCTGGCCAACCTGCGCCGGGCGTTCCCGAACGTCAAGCGGCTGCTGCTCTGCGACGTGGTCCGCACCCCGGGACCGGCCAGCCCGGAGACGACCACCATCTTCACCCTCGGCTTCGAGTTGATCCACGCCCTGATGGGCGTCTACATCCCCAGTCGGGACGAGTGGTTGACGGCGTTCGAGGCGGCCGGGTGGGACCTGGTCCGCGAGCGTCACGTGGCCGCTCCTCCGTCCGGGATCCTCTTCGAGCTGGTCCCGTCGGCCCCCAGGAGCGCCTGAGATGTCCAACCCGTTCGACCGGCCTGACGGCACCTACCTGGTGCTGGTCAACGCCGAAGCGCAGTACTCCCTGTGGCCCGAGTCGAACCCGGTGCCCGACGGCTGGACGGTGGCGCACGGCCCGGCCGGGCGTGACGACTGCCTGGCCTTCGTCGAGGTCACCTGGACGGACATGCGGCCGGCGAGCCTGGCCCGGGCGATGGCGGCGGACTCCGGAGCGTCCCGGTGACCACCGACTGGCCCCGATACCAGCTCAGCGACGCCGATCTCACCGCGTTACGCGCGATCGGCGAGACCCTACGATCCACGTCCGACGTGGACCCCCGGCAGCCGGACTTCTACGATCGCCACCGGTCCGCGGTGCGGCACCTGCCGGCCGGTCTGTGGGAGTTCCTGGACGAGTTCCGGCACGGCGAGCCGGCGGCGGCCTGCTCGGTGCTCGGCTTTCCGGTCGACGACCGGCAGGTCGGGCCGACGCCGACGCACTGGGACGCCGAGCGTCGGGGCAGCCACGTCACCGAGGTCGAGGTGTTCATGGCGCTGTGCGGCATGGCGCTGGGGGACCCGTTCACCTGGACCACGCTCCAGGGCGGACGGCTCGTCCAGAACATCGTGCCGATCGCGGGCGACGAGGCGCGGCAGAACGGTCACGGCAGCGAGGCGTTGCTGGAGTTCCACACCGAGGACGCCTTCCACCCGAGCCGCTGCGACTACCTGCTGCTGTTCGGCGTCCGCAACGAGGACAAGGTGGCCACCACGGTGGCGTCGGTGCGGGAACTGGACCTGGACCCGGCCGACGTCGAGGTGCTGCGGCAGCCGCGCTACCACATCCTTCCCGACGACGAGCACATCCGTCAGCTCACCCTGAGCCAGCCGGACCATCCGGCCCTCAAGCTGGTCGAGCGGATGCGGGACGAGCCGGAGCCGGTCGCCGTGCTGTTCGGCGATCCGTCCCGGCCGTACCTGCGGATCGACCTGCCCTTCATGCGGTGCGTGGGCGGTGACGACGACGTTGCCGCCCGGCGGGCGCTGGACGCCCTGCACTCGCAGTTGCTCGCGCACCAGCACGACGTGGTGGTGGAGCGCGGCACGCTGCTGATCGTCGACAACTACCAGGCGGTGCACGGCCGCAAGTCGTTCCGGGCCCGCTACGACGGGACCGACCGGTGGCTGAAGAAGCTGACGGTCAGCCGCAACCTGCGGTCGGGCAGCGGGTCGCCGGCGGGCAGCCGGGTGCTGGTCTGACCGGAACACCGGTGGTGGGGGGGGGGGGCCCGCCCCCCCCCCCCCCCCCCCCCCCGGGGGGGGGGGGGGGGGGTGGGGGATGATAAAAGGGGGGGGCAGCGGGCGAGGGGGGGGCCGCGCGCCCCCGGGGGGCCCCGCGGCGGG
>NZ_JBEOWP010000016.1:0-125792 GCF_040296095.1 Micromonospora sp. NPDC002389
TCCGCTGCTGCCCCCGACGCGCCACCGCGATCGTCAAAGCCATCCTCGCCCTACATCACGTCCAGACCAGCCAAAACCCACGATGAAAAGCGCTCCGTGGTGGAAAACCCGTCCGTCCTGGAGATCGCCCTCATTCGCCGAAGCCGGATCCCGCTGGCCTGTACCAGCGGGCAGTTGCGGGCCGTGGACCACGTCCTACTGCAACTGGCCATCCGCTGCGGAGCACACATCCGATACGCCGGCGACATCGACACCGCCGGCCTGCAGATTGCCGACGCGGTCGTCCGTCTCTACAACGCCGAGCTGCTCGCCATGGATCCGATGACCGTACATGCGGCCACCAAGGCGTCCTCAAAAAGCGGCGAAGATCCGACCGGCTCCACCGACGGGCAGAACATCGTCGTCTTTCAGGAACACGACGTAGTCCTGGCCAGGATTTTCGGCAAGATGTAGCACATCCATTCGGCAGTCCCAGAATTCTCACCTGCCCAGGTCCGTCCGGTGGGCGGCGCACCGCGCTTGCCGGCGACCTGGCGGTGGCCCGGCGCCCAGGTGGACGGGCGAGGGTGTGCCTCCCGTGGCCAAGGGCGCCGAGGGTCGGGATGCCCACATCATCCGACACCAAGATCCTTTGAAGACACCGCCAAGCCCCGCTTGCTGAACTCGGTCAGGTCCACGTCCGCCGATATGGCCTTTTTCTGGGTCAGGTCGGACATCTAGCGCTACCGAGGCCGAGGCACGAATCGGCCATTACCGGCCCGAAGGTGAAGCAAACGTCGAGTGGCTCGTTCTGTCTGCGAGGCCTTTCCCGGAGGGTAGGTCCTTTTCTGAGTCAGGGTGAATATGCCGGGTTCTGTCTCGGCGGCGATCGTCAGCTCAACCGGCTCAGCAGTGAACGGTTCTGGAGGACCGCCTTCCCGCTGGCTGCGAGGGTGATCACGGTGCCGGCGAGGACCACCGCAAACAACGTTTTGCGGTGGTCCAGCCGGTCTAGGAACGCCTTGTTTCTGCCGTCGGCTTCGGTCAGCCGTTCAGCGACCAGCAAACGCTGGCCGATCAGACGGTCTCGCTGGTCCGGATCGAGATCGTCTCTCTGCAACTGCGCGTCGATCCCCGCACCTACCGCCTGCCACTCGCGCATCACCTGGTCCTGGCTCTTGTCGTTCGACGCCAGCGTCGCCTGGTGCACTTCACCGAGCGAGGTCGTCGTGTCGGTCACCAGACGCGCAGCTTCTGGAAACTTCTCCAGGAACACTCGGGTCGTGTTCTCGTCCATGGTCGACACCAGGTCCATGTGCACCTCGCCCGTCACGTTTGGATTTCCGCAGCAGGCAGTGTATCCGGGGCGTGCTCCTCCCACCGTTCCATGAAACCGCCCGTCCACCGCGGTGCCGGCGATCGTGCCCCAGACGCTGCACGTGGACGGTCGAGTAGATCCTGACCCTGTTTCGCCAATCGAGATCCGTGGTTTGCCGAAACAAGCCCACGATTGCCGCGTCAGTGGCCGTGCCTGCCCATAGAGTCTTGTGCTCGGGGCCGTGCCGCGGTGGGACCCGGGCGGACCGCGACGAAGGCGTTGCCCGGCTGTGGGACGGGGCGGCACCGGCGTCATCGGCACCGATGGTCTTCACTTCGATGAGTCAGCTGGGCGGGGAAGGACGACAGGTAGCAGCGAGAGCCTGACCACGCGTTGGCGATCCCCGTGCGCATGGAGGAGGTAGTCACGACGGCGCGAAGGCTCCGCGGGCGTAATGGCCTGAAGAAGCCTGGAGTGCTTGGCCAGGCAGGCTGCGGCGCTGTCGATCACCGCGCTGGTGTCCATTCGGTCACGGATGAACAGCATCAACGCGACTCGGGTGTCAGCTGTCGGAGGTGTGCCCGGCCGCGAGCTGTGGCGACCATGGCTGCTCGGTGCCTGCTCGGAGGTCGGGGAACTGACGCGGATGAACCGCTACCCGCGCGGATTCGACCGGAGGTGCGGGATCCGCTTGCCCATCGATGGGCGAGAATTGATGGCTTCGCCACGACGTAGACCTGCAAGAACGCAACCGGATGGGGACGGACTGTCGGGCTTGCGGTCGGACGAGTTTCGGTCGAGTGTTGGTCGTAGAGGTGTGTGCTTGTGGCTTTGCACTACGGATCAGAAGGTTAGGGGTTCGAGTCCCTTCGGGCGCACAAGATCGACAATGCCCTGACCTGCGGTTCCGCAGGTCAGGGCATTGTTCGCTTCTGTCCATGAGGGACGGTTGGCTGCTCGGTGGCTGCTCGTGCGACGAGCATCCCCTGCGTGTCGGACTGTCTGGGGGCGTCCGGTCGAGTTCGCGCGAGCTTGACGATGCCGAAATTCCTACCCTCCTCAATTAATCCACGAAAATTGATTGAGTGCGTGGATAGGCGGGTGGGGTGAGGGCGTGGTTCCGCATCTTGCCGTCGAGTTGGACCAGCGCGGCTTTGCGTTGCGGTACGAGAAGGTGAGCTTGGGGCCGCCAGCGATGACGACGATCTCGTTGAGCCCTGGGGGCATCCGGATCTGGCTCCCCTCTGTGTCAAGACGCTGCCGGGAGGAGAGTTCTATCCTGGGTGGCGGCGGGTCCGGGAAGTGACTTCTCCGAAGAGCCGGCTGGGGGATGTGAGTCGGTCACGCTGGAGCCAGTTGTCGTTCCCTGTTGTCCTCCCGGGCCCGCTGCCGTGGCCGCTGTGGTGTCGTTGATCATGGTCCGGTAGATGATGTCGGACAGGCGTCGTTTCAGCGCCCGCATCGCCTCCATCGATGTCTTGCCGGCTGCCTTCTTGCGGTCGTAGTAGGCGCGGCCTTCGGTGGGGTTGCGTAGCTGGACGGTGGCCATGATGTGCAGCACCCGGTTGATCTGACGGTTGCCTGCTCGGGAGAGTCGGTGGCGGACCTGTTCGCCGGAGGACGCGTCGATGGGGGCGGTGCCGTTCCAGGAGGCGAAGTGAGCCCGGTTCGGGAACCGGGTGATGTCGCCGACCTCGACCAGCAGCCGGGCGGCGCCGGACGGTCCGATGCCGTGCAAATCCATCAAGGTGGTGCCAGTGGACGCCACCAGATCCTTCAACTCTTTGTCTGCCTCCTTGGAACGTCGGTAGACCCGTTCGAGGTCACCGATCAGCTCCGCAGCGACCCGCCGTCGGGCCTTACCGACCGCGTCACGGGGCCGGACGGTGGCCAGCAGCGCCTTGGCCTGGGCGGCGGACAGGCTCTTCTTCGCCCCACCCGGGATGAGTTCCAGCAGCAGTTGATGCAGCTGGGACACCATCCGGGTGTGATCCTCACCCAGACAGCGGCGCCGGTCGACCAGAATCCGCAGCAGAGCCAGTTGCTCATCATTGACCACCGGGCGCAGCCCGGTCATGCGGGTACCGACCAGCGCGATGGAGTGCGCGTCGGTGGCGTCGGTCTTGCGGCCCTGACCGGTGGCGAACACCCGCGCCCTGGCGGACAACTTCGGCGGCACGTCGACGACCTGCTCACCATCGGCCAGCAGCCGGGTGGCGATGTGCCGGCCGATGCCCTGGCAGCCCTCGATCGCCCAGACCCGGTCCGGCCACTGCGTGGCGTAGGTCCTCATCGCCGTGTAGCCGCCGCGGTCGGTGTCGAACCGGCCGCCGCCGACGATGGTCTCGTCGCCGGCCATGACCTCGATCGTTGCCGAGCGCTTGTGCGGGTCCATCCCGATGACCACACGATCTGACGTGAGACTCAACGCGTCCTCCGATGCTCGATCCACCTGTGTTGTCGAGCCGGGAGGGCAACGCTACTTCGAGCCGAGCAAACCCCTCTTGAGCCTCTCCCTGCCCTGAGGCGACGCCCGGGCCGCGCAGGCCAAATGAGAGCCACACGACCAGCGTGGGCAGCCGATGAGAGAGCGACAGCCCGGGCGCCTCGACCGAAGCCTGGCCGGGCCACGGTCGCAGGTCAATGAAACAAGTAGCCGATGAGCGAGCACTTGTCGGGCTTCGGGCCATCAGCGCGGTGGGCGTCCATCGCTCGTCCATCGCTGTGCGGTGCGGGTTCCCCTGCGGATCGGCTACCTGCGCAGGGCGTGGACCGGGGAGGAGGTCGTGGCCTATGGGGTCGGGGTGCTGAGGACCCGAAGCGCTCCTTCGGTCAGGATGTGGCTCGCCTTGACCGCCGCAGGGACGTTCGGCGCGTCCAACCATTCGGGGTCGTGGTCGGGTTCCCATCCGACGATGTCGGTCGCGATGGCCAATGCCTCATCGTCGGGGGAGCGCACGAGGGCGTGCGCCAGGTTCAGGTAGGCACCTTGCAGCGTCCCGTCGAACTCGTCGGCCATGTCGGCGATACGGGCGGCGATGGGGTGTGCGTGGTGGGGGTACAGCGCGGTCAGGCACGCCAATGCGTAGCGGACGGCGGCGGGTTCGATGTCCCACCGGGCGAGCAGCGCGGGAAGCTGCCCACCGACGGTGCGGTGCACCTGCTGGACCTGTTCGTCGACGGCGGGTGGCCGGCCTTTGGCAGCGGCGTAGTCGGCGTCGCCGAGGAACTCCTCGGCGCGCCGGCCGGCCGCGATGAGCAGCCACACGTGCAGGTCGAGCCGCTGGTGTGCCGGCAGCGCCCCGGCGACGATCATGCGGGTCAGGAACGGTAACGCCGGCGCGGTCGCCGAGTAGCAGGTGCCCTGGTGCAGCAGGTCGTCGCCGAACAGTTCGTCGAGCGTCTGCTCCCAGTTGCCGTATGGGTCCGCCAGTGCCCGCACCAGGCCGGGAACATTGTCGGCGGGCCCGTGGGCGTGCTCCAGATCCGCCCAGGCGATCTCGTCCAACCCGGACAGGTCGATCGGCACGTCCCTGACCTGGTCGGGCGTCAGTGCCAGGCTCGCGGGCGGCGGTGCCTCACCGATGACAACGTCGGGCACCGGCGGCCGGGCACCGGGGTTGGTGTACTCGATCGCGGCGCCCGTCGGCCGGATCCGCGCGAGCAGCGAAGGGTCACAGCGGCTACCGCCGTCGGGATAGCCGGCGTGCCGACGTGCCACCACGGCAGCCTGCCGCCCGACCGCGTCGATAGCACGGTGCCCGGCGGCGTCCGGCGGGTAAGGGCCCTCGTCGAAGGCCATGACGGCCCACCCGGCCGTATGGCGGGCCGGTCCGGCGGTGACCAGGGAGAAGCCGTACCCGGCCAATTCCTCTGCCAGCGCCCGCGCCTCGTCCTCGCCCGGCACCACGAAAGCGTGGGTGCCGGCCACCGCAGACCAACCAGTCAATGCCTCGGATCCTTCCACGATCGTCGCCCACCAGCGATCGCCCACTGCTCGGGCAACGGGGAAGCCGCTGCCGTCCCCTTCGGCTCCCACACAGGTCCGGGCGTTGGCGCCGCGCCACCAGCCGCTTGGCCTTCCACCACATATAAAGGGTGAGTGCTCATCAATGAGCACGAAGAGTAGCGCCACGGAGGAGCCCTACCGGGCGCGGGTTCCCGCTGACGTTGACGCCCCAGACAAGGTCGCCTACGGCCTGACCTGGCGGCAACTGGCCATCCGCGCCGCCGCCGGAATGCTGTTCTACACCGCTGGACGGTCCAGCCGTGGGCGGTGCGGTCGGTTTCGGTGCTGTCCAGCCAGTTCTGCCGTGCTCGGTGGGCGGCGGTCTAGGCCGTGTTTCATAGCTCGGGTCGGAGCCACGCGTTGATCGCGGCGATGTGGACCGTGGCCTGGTAGCGCACGGCGAGCTTGTCGAACCTGGTGGCCATGGCTCGATGGCGTTTGAGCTGGTTGATGCCGCACTCCACGGCGTGACGTTGCTGGTAGATGTGGGCGTCGAAGGTCGGCGGTCGGCCGCCCTTGGACCCCTTTCTGCGCCGGCTTGCGGCCTGATCGATCTTGATCGGGATCGTGGCCGGGATACCACGTCGGCGTAGGTGCTCACGGTTGGCGCGGGAGCTGTGTCCGCGAGGACCCGGTCGGGTCGAGTGCGGGGCCGGCCGCCGTCGGGCCGGGGGACCCGGATGCGGGCCAGGACCCGGGTGAACTGCGGACTGTCACCGCGCTGCCCGCCAGTCAGCAGCATCGACAGCGGCTTGCGGCCCTACTCGCAGGCCAGGCGCAGTGTGGTGGTCCAGCCACCCCGCGACCGACCCAGAGCATGATCAGCTGGCTCGTCCTCGACCCCACCGGGTGGCTCCTTCTGCAACACGGGTCGGGTGCGGGCACCGGCGGCGTGCTGATGCGCCCGAGCAATCGTCGAATCGACGCTGACGTCCCAGGTGATCAGACCGGCGGCGTCGGCGCGGGTCTGCAACCCGGTGACGAACCGCTGCCACACCCCGGCACGCTGCCAACGGCGGAACAGCCCGTAGACCGTCTGCCAGGGCCCGTAACACTCCGGAACATCCCGCCAGGGCGAGCCCACCCGGACCCGCCACCGAATCCCATCGATGAGCTGCCGTTTACTCCACTTCAGCGGTCGCCCTGGCTTCTTGCCCCTCGGCAGCAGCGGTTCCAGCGCCGCCCACTGCACGTCAGTCAGGTCGAACCACCTCGTCACCGGTATGGTGGCCACGAGGTCTCCGTGCTGATGGTATGTCTTGGTCGATGAACCATCTACCGGAGACCTCACTGCGTATCGATCACCGACACGCCGAGATCTCCCTGGCCGGGGCTGACTGGCCAACCTCAGCTATGAAACACGGCCTAGTAGTGCTTTGTTAGGTCGGCGTGTCGTGGGGTGGTCTGGGTGGTCCGGGGTAGTTCGATGTTGCGGTGACCCCTGACGAGCTTTCGGTTGTACGGCAACGGCTTGAGGCGTTTGCTGCGGACGTGTTCACCCCGCTGGTGCGGTCGGATCAGCGGGTCAAGGGTGAGACGTATCTGCGGGGGCTGTTGTTGGACGGGCGGCGTAAGTCGATGCAGCCGATGGCGCAGCGGCTCGGGGTGGATCATCAGGGCTTGCAGCAGTTCGTAACGACCTCGACGTGGGACACCACGGAGGTGCGGATGCGGCTGGCCCGCCGGGCGGTCGACGTGGTCGGGCCGGCGGCGTGGGTGGTCGACGACACCGGTTTCCCGAAGGACGGCAAGGGCTCACCGGGTGTGGCCAGGCAGTACTCCGGCACGTTGGGCAAGGTGGCGAACTGCCAGATCGGGGTAAGCGTCCACGCGGTCACCGACACCGCATCGTGCCCTCTGGACTGGCGGCTGTTCCTGCCGATGTCGTGGGACGAGCAGAGCGTCGATGAAGCCGACCGCCCCGAGGTGGCCGCTCGCCGGGCCCGGTGCGGGATACCTGCCAACGAGCATCACCGGCCGAAGTGGGCACTCGTGGTGGAGATGCTCGACGAGCTGGCCGAGCACGGGCTGCGCCCACCGCTGCTGGCCGCCGACGCCGGCTACGGCGACAACAGCCAGTTCCGCAGCGCCCTGGACCAGCGTGGGATCGGCTACATCATGCAGGTCAAAGGCGACGCCCTCGCCCACAAGCCGGACGTGCAACCCGTGCCACGGGTCTGGTCCGGGCGGGGCCGACCACCCACTCGCACCGACCCGCGCTACCCCAAGACCGCGGTCAGCCTGACCGAACACCTCAGCGCCGCCGGACGCGACACCGCAGAGACGATCACCTGGCGGGAAGGCTCGAAAGGCACGATGAGCTCCCAGTTCGTCTTCCTGCGGGTGCGCCCGGCCGGGCACCGCGTCGCCCGCGACACCGACGGCACCCTGCCCGAGCGGTGGCTGATCGCCCAGTGGCCCGACGACCAGCCCGAGCCAATCAAGTACTGGCTGTCCAGCCTGCCCGCCACCACCAGCCACACCGACCTGGTCCGCTACGGCAAGATCCGCTGGCGCATCGAACACGACTACCGCGAACTGAAGACCGGCCTCGGCCTGGACCACTTCGAAGGCCGCTCCTGGATCGGCTGGCACCGCCACGTCACCCTCGTCACCGCCGCGCACCTGTTCATCACCGAACTACGCCTGGACCCAAAAGCGGCTGCGCCGGCCTGACCCTCTACACGGTCATCCGCGAGCTGCAACGACTCCTCGCGACCTGGACCGGCGCCTGCCTCACCTGCCACCAACCCGTGAAACCGCTACACCCCAACAAACGCCACCGAACCTAACATAGCACTACTAGCCGTTGACATCATCGGCGAAGGGTATTCACCGTTCGTCGTGCCGAACGAGGGGCCGGACTTCGAAGTCCCACCGCCGTGAGTGCGCTGTGGACGGTGACGACGAAGTGCAGGGATCTGCCGCTGAGCGGGTGCGCTACCTGCTGGCCGCTGCCTTACGCTGGGTGGCTGGACTTCGGTCCGGCCGACGTCCCGAACTGCCGATGTCAGCGTGTCTGAGCTCAGGGGACCGCAAGAAGATCTTCACACTCCCCGGCTATCGCTTTGCGGCAGTCGCAAGTGGCGGTTCGCCACTATACGTGGGGTGGGGTGACGGTGTTCGTGGGGAATTTCTGGTGGGACATGTCGCGATTGCGGAGGATCTCGTTCTGATGGTCACGGACCCACTGCACGAGGCCGCTCGCGGCCTCGTGCAGTGAGCGGCCGAGTGGCGTCAGTGCGTATTCGACCCTCGGGGGGACTTCCGGGTACGCGGTCCTGGTCGCCAACCCGTCGCGGGTGAGGGCGCGTAGCGTCTGGCTGAGCATCCGCTGGGAGATGCCAGTGACCTGCTCGTGCAGCGCGGTGAAGCGCAGCGGGCCGGACGCCAGAACTGTGATGGTCCACAGCGTCCACTTGTCACCCACCCGTGCCAGCACGTCGCGGCCGAGTTCGATCGTCTGGGTACAGTCTGGCGCGCCCCCGCGTGGTGCATGTTCGGTACTGAGACGGCTTGTCATCGTCTTCTGTTCCTCGTGCGTCAGTAGCTGACTTCGAAGTGCGTGTGGGAGAGCCGGACTAAAACCGCTGGATGCGCGTTTCTTACTGATCGTAACTGACGTGTGGTCACCCGTTCGTGGCCATGACGGTGGGAGGATGACATGGTCCTGCACGACACCTTCACGATCTCGCGGCACCTCGACGTACCGCCGAACGAGGTCTTCACCGCGTTCGCCGACACTGCGATCAGGCAGCGGTGGTTCCGGCTTCCCGGCAGCGAAGCCTCTTACGAGCACGACTTCCGGGTCGGCGGTGGCGAGATGGCGCGCAGCACCTTCACCGGGCTGGACACGGCGCCCGAGCGACTGGAGTACCGGTCGCGGTACATCGACATCGCGGACGCACACCGGATCGTCTACAGCTACGAGGCTGTCGTCGACGGCGAACTGCGATGGATCTCGCTGGTCACCGTCCGCCTCGAAGCCGAGACAGACGGAACCCGCCTGGAACGGACCGAACAGGTGACCTTCCTCAGATACGCGGGGAACGGCAGTACGGACCTGGCGCACCTACGCGGCGGGAGTGTGCTGCAACTGAACGGCCTCGACGCGGCCCTGCAATCCGGCCATCGGCGTCAGTAATTCGCAGTGCACGGCCTTCTAAGCACCTCGCGCGTGAGGATCTCGACCGATCCGTTGATGATCTCGATGGTGACGGTGCCGCCTTCGGTCGGCGCCACGACGCCTATCGCGGGGTCGTACGCGGGCACGGTCAGCGAGTTGTCGGTCATGGCGGGCATCTTGCCTGAGGGTGATGGGTTCCGCTCATGGCCGCCGACCGCGTGCCACGGACGGTGACTGCTCTCGAGCCAGCCAGCGTCCGGACGTGGCCGAGATGAGGGAGGCGTTCGTTGGTGAGTCACCGTAGTGCTGCTGCGAGGTCTGCGGCGTTGTCGAACGCCGGTGCGGCCCTTTCGGACTCGTCTTTCGTGAGCGTGACGGACTGGGCGCGGGCCAGCATCTCGGTCGCGGTCTTCGGATCGTGCAGCACCATCGCGAGTTCGGCGCGGTAGACGAGGACCTCCACCTGCTCGACCGGGTCGTCGTCGGTTTGCGGGCGGGCCAACGCGCCGTCGAGGATCCGAACGGCCTGTCCGACGTTTCCCCGGGAATCGGCCTGCACGACAGCATTCGCTAGGGCCTTGGCCAGCCGCCCGGCAGGCGTGGTGGCCGGCATGGGCGCGGTGGCGGCGCCCCGAAAGACGCGGATCCAGTTGCCACCCGGGTCGATGACACTGAATCCGCCCACCCCGTCGGCGTTCTTCCGCGCCCTGGGCCGGGTCATCCGCGGCGTTCCGGACACCAGTACCTTGCCGTACGCGGCGCGCATGCCGGCGGCGAATGCCCGGTGTAGTCCCTCGATGTCCGTGGTGAGTACGAGACAGGAGCCATAGGACTGCTGCGGGTCGAATCCGGGGATCTCGAAGAACTGTAGATGCAGGTCTTCCCGCTGCACCGCCACGCACGGGTTGGGCTTGCGCTGCTTGTACGTGGTGCGGAAGCCGAGAACTCCGTAGAAGGTTTCGATGTCGTCAATGGATGCGCACGGCAGCAGGGGAACGGTCCGCTCGTTGGTCATGCCTCCTTCCTAGGCGTCGCGGGGTGTCCGTCGCCCATGGAAATAGCCGATCATCGTTGTCGGCCATCCGATCGGCTGATGGCCCAGAACGCAACCCTGCCGGGCCGAGCCCCCAGCGGTTGGCCAGTGGGCCCCGGTGTACGCGATCGTCATCGAGGCACCGGCGGGCTGGTCCTGGACGAGGAGTGGGCCGAACCACGGCCGGGTACGTACCTCTCCGGCACGATGCCGCACTACGATGCCCCGCATGCGGTGGGAGACCGGAGTGATCGCGGCAGTGGTGTTGTGCGTCGACATCGTCGATCCGAACCTGCCCGACCTGCGGATCGTGACCCCGACCCGGCCGGCCGGCACCGTCCCCGTCGAGACTGGCTGACCTCATGAGCCCCGGTGGCACTGATGCGAGCCTGCTGGAGTTGGTGGTGGGCTTCCTCGTCGCGGTCTCGGTCATCGCGGTGATCACGATGATCCTGCGTCGCCGCAGTGGCCGCCAGGACCTGCTGGGCACCCAGGTACGCGAGATGCAGGCACGGGCCGCCGCCGCTGCCTCCCCGGACGCGGACACCCGCCTGCGGGACGCGGCCACCCGGATCGCCGACGCCCGCATCCACGAGGCCGCCTCCCGCGCCCCCGCCGACGCCACTTCTGGCGCCCTGACCTCTGATGCGTCTGCTGCGGATGCGGCGTCACCCGGAGCGGGTTTTCCGGATGCCACGGCGGTGAACCGGTCGGCCCCGGACACCACTGCTCCGCCGAGCGGGTGGCCGTCTGCGGCCGGCGGGAACAGCGACGCGATGGCCGACGCGTTCACCTGGCTCCGGATCGCGGCACTCGTGGAAGCCGGACAGCGTGAGCAGGCGATCGAGCTGCTCAGCAGCACGATGACCATCTCGGCAGACGAGGCGGAGATGCTCGTCGACGGCCTGAACGACGCGGGCGGCGAGCGCCGCCCGGACTGACCCGCGTGTAGTCCGGTCGGCGATGCGCCGGCTCTGCAGTACGCGCGCGTGCGGCGCGACGAGGTCAGGCGATCGAGAACCCGATTCCCGCCGCAGTGGTCAGACCAGCAGACTCTCCCGCATCCGCGCGCCCAGGTTGATCCCGCCGACCACTCGGGGACCGGACGGATCGTGGACGTCGAGCGTGTTGTTGCGGCGCATCACCTCACGGACCGAGGGCGGCAGCCGGGGCGGGTCGTCCATGGCCGCGAGGACCTGACCGGCGGTCGAGATCAGTCGATCGGCCAGGGCTGCGGCATCGGTGTCCACCCGTACCTGGCCGTGCTCCATGCCGACGGTGGTGAGGTCGAGCACCTCGAACACGCGGGTGAGGAGCGGGTTCGGGTCGGTCACCTTGTCGAGCCGAGGTGCGTGGCTGCCGACCACCGCGACGGCGGCGGTCACCTGCGCGTACGGGTGGAGGCCGCACGGGAGCCCGACGAGGGGCCACCGCAGCGCCGGTCCGGCCTCCTTCCACAGCGGCCGGTAGTTGCGGCGGTGCACCAGGAGCCGCCGACCCGTCCGTCGGTACACGTCGTGGGCCTGGGCCTGCAGGTGCGTGTGGGCCTCGTCGGCGGCGTCGCTGACGATCCGGGCCGCCACCACCAGGCCGTCGTCGTCATTCAGCATCCGGATGATCGCTTCGACCTGTTCCGGGAACCGGGCCTGTGAGCCCGCGCCGTACCGGTGCCGCACGTCCCGCAGCAGTGCCTGCTGCCGCTCTGGATCGAGCTGGACTCGCCTGCTACCCAGCAACTGCCGGAGCCAACGCATCTCGCCTCGTTTCAGCCGCTGCGGACCGCGGCAATGCTAGTGCGTCGGACGCCCCTCGTATCGTCTGGGGGTGCTGGGGACTCGCCAACCTTGACGGCGATGTGCGCATATCCGGGGTTCTGCAGAGATCGCTCCGGTGTGGTGGCGGGACTGTTGCTTCCCGCCACCACACCGGAGCGATTTTCGAGTTTGGTTGCCGAGTTCGAGAGGCCGGCCCGGCGCGGGCCGAGTGTCAGGTGAGGTGTCGTGCGAGCGATTCGCCTTCGACGTCGAAGGTCGGCACGACCTTCTGCATCCAGCGGGGCATCCACCAGATCCGCCGGCCGAGGATGAGCATGACGGCGGGAACGATCAGCATGCGGACCAGGAATGCGTCGACGAGGACACCGATGGCCAGCGCGAAACCGATGGTCTTGAGGATGATGTCGTCGGTGAGGGTGAAGCCCGCGAAGACGCCGACCATGATGAGCGCTGCGGCGGCCACCACGCGGGCGCTGTGGGTGAAGCCGTCGATGACCGCCTGGCGTGCCGGGGTGCCGTGGACGTACGCCTCCCGCATGCGGGTGACGAGGAAGACCTCGTAGTCCATGGCCAGGCCGAACAGGATGCCGGTGAGCAGGATCGGCAGCAGGAACAGCACCGGCCCCTCGGTGTCGAGACCGACGAGTTCGTTGAGCCAGCCCCACTGGAAGACCGCGACGGTCGCTCCGAGGGAGACGCCCACGGAGAACAGGAAGCCGAGCGCCGCCTTGACGGGTACCCAGATCGAGCGGAACACGGCGATGAGCAGGATGAGCGCCAGCCCCACCACGACGGCGAGATAGAGCGGGAACACCTCGGTCAGCTCGTTGGAGATGTCGACGCCGACGGCGGTGACACCGGTGACCAGGGCGCGGGCTCCGGTCTGGTCGGGCAGGTCGGAGAGCGTGGCCCGGATGCCGGCGACAAGGTCCTTGGTCGACTCGTTCGCGGGGCCGGACTGGGGGATCACCGTGAGGGTCGCGTACTGCGTCGTGCCGAGCTGCTCTGCGAAGGCCTGCTGGGCCTCCGGGGTGTCACTGGTGATGGGCGGGATCACGGCGGTGATGTTGGAGTCGTCCTCGGCGGCCAGTGCCAGCAACCGCTCGGTGGCGGTCCCGACTGCGGCGGCCGGGTCGGTGGCCTGCGCGGTGTCGATGACGACGAGCAGCGGCCCGTTGGCGCCCGCGCCGAAGTTGTCGGCGATGAGGTCGTAGGCGACCCGTACGTCGCTGCCTGCGGGCTTGGTGCTGTCGTCCGGGAGTGCGAGCTGGAGGGAGGCCACCGGGATGGAGGCGACGACGGCAGCCGCGATGCCGGCGACGAGCGCGGGCCAGCGGACGCGGGCGAGACCTTCGATCCAACGCCGACCGAGGGTACGTGAGGTGCCGGAACTCCGGCCGGCGTCGGTCTCCTCGGCGGCGGCGGCGATCTGCTTCTTCACCACGCGGGCGCCGGCGAAACCGAGCAGTGCGGGGAGCAGCGTCAGCGCGATGAGGACGGCGAGCGCGACGGTGAACGCGGCACCCAGCCCCATCTCGGTGAGGAATCCGATGCCGCAGAGGGCGAGGCCGACGAGAGCGATGACGACGGTGAGGCCGGCGAAGACCACTGCGGAGCCTGCGGTGCCGACGGCCCGGCCGATCGCCTCCTCCAGCGGGCGTCCCTGGCGGACCTCGGCCTGGTAACGAGACAGGATGAACAGCGCGTAGTCGATGCCGACCGCCAGCCCGAGCATGGTGCCGAGCGCGGGGGTGGTGGTGCTCAGCTCGACGAAGCCGGTGAGGGCGGCGATGGAGGCGGCACCGATTCCGACGCCCACCAGCGCGGTCAGCAGCGGCATCCCGGCCGCGACGAGCGACCCGAGGGTGAGGGCCAGCACGACGAAGGCGATGGCGATGCCGATCAGTTCGGCGATGGCGCCACCGATCTCCACACCGAGTACGTCGCCACCGACGGTGGCGGTCAGTCCGGCCCGCTTGGCGACATCGCGGGCGGCCTCCAGCGCCTCCCGGTCCGAGGTGGTCAGGTCGACCGCGCCGCGGGAGTAGCTGACCGAGGCGAAGCCGGTACGCCCGTCCTCGGAGATGGCACCGGCCTCGAACGGGTCGACGATCGACCGGACGTGTTCCGTCCGCAGCGCGGCGAGCGAGTCGGCCACGGCCTGCTGGTTGGCCGGGTCTGCCAGCGTCTCGCCGTCCGGGGCCTGGAACACCACCCGCGCCGTCGCGCCGTTCGGCACCGCCTCGGGGTCCCGCTCCCTGATGAGGTCGAACGCCTGCGTCGACTCGATGCCGGACAGCTCGAAGCCGTCATTCGTCTTGCCGGACAGGGTCGTCGCACCGAGCGCGACGGTGAGGAGCAGCAGGGCCCAGATTCCCGCCACGGTCCAGCGGCGTCGGAACGACCAGCGTCCGAGCCTGAACAAGTGCCATGCCATGCCGTCTCCTCCTGCGTCTCGGTGAACAGGTCCCGCGTGGGCACCTCGCCTGGCTCCAGCCGACGAAGCGCGACCTCACGGCCTGTCGTGCCGCAGACGCTAGCACGAAAATATCCGACTGGATATTTTCGTGGTCGTGGTCATAGGATCGGGCAGGCGGCGCACCATGCCGACCGCCGATCGCTCTGGAGGTGGGCCATGACCGACCCGGAAAAGCGGGACAGCTCGAAGCGGGGGCCGTACGCCAAGGGGCTCGCGCGGCGGCAGCAGATCATCGACGAGGTGTTGGCGGTCTACGACCGGCTGGGATACGAGGGCACCTCGCTGCGCGCCATCGGTGAGGCGATCGGCGTGACGCATCCGGTGCTCAAGCACCACTTCGGCACCCGCGAGCAGCTCTTCATCGAAGTTCTGCGGGAACACGACCGCCGTTTCCTCGAAACCGCGTACGACGGAGACGACAGCTTCGTCGAGCTGATCCATCAGTCGACCGAGCACAGCATGCGCGTACCTGGGCTGATGTCGTTGCTGAACAGCATGGTGGCCCACGCCCTGGAGGCCGGCAACGAGCGCTCGCGCGCCCACTTCTCCGAGCGGTACGCCGACCTGCGCGAGAAGATCGCAGGACTTCTCGCCGAAGGTCAGGAGGCCGGGGCCGTACGCACGGACATCGCCCTGGACCAGGCGGCCTCGCTCGTCCTCGCGGCGGCCGACGGCCTCAGCACCCAGTGGCTGCTCGACGGGAGCGCCGACATCAAGAGCGGCCTGCTACTGCTGCAACGCCTCCTCGCACCACCGGCCCGGCAGGCGGCGCAGACCGACGTCTAGGCGGCAGCAGCAAACCAGTGGCCCCGCAAACCCGTCCGGCGCTACCTTGCAGCAGGAACTCTTCCTCCGACTTCCGCACGAGAGGACATCACCCCGCGTGACGCCGCCCGCTCTGTAGACCTGACACCGCTCCGTGCACCGGTCGCCGACCTCGCCGTCGGCTCTCTTTCCGTGCCTTCCGTCAGGTCTTCAGAGGGATCATGTCTACGCGTCCTCTCATCGTGCCGTCCGCCATCGGTCTACCTGTCCGGCTCTCGCCGCCGACGATTCCCGATGGTCACTGTCAGTCCGACACCCCCTCCGCCCTCGTCATTCATGGCCTTCCCGAACCGCTGATCGTGCGGTGGCGCCGGGGAGAGCGGGAGAGGTTCACTCGTCCGGTGCGAAGCCGTCGCCGCGGGCCCGAGCCGGGGCGAGAGCTGCGGTGGCCTCGCCCGGGGCTGCATCACGCCTCGCTCCGCGCCTGGTCGCGGGTCGCCGAGCGCGACCGATGGCCGGGACCGGTGCGGTTCCGGCGCCGGAGGTGAACGCCTCAAGCGGTCGATCCGACCCTGGCGTGCGCGGGTGCTGCGACCGTGTCGGGCGCTGGCCTGCGCCGCATCGTCGGTCCTGACCTGTTCCGAGTAGTGCGGCCCATTTGTCCGATGGCGATCCAGGCTGCCGCGTTGGCCAGCAGGAGGTGGGTAGATCTGTTGTCGTTGGGGCGACAACAGATCTACCCACCTCCCGGCGCATCCGGCCCTGCGGGTGGGAGTGATGAGTTGTCACGCCCGCGCCCGTCATACCTACGTCAGGACCCGACGAGGCATGAGGATGGCGTGATGGACGAGCAGGTCATAAGCGGTCTGGGTGAGGTCGACGAGTCGGCGTTCTCGGGGCTGGCGGAACGGCACCGGCGGGAGCTGCACGTGCACTGCTACCGGATGCTCGGATCGTTCGAGGACGCCGAGGACACCGTGCAGGAGACGTTCCTGCGAGCCTGGCGGAGGCGGGAGACCTTCGAGGGCCGGTCGACGTTCCGGGCCTGGCTGTACCGGATCGCCACCCACGCCTGCCTGGACCTGCTCGCCAAGCGCCGCCCCGAGCCGGCGACCGGGGGCGAGGTGCTCTGGTTGCAGCCCTACCCGGACCGGCTGCTCGACGAGTTGACCGCCGGAGGCGCGGACGAACCGGAGGCGGTCGCCGTCGCGCGGGAGACGATCGAGCTGGCGTACCTGGTCGCGGTCCAGCATCTCGCGCCGCGCCCACGGGCCGTGCTGATCCTGCGGGACGTGCTCGGCTGGCCGGCGAAGGACGTCGCGGAACTCCTGGGGGACTCCGTCAACTCGGTGAACAGCGCGTTGCAGCGGGCCCGCGCCGGAATGCGGGAGCACCTGCCCGCCGAGCGCCAGGACTGGACCGGCGGGCAGGAGGACGCCGGCACGCGCGAGCTGGTACGCCGTTACACCGACGCCAGCGTGGCCACGGACATCGGTGGGCTCACCGCGCTGTTGCGGGAGGACGTCCGCTGCTCGATGCCGCCCACCCCGGGCCTGTACGTCGGCCGCGACACGGTGGTGAAGGACTGGGTCGACAACGGCTTCGAGGACATGACGAACCTGCGCGCCGTCCCCACCTCGGTGAACCGGCAGCCGGCCATCGGCTTCTATCACCGGCGGGAGGGGGGAAGCGCGTACCTGCCGCTGACCATCGACGTCCTGCGCATCAGCGGTGGTGCGATCACCGAGATCATCACGTTCCACGCCGACCAATTCCCTCGGCTCGGACTGCCCACGTCGCTGCCGGCGGACGACACCGAGCAGTCACGGTCCTGATCCGGCGCGAAACGAGAGGAGGAACGACATGAGCAGCACACATGACGCCGGGGTCGTCGCCGGTCCGGCAGCGGACCGCCCCGGCCGTACCCGTCGATTCGGCCGACTCGTCGGCATCGGTCTCGTCGCCACGCTCGCGGCGATGGTCGTGACCACCCTCGCCGCCGCGCTCGCCCGGGTCGTGGGCGTCGACTTCGAGCTCCCCGACGGTGGCGAGGCGATCCCGTTGAGCGGGTTCGCGGTGTTGACCGGCTTCTTCTCGGTCGTGGGCGTCGTCATCGCCGTCGCCCTGCTCCGCTGGAGCGCCCGTCCCGCCCGACGATTCCTGTGGACGACGGCGTCGCTGACCGCGATCTCGATGATCCCGCCGTTCCTGACCGGGGCGAACGTCGCGACCATCGCCGCCCTCCTCGGGCTGCACCTCGTCCCTGCGGCGGTGATGATCCCCGTCCTCACGCGAGAACTCCGGCGTTGCTGCGGGTGATACTGGTGAAGAAGGATCGCGTCACGAGCCGAGGAATCCCATGTCCGACGCCATTCCCACCGACGACCGGCGACGGTGGACCGACCGAGCGCGTAAGGTCACCAGGCTCGCTGAGCAGGACGCCCAGGCCCGTGGACACGATCACGTCTCCCCGCAGCACTACCTGTTCGCACTTCTGACCGAAGGCGAGAGCGTTGGTCTTCGCGTGCTGGTGTCGATGGGCGTTCCGGTGGGCACCCTGGGCGCGGAACTCGACCAGCAACTCGGTCATGCGGGTGGCGGGAGCAACCGGGCGCCCACTCCCACGACCCAGCTCGATCAGGCGTTGCGAATGGCGCACACCGAGAGCAAGGTCGCGGGGGCAGGCTTTCTTTCGACGGAACATCTCCTCATCGGTCTCGCCTGCGACGCCGGTGTCGGCGCGGCACTCGCACGGTGGGACGTCACGCCGTGCCGGATCCGCGCCAAGATCCACGAATTCCTGAGCGCGTTCTCGCGCAGGTGCCCGCCATCGCGGGAGCGGCGCATGGAGCCAGCCTTCGACGTGCCGGACGACATACGCGAACTCGGTGAGAGGATCGACCGACTCCGGCAGGAGAAGGAACGTGCGGTCGACGCTCAGGACTTCGAGGCAGCCACCGAGATACGCAGTGCCGAGAAGGACATCCTTCGTCGACGGGCCGACCGGATCCGTGAGTGGTCGAGCCAGGTCGACACCGTGACCCTGGCCCAGGAGTACGTCGCGCTGCACGACCGGATTCGCGGGAGTCGTTGACGGCGATCTGCCGAAACGCGGTGAGGTAGAACGACACTCGGAAAGACCTCATGGACGGGACTGGATTCGCCAGGATGTGTGCGGCGGGCATGCAAGGTGGCATCTTCCTGGGAGTACTGGGACCAGGCTGTTGCCGGACCGGATACCTACCGTGGTCGACATGGCGAATTCGAGACTCGGGGGCCTGTTCAGCGCGACCTGCGGCGTCCTGTTGCTCGTGGGTTGCTCCGCCGAGGCGGGCAGTGGTGGTGCCGCTTCCGACGACGCGACGCCGTACTCGGCGACTGCCGCACCGACTGCGACGCCATCCACTGTGACGCCACCGGCGGGGACCGGTGACGTGTCGCCGCACCCGTACGTCGGGATGTGGGTGACGGCCGACGGCCACATCCGGCAGATGCTGCTGCCGAACGGCCGGTACGACGAGGCCCGGGGCGAGCGGGAGAGCGCCTACACGGGTTCCTACCAGGTCGTCGGGACCCGGATCGAGTACGTCGACGACACCGGTTTCAGCGCGGACGGCACCTTCGACGGAGACGTCCTGCACCACGCGGGATACGTCTTCTATCGCGAGGGCAGCGACGCGCACCGGCAAGCGAGGGAGGAACGAGGATGAAGGACAGCG
This sequence comes from Micromonospora sp. NPDC002389, assembly GCF_040296095.1. Classification (NCBI taxonomy): domain Bacteria; kingdom Bacillati; phylum Actinomycetota; class Actinomycetes; order Micromonosporales; family Micromonosporaceae; genus Micromonospora; species Micromonospora sp. NPDC002389. Next base: position 19,204 of record NZ_JBEOWP010000016.1, read on the forward strand.
TGACGCAGCACAGCCGGCGAGTGCTCCTGACGGCAGGGATGGCCGGTGGACTGACGGCCCTGGCCGGGGTCGGTGCGGCCTCGGCGGCCCCGGCTCAGCGGGACGGCGGGCGTGGCCCCGGGAAACCGGGCGAGGAGGGCCGCAACCGGGCGGCGGTGTTGCGTGCCTTCGCGCGGCAGAACGCGGGCGGCGACATCTACGAGATCCTGCACGACGACGTCCGGTGGACGATCGTCAACGGTCGTACCTACACCTCCAAGGCCGAGTTCCTGGCGGAGGGTTCGGCACCGATCCTGGACCGACTGTCGTCGATCCTCAGGATGGCGATCAAGGACATGTGGACCGACGGTGACACTGTGATCATCCGGTTCGAGGGTGACGCGACGGCCACCGACGGCGTCGACTACCACAACGAGTACTGCTGGATCTGGCAGCTGCGCGGCGGCAAGGTGGTGCGTTGTCACGCCTTCCTGGACATGATCGCGGTGCGGGAACTCGTCGAGCGCATCGAACTGCCGTGATTCGGCGGTACGAGTCCGGGGTCAGCGGAGCCAACGACTGACGGCCAGGGTGCCCAGCAGCCGCAGTGCCTCGGCGCTGCGGCTGTGCGGCTCCGCCCGGTACACGATCAACTGCTGGCCGGGCGCGTCCCGTACGTCGAACGCGTGGTAGGACAGCGTCAGCTCGCCCACCGCGCCGTGCCGGAACGTCTTCGCCTCGTGCGTCTTGCCCTGCACGTCGTGCCGTCCCCACAGCCTGCGGAACTCCGGGCTCGCGGCGCCCATCTGCTCGACCAGTTCCCGCGCCCGCCGGTCGTGCGGGTCGTGGCCGAGGGCCAGACGCAGGTTCGCCACGCACGCCTCGGCGGTACGACGCCAGTCGGCGAAGAACGTCGTCCCGGCCGGGTCGAGGAAGGCCATCCGGACGAGGTTGTCCGCCTCGGCGAAGTCCGCGTAGAACGCGTCGGCCAGCGCGTTGCCGGCCAGCAGGTCGAGCCGCCGGTCGATGACCACGGCCGGGGTGTCCGGCCAGGCGTCGAGTAGTTCCCGCAGGCTCTGCCCGACCTGCGGTCGAGCGGGAGTCGGCGTACTGCCGGGTGAGAGCCCGGCCAGCCGGAAGAGATGGTCGTGGGCGTCCGGCCCGAGGTCGAGCGCCCGGGCCACGGCGGCCAGCACCGACGAGGACGGGTTGCGCTCGCGGCCCTGTTCGAGCCGGGTGTAGTAGTCGACGCTCACCCCGGCCAGCACCGCGACCTCTTCGCGTCGCAGCCCGGCGACGCGTCGGGTGCCACTGGAGACGAGGCCGACGTCGCCCGGTGTCAACCGGGCGCGTCGGGCGGTGAGGAACGCCCCGAGCGCGGTCGTCGGCATGCCACCAACGGTATCCGTGCAGGCTCCGGCCAGGCAGGGTGCGGCACACCCTGGTTCGGTCCGGCCTGGCTGCCGACTCCGCCGCCGGTGACGGTGGAAACACGAAACCCCACACCAGGAGGTACGCCATGAGCAGCCCCATGCTCGACGAGGCGGTACTGGCGGAGATCGCCGGGAACACCGGTGACCGGCACCGGCCACTGATGTTCGTCAACGCCGCCATCCACACCCTCGACCCGGTGATCGGTGACTTCGCCACGGCTGACCTGTTGGTCGGTACGAACGAGATCGTCGCGGTCGGCACCGGCCTGCACACCGCCGCCGAGGACGACGGCGCGATCGTCATCGACTGCACCGGCCTGGCCATCGTGCCCGCCGTCGTCGACGGTGTCGCCGTCGCCGGCCTGCGCGTTCGTCCGGCCGACCGGGTCGGCGCGCTCACCCCCGGAAATCCGGCCACCTTCGCCCTGATCGCCGGCCCGACCTCCGGCAGGTCAGTGCTGGAGATGATCGTCTGGCGTCCCGAGCAGGCCGCCGCGATCGTCGTCGACGGCGAGATCGCACTGGTCAACGGCCGTCGGCTCACGCCCGCCCCGATCGAGCCCGAGCCGGGACCACGATCGGTCGAGAGCCCCTACCTGGGCATGTGGATCGACGAGACCGGCTTCCTGCACCAGGAACTCACCGCCGACGGTCGGTACGACGAGACGCGGGGCGGCCGACCGCACGCGTACCAGGGGGCGTTCTGGATCGACGGCGACCGGATCGTCTACCGCGACGACCTGGGCTTCTGGGCGTACGGCCGGTTCGTCGACGGGGTCCTGCACCACGCCGGTTACGTCCTGCGCCGCCGGTGAGGCGCAGACAGCGAAGGGAGAGTTCGATGATGTTGTTCAGCGGCGGCACGGTCGTCACCATGGACCCGGCCATCGGTGACCTGGAATCCGGTGACGTGCTGGTCCGCGAGGACCGGATCGTCGCGGTCGGCGCGGACCTGCGGTCTCATCCGGAGGCGGCGGGCGCAACCGTGATCGACACGACCGGCCGGATCGTCAGTCCCGGATTCGTCGACACCCATCGGCACGCCTGGCAGGCGCAGATGCGCCGCAGCATCCCGGACGTGACCGACCTGGGGGCGTACGTGATGTCGACGCTGGCCGGGATCGCGCCCGCGTACACCCCGCACGACATGTACGTCGGCACCCGGCTCGCCGCGCTCACCGCCCTCGACGCCGGCATCACCACGATGCTCGACTTCTCGCACAACTCCCGTACGGCGGCGCACTCGGACGCGGCGATCCAGGCGCTGGTCGACACCGGTATCCGGGGCGTACACGCGTCGATGGGACCGCACTTCGGCGAGTGGGACCGCCAGTGGCCCGGCGACCTGGCCCGGTTGTGCGGGGCGTACCAGGGGGCGAACGATGGTCTGGTGACGCTGCGCCTGGCGGCGTTGGCCACCGACGAGATCGCCGGTCCGGCCCTGGCCTACGGGCCGGAGTTGGCGGCGGTAGCGCGCGATCTCGACCTCGGTGTCAGCGTGGACGCGGTGTTCGGCGTGCCGTCGTCGGCGGCGATCCTGCGCTGGGCCGCCGCCGGGCTGCTCGGCCCGGACCTGACCCTGATCCATGCCACGGGCCTTACCTCGCAGGCGTGGCAGGCGATGGGCGACGCCGGAGTCACCGTGTCGCTGGCCCCGACCTCGGAGGCGCAGATCGGCCTGGAGACGGCGGTACCCGCGATCGACGAGGCGCTTGCCGTCGGCATCCGGCCCGGACTCAGCATCGACGTGGAGGTGGCGCTGGCGAGCGACATGTTCACCCAGATGCGTACCCTGCACGCGATCCAGCGAATGCGTGCGGTGAACGCCGCGTACGGCACGGACACCACGCCGGACCGGATCACCACCCGCGACGTGCTCGACTTCGCCACGACGCAGGGCGCCCGGACCAACGGACTCGGTGACGTCACGGGTTCGCTGACCCCTGGCAAGCAGGCGGACCTGCTGGTCGTCGCCGCCGACGACGTCAACACGATGCCGCTCAACGACGCGGTCGGCACGCTGGTGCTCGGAGCCGACGCCCGCAACATCGAGACCGTCGTGGTAGCCGGCCAGGTACGCAAGCGGAACGGGCAGCTCGTCGGCGTGGACCTGGACGAGCTGCGCCGGCAGGTGACCGAGTCCCGCGACGCGATCCGCAAGTCCGTGGCCAACGCCTGACCCCACGTCTCTCCCGCCCCTGCACGCCCTGCCCGCAGGCGAGACGCATTCGGCGATCATGGAGTTGTGGTAACCGCGAAAAGGGCGAATCAGGCCGAAACTCTAGCCACAACTCCATGATCGACGAGGCGAGATGCCACCCGCACGCCGGAAGCGGCAGCGTGCGGGTGGCTGTTTTGTGGGGGTGACGTTGGGCGGGCTGCCCCGTGTGGGGTGGCCCGGCTGGGTCTGCGCGGGGATGCCGAGTCGCTGAGTCAGGACCTGTCGGCGACGTAGGTGCCACGACCGGTGAACGTGACGACGAGTCCGCGATCCCGCAACAGGCGCATCGCTGCGCGGACGGTCCCACGGGCCACGCCGTATTCCTGCTGCAAGGTGGCCTCGCTCGGGAGCGGCTGACGCGGCTTGAGTTTGCCCTCCTCGATCTGCTTGGCGAGGAGGTCTGCGAGCTGAACGTAGAACGCCACCGGGGACATCTCGTCAACCATGTGCGGACCTTATGAATGGGCCGGACTGCCAGGGCGTGCGATACGGGTAGGACGTCTAAGACATGCTGTACAGGCTGTACGGCATGGACAGGTTGGAGTACCTTCTGTGTGCGTCCGTAAACACGCTGGTGGGAGGTTCGGTGAAGCGCTGGTGGTGGCGTCGTCGTGGTCGTAGGCCGTTGCTCGACCGGGTGGGTCCGGCCACCGCCTATCCGGAGCGGGCGGGTGCGTACCGGGCGGGAGTGTGTCGGTGAACGAGAGCCGCGTCCCGGTCGAGGTCGAGTTGTCCTGGGCGGTCATCGACGGTCACCGGATCCGGCGGTGCCTCCGGTGCCACGCGGACGGCTGGTGTCCGAGGGTGGCGGTCGCCCGAGCGCGGATCCTGGCGTGGCGGCGGGTGCGGGAGCCCTGGCCGTCGGACTGAGGCTCGGGCATGGATGGTGGGCCGGGCTGCCTCGATCTTCCGTGACTCGCGGACAACTCCGAGATTCTGCAACAAACCTGCACATCTCTGCTCTTGCGCCGCGAGTAAGCGCTTTCCTAGCCTGAGATTACATCGATGTTTCGCTCTATGGCCAGTTCGAGGGCTTACGAAACTCAGTCACCTGCGGTGTCGGGCTGTGCAGGACGTGTCTCGCGCCGCGCTCACTCCCGAGGAGTCCATCAGTGAGAACCACAGTGCGACACAGGCTTCTGGCCGGCGGTACCGCCGTGGTCGCGGCGGCCGTGGTGGTCGCGGCGCTGCCGTTGACCCACGCGTCGGGTGCGACCGACGGCCTCGTGGCCGCCTCGGTCGTCGCCAACGCGACCAACCTCAGCATCGGGGCCGGCGCAGACGGCTCCAGCAAGGGCGGTGGCACCAGCTACGGCAGCGTGATCGACGGCGACGTGGGCACATACTGGTCGCCGTCCGGCTCGACCGGCCGCGTCTCGGTCAAGTGGGGTTCCGCCACCACGGTCGGCTCGGTCACCATCCGCGAGGCGTCCGGCGCGGTCGGGGTCATCGGCGGCTGGCGACTTGTCAACAACGACACCGGCGCGACCCTGGCCAGCGGCACCGGGGCCGGGACGATCACCTTCGCCGCCACCTCACTGCGCAAAATCAACTTCGAGATCACCAGCGCGAGCGGTACGCCGAGGGTCGCCGAGTTCGAGACGTACGCCTCCGGGACGACGACCCCGCCGACCACGCCTCCGCCGACGACCGGGCCGACCACCCCGCCGCCGAGCACGCCTCCGCCGACCACCCCGCCGCCGTCGTCGAACACCCTGTACGTGGCGCCGACCGGCACCGACAGCGCGCCGGGGACGCTGGCGAGCCCGACGACGCTCACCTCCGCGATCACCCGGATCACCGCGGGCGGGACGATCTTCCTGCGCGGCGGCACCTACCGCTACTCGCAGACCATCACCATCGGCCAGGGCAACAACGGCACGTCGAGCGCCCGCAAGAACATCTTCGCGTACGCGGGGGAGACGCCGATCCTGAACTTCTCGGCGCAGAGCGAGGACCCGGCCAACCGGGGGCTCGAAATGGGCGGGTCGTGGTGGCACGTCCGGGGCATCGTCGTCGAGCGGGCCGGGGACAACGGCATCCTGCTCGCCGGCAACAACAACATCGTCGAGCGGGTGGTGACCCGCCACAACCGGGACTCCGGGCTCCAGCTCTCGCGGCTGATCGCCAACGCGCCCCGGGACCAGTGGCCCTCGAACAACCTCGTGGTGAGCACGGTGTCGCACGACAACGTGGACTCCGACGGTGAGGACGCCGACGGCTTCGCCCCGAAGCTGACCGTCGGCTCCGGCAACGTCTTCCGCTACACGGTCGCCCACAACAACATCGACGACGGCTACGACCTCTACACCAAGAGCGACACCGGAGCGATCGGTGCGGTGACCATCGAGTCCTCCCTCGCCTACGGCAACGGCACCCTGAGCAACGGTGGCCAGGCCGGCAACGGTGACCGCAACGGCTTCAAGCTCGGCGGCGAGGACATCGCGGTGAACCACACCATCCGGGGCAACATCGCCTACGACAACGGCAAGCACGGGTTCACGTACAACCGCAACCCCGGCACGATGACGGTGTCGAACAACGCCAACATCGGCAACACCGAGCGCAACTTCAACTTCGACGGCGGCTCCTCGGTGTTCCGGAACAACACCTCGTGCAACAGCGGGTCGAACGACCGCATCGTCGGCAACTCCGACAGCTCGAACCAGTTCTGGTCCGGCACCAACGGGTCCCGGTGCTCGTCGTACTCGGGGGCGTTGGGTTGGTCCTTCGCCTCCGACGGCCGGCTGGTCGTGACCTTCGGCGGCCGAGTGGTCACGCCGTAGCGAACCCGGACGACGTCGGCGTCACCGGTGTGGTGACGCCGACGTCGTTCACCGGGGGTTCATCCGAAAATCAAAGCTCGTTCATAGGTACGCCTGTTGGTATTCGTTGGCATCTGTCGCCTACGGATCGGCCAACACCCCATGCTCAACTGGCGCAATCGGGCACCCGCCCGTTCCGCAACGCGTACGCCATCGGCTCCGATCGTCGGGCCCGGCCCGGCTGCGGACCGCGACGATCAGGCCGGGCACGCCCTCCGCGCACCGAGCCGATTGCACGCGTTCAATCGGTACGAGGTCAAATACGTGGTGCCGGTCGGTGACGTGCCGGCGCTGCGTGCCGAACTGGACGCGCGAATGGGTCGCGACAGTCATGGCGACCGGACCGGGTACGGCGTGTGGAGCGTCTACTACGACACCGATCGACTGCGCTTCTACTGGGAGAAGATCGAAGGTCTCCGGTTCCGTCGCAAACTGCGGGTGCGACATTACGGCGACCGTTCCACGATCACCGACGACAGCATCGTGCACGTCGAGATCAAGCAACGGGTCAACCGGGTCACCCAGAAGCGTCGCGTCGCCCTGCCGTACCGCCTGGCCCGTGATTTCTGCGACCGCCGGGAGATGGTCGCGCACCATCCCGACCAGCGGGCCTTCCTCGAAGAGGTGCTGGAGCTGGTCTGCGGACTGGATCTGCGTCCGGTCGCGATGACCGGATATCAGCGGGAGGCGTTCGTCGGACGGGATTCCGACGTCGGCCTGCGAGTCACCCTCGACCATCGGGTACGCGGCCGGGACCGCGACTTCCACCTGGGCGCGGAGGCGGAGAACCGCCTCATCGTGCCGGCCACGCTCGCCGTGGTGGAGATCAAGGCCAACGAGCGGGTGCCGTACTGGCTCACCGACCTGGCTGCCCGGGCGAACCTGTCGATCGTCCGGATGTCGAAGTACTGCCAGAGCGTCGAGGCGTTCGGCCGCGCCCCTCGTTCCGTCTTCCACGTGACGGACGACACCGCCGGTCGACACCTCTCCCATCCCTCCGCCTAGAGAGCGCTGATTCTCATGCCGTTCGAATTCCAGGACCTCTCCGGTACGTTCAGCGTCGGCGACATCGCCCTCGCCCTGTCGCTGTCCTTCCTGCTCAGCGCGATGATCGGCTGGGTCTACCGATTCACCCACCGGAACATCTCGTACAGCCAGTCGTACGTGCAGACGCTCGTCATTCTCGGCATGCTCATCTCGCTGATCATGCTCGTCGTCGGGTCCAACATCGCCCGCGCGTTCGCGCTGGTCGGTGCGCTGTCCGTGGTGCGGTTCCGGAACGCCATCAAGGAGACCCGGGACGTCGGCTTCATCTTCCTGGTGATGGGTGTCGGCATGGCCTGTGGCACCCGGTTCTACATTCTGGCCGTGGTCGCCGCCGTCGTGATCAGCATGATCATCGTGTTGATGTACCGGTTCAACTGGTTCGCCTCGAACGTGCAGCGGCAGGTGGTGAAGGTGCAGGTCCCGCCGGTGGCGAACTACACCGAGCCCATCCAGGACGTGTTGGTCCGGCACACCAGCGAGTTCGAGCTGGTGAGCATGGAGACGATTCGTGGCGGCGCGTTGACCGAGATCATGTACACGGTGCGGCTCAAGAAGGGCACGGAGCCCGGTGAGCTGATCGCCGCGCTGGCCGAGCGCACCGGCGGTCAGCGGGTCACGGTGCTGACCGGCTACGACCAGACGGACCTGTGATGAGGCTCAAGCACCGGATCCCGGTCCGGGTCCGGCACTACTGGAAGTTCCTGGCCGGCTGCGTCGCCTTCCTGCTCGTCCTCACGGTGACGCTCAGCACGGTGCGCATCCGCCCGTACGTCACCAGCAGCGCGGTCGGCGGTGACCTGGTCACCCAGGACATCGCCGGCACCGTCGACCTGTTCGACGAGACCGTCGCACACAGCATCACGCTCGTCTTCCGCGACGCGGACTACCAGCGGATGCTGGACACCTTCTATGCCGAGGGCGAGAAGGACTACATCGAGGCGGACCTGGTCGTCGACGGCACCAGCGTGCCCAGCGTCGGCATCCGCCTGAAGGGGAACTCCACGCTGCGCAGCCTGAGCCGCAACGGTGAGACCCCGCAGGGCGGACCGGGCGGCGCGGCACCTGACGGTGCTGGTCCCATGCCGCCCGGCGCCGATCGCGACGGTGCCGGTCCTGTGCCGGATGGCGCCGATCGCGACGGTGCTGGTCCCGGGCCGAACGGCGGCGGGATGTCGCGGATCTCGCTCCAGGCCGAGGAACCGGAGAATCTGCCCTGGCTCGTCCGCTTCGACGAGTACGTCGACGGTCGCCGCTATCAGGGGCACCGGGAAATCTCCCTGCGCGTCGCCGGCATGGGCGGCGGCTCCACCGTGCTCAACGAGGCGGTGACGCTCGACCTGCTCGGTGATGCCGGTGAGGTGGCCCAGGAGTACTCGTACACCAGCTTCACCGTCAACGACCGGCCGACCACGGCCCGGCTGGTGGTGGAACACCCCGACGAGAACTTCACCGCGAAGGTCGACGGCAGTGGCGTGCTCTACAAGTCGCTGGCCACCGGCAGTTTCACCGACCAGGGCGACGACCCGACCGCCTACGCCGACGACTTCAAACAGATCACCATGAAGGGCAGTCAGGACCTGCAACCGGTCATCGACCTAGTCAGGTGGGTCGAGAACGCCAGCGACACCGACTTCGACGAACAGCTCGCCGACCGGGTCGACGTGGAGTCCTTCGCCCGCTACGTGGCCTGGCAGAACCTGCTGCTCAACTTCGACGACATGTCCGGTCCGGGGCGCAACTACTACCTCTGGTACGACCTGACCAGCAAGAAGTTCACCGTGGTTGGCTGGGACTACAACCTGACCTTCAGCGGCGACGCCGGTCAGGGCCCACACGAGCAGGGGCGCCTCGGTGGTGGTTTCCGAGGCGGCGGTGCCCCCCGCCCGACGACCGGCCAGCAGGATGCCGACACCGAAGGCGCGGCCCCTCCGGGCTTCACCGCCCCGGGATCAGCTCCGCCGGGTGTCGCCTCCGACGCCCCGGACAGGAGGCCGGACCGTGCGGGCCGTCCCGACCTCGGTGGGCCCGGCATCGGTGGGCCCGGGGGCGGTGGGCCCGGGGGCGGCGGTCACCTTCTCAAGGAGCGCTTCCTCACCAGCGAGACGTTCACGCAGGTGTACGAGGACGCGTACCGCGAGATCTATCGGCAGGTCTACGCCGACGGCGCGGCCCTGAAGGCGCTCGACGGCATCACCGAGGTGCTGTCCACCGTCGACGGGCACGACGCGCAGACCGTGACGGACGACGCGGCTCGTCTGCGTACCCTGATCGGTCAACGCACCGAGAGCCTCGCCGCGGACCCGGTGATCACCCAGAGCTGAGCCGGCGTGGCCCTCCGTCGATGCCCTGCCGGGAGGCCCATCGACCTGACATGTTCCTCACGTCCGCTCGCGAGGCTGGCTGCGGCCGGGCCGAGAACCGGCCGCAGCGGCCCGGGAATGTCCCGGACCGATCGGACGAAAGGCGTTGTCATGCGCAGGAACCGAACGCTGTTGATGGGTGCCGTCATGCTGATCGCGTTGTCGGCCTGCGGGGCGACGGCGGAGGAGAAGAAGACGGACGACGGCGCTGGACAGGTGGCCTCGTTGGCCACCCCTGGGCCGGAACGGACCGGTTCGGCGCAGCCGAAGGAGGAACGTCCGCGCGAGCGGCTCGACACCACGCCGGAGGAGTACGAGGCGTTGCTCGGGCCGTACCGCAAGTGCCTGAAGCAGCAGGGTATCCCGGACAAGTTGACCGCAGGCCACCCGGGCCGGCCGTCCGGAGAGACCAACGCCAAGGAGGCGGAGGCGTACGAGGCGGCGAACCGGATCTGTGAGCCGAAGTACTATCCGCTGCCGCCGTGGGAGAAGGACCCGGCCAACCCGGAGGCGCGGGACTTCGCGGTCGCCGTCGTGAAGTGCCTCAAGGACAAGGGCGTCAAGTACGTGGAGGTCTCCGAGGACGGCATCTCGCTCGCCTTCGGCGGGGACCAGAACCACTCCCGCTCGATCAGCATGGGCCTGGAATTCGCATCCGAGTGCGAGCGCAAGGTCGCCGCGCAGAACTGACGGCGCCCGCCGAGATGTAAGCAGGGGTCCCTTCCTATACACGAGGCGTTAGGAAGGGACCCCTCCTTACACACAAGCACCGGCCGCCGCGCTCTTTCGTGTCCGCCCGTCGGTGGGATCAGGCGGCGGCGAGGGCCTGCGTCGGGGGCAGCCGGGCCGCGCGTACGCAGGGATAGACACCGGCTAGCACCCCGATCGCCACGGCGCCGCCCACCCCGAGGACCGCGGCCTGTCCGGGCAGCACCAGCGGCCACCCCTGCCAGGCCGCGTACCCGACGGTGGCGAGCAGCCCCACCGCCGTACCCACCAGACCGCCGAGTGCCGCCAACACGGTCGACTCGGTCAGGAACTGGCTGCGGATCTGTCCACGAGTGGCCCCGAGCGCCCGTCGCAGGCCGATCTCGGCGCGGCGCTCCAGGACCGAGACGACCATCGTGTTGGCCACCCCGATGCCTCCGACCAGGAGGGAGACCGCAGCCAGCGCCAGGAAGAGTACGGAGAAGTTGCCCTCGGTGGCCCGCTTCGCGGCCAATGCGTCGGAGGGACGGCTCACCACCACCGTGCCGGGGCGCTCCGGCGAGATCGTCTCCGCCAGCACACCGCGTACCGCCTCCAGTTGCGACTCCTCGCAGCGTATGTAGATCACCGTCGGGTGGCCGTCGAACCGCAGCTCGCTGCGCGCCGCCGACCAGCCGACCAGCACCGACCGGTCGATGTCCGGAGACAGCGGGGTCTCGGCCAGGATGCCGATCACGGTGAACCGGCGGTCCGCGATCGTCACCTGGGGCGCAGGCTCTCCGGCGGGCAGGTCGGCGATGCCGAGCCGGGTGGCGGCCACCGAGCCGAGTACGACGGTGGGGAAGTCCGCCGTGGCCGGGTTCAGCCAACTGCCGGCGCTGATCCGTGCGTTGATGGTGGGCAACAGGTCCAGGCGGGCGGCCAGCACGGTGAGGCCGGAGCCGTCGGTGGGATCGAGGAGGTCGTTGCGGCGTACCACGGTGCGGGTATTGCCGACCGCGCTGGCCGCCGTGACCGGGCCGATCCGCTGCACCATCCCCACGGCTGATTCCGGCAGCTTGACCGGTGGATCACGGTCCGGTGCCGCCACCGCCTGCAGGGAGTTCGTGCCGAGCGCGGTCAACTCGGTCAGCAGCGCGGCCTGGCCGGCGGCCGGGATGCCGGTGACCACGATCATCGTGGCGATGCCGATCGCGATGCCCAGTGCCGAGAGCACCGCCCGCAGCGGACGGGCTCGCAGGCCGGTCAGCCCGAGCGCGAGCAGGTCCGGTACGGCCAGTCGGGCCGGCCGTGGTGCCCGGTCGATCAGCCCGGTCACCGGCCCGACACCACGGACCGAGCCGGGCCGGGCGACACCACGGCGGGAGCCGGTACGGCCGAGGACGCCGTGTCGTCGCGAATCAGCCGTCCGTCGCGGATCTCGATCTGCCGGGGCAGGGACGCGGCGATGCCCCGGTCGTGGGTGATCAGCACGATGGTGGTGCCTTCCTCGTTGAGTCGGCGCAGCAGCCGCAGCACGGACTGCCCGGTGGCGGTGTCGAGTGCGCCGGTGGGTTCGTCGGCCAGCACCAGCGACGGCCGGTTGGCCAGCGCGCGGGCGATCGCGACGCGTTGCTTCTCGCCTCCGGACAACTGCCCCGGGCGGTGGCCGGTGCGGTGGGCCAGGCCGACCCGGGCCAGGGCGCGCAGGGCGTGGTCCCGCCGCTGCCGCCGTGGCACCCCGGCGTAGAGCAGGCCGGTGGCGACGTTGTCGACGGCGCTGAGCCCGTCGGCGAGGTGGAACTGTTGGAAGACGAAGCCGATCTCCCGGGCCCGCAGTGCCGACAGCCGCCGGTCCCCGAGTGTCGCGACGTCCTGACCGGCGATGTGGACGGTGCCCGAGGTGGGCCGGTCCAACGTGCCGATGATGTTGAGCAGGGTCGACTTGCCTGATCCGGACGGGCCGACGACGGCCACCAACTCCCCGGCGGCGACGTCCAGGCTCACGTCGGACAGCGCGGTCACCCCGCCGGGATAGACCATGGACGCGTGGCGCACCGAGAGCACCGGCCCGGTCATGAGGGCACCACCACCTCGGTGCCCTCGGTCAGCCCGTCGCCGGTGATCTCCACCCAGCCGTCGGCGAACAGACCGGTGCGCACCGCGACCAGCCCGCCGGGTCCCTGCACCGCGTAGCCGCCCTCACGCAACGCCACCAGCGCCTCGACCGGCGCGACCAGGACGTCGACGGCGGTACGCCCGGTGAAGTGCACCTGCACCTCGCCGGAGTCGAGGTCGGCGATGGCCTGCGGCTTGTCGACGGCCACCGTCACGGTCAGCAGGGGCGGGCCGCTCGCGATGCCGCTGTCGCTGGCGACGAGATCACGGCCGACGGAGACGACCCGGGCGGGGACCTTGCGGTCGTCGGGCAGGCCGACCTGGATCCGGTCCCCGCGCTTGATGGTGGCGGCGTCGGTGAGTTCGGCACCGACCGTGATCACCTTGCGGACCGAGGTCACCGCCATCAGTGGCGTCTCGGCCGGGTCACCGGGCTGTGCGGTCACCGAGTCCACCCGGACCGCTCCGCTCGCCACCTCGACGTGCCCCACCGGGATCGTGCCGGTGGCCGGCACACCGAGGTCGGTCTGCCAGCGTTTGATCGCCGCTACCAGGGCCGGCGTGAGGACGCCCTCGCCGCTGCGTACCCGATGCGATGCTGCCGGGGACCCCACTGCCGGCGTCGGCTCGTCATCGTCGCCGTCGGCGGCGCTCCGGGCCGGCGACCGGGGCGTCACCCACTCGCCGGGGGACGGCTGCCGGCCGATCGAGTAGCCGAGCGCCCGCAGGTTGTCGGCGATCACCCGGACGTCCCGGCCGACCAGGTTCGTGCCGGCGATGTCCCGGTACATCGGGATGCTTCCGTAGAACAGCACCACCGGCTGGTCGTCGGCCCGGAACAGTTGCCCGCCCCGCTTGACGGTGGTGCCGGCACGCGGCAACCAGGTCACCGTTGCCGCCAGGTGTCCGGCCAGCGGGCGCGTCGGGCCGTATCCGATGCTGCCGGGCAGCGTCCGGGTGGTCGACAGGTCGCGGCGCACGATCGGCGTGGTCGCGACGACGTCCGTGGTGTCCGCCACCGGCTGGGCGTCGGCCCGGTGACGGGTCACCACGATCCCGGTACCCACCGTCAGCACCGCCACCACGAGCACCACGGCGAGCCACCGCAGACCGCGTCGCCGTACCGGCGGATCGGACACACGCGGTATGAACTCGGTCGGGGCGTCATGCTTCGGATCCATGCCGACGAGGGTGTCCAGCGGTCGTTAGAAACCTGTCAGGTATCGCCGCCGGAGCACTACCGGCGGGGATCCAGACCTATCATCGCCGCCATGTGTGCACAGGTTCTGGTCGCCGACGACGATCCTCGACAGGCCGAGGTGGTACGCCGATACCTGACCGCCGAGGGCCATGACGCCGTGGTGGTGCACGACGGCCGGGCGGCGCTGGACACCGCCCGTCGGCTCCGCCCCGACCTGCTGGTCCTGGACGTGATGATGCCGGAGTTGGACGGCCTCCAGGTGTGTCAGACCCTGCGTGGGGAGTCCGACGTGCTGGTGTTGATGCTGACCGCCCGGTCCACCGAGGACGACATGCTGACCGGGCTGGATCTCGGCGCCGACGACTACCTGACCAAGCCGTACAGCCCACGGGAGCTGATGGCCCGGGTCCGTACCCTGCTGCGGCGGGCCAGACCGGGCACGTCGCCGCCCGCCGGGGCCGGGCTGCTGCGGGTCGGACCGATCGAGGTCGACCCGACCGCGCACCAGGTGACCGTCGACGGCGTTCCGGTCGCCTGTACCCGGGGCGAGTTCGCCATCCTGGCGGCGATGGTGAAGCAGCCGAACCGGGTCTTCACCCGAGGTCAACTGCTGCACCACACCCGTGGTCTCGACCGCAGCTCGACCGAGCGGACCATCGACGTCCACGTGATGAACCTGCGCCGCAAGATAGAACGCGATCCGCAGCGTCCAGCCTGGTTGGTCACCGTCTTCGGGGTCGGCTACAAGCTGGCCGGCGGTCCGGCGACATCCCGATGAGCGCCCGGCGGGTGCCGATCCGGCACAGTCTGGTGACCCGGCTGCTGGTCACCTCGGTGCTGATCGCGATCGCCGCGATCACGTCCACCGCATGGCTCGCCACCCGGACCGCGACCCGGGCGATCAGCCAGGAGCAGGGTCGCTCACTCGCCGAGAACACCGAGGTCTACAACGAGCTGATCGGGTACGCGGCCACCCACCCGGACTGGTCCGGGGTGTCGCCGCTCATCGAGCAGCGGGCCGCCGCGCTGGACCGGCGGATCACCCTGATGACCGACGATCGGACGATCGTGGCCGACACGTTCGACGGTCCGCCGCTGCACTCCGCCCGCCCGGCTGCCGTGGTCGATCCGCTGAACCTGGATCTCGGCCTCACCGGCGGCACCGACCGCATCGACCCTCGGGCGGTCGGCCCGTTCCGGGTACCGGACGACGTCCGCGACGAACTGCTCGCGAGGGCCAAGGAACAGTTGGCGTGCCTGCGGGGGAGTCGCCTGGACGGAGAGATCAAGCCGCTGCCCGACGGGCGTTTCACCGTCGTGTTGACCACGCCGGATCCGCGCGGGTCGGCAGGTCGATGCGAGGCGAAGCCCGTGACGGCCAGCAATGCCGAGGAAAAGTCGCTGCGGTCCCTGGGGCAGCTGGCAGGGAAGTGCCTCGACCTGGACGAGGACGAGGGGCTGGAGATCACGCCCGACTTCAGCGCCTACCTGACCAACATGTGGGTCGACGAGCGCAGTGTCCGCCCCGCCCCCCGGGAGACCTTTCGAGTCGACGTGGACGCGGACGAGGCGGCCCGGATCAGCGAGTGTGTGGAGAAGTCGCGGCGGAGCATGCTCCAGCCGCATGTGGCCCCGGCCGTGCTGCTGTTCATCACCGCCCCGGACAGCGGCGCCGACCAGACCACGTTCACGCTGTCCGGTGAGAACACCGTCCGCATCGTCACGGTGACCGGCGCGGTGCTGGTCGCCACCATCATCGTGACGGTGCTGGTCGGCCGTCGGCTGGTCCGTCCGTTGCGGACGCTCACCGACGCCGTCGACCGGCAGCGACCGGCCCCGGTCTCCGCCCCGGACGAGATCGGCCGGCTGGCCCGGGCGCTGAACGACTCGATCCATCGCCGGGACCGCGCCGAGGCGCAGCGCCGCGCCATGGTCAGCGACGTCGCACACGAACTGCGTACGCCACTGACCAACATCCGCAGTTGGCTGGAGGCGGCCCAGGACGACCTCGCACCGACCGACGCCCAACTGCTCGGTCTGCTACACGAGGAGGCGGTGCTGCTCCAGCACATCATCGACGACCTCGCCGACCTGGCCGCCGCGGACGCGGGCACGCTGCGGATTCACCCCGAGCCGACCTATGTCCGGGACGTCGTGACGCAGGTGGTGGACAGTCATCGGGGTACGGCACAGGCGGCCGGAATCGCGCTGACCATGCAGATCGAGGACGATCCCGTGCTGCCGGCCGACGCGGTCCGGCTACGGCAGATCGTCGGCAACCTGGTCTCGAACGCGATCCGGTACACCCCGCCCGGCGGGTCGGTCACCGTCGCCGCTCAGGGCACCACGATCACCGTACGGGACACCGGGGTGGGCATCGCGGCCGAGCACCTGCCGAAGATCTTCGACCGGTTCTGGCGGGCGGACGGGTCGCGTACCCGGGCGACCGGCGGCAGCGGCCTCGGCCTGGCGATCACCCAGCACCTGGTCAGGGCACACGGCGGCACGATCGACGTGCAGAGCACCCTGGGCGAGGGCAGCCTGTTCACCGTCCGGCTGCCGGACACCGTGGTAACTCCGCGCCGGTGACCGGGACGGGGGACCGGGGAGACGGCACACCGGCCCGAATCAGATCGTCGGTGGTGCCGTGCTCTGCCGGACCATGAGGGTCGTGGCCAGTTCCAGCCCGAGCCGCGGCGTCCGCTCGCCGCGCCCTAGCGCGAGCGCCAGCTCGGTGGCCATGACTGCCATCTCGACGAGGGGCTGGTGAACGGTGGTCAACGGAGGATCGACCAGGGCTGCCAACGGCAGGTCGTCGAAGCCCGCCACGCTCACATCCGTCGGGATGCGGAGCCCCAGCCGCCGCGCCGCCTGATAGACGCCGAGTGCCTGTAGGTCGTTGGCGGCGAAGATCGCGGTCGGCGGATTCGGGCGGCTCAACAGGTCCAGCGCGGCCACCTCGCCGCCCTCCAGGGTCAGTGCGGCGCGGACGACCAGGTCGGATTCCGCAGTCAGGCCGGCGGCGTCACACGCGGAGCGATAGCCGTCCAGTCGGGCCCGGCAACACAGGATCGGTTCCGGGGCCGCGATCATCGCGATCCGCCGGTGTCCCAGTTCGATCAGGTGGCGGGCCGCAGACCGACCGCCGGCCCAGTTCGTTGCTCCGACGAAGGGGACATCGGCGGGTAACTCGACGGTGGGGTCGAAGACCACGAACGGGATCCCCCGGGCGCGTAGCTGGTGGCGTTGCTCTTCGTCCAGCTGAGCCACGGTCACGAGGCAGTCCGGGCGGCGGGAGAGGGTGTCGTCGATCCAGTACCGGATGGAGTTGCGCTCTGGGCCGAACTCGGTCAGGACGACACCGACGCCCTGTTGCCGGGCCACCCGTTCGACGCCGCGGATGATCTGTAGGCCCCACAGGTCCTCGATCTCGTCGAACACGAGTTCCATCATGTTGGACCGGGTGGCCGGCGACGGCCTGCGGTAGCCGTACTGGTTGATCACCGCCTCGACGCGGGCCCGGGTCTCGGCCGCCACGCCGGACCGCCCGTTGATGACCTTGGAGACGGTCGGGGCCGACACCCCGGCCGACTCGGCGATGGTGGCGATCGTCACCGGTCTCGACGGATCACCGAGCTGCGGTGTCAGGTCGACCCCCTTCTCCCCTGACCCTCGTGACTCGCCGCCGGCCATGTCTGCGCAGCCGGTCGCCGCGACGTCGGTTCAGGCCGCAAGGATAACCGTTTGTCGGCATCGGGCTCGCGCTGAGACGGACCCGCCGAACAGCGACCGTCGGGGGCGGTCCCAGCGCGAGACATTGACATTAATCGACGGTGGTTATAGTGTCGCGCCCGGAAACTTTCTGGGCATTGTGAACGAAAGTTTCCATGCGGGAGCCCACTACAGCTCGTCGCGGAAGCTCCGGGCAGCCTCCGCGTACCCCTCACCTTCCGTATGCGCGCGGTCGGGCGACCAACCAGGTGTGCCGTCGCGTGGCCGCCGCGCATCCCGTCGTGAAGGACGCTGGAGGCCCCATGTCTGTGTTCGCCGAGTTCCGCAATGGCAGTCCGAGTTCGCAGCACGTACGAAGAACCCGCTGGCGCGTCGGCGTGATCGCCGGCGGTGTGGCCGCGCTCCTGGTGGCGGGCACGATGGTGACCGTCAACGCCCACGCGGCCGCCGGCTGCCGGGTCGCGTACGCGGTCTCTTCCCAGTGGCCGGGCGGCTTCACCGCCAATGTGAACGTGACCAACCTCGGTGACCCGATCACCGGCTGGAATCTGTCCTGGGCGTTTCCGTCCGGTCAGCGCGTCACCCAGGCGTGGAATGCGACGGTCACCTCGTCGGGTGGTCAGGTCACCGCGACCAGCATGAGCTACAACGGCGCTGTCGGCACGAACGCGACGGTCTCCTTCGGCTTCAACGGGTCCTGGACGGGCAACAACACCGCACCCACCTCGTTCACGCTGAACGGCGTCACGTGTACCGGCGGAGTCGGTCCCACGACGACGCCGACGCCCACCGTGTCACCAACGGTCTCGCCGACCGTGTCCCCGCCTGCGGGGAATCGGATGGAGATGGTGGCGGCGATGCAGCCCGGCTGGAACCTGGGCAACACGCTCGACGCCATCCCCGACGAGACCGCGTGGGGCAACCCACGGACGACCCGGGAGATGCTGCACCACATCCGGTCGCAGGGGTACAACAGCATCAGGCTCCCCGTCACCTGGAGCAACCATCACGGACCGGCGCCGGACTACACCATCGATCCGACCTGGCTGAACCGCATCCGCGAGGTGGTCGACTGGTCCCTGGCAGAGGGCTTCTACGTGATGATCAACCTGCATCACGACTCGTGGCAGTGGATCAACACTTACCCCACCGAACGGACTGCGGTGATGAGCCGGTACAAGGCACTGTGGGGCCAACTCGCCACCACGTTCCGCAGCCACTCGTCGAAACTGGTCTTCGAGAGCATCAACGAGCCGCAGTTCGCCGGCACGTCCGACGCCGAAGGCGACCAGGTGCTGCACGAGCTCAACGGAGAGTTCGTCCGCCTCGTGCGTCGGTCGGGCGGGAACAACGCCACTCGCCTGCTGGTGCTGCCCACCCTGCACACCAGCGGGGAGCAGGCCCGGATGGACGCGTTGACGACCACGTTCGACCAGCTCAACGACCCCAACCTCGTCGCGACCATCCACTTCTACGGATGGTGGCCGTTCAGCGTCAACATCGCGGGCGGCACCCGCTACGACAGCAACGTCGAGCAGGACATCACCGGCACCTTCGACCGGGCGTACCACACCTTCGTGTCCCGTGGCATCCCGGTGATCATCGGGGAGTGGGCCCTGCTCAGCTACGACTACACCCGCCCCGGCATCATCCAACGGGGTGAACTGCTGAAGTTCTTCGAAGCCGTCGGCTATCACGCCCGCACCCGACAGCTCACCACCATGCTGTGGGACGCGGGTTCGTTCCTGCACCGGCCCGAGTTGCGATGGCGGGACCAGGGCATCTACGAGATGATGAAGGCGAGCCTGACGACCCGCTCCGCCACCGCGTCCTCGGACCAGATCTATGTGCCTCGCACCGGCGGAATCACCAGCAGGTCGCTCACCCTCAACCTCAACGGTGTCTCGTTCCGGAGTCTCTGGCACGGCAACACCCAACTGGCAAATGGCACCGACTACACCGTCTCGGGGAACACACTCACGTTAACCCAGGCGGCGATGACCCGGCTGGTCGGCAACCGCGCCCACGGTGTCAACGCCACCATCGAGGCGCGGTTCTCCCAGGGTGTGCCGTGGCAGATCAACGTCGTCAGCTACGACCCGCCCCTCCAGGCCGCCGCCACCGGTACGACCGGCGGGCTCACCGTTCCCACTCAGTTCCGTGGCGACGAACTCGCCACCATGGAGGCCAGGTACGCCGACGGCAGCGCCGCCGGGCCGGCCAACTGGACCACCTACAAGGAGTTCTGGACCAACTTCCGACCTGACTACGGCGCGAACACCATCCTGCTGACGCCCGAGTTCTTCAACGAGGTCAACGACGGCACGATCACGCTCACGTTCCACTTCAGAAGCGGTGCGCAGCTCACGTACCGCCTGACGAAGTCCGGCAGTTCGGTCACCGGCAGCCCGGCCTGACGATCGCGAGGTACGGCCGGTGCGGGGTGGTCAACCTCGCACCGGCCGTACCCTTGTCGCTCAGCAGGATGCTGTCGACGAGTTCACGGTGCCGGTTGGCTAGCGAACCCGCAGCTTCTGGTGCACCTCTGCGGTGGGCGCGTAGGTCCGGTCACCGGAGTAGGCGACGTGGACCTCGTACGACCCGGCGGACAGCCCGGTGGTCGGCAGCTTCACGACGGCCTTGCCCTTGTTCAGCGTCACCACGTGCGTGGTGCCGGCGAAGGTCACGGTGATCTCGCCGGTCGGCGTCGGGGACTTCTTGTGCTGGGTCTGTGCCCGCACCTCGACGTCGAGCGTGAACGTGCGCCCGGCGGGGACCGACGCGGGCGCGGCCTTCGCCTTGACCTTGGCGCGGGCGTCACCGACCGTGTCGACGCCCGTCCAGAGGTGGTCGCGGGCGAAGATCGTGAAGAGCTGGCTCGCGGTCATGCCGTCGTGCGCGCCGGGGACCTGGGTGGTGTGGGCGGTGTACCCACGGGCCCGGAAGTTGTCGGCGATGGCGTTCTGGTTGTTGAGGTTGCCCTCGAAGACGCCGTTGCCGAGGAAGACGAGGAGGTCGTCGTCGCCGACCGCGTTCGCGACGTTGTCGTAGTCCTGGGCGCTCAGCGACGGGTTGCCGGAGAAGTGACCGTAGTACCCGAACGTGGTCGGGTAGCCCCGGATCACGTGGGCGCCGGTCATGCCGCCGTAGGAGAACCCGGCGTAGGCCCGTCCGGACCGGTCGGTGGCGACGTTGTACCGCTCCTCGATGAGCGGCAGGATCGTCTGGACCAGGTTGTTGGCGGCATTGGTCTGGTTGTACGACGCAAAGCCGAGGCTGGTGCCGGTGAAGTGGTTGCCCATGGTGACGACCACGGTGGGCTCGATCTCGCCCTTCGCGGTCATGTTGTCCAGGATGTTCGGGACGTTTGCCGGCACCATGAAGTCGGTCTCGTCACCGAAGATGCCGTGCGCCATGTACGCCACCTTGTACGGCTGCGCGCGCTTGGCGTCGTAGCCGGGCGGCAGGTAGACACCGAGGTAGTGGCCGCTGTCGCCGAGGATGGTGGTGTACGGGACGTACCGGACGGTGCCCCGGTCCTTGGGCTTGGCCGGCAGCTCGTACTCGGCACGGCCCTTGAGCACCGGGTCGTTCTGCTTCGCCGCGTACGGCACGTACACGGCGTCAAGGACGTCGTTGTTCCGGGTCCGGAACGAGGACTCACCCGGCGGACGCGGGTTCGTCGAGGCCGGGTCCCAGATGCGCTTGTTCTCCCAGCCCTGGGTCGGGTCCCAGACCCGGTACCAGTAGCTGATGCCGCCCGCGTGCAGCGGCAGCGAGACCGACCAGTTGCCCTTCTTGTCCCGGGCCATATCGCGGAGGAACTCGGTCCCCCCGGCGTGGTACCGACCCGGCTGCCACTCCTCCGGCTGGTACCGCGTGTTGCCGGTGTTGACGTCGAGCAGGGTCAGGTCACCGGCGAGACGGACCTGGGTGGCGTTCGGATTGCGGTAGACGAACGTGACGGTGTATCCGGTCGGTGAGTGCTTGTCCGCCTTGACGGTGGCACCCTCCTTGGACGCGGGCTTGGCCGAGGCGGCAGCCGGCGCGGAGACGACGAGGCCGACTCCGAGTGACATGGTGGCGAGCAACGAGACGGTACGCCTGAGCCTGCGCCTTCCGGTCTCTGTCTTCAACTGAGCACACTCCTCTACAACCGCTTCTCGCGGTGCTGTTCGGATCTCGTGGTCGTGGGGGTCAGACCCTGGCTCTCGGCTCCGGCTCACTGCCGCAGGAGCCGCTGAAGGTGGGTGAGGTCCGCGCGACGAGGCGCGGGGTGATCGGACATGGAGAGCCTCCTCCTGGGCCACGTGGGCTACTGCCCGGTGGGGGGTTATGACCCGTTTCGGTACTCTGTGGACCTGGCCCTGTGCTAAATCGAATTAGCATCGGTAGTGTGGCGGGGGTCGCCTTTCGATGTCAAGGGTGTTCCAGGGCTGTTACGGCTCGGGTCGCTCCTGGTCAGGACCGTGCAAAGATCGACACGCCGTCACCGCGACGGAGTCTCGGCTCGCCCGGGTGGGCGTCCGGCTCACGTCTCACGAGGAGCCCGGTGGCGTGCACCGGTGCCGTCATTCGTAGATGCGGAAGTTGTCGAACTCGTAGGCGCCGACGCTGGTCGCGATGACCCCCGTGGTGCCGTCCGGGAAGTCCACGGCGTCGACGGTCTTCACTTTCGTGCCGTTGATGTAGAGATCGAGCTGATCGCCGTTGCCGACGATGGCGAGGCTGTTCCAGCCGTCGGCGGTTATCTTCTCGGAACGCTCGGTCAGCCGGTAGGAGAATCCGAGGGCGTCGCTGCGCGCCACGAACGAATAGGTGCCGTCTCCGGAGAGCAGGAAAGCGTAGTACCGCTTCGGTTGTCCGGACCAGCGGTACATCAGTCCGGCCGCGCTCGTGGAGCGGCTCCGCTTCGCGATTCGTACGTCGACGGAGACCGGCCTGTCGGTCATGTCGACCGGCACCCGGTCACCGGCGTTGGTCGCGTTGAGCCAGATGTAGCGCACCTGGCTGGAGCCGGTCTGGTTGGAGAGCCGGAACAGGCCCTGGGCGGTGTCGACCTCGCTCCGCCACACGTCGTCGTCGCCGTCCTCGGTGTCGACCCAGAGCGCGTACCTCTGCCGGACCTCGTCCGGATCGCTCGCCGTCGAGGTGAACGGCTCGGTGAACAACGCCTGCCGGAACGGGTCCGACGGCTGCTCCTTGGGCATCAGCGCCGCGATGCCGGCGACGATCCCGACCAGGCCGGCGACGATGCCGATCAGCCCCGGGACCGACCTCAACGCGCGACGGAGTCGCTGCCGACGGGTGCGGGTCACCGGGGCGTCGGTCTCCGGCGGCGCGGTCGGGGAGTGCGGCGCGGTTGGGGAGGGCTGCGCGGTTGGGGAGGGCTGCGCGGTCAACTCCTCGCTGCCGTGCGGCGTGCGCTGCTCGACGATGTCGGGCGTGCCGTCCGGGTCGGCGGGATCGGTCTCGGCGCTTTCTCCCTCCGGAAGTGAAAGGTCCTCTCGGCGGGTCCCGTCGTCGTTGAGCGGGGAAGGATGCTCACTTCTCATCAGCGGCTGTCCTTTCCGGTCGGACGTGGAATTTCCACGATGTCGACGGGGAGCCGAGTCGCCGGGAACGGCGGTTCGATCGGATCGTAGCGAGGCGTGTGGGCCACTCCCGGAATTC
This sequence comes from Micromonospora sp. NPDC002389, assembly GCF_040296095.1. Classification (NCBI taxonomy): domain Bacteria; kingdom Bacillati; phylum Actinomycetota; class Actinomycetes; order Micromonosporales; family Micromonosporaceae; genus Micromonospora; species Micromonospora sp. NPDC002389. Next base: position 42,480 of record NZ_JBEOWP010000016.1, read on the forward strand.
GACGCGAATACGACCCGAGAATGTGCCGTGCGAACCATTCGTAGCGCACTGTTCGCCTGGCCGACGCCCCGAGGCGGTGGCGTGGTTGCATCGCCATACGTCTATGTGTGCTCATGAGTGGACACCCGGACCCGCACCACTGTCACCACGACCACCGGTCCACAGACGAGGTGCCGTAGGGCCAGGTCGACGGCGCCTCGTCAATCGGTCGGCGGTCGTTGCTGGGTGGTGCCGGCATGCCTCAACGCCGGATGGCGTCCGGGCCTGACCGGGGTCACCGACGAGCACGGCACGACCTGGGGCTTCCACGGGGGCAAGGGCCGCAGCGGCCTGTGGGTCACCGAGAACACCCGCGCCGCCGACGGTGACTGGGTGGTCCTGCGGATCTCCGACCCGGCCCTGCCCAGCGGCACGCCGGGTCCGGTCGGGCACCCCTGCAACGACTTCGGCGTGGCCTACACCAGCCCGTGGTGGTGGCGACCCTGATCCGCCCCGAGTCCGCCGGTGCCGGCGGGTCGACCGGTGCCGGCGGGTCGCAGGGTGCCGGCGGGTCGACCGTGGCCGTCGTCATCCGTGGTCGACCAGCTCGACGGTCACGGTGACGGTGTCGCCCACGTCGAGCGCCTCGGCGGTGCGGACGGCCCGCTTGACCGGAAGGACATAGCAACCGCGGGTGCTGTCGGGGAACACCGAGGTGGTCCACCGGCTCCCGCCGATGGCGGCCCGGACGCGTACCGCACCGAAACCCCGACGCGTCCCGCCGGAGATCTCGCGGATCTCCTCGGACGCCCCGACCGGCAGGCTGACGAAGGTCCAGCTCTCGTCACGGCGGGCCGCCCAGGTCCACAACTCACTGTCGAACGTCACGATCACGACAGTCAGCATCACATCCGGGACCGACAGCGCCGACGACCTGCCGGACCGGGGCCGCGGTCGCAGCTACCGGACGCCCTACGGCCACTGCGTGGCGCGCGATCATGCGCGCCACGCAGTCGTTGTCCGGAGGTGCTCAGTGGGTCAGGACGACGGTGGAGATGCTGCGCGCACCTACGTTGACCGAGACCTGCCCGCCGTTGACGCTGGTCGGCTGGCTGGCCGCGTTGGCGCTCAGCGAGGTCAGATAGTGCTCCGCCCGGGTGACGGACTGCGGCACCTGGATCACGGCGTTGTTGACCGCGCTGGTCGAGCGGTTGAGGATCACCAGCGTGGTCTTGCCGCCACCCTGGTACGCGGTCACCTCCAACGGCGAGGCCTTGGAACTCTTGGCCAGGGCGACGCGCTGGTAGCCGGGGCGGACGTACTTGGAGTACTGCGAGAAGGCGTATCCGCGCTTGAGCGGCGCGCCGGCCGTGGTGCCGAAGGCGGCCTCACCGTCACCGATGAAGGAGTAGTAGCGCTTGCCGTACCACCAGACGTAGGCGGTCCAGTTCGCCTCCATCGACCGGTGGACCGTACGCATGATGTCGTCGAGCGTCTCGTTCCAGACCGTCTGGTTGCCGGGGTTGCCCCAGATGTTGGAGCCGTTGCCGTCGGCCGCGTGCAGGTTCCACTCGGTCATCCACACCGGCTTGTTGTGCTGGTCGGCCAGCGGGTACGACCGCAGCCGCCCGGACGCCTCGGTGCCGTACAGGTGCCCGCCGATGTAGCCGATGTTGTTGCGGGCGGTCGTGTCGTTGAGCGTCGGGTCGGTGTAGGTGTAGTTCAGGTTCACCGCCTCGGCGACCATCAGCTTGGTGTTCTGCACCCGTGTGCCGTGGTCGCGTACGAAGTTGCGCAGCTCGGTGCCGCTCCAGTCCATTGAGTCGTAGTCCGGGTGCCAGTCCGGCTCGTTCTGCACCGAGGTGACGTCGATCGGCACGCCCTGCCCGCGCATGTACTGGACGTAGCTGTTCAGGTGGTTGGCGTAGTCGTCGTAGTAGTCGGTCCGCAGCTTGCCGCCGTTGATCCGGCTGTTGTTCGTCTTCCACGCCGCCGGTGCCGTCCACGGCGAGGCGAGGATCTTCACGCCCGACCCGTACGACTTTGCGGTCCGCAGTGCGTTGACCTGGGTCGGCCACTCGCCGGAGACCGGCGAGATGCCCGTGCGCACGATCGACAGGCCGAGTTGGTTGTTGCCCAGCCCGACCAGCGTCTGGGTCTCGGCGGTCGACCACGCGCTGCCCCAGATCGACACGGCGGCCCCGAACCCGTCGACCGTCTGGTGGCGGGTGGCATTGTTGACCGTGATGTCCGCCGCGCCGGTGGGCGGCGGCGTGGTGGGCGGCGGGGTGGTGGGCGGCGGGGTCGTCGGCGGTGGCGTGGTGGGCGTGGTGCCGCCGGTGCAGGCCACCCCGTTGAGCGCGAAGCTGGTCGGCACCGGGTTGCTGCTGGTCCACGATCCGTTGAAGCCGAACGACGTGTTGCCGTTGGTGGGGATGGCGCCGTTGTAGCTGACGTTCCGGGCGGTGACGGCGGCGCCGCTCTGGCTCACCGTGGCGTTCCACGCCTGGTCGACGGTCTGTCCGGCGTTGTAGGACCAGGTCAGGGTCCAGTTGGTGATCGGGTCACCGAGGTTGGTGATGGTGACGTTGGCGCCGAAGCCGCCCTGCCACTGGGACGACACGGTGTAGTTCACCGAGCAGCCGGCTGCCGCCGCACCGGCCGGCATCGCCACGGCGACGCCGGCCGACGCCAGGAGTACGGCACCGGCGGTCACCCGGGCCGCATTGTGTGTGAACGCTCTCATTCGTCTTTTCATCGCTGCTCCGGTCCTCCTCGGAATTGGATGCCTCGACCTGCCGTCGATGACGACGCAGAGACGGGAGCGCTCCCACAGTGCGGCGAAGGCCGCCCAGCTGTGCCCAGGACGGGGGCGGTGATGAAAGCGCTTGCCAGATCGGCACGAATGTATGCCGTGTCAACGATCCATGTCAATGTTGCAACGTGTCGCCTCCGAGGTGACCGTCCGCAACCTGGTTGTCCCTCCGGCCGGCGCCCGAGATGTAAGGAGGGGTCCCCTACTAACGCCTGGTGTATTGAAAGGGTCCCTTCCTTACACCGGGGCGGCGCTGGGGTGTTCACTGCCGGTGACGCGGCGTGCGGATCGGGGTGCCGGTCGGGTGGGGCGGCCCACCCTGGTCACGTGCAACAACCGGTCCGGTGCCACGTCCAACAGCGTGCCGAGCGCCGTCCGAGTGGCCGCGACGTCGACGAGTTGGCTCAGCGGGTGCGCCGCCAACCCGGCCGCGTGCAGCGTCAACCAGCACCGCAGCAGCACCCGCCCGAACTCCACCTGCCCGGTCCGGTCCAGCCCTTCCGGCGCGACCAGGACCAGCACGTCGCCGCCTCGGGCGAGCGGATTGTCGGCAGCGGCGAGCAGCCTCGGCAACCCCAGCCGCCGTAGCGCCGGATACGCGGCCAGCGCCGCCCGCAGCCCGTTCGCGGCCGGGCGGGAGAGCCCGAGGCAGCGGTCGGTGAGGCCGTCGGCGCGGTAGTCGGGATGCGCGGAGGTCAGCCGCAGCCAGCGGCGCAGTTCGGCGACGACCGCCGGGTCCGCGTACACCTGCCGGTCGGCCTCGCGTAGGAGCGCGCCGAGGCGGTCGGCGTGCGGCACGGTCCGGACGCTGCCGCCGACCTGCCGGGCGACCGCGTCCACTGCCGCGAGCGCGTCGCTGTCCGGCCCGTCGACGAAACCGCCCCGGTGGGTACGCCGATCCCAGACCTCGGTGGTGCGGAAGGGCGTCGGGTAGCGGCTCGGTGCCGGCCGGAGCCGGCCCACCCACGGGTCGTCGTGGTCGGCGACGTACTCCAGCGACAGGTCGGCGTCGGCGGCGACGATCAGGCAGGTCTCCACGAACGCGCCCAGGGACAGGCGCAGGTCCCGGCCGGTGGGGTCGGCCGCCGGCAGGGTGTACGCCGGGTTCCACCCGACCCGGATCTGCCCGGGCTCGTACCGCAGCCGCCACGGCTGGGTGTTGTGCGCGCTCGGTGCCCGCCAGCAGAGCGGTTCGAGGGCGCGGAACGCGGCGACGTCCACCTACCGCTCCTTGGCATAGAAGGTGTAGCCGTGCAACGGGCGGCCACCGAGCCGCCGGTACTGGGCCGCCGACGCCGGGTTGTCCCGACCGACGTAGGTGCTGCGCAGCGCGGTGTAGCCGGCGGTGTGCAGGTTGTGGTGCAGGTGTGTGGAGAGCAACCGCTGGTAGCCGCGCCCCTGGTACTCCGGGACCACACCCTTGACGATCAGCACCGCCTCCCGCCGGTAGCGGCGGCGGGTGCCGAGCAGCCGGATCTGGTTGACCAGGTGCAGGTCGCCCCGGACCGCCACCATGAACTCGCTGATGTCCGGTACGCACAGCGTGAACGCCACCGGTTGACCGTCCCGGGTCAGATAGAGCAGCAACGACTCGTCCAGCAGGTACGCCAGCCCGTCGGTCTGCCGCCGGAGCTGCCAGGCGCAGATCGGGGTGTAGTACCCGAGCTGGGCGAAGGAGTCGTTCAACATGCCGCGCAGCAGGTCGAGTTGGTCGTCGAGACGCCGTACGTCACCCCGGTGCAGCTCGATCCGCGCCCCGTCCGGGTCGACGCGTACCGGTGGCGCCGCTTCGGCCGGGGTGGGCACCGGGCAGATCCAGGTGTCCGACTCGAACCGGCGCTGGAACCCGTACGCCTCGTACGCCGCCGCGTAGTGCGCCGGGTTCCAGGCGCTGTCGACGAAGCCGCGCTCGGCGTACCCGGAGGTGATCACGCCACCGGCCTGGTTGGGCAGTAGCGCCACCGGGCCGAAGAGCAGGTCCCGGTCGGGATCGGCGTGCGCGGAGATCGCGTCGAACAACGGTCGAGCGGCCGGGGCGGTGAACTCGGTCAGCCCGAAGAGTTGGCACCGGCGGCCGATCTTGGCGTCGAAGGCCGCGTCGGTGTGTAGGGTGGTCCGGCCGACCACCGTGCCGGTGGCGTCCCGCAGCACGTACATCGGTATGCCGTCCTGCCACCACTGCCGGATCTGCTGGCGCGGGGTGGGCACGTGGCGCGGCTCGTCGGCGTAGAGGCGGTCGGTGAGCCCGAGGAACTCCCGCAGGCCACGGCGGCAGGTGACCCGCTCGAAGCGGTACGCGTCGGAACTCACCGGATCACCGCCGGGCCGGTCGTCTCCGCACCGAGCGGCGTGAACGTGTCGATGTGCCCCATCTCCGGCCCCTCGGCGCGCCAGGTGCCGTTGGAGTACCCGTCCGGCGAGGCCGTGTAGAGCCGGATGAACCCGGCGGTCGCGTTGCGGGTGCCGTCGGTCAGCCAGGCCATCAGCTTCCGATGGTGGCGGGTACGCGCGAAGCGCAGCATCGCGTCGCGGTCGGTGAAGAACGCGATCGTGCCGAGCGTGAGCGGGAACTGCCAGTAGACGGTGTGCCAGCAGTAGCCCGACATCCGGCGCATGTCACGGACCATCCGGAACCAGTCCGGGGCCAGTCGCAGCAGCACCAGCGGATTGGCGTAGCGGGTCCCGCCGATGAACATGGCGCCGGCGCGGGCCTGCGCGGGCGCGCGGGAGAAGTCACGGGTACGCATGATCACCTCACCAGGTAGACGTTCTTGATCTTCTGTTCGCCGGTGAACGGGCCGCTGCCCGGCTCGTGCAGCTCCACCCGCAGGTCACCGGCGGTCGGGTCCTCCAGCAGCGACTGCGCGAAGTCCCGGGAGACCGAGGTGAGGTGCCGGCGTACGCCGCTGCGGCAGGCGGCGACGAGCGCGTCGCGCTGCGACTCGGGCAGCGGGCGGCGCAGTTCGATGTGGATCACCGGCCGGGTCTCCAGCGACGCGTCCTCGACCAGCGTCAGGCAGAAGCGGTTGATCTCGGCGGCGTGCGGGTTGCCGGTGTAGAGGCCGTACTCGACGTCCTGGGGATAGAGGTTCGCTCCCAGGTAGGAGACGGTGGAGTCGCGCCGGCCGAACAACAGCAGCACCGGCAGGGTCATCCGCTCGACGGAGACGGCGGTGCGGAACTCGGCCCGGCGGACCGGATCGGCGTGTGCCAGCTCCACGATCCGCTGGTACGGCACCAGCACCGCCTCGTCGCCGATGTTGTAGCGCAGTCGGGGCTGGAGCACGTCACCGGTGACCGTGCACACCAGCTCCCGGCGGTCGTTCGTCTCCAGGTAGGTGGAGAACGGGTTGTACTGGAACACCATCGGCAGCCGCTGCTCGTCGGCACCGAGCAGCTCGGCACGCAGCCCACGGTCGGTCTGCAACCGCCGCCGCAGCCACACCGTGAACCGGGTCTCGGCACCGATGCCGATGGTCAGGTCCGAGGCCCCGTACGCGGAGCGGACCAGGGCGAACCGCTGCTCCAGGTAGTCGCGCAGCGCCTCGGTCATGCCCTCGCCCCCGCAACTGGCGAAGACGCGGTACTTCCCCCACTCGAAGCCGCCGGCGTCGAGCCGGTCCCGCAGGTGCTTGAGGAACGGCGGGTAGGCGGTCACCAGGTAGTCGTAGTCGGGACCGAACTCGTGCAGCGTGTCGACGATCTTCCCGAGGTCCGGGCCGGTGTTCTTCACGACCGCGATCCGGGACATCGCCGCGCCGGTCGTGGTCCCGGTGGCCCAGGCCCCCATCGAGTACGCGTTGATGACGAACGGTCGGCGCATCGGGAAGACCAGTCCGGTGTAGCCGGCGATGTCCCGGTGCACCGCGCGCAGTTCCCGGTCGCCCCGGGGCCAGTTGAACGGCCGCCCGGACGAACCGGCCGACTCGTCGACCACCACTCCCCGGGTCGGCATGCGTCCCTGCCAGCAGCGTGCGGCGGCGTCGTAGGCCGTCACGTACCCGTGCTTGTCGGTCTCCGGAAAGTCGGCCAGCCGGCGGCGGGCACGGGCCGGGCGGGTGCGCAGGAAGGACCGGTACGCGGGGACCTGTCGGGCGGCCCGCTCGCAGACCGCCTGGGCGTTCGCCGCGGCCAGCCGGTCCAGGAGCGGGTGGTGCCGCCGGGCCAGCCACCGCCATCCGGCGGGGTGACGACCGGCGAGCCGGGTCAGCGCGGCGACCGCGCGGCCGCCGGTCGCCAGCGTCGTCTGTCGGCACCGCGCGGCCAGCGCCGGCAACGGTGACTCGGCGGTACCCAGGGCGATGTGTCGGTGCGGCAGTTCGGCCATGTCGCCAATCCTGTTCGCGCCGACGCGCCGACACCTGAGCGCGCGGGCCGGACCGGGTTGAGTACGCGTACCCAGGTGCGCGTGGGCGTCGGCACCGGCCTCGGTTGGGCGCAAAGACCTAAATCGCATCCATCGGCGTCAAAGGTTGAGGGGTTGGGAGCGCTCCCGTAGCATGCCTGACACGTATGTTAACGCTCACCTAACAATGACCTTCGCGAATGCGCTGGTCGATTCCGTGCTGGGAAGGATGCTTTATGGCTAGATCCAGAATGTTCAATGCCAGTCTGGTGTCGGCCGGCGTGGCGATGCTGGCGACGTCGGCGGTGGCCGTCGTCGCGCCGCCGGCCGGCGCCGCAGCGGCAGGTTGTTCGGTCACGTACGCCGTGTCGTCGCAGTGGCAGGGTGGATTCGGCGCCAACGTGTCGATCACGAATCTCGGCGATCCGTTGAGCAGTTGGACGTTGACCTGGTCTTTCGGCGCCGGGCAGACGGTGACGCAGTCCTGGAACACCACGTTGACGCAGAGCGGCACGGCGGTGACCGCGAGGAACGTGAGCTACAACGGCGCGATTCCGACCAACGGCTCGGTGTCCTTCGGGTTCAACGGCTCCTGGACGAGCAGCAACCCGGCACCGACCAGCTTCGCTCTCAACGGCGTGACCTGCAACGGCGGCACGACTCCGACGACCCCGCCGCCGACCACGCCGCCGCCGACCACCCCGCCCCCGACCACTCCGCCGCCGTCGGGTAACTGCTCGCTGCCGTCGTCGTACCGGTGGTCCTCGACCGGCGCGTTGGCGCAGCCGCGTGCGGGTTGGGTGTCGTTGAAGGACTTCACCCACGCGCCCTACAACGGTCAGCAGCTCGTCTACGCCACCACCCACGACACCGGCACGAGCTGGGGGTCGATGAACTTCGGCCTGTTCTCCAACTGGAACCAGATGGGCTCGGCCAGCCAGAACCAGATGCCGTTCTCCGCCGTGGCCCCGTCGCTGTTCTACTTCGCGCCGCGCAACGTCTGGGTCCTGGCATACCAGTGGGGTGGCCCGGCGTTCTCGTACCGCACCTCCACCAACCCCACCAACGTGAACAGTTGGTCCGCACCGCAGACGCTGTTCAGCGGCAGCATCTCCAACTCCAACACCGGCCCCATCGACCAGGCCGTCATCGGCGACAGCCAGAACATGTACCTCTTCTTCGCCGGGGACAACGGCCGCATCTACCGGGCCAGCATGCCGATCGGGAACTTCCCGGGTAGCTTCGGCTCGAACTACACGACGATCATGACCGACACCACGAACAACCTCTTCGAGGGCGTGCAGGTCTACAAGCTCGAAGGTGAGAACCGGTACCTCATGCTCGTCGAGGCCATCGGCTCGCAGGGACGCTACTTCCGGTCGTTCACCGCCACCAGCCTGGGCGGCACCTGGACCCCGCAGGCGGCCACCGAGAGCAACCCCTTCGCCGGTAAGGCCAACAGCGGCGCCACCTGGACCAACGACATCAGCCACGGTGAGCTGCTGCGCACCAACGCCGACCAGACCATGACCGTGAACGCCTGCAACCTGCAACTGCTCTACCAGGGCCGTTCACCGAACTCGGGCGGCGACTACGGTCTCCTGCCGTACCGTCCCGGACTGCTCACCCTGCAACGCTGAGCCACCACCATGCACCCGACGGGCCTACGACCGGCCCGTCGGGTGCATGGCTGTCAGTGCGATCAGGGTCAGGTCAGAACGTCAGCACGACGTGCGCGACGCCGAAATAGATGATCAATCCGGTGGCGTCGACGAGCGTGGTCACCATCGGCGCGGAGACGACCGCCGGGTCGATGCGGAGCCGCTTGGCCAACAGCGGCATGGTGGCGCCGACGGTGGCGGCCCAGGCGCAGATGATCACCAGCGAGACGCCGACGACCAGGGCGATCTCGCCGCCGACCACGACCACGCCGACGACCAGACCGACCGCTGCCAGCAACGCGCCGAGCAGCAGACCGACCCGGGACTCCCGCCAGATCACCGCCGGCAGGTCCGAGCCGCGCAACTCACCCAGCGCGAGAGCGCGTACGGCGGAGGTGGTGGCCTGGGCACCCGCGTTCCCGCCGGTGCCCACGAGCAGCGGGATGAACAGGGCCAGCGCGGTCACCTGCGACAGCGTGGCCTCGAACGCCTGGAGCACGTTGACGGTGAGCACCGAGGCGACGATGAGCAGCAGCAACCAGGGTGCCCGGGAGCGGGCCAACCGCCAGACGCTCACCGCCATGTAGTGACCGGGCCAGGGCGCGGTACCGGCCTGACGGGCCACGTCCTCGGTGTCCGCCGCCTCGATGATCTCCATCGCGTCGTCGATGGTGAGCAGGCCGACGAGTCGGTCCTCGCTGTCCACCACCGGCAGGGCGATGGTGTTGGTCTCCCGCATCAGGCGGGCGGCCTCCTCGGCCGGGTCGGTGGCGCGGGCCCGGAACACGTGGGTGTCGACCAGATCGGCCACCGGCACGTCGGCGGCGCTCAGCACCAGGTCCCGCAACTCCACCACGCCGACCAGGCGGCGGCCCGGGTCGACCACCGGCAACACGTACACGGTCTCGGCCTCGGCGCCCTTGCGCCGCACCACGTCGAGCGCCTGGGCGGCAGTCACCTGTCGGGGCAGCGCGACCGCCTCCGGCGTCATGATCTGCCCGACCGAGCCGGGCGGATAACCGAGCAGCTCGGCGGTCATCTGTCGCTCGCGCGGCGACAGCCCGGCCAGGACGCGCCGGGCGACCTTGGCCGGCGCCTCGGTGAGCATGCGGGCCCGGTCGTCCGGGTCCATCTCCTCGACCAGTTCGTGGAACGCCTGGTCGCGCAGCCCCACCAGGATGCGCTGCTGGTCCACCGGATCCAGTTCCTCGAAGACGGCGAGTGCCGGGTCCTTGTCGAGCAGCCGGAACGGCACACCGGCGGCGACCGCGTCGAGTCGGGCGAGTTCGTCGGCGATCTCGTACGGCGGTCTGCTGTCCAACCACCCACGGATCATCTCGAGGTCGTTGCGGTCGACGAGCTGCTGCAACGTCCCGGTCATCAGATCACCTCCGCAGGTGGCGCTGGTCGGTGCAAAGTTCCGTAGCTACCCGGCACACATGCCGAGTACGCCGACAATCCGCCCGGCGTGGCCCAGGCCATACCGATCGGCAGCCGGGTGCGCGGCCTCGACGGTGGGTGTGTCCGCTCCGTACACCGCGATCGCTGTCGGTGACGTGCCGCGACGCCCTCGGTGATCTCCACCACGGTCGCGCCCGGGCCGGTGTCGCCCACCTCGTGCGGAGCGGGCGGGGTGCCGTCATGCCGACGCGCCGCGCGCCGACGCCTGGCGGCCGGGGTCGGCCTGTCCTAACCTTGGCGGTACGAGGGGAGTACTTCCCACGAACCATACCGGTCAGTACGGCGCACCCCGGGTGTGCCTCGGGTGGTTGCCCACGAACGGTGGGTGAAGGAGACCTCGAACATGCACGGTGTTCGAGGAAGGCCCATGCCCGAATTGTCTTACTCCGCCGGTGAACTTCACTCCGTGGGCACGCCGTTGCTCTGGACGGTGACCATCGTCGGGGTGCTGGCCCTCCTGGTGCTCGACTTCGCGGTCACCCATCGCCCGCACCGGGTGTCGCTGAAGGAAGCGTTGGGCTGGTCGGCCTTCTACATCGCGCTGCCGCTGATCTTCGGTGCCTGGGTGTGGTCCGAGTTCGGCTCCGAGCAGGGCGTCCACTTCCTCACCGGCTATCTGGTCGAGAAGTCGCTGTCGGTGGACAACCTGTTCGTGTTCATGCTGCTGCTGGCGGCGTTCGCGGTGCCGACCGAGCTGGCCCAGCGGGTGCTGCTCTTCGGCATCGCCGGGGCGTTGGTGCTGCGGAGCGTCTTCATCGCGTTGGGTGCGGCGGCGTTGCAGACGCTGGACTTCGCGTTCCTGATCTTCGCGTTGATCCTCTTGTTCACCGCCGCGAAGCTGCTGCGGGACGCGTTCACCGGACACGAGCAGACGGTGGACATCGGCACCATGCGCTCGGTGCGGCTACTGCGCAAGTTCATGCCGGTGGTGCACGAGTACCACGGCACCAAGATGATCGTCCGGGTGAACGGCCGTCGGGCGTTGACGCCGCTGGCGCTGGTGGTGGTGGCGGTCTTCGCCACCGATGCGGTCTTCGCGGTGGACTCGGTGCCGGCGGTCTACGGCATCACCGAGGACCCGTACCTCGTCTTCGCCACCAACGCCTTCGCGCTGCTGGGCCTGCGGGCGCTCTACTTCGTGCTGCACGCGGCACTGAGCCGCCTGGTCCACCTCAGCTACGGCCTGGCCGTGATCCTGGCGTTCATCGGCGTCAAGCTCGGCCTGCACTGGGCGCACGGTGTCTGGGAAGGCGTCCCGCTGATCCCGACGGCGGCGTCGTTGCTGGTCATCATCGGTGTGCTGACGGTCGTGACGATCACCAGCCTGCGCGCCACCCGCAACGTGGTGCCGGGCTCCAAGGAGGTCGTCACCGAACGGCGGTGACCCGTCGACCGGTGGAGCCAGTCGACGTAAAAACGGTCAAAAGCCCCCATATCGGTTCTATGCTCCGCCCCGAGAGGGGTGGAGATGACGCGATCAGTCGAACGCGCCGGGACGATCCTGACGGGCCGGTTCCGCGATGACGTCGAAGGGCTGCGCGGTCTCGCGCTCGTGCTGGTGCTGGTCGGGCATGCCGGCGTGGCAGCGCTGCCGGGATTCTTCGTCGCCGTCGACGTCTTCTTCGTGATCTCCGGCTTCCTGATCACCGGTCTGCTCGTCGACGAGATGCGCCGGACCGGCAGGATCTCCATCATCGCGTTCTACGTACGGCGCGCCAAGCGACTGTTGCCCGCCGCCAGCGTCGTCGTCGTGGCGAGCATGCTGCTCACGTACCTCTTCCTGCCGCCGATCCGGTGGTCCGAGACCGCTCGGGACGCCCTGGCCAGCGCGGTCTACGCGATGAACTGGCGGCTGGTCGAGCAGTCGACCGACTACCTGCGGTCGGAGGAGGCGCCGAGCATCCTCCAGCACTTCTGGTCGCTCGCCGTCGAGGAGCAGTTCTATCTGGTCTGGCCGCTGCTCCTGCTGACCGCCGTGGCGCTCGGTCGCCGACGGGCGCAGTCGGTCGAGGCGCGATCGCCGGTGGACGTCCGTGGTCGGCACCGCCGACGGTTCTTCGTCGACCGGACGTCCGTGCCGGTGCTCGTGGCGATCGCTCTGGTCGGCGTACCGTCGCTGGCCTGGTCGGTGCACCTGAGCCAGACCGAGCCCGCGCGGGCGTACCTGGTCACCACCACCCGGATGTGGGAACTGGCGCTGGGCGGTGCGCTGGCGATCCTGAGCGGCCACCTCTCCCGGCTGCCCCGACCGGCCGCGGTCACGCTCGGCTGGGCAGGCATGGCCATGATCGCCATCGGCGCGGTGCTGATCGGGCCGGATGCGGCCTATCCGGGACACCTCGCGCTGCTGCCCACCCTCGGCGCGGTGGCGATCATCGCGGCCGGTCCCGGGGCCGGGCGGTACGGGCCCGCGCTGCTGCTGGAGAGGCGGTCGATGCGGGCGGTCGGGGTCGTCTCGTACTCCTGGTATCTCTGGCACTGGCCGTTGCTGGTCGTCGCCGAGGCGCGCTGGGGCCCGTTGGGGACCGGTGCCGGCCTGGCGATGATCCTCTGCTCCGCGGTCCCGGCGGTGCTGACCCACTACCTGGTGGAGAACCCGTTCCGGTACGCGCAGTTCTCCCCGGCCCGCACCCTGCGGATGGGACTGGTCGCCACCAGCCTGACCGTCCTGGCCGGTGTCGGCCTGAGCCTCGCGGTACGGCCGCCGGCCGCACCGGGCCCCACGCAGCTCGCCGGTGCCGGTCCGGCGTCGCCCGGCGGCGATCCGGCGCTGGTGGACCGCTTCGCCCGGATCACGCCCGACCCGCTCCACGCTCGGGACGACCTGTCCGACGTCTACCGGGACGACTGTGTCACGCAGGCGCAGGAGTCGAGCCTGCGCACCTGCGTCTACGGCGACCGTGACTCGCCGGTGGAGGTCGCGCTGGCCGGCGACTCGCACGCGGCGCACTGGGTGCCGGCGTTGCAGCAGGTCGCGACGGAACGTGGCTGGCGGTTGGTCACCTACATCAAGACCGCCTGTTCGCTCATGACCGCCCCGACGGTCGTCGGCGGACGGGTCGACGAGAGCTGTACGGAATGGAACCGCGAACTGCGGACGGCGCTCACCGGCGAGCGACGACCCCGGCTGCTGATCGCCTCCAGCGTGACCCAGATCCCGCTGATGGATGGCGCTACGCCGGCACCCGGGCCGTCGACGGCCGACGCGCAGACGGAGGCGCTCGCCCGGACCTGGTCCGAGTTGACCGGGGCAGGGGTGCCGCTGGTGGTCATCCGAGCCACTCCGGCGTTCCGGGTGGACATGGCCGAGTGCGTCTCCGCCAACCGGGAACGGCTCAGCGCCTGCGCCCAGCCGCGCCAACCCGCGCTCGTCTGGGGCGTACCGCAGGAGCGGGCGGCGGCCACCGTGGCGCAGATGCATCTGGCCGACTTCAACGACGCGATCTGTCCGGGCGAGCGCTGTCCCGCGGTGATCGACGGGGTGCTCGTCTATCGGGACGCGCACCACCTGACGGCCACGTACGCGCGCCGTCTCGCGCCACGACTTGACGACTTCCTGCTCCGGCACACCGCGCGGCACCTGTCGTGAGGCGGCACAGCGGATTCAGTCTTCTGGGTTATTTGGGAAGTTTTTGCCTACTTGTCCGGATCGGTGGTGTGATGCTGGGCGACGTACGAGAAGTCGAACGTCGCGGGCGGTCCTGAGCCTGGTCGGCACCCGGCCGGGTGCAACAGGACGCCCTCCGATCTCGCCGTCTCCTCGTGGACCCGAGGAGACGACACGAGCCGGCCGATTCCGGACAGCATCCGGGTACGCGCCGCAGAGGTCGCCACGCCGCGTTCGGGCTCCGCCCAGAGGTGACCCGCGCCTGCGCCGGTTCATCGGCCCGGGTCGGTGCACTGTGGACAATGGTCGACGGTCTGCTCGGACATCTGCCCAGCGGCGGTCGTGGTGCGAGTCGGCCACGACCGCCGCTGGCGGCCGTCATGGGGTCCGCTGCCGCCTGCCCGTCGCGTGCAGAGTGGACAAATCACGAAAATCGGGATGAAAGCCGCGAATATGCCGATACTGCATGTGTCACATGCGGCGGTCGGCACGACGACTCGACCTCCGTTCGGATCTGGTCGGAAAAGGAGTCGTCACGTGCAGGCGTGGTTCAACACAGGGCGCTCGCCGACGCTGCAGGACAGATACTCGGCCCAGCGCAACGCGTTCGGCGCGCTGCGCCTGGCGATGGCGTGCGGAGTGATCATCGCCCATGCCGGGCCGATCGGATTCGGGGTGGGCAATCTCGGGACGGGCCTCTTCGCGGGCCAGAGCGACATCGGCACGATCTCCCTCTACGGTTTCTTCCTGATCTCCGGGTTCCTCATCACCGACAGCGCGTTGCGCTCGTCCCTGCCGCAGTACATCCGCGCCCGCCTGCTGCGGGTGTTTCCCGGCCTGTGGGTCTGCCTGCTGGTCACGGCCTTCGTCATCGCGCCGCTGGTGGCCCTCTACGAGAACGGCAACCTCGACGGCTTCTGGGGACACCCGGAGGGCCCGTTCGACTACGTCACCACGAACATTCTCGCCTCGATGGAGCAGTTCCCGATCTCCGGTCTGCTCGCCGACACGCCGTACGGGCGGCTCGGTGGCGGTCCGAGCGCGTTCGACGGCTCGCTCTGGACCCTCCGGTACGACCTGGCGTTCTACGGCGTGGTGGCCCTGCTGATGATGACCGCGGTGCTGCGCCGGTCGCCGCGTGCCGTCCTGCTGTTGACGTTCGTCTGCTATGCGCTGATCCTGTGGGACTTCCTCAACGGACCGACCATCACCTCACGCCCGCCGCAGCACGGCGCGATCGGGCCGTTCCCGCTGCTCGGTGCCTTCGCCGCCGACTGGACGCTGATGCTCGGCTTCCTGTTCCTGCTCGGCACGGCCGCCCGTCTGTACGCACACCGCATCCCGGTCAACGGTGTGTGGGCGATGGTGGCCGGTGTCGTGCTGACCGGCTCGCTGCTCAAGGGCGGCTTCTTCGCCGTCGGCCTGCCGGCCTTCGGCTACCTGGTGCTGTACGCCGCGGTGGCGCTGCCGAAGCAACTGTCCCGGATCAGCCGCCGGCACGACTACACCTACGGCCTCTACATCTACGGCTTCCCGGTGCAGCAGGTCCTCGCCCTGGTCGGTGGTGCCGAGTTCGGGATGTTCGGCTACATCGTGCTGAGCCTGCTCGGCACCATGCTCTTCGCCGTACCCTCCTGGCACCTGGTGGAACGTCCCGCCCTGCGACTCAAGACCGAGAGCGTACGGGCGCGTAGCCGGGTCGACCGCGACGCGGAGACCCGGCAGACCGTGCCGGTCTCCTGAACCTCGGTAGGGCGTCGGCCACGTAGGCGGCAACGAGAAACGGTGGTCCTCGGACCACCGTTTCTCGCGTGCGGTGTCGTCATCAGGCGGCGGCCGAGGAGGGTGCAGCGGCGTCGGCGCTCGTGCCCGATGCGTTGCGCAGCAGCGCGATCGCCTCGCGCAGCGCCTCGTCGATCGGCTGGGGACGCAGGCCGAACGCGGTGGTGGCGGCCGAGGAGTCCATCACGAACGGTCGCGCGAACTGGTATGCCGTGGTCTGGAACTCACGGAGCATCGGAACGAACAGGCCGGCGGCCCGGAAGACCGGTGCGGGAGCGCTGGTGAGCTTCGGCGCGGGCACGCCGGCCAGCTCGGTGAAGCGGGTGGCGAGCTGCCGGATCGTCATCGGCGCCGCACTCGGCACGTGCCAGGGGCGGTTCCAGGCCCGCTCGTCGGTGGCGGCGGTGACCAGCATGGCCGCCACGTCGTTGATCGAGGTCCAGGTGTGCGGCACGTCGAGCGGGGCGGGGACGACGGCACGACGTCCGGCGAGCAGCGGCTGACCGAGGAAGAAGGTCAGGATCGACTGCGCCTGGAGGTAGTCGCTGGCGCGTACCTCGGTGACGGCGCGGAGGCGACCGGCGCGCTGGGCGGCGAGGGCGTCGCGCCACATGTCGGCGCGCATCCGCAGCTTGGGGTGCGTGGCGGCGAGCGGGGTCTGCTCGGTCATCGGCCCGCTGACCTCGCCGTACCCGTAGAGGCAGCCGGCGATCACGAGTGGCGCGTCGGACCGCTCGGCGGCGGTGAGCAGCGCGGTGGCCATCGGTGGCCAGTCGGTGAGCCAGCGGTGGTAGGCGGGATTGAGGCAGTTGTAGACGGCGGTCGCGCCCTGCGCGAGCTCGCTGAGCCGGTCGGCGTCGGTGGCGTCGGCGGCGATCCGCTCGACGCGGGCGTGGATCGGGCCCCGCCCGGACCGGCTGACGATCCGGACCTGCTCCCCACGCGTGGCGAGCAGTCGCGCGGTGGTCGAGCCGACCATGCCGGCGCCGACGATCAGGTGAACGGCCATCGAAGTCTCCCCTCGGTTGAGAGCAGTGCTCTCTGTTGAGACCAATGCTCATTCATGGGGGCGCCCTTCGTCAAGAGCAGTGCTCTCGAATGTGTGCGACACTCTCCGGTATGCCTGCCGCCGCCATCCGGGCCAGGGCCCGAGCCGAGATGATCAACGAGATCAAGACGATCGCCCGCCGCCACCTCGCCGCAGAGGGGGCGAACCTGTCGCTGCGTGCCGTCGCCCGGGACATGGGGATGGTCTCCTCGGCGATCTACCGCTACTTCCCGAGCCGGGACGAGCTGCTCACCGCGCTGATCCTGGACGGCTACCAGGTCCTCGGTGACGCGGCCGAGGCGGCCGACGCCGAGGTCACCGACCGCACCGACCTGCGCGGCCGGTGGCTCGCCGTGTGTCGCGCGGTACGCCGCTGGGCGCTGGCCCACCCGGCCGAGTACGCCCTGCTGTTCGGCAGCCCGGTCCCCGGATACGCCGCACCGCAGGAGACCACCGTGGCGGCGTCCCGGACCCCGACCACCCTGATCCGGATCCTGCTCGACGGCTTCACCACCGGCGTCCTGGCCGATCCTGGGCCGGACGAGCTGCCCGGTCCGGTGCACGCCGACCTCGCCACCGTGCGGGATCACCTCTTCGCCGGACTGCCCGAGACCCTGCTGGCCCGGGGCTCCATCGGCTGGATCCACTGCTTCGGTGCCGTCAGCTTCGAACTCTTCGGCCAGCTCGACGGCCTGATCACCGCACGGGACGAGTACTTCGACCACCAGATGCGCCGGATGGCCGACCTGATCGGCCTGCCCTGACGCGACTGTGGACGGGACGGTACGGGCGGCGGATGTCATCTAGCATCAGCTTTCCCGCCGTTGTCGTACTGCGGGATCGGCTTCCACTCACGGGAGTTCCTGGATTGTTCTCATCTCGCATCGGGGCCGCCTCCGGCCCCGGATCGTCCTCGCGTGCCCGCGTCCTGGCCCGGGCCGCCGTCGCGTCGGCACTGGTGCCGGCGCTGCTGCTGGGTGCCGGCGCGCCTGCGGTCGCGGCGACCAACACGCTGACCGTCACCACGCTGGACCGCAACGGCAAAAAGGTCACCGTCACCACGACCGTGGTCAACCTCGCCACCAACGAGCGCCGTTCGGTCAAGTCCAACAAGGCCAAGAAGCTGCCGAAGGGCACCTACGCGGTGCTCGCCGCGATCAGCACCGGGGACACCTCGACCCTCGGTGCCCGCACGGTCAAGGTCTCCGGGGCCAGCAAGACCACGGTGGACGCCCGCAAGGGCAAGCGGGTCTCGCTCGGCCTCAGCCCGGCGATCGACACGGCCGGGCGGGAGATCCTGACCAACGGGCAGATCTGCACCCGCTCCGCGTCCGCGACCTACTCGGTCGACGGGTGGGACCCCGGCGGCGGGCTGTACGTCGTCCCGAACTCCTCGAAACGGCTGGCCTTCGCCGCGATGCGGTCCTGGGTCGACCACACCGGAGTGTCCCCTCACTACGCGGTCATGTACACCACGACCAGTGTTCCGAGCACCCCGACGCGGACCTTCAAGCAGTCCTCGCTCGCGACGGTGGACGTGGAGACCCGACGCGGCCCGTCGGCGGCGAACTACAGCAGCCTGGGGGTGCAGCCGATCGACCGTTCCTGCGGCAGCGACATGTACGCCGGCCTGGTCAGCACCGATCAGCCGTACCGGACGAAGGTCCGCCTCTCGGCCGGCAAGTGGGACGTCGGGGTACACGCCTACACCGAAGCCAAGGACGGATCGGCACCGGTCGTCGGGCACTACTTCGCCCCCCGTACGGTCAGCGCGGGCAAGTCGTACACGCTGCGGTTCTTCCGGTCCGCCTGGGGGCCGTCGACCTGGCTGCCGCAGCTCACCAACGGCTGGTTGTCGTACTCGCTGAACGACATGTTCGCCGACCCCGGCTTCCCCCGCCGCAGCGTCGAGGGCGGCGACAAGGCGACCGCGACCCTGAAGTTCGGTGGCAAGACGGTCAAGACCAAGAAGGACAGGGGCTGGGAGCCGTACTTCACCAGCCTTGAGTACAAGGTCAAGAAGAGTGGTTGGTACACGCTCACCAACGACGCGAGCCGCTACTACCCGGAGATCACCTTCCCGGCCGGGATGCTCTCGCCGAAGACCAGCGTCACGTACCGGTTCAAGGCGAAGCCGAACAGCTCGGTGACCGCGCCCGTCTACGCGCTGACCATGCTGCCCAACGGCCTCGACCTGCACAACCGGGCCAAGGCCGGCGGCAGCACGAACGTCCAGTTGAAGCTGAGCCGCCCCAAGGCCGGCCCGGACGCCAAGCTGGGCAAGAACCCGAAGGTCAAGACGGTCACCGCCAAGGCGTCCTTCGACGGCGGCAAGACCTGGCGCTCGGTACCGGTCAAGAAGATCAACGGCGTCTGGACCGCCCAGGTCGGCAACCCGACGTCCGGCGCGGTCTCGTTGCGGGCGCGGGTCACGGACACCGTCGGCGGCTACACCGACGTGACGATCATCCGGGCGTACGCGATCGGCTGATCCGGCCACCGTCACGACGACGACGGGCCCCCTTCCCGCCCGGGGAAGGGGGCCCGCTCGGTGACCGGATGCGCCCGGTCACCTGGTGGTGCTGCCTACCAGTACTTCGGCAGCTCGTAGAAGTCGTCGCCGTTCAGGTTGTCGACCGACCGGTCCGCCATCCGCTCGGCGATGCCGACGATGCCGGCCTCGACGGCCTTGGTCAGCTGACCCTTCTGCTTCTGACCCCAGGCGTGGGACTGGCCGCGTACCTCGAACAGGACGCTCGCGCTGCCGTTGAGGGCGAACGCCGACCGGGCCTGCCCGGCGTAGTCACGGTCGAAGCTGTAGCCGTCCGAGACCTGGTAGTGGACGTACTGGCTGACCCCACCGAAGAACGGCGAGCCGGTGCCGGAGCCGTTGCCCGCGTGCTGCATCATGCCGAGCGCGGCGGCCAGCGTGTGCCGGCGGGAGGCGTCCTGGTCGAGCAGCGGCCAGTCGGCGTACCTCGGGTTGCCGGCGGCCTCCGAGCCGAGCGGCGGGAAGTCCAGCGCCACCGTGACGTACTGGTCGGTCCCGATGTTCTCGTTGCACGGGCCCATGTGGTGCAGGTCCACGTAGGCGTGGACCTTGCCGAACTCGTCGCGCAGGTTGACGTAGAGGTCACGCAGTGCCCGGGACTCGTTGGTCAGGTACATGCCGGGCAGCGTCTCGTTGGACGGCCGCGTCGCGGGCGAGGGCTCGGCGGTCAGGTCCGCGCTGAAGTCCCGGTTGACGTCGAAGCCTCGCGCGCCGTTGCTGTAGTAGTACGGCGCGTTGGTGCCGGCCAACTGCGGGAACTTCTCGACCACCTCGTTCCACGGGAAGTCGTTCTGCCGACGGTTCAGCTCCGCACCGTCGGGGTTGAACTTCGGAACGGCGACGATGGTCAGGTTGTCCCGGATCAACTTGGCCTGCGGGCTCCCGCTGGAGCCGAGGGTCTTGAGCATCTGCAGCAGCGCCTCGGTGCCGGTCTTCTCGTTGCCGTGGATCTCGCTCGTGATCAGCAGTACGCGGTCACCGGTGCCGACGCGGGCGGTGTAGATGTCCCGACCCCGGTGGGACTGGCCGATGACGTCCACGGCGACCCGGCCGTTGCTGGTCGCCTCGATCTGGGCGAGCTGCTTGCCGAGCTGTGCGTAGTCGGTCCACCCGGAGGCGGATCGGTTGCCGGGCAGATTGCCGCAGTTCGCGTTCACGTTCTCCGCCGACGAGGACGGCGCGAACAGGGTTACGGCACACATTGTTGCGACAGTTGTCGACACCAAAAGGCGACGGTGCATCAGACCTCCTACATCTGTATGAATTCGGCTGCGCGGTGCGTCGATCCGAGCGTTTTCCGGCCGGCTTCCACCTCGATTTCGCTGTCCTCTGCGGCCACGTATCGCCTGCTGGCAGGCGTTCGGTGGCGTGAATCCGTCGATCGGCTGAGGCAAAACTAAAGGCGTTGGTTAATGTGCATCGGTGTCGACCAGCGTGTTTGAGGAAACTTTGAGGTTCGCGGTGGCCGATCGATCTGCGGCGGTTGTCGCCGGCACTATTCAAAATCGGTCCACCGCGCAATGGTGGCGCTGAGATCCCGGCTGCCCGGTGTTAACGTCCAGGGGTGGATTCGACACGTGCCGGGTCCGGCCCGCCGGTCGCCGGGCTGGTGCTCGCGGCCGGTGCGGGCCGCCGGTACGGGCGACCCAAGGCGCTGGTGGAGGTGCACGGCCGGCTGCTCGTGGAACGTGCGGCGGCCACCCTGGCGGCCGGTGGCTGCGACTCGGTGACCGTGGTGCTCGGTGCCGACGCGGAGCTGGTCGCCGCCCGCGCCGATCTGGCCGGAGCGGCGGTGGTGGTCAATCTGGAGTGGGCCGGCGGGATGGGATCGTCCCTGCGTACCGGTCTCGCCGCGCTGACGCCGACCCCGGCGGTGGCCGCGCTGGTGCTCCTGGTCGACATGCCGGGCATCACCCCCGAGGCGGTACGCCGGCTCGTCGGTCTCGCCGCGCCGCAGGTGCTCGCGATGGCGGGCTACCACACCGGGCGCGGTCACCCGGTCCTGCTCGGCCGGGCGCACTGGGCGGGTGTCGCCGCGTCGGCCGTCGGTGACGTGGGTGCCCGTCCCTATCTGCGCGAACGTGCCGAGCAGATCCGGGTCGTACCGGTCGCCGACGTGGCCGACGGCGGTGACATCGACACCGAGGCCGACCGGGCCAGGTTTCTCGCCGCCGGGGAGGCGGCGAGCGCCTGACGTGTCTGTGGGGGCCGGTCTCAGCGAGCGGTGAGGATCATCGGCCCGTCCTCGGTGACCGCGATGGTGTGCTCCCAGTGCGCGGCCCGGCTGCCGTCGGCGGACCGGAGCGTCCAGCCGTCCCGGTCCACCCGGTATCTGTCGTTCCCACCGGCGATGAACATCGGTTCGAGTGCGAGGACCAGCCCCGGCCTGAGCCGCAGGCCCCGGCCGGGCTTGCCCTCGTTGGGCACGAACGGGTCCTCGTGCATGGCGCGGCCGATCCCGTGGCCGCCGTGGTTCTCCATCAGGCCGAATCCCTGCGACCGCCCGACGGTGCTGATCGCGTGGGCGATGTCGCCCATCCGGGCGCCGGGCGTGGCGGCGGCGATGCCGGCGTGCAGGGCGCGGCGGGTCTCGTCGACGAGCCTCTGGTCGTCCGGGTCGGCGGTGCCGACGATGAAGGTCACCGCCGAGTCGCCGTGCAGCCCGTCGATGTACGCGCCGCAGTCGACGCTCAGCACGTCCCCCTCGGCGAGCCGGTACGACGTGGGGATGCCGTGCACCACCGCGTCGTTGACCGAGGTGCAGATGACCGCCGGGTAGGGGCTGGGGGCCGACCGGGGGTGGTAGTGCAGGAACGAGGGCTTCGCGCCGGCCTCGCTGATCACCGTGGCGGCGATCTCGTCCAACTCCCGCAGGGACGTGCCGACCGTGGCCGCCGTCTGGGTCGCGGCGAGCGCCGTCGCCACCACCCGCCCGGCCTCGCGCATCACGGCGATCTCGCCCGGCGTCTTCAACTCGACCATCTCTACCTCTTCGTCGTTCGTGCCGGCGGGGCGGTGTGCTCCCCGGCCCTGGTATTTTAATACCAGGATTACTATAGGCCCATGGTGCGTACCCCGATGACCGAGGACGAGCGGGCGCGCGGCCTGGCGTTGGGGCGCCTGCTCCAGCAGGCGCGTGGCGGTCGGAGTGCCGCCGCCGTCGCCCTCCAGGCCGGCATCTCGCTGGACACGCTGCGCAAGATCGAGCGCGGGGCCATCGCCTCGCCCGCCTACTTCACCGTCGCCGCCCTGGCCCGGGTGCTCGGGCTCTCGCTGGACGACCTGGCGACCCGGCTCGCCGAGCCGACCCCGTCCACCGGGCGACTCGCCTCCTGACCGGAGAACGGGCGGCCACCGCTCGGCCCACGCGGTAACTCGCTGGGCCGCCCGGGGGCAGGTCGGCATGATGGTGCGGACGGTCAGGAGGTGCGGGTGCAGATCCCGATCGACGCCCTGGGTGACGCCCGCGCCGTGCTCCTGGTCGAGGGTGCCAGCGACCAGGCGGCGGTGCAGGCGCTCGCCCTCCGGCGCGGCCGGGACCTGGCCGCCGAGGGCGTACGGGTGCTGCCGATGGGTGGCATCACCAACATCGGGCACCACCTGGTCCTACTCGGCCCGCAGGGGCGCGGCCTACCGCTGGCCGGGCTCTACGACGTGGCCGAGGAGGGATTCGTCCGGCGCGGACTCGACCGGGCCGGGATCGCCACCGCCGCCTCCACCGCCCGGATCGCCGAACTCGGGTTCCACGTCTGCGTACGGGATCTGGAGGACGAGTTGATCCGGGCCGTCGGCACCGACGGGGTGCAGGAGTTCCTGGACGCGGTCGGGGACCTGCGGTCCTTCCGGCTGTTCCAGCGACAGCCGGCGCAGCAGGGACGGGAGTTGACCGCCCAACTGCACCGGTTCGTCGGCACCCGGTCCGGCCGCAAGGAGGCGTACGCCCGGCTCATGGTGCAGGCGCTCGACCTGGACCGGATGCCACGCCCGCTGGACGCGGTGCTCGACTCGGTCTCCGCTCACCACCTGGGCAGCATCGAGCCGGGCAACCTGCCGCCGGGCCGGTAGGCCACGCACATCACGTCTCGATCACCGGCCGCCCAGGTCTCCTCGGTCGGCAGGACCGGATAGAAGCGCAGGTCCCGGTCCTGCCCGTCGGGCCAGGTGCGGGTGAACAGGTCCCGGCAGGCACCCCAGGCGAATTCGCCCAACGCGGCCGGCGCCCAGTCCGCGTCGTCGTCGGCGTGCACGAACCCGTACGTCTGGTTGTCCGCTGTCAGCGCGCACGGCCGGTAGCGGACGACCGCCCCGCCGGCCTCCGGCAGGTGCACCGGGTCGTCGAAGCACTCGCCGCCCTCGATGTCGAGGACGCCCGGCGTCTGCGCGCTGATGAAGTGTTCGTCCTTGACCACCACGGCGGCCGGTGCGGAACTGCCGACCAGGGCCCCGAGCAGGACCGCAGTGCAGAGCAGGGCACCGCCGGCACGCAGCCGACGGCCGGTGCGGTCGGGGTGGGGTGGCGGGGCGGTGTGCTGATCGGTCATAACGCCGCCGAGCGTACGAAGAAGACCTGAACGCAGGCGGTACGTCGGTGTCGGGCGGATGACCGGCAGGCCAACAGTTGCTGGTCAGGGCGGGATCGCGGGCGACTGTTCACTCGCTCGAAAGGATCTTGTTGCCGTCCGGTCGGGCACGACTGCGCGAATGACGACGGCGCGTGCCGGCAGGTGATCGACCACCGGTGCCGCCGTCCGCCTCCTCATTGAAGGGTGACCAGAGTCTTGACCGACCAGAAGGCTCCCTGGCGCATCGGTGCGCGCCGGACCAAGATCGTGGCGATCGGTGCCGCAGCCCTGATCGTCGGCGGTGTGGCGATCAGCCCCGCCGCCTTCGGCGACGCCCCGCCGGCCAAGCATCCCGCCGCCGAGATCCATAAGCCCTCCCCCGTACCGGACCGCATCATCCTGACCCCGACCACCACACCGTCCACCTCACAGCGCGTCACCTGGCGGGCCGAGGCACCGGCAGAGTGGGCTCGCGCCGAGATCCTCGAAGCGCCCCGGGCACTGGGCGACGTCGTACCGCCCACCGGCGCGGTGACCCGCCTCTCCGCGCTGTCCAGCACGGCGGTCAACACCTCGCTCGGGTACGCCTCGACCTACCACACGGTCGAGTTCACCGGCCTTACGCCGAACACCCGGTACACCTACCGGGTCGGCGACGGCAGCAACTGGAGCGAGTGGATCGACTTCACCACCGCCGCCGCCGACTTCGCGCCGTTCTCGTTCATCTACTACGGCGACGCCCAGAACTACATCGACTCGGCCGTGCCCCGGGTCTTCCGGCAGGCGTTCGCCGACCGGCCGAAGGCCAAGGCGATCGTCAACGCCGGTGACCTCATCGACCACGCCAACAGCGAGGAGCAGTGGGGCCAGTGGTACAAGGCCAGCGGCTTCATCGACGGCCAGATCAACAACATCTCGGTCCCGGGTAACCACGAGTACAGCGGCGGCCTGTCGCAGTTCTGGCGGCCGCAGTTCCCGTACCCGGACAACGGGCCGGGCAACCCGGAACTCAAGCAGACCGTCTACTCCCTCGACTACCAGGGCGTGCGCTTCATCGCCCTGGACTCCAACCACCAGAGCAACGCCACCCTGATGGCCGCGCAGACCGCCTGGCTGGAGGGGGTCCTCAAGGACAACCCGAACAAGTGGACGGTGGTGACCTTCCACCACCCCGTCTACTCGACCACCGGCAGCCGCAACAACGCCCAGGTCCGTAACCAGTGGGGCCCGCTGTTCGAGAAGTACGGCGTCGACCTGGTGCTCCAGGGCCACGACCACTCGTACGGCCGGGGCAACGTGGCCACCAACCGTCGCTCGGCCGCCGTGCACGACGGCACGGTCTACGCGGTGTCCGTCTCCGGCGGCAAGATGTACCAGCTCAACAACGGGCAGAACTGGACCGGCAACGGTGCCGAGGTGACCAGCACCAGCCAGAACACCCAGCTCTACCAGCTCATCGACGTCGAGCAGGGCACGCTGCGCTACGAGTCCCGCTACGCCAACGGGCAGCACCACGACGGGTTCCTGATCCGCAAGAACGACGAGGGCGAGCGGACCGTCAACGAGCTGCGTACCCCGCAGAACACGGCCGGTCAGCAGGTCACGGTCGACAAGACCACGGTCGACGTGAAGGGCACGGTCGCCGTCTCCGCGTACGGCTACGACCCGGCCGAGAAGGTCGCCGTCCACCTGCGCGAGGCCGGTAGCACCGGTGACACCGGTCGGGACGAGGACCGCATCGCCACCGTGACCGCCGACGAACTGGGCCGGATCAGCTACACGTTGACCGTGCCGGCCAGTACCAACGCGGGCAGCGCGTACGAGGTGTTCCTCACCAGCAAGAACCAGAAGATCACCAGCCCGGCCATCACGGTGACCGGCTGGAAGGTCGACGTGCAGGCCCGCGCCCACTGCGTCGGCACCACCGCGCACGTCTCGGTCACCGCCCGCAACACCGACGCCGGTCCGCTGGACGTCGAGCTGGTGACGCCGTACGGCTCGCGGAAGGTCTCCGACGTCGCTCCCGGCAAGTCCGCCAGCCAGGCGTTCACCAGCCGGGCCAGGTCCGTGCCGGCGGGTACCGCCACGGTCAAGGTCACCGGAACGGTCGACGGCGACCCGGTGACGATGCGGGTCGAGGTGCCGTTCGACGCGGCGAGCTGCGACTAGCCCACCTGCGGTGGCGGCGTCCTCCCCGGCGCCGCCACCGTCTCCCGCCCGGACGAAACCGTCCGGCGAAGCCCTCAGTTCCGCAACAGCGAAGATCGACGGAGTAACGGATGAACACATGGAATCGTGAGCGGCTGCTCGCGGCGGTCGCCGCCGGTGCGCTGCTGGCCGGGTCGGTGGCGCTGGCGTCACCGGCGCTGGCCGAGCCCGGCACCGGCGGCGACGTGTCGGTGACGGTCGACATCGAGGAGATCACGGAGCCGGGAGTGCTCGCGATGTCGATCGCGGGCGACTCGGTGGCGTTGACCGAGGACGGGTCGACGCTGCTGGTCCGTCAGTTCGTCGGCGGTCTGCCGACGGTGACGGTCACCGACACCCGTGCCGCCGACGAGGTGCCGTCGGGTGCCGCGTGGGCGGTGCTGGGCAGCGCCACCGACTTCACGGGTGCGGCTGGTCAGGAGCCGATCGGTGCCGGGCACCTGGGCTGGAAGCCGCGTCTGGTCGACGGCGGCGACAGCGGTCTGGTCAGCGAGGGCGAAGAGGTCGTCACCGTGCTGGACGAGCCGACGCAGCCGGGCAACAACGTGGGTCTGGTCGACCAGGAGCTGCTGGTCTCCACGTTCGACTCCGGTGCCGTCGCCGGTGGGGCGTACTCGGTCGACGCGGACCTGTTCCTGCGTACCCCGGCCGACGTGGCCGCCGGTGCGTACACGTCGACGTTGACCCTGTCCCTGTTCGAATGACCGCCGTGGGTCGTGGGGGCCGCGCGGTCGGACCCCCACGGCCCGGCGCGTTCCGGAGAGAACCATGAATCACCGCAGCATCGCGGGTGCGCTGCTCGCCGGCACGGCGGCCCTGGCCGTCACCACCGGTGGCGGCGTGCCCGCCGCCGCCCATCCCTTCGGGCCGCCCACGACGGCCCAGGTCGCCGTGGACGGTTCCCGGGTCGACCTGTCCTGGCAGCCCGCCGAGGACGACTGGGTCGCGCTCGGCCAGTCGCTCGGCGCGTTCGAGGACCCCACCACCGGCCCGGTCGCCACCCAGGTGACCGGCGAGCAGAAGCTCCGCGACTCCACCGCCGTCCAGGACTACCTGCGCGAGCGGATCACCGTCAGCCAGCAGGGTCGACCCTGCCATGGGCAACTCCAGCCGCTGGACGCCCTGCTCGCCCAGGGCGCCCGGTTGCGCTTCGACTGTCCGGCCCCGGTCACCGCGCTCGACATCACGGTGACCGCGCTGACCGACCTCAACCAGGCGTACCGCACGGTGCTGCGCGCCGAGTCGGCGACACCGGCCGAGGCGCTGTTCACCGCCACCGACGGCACCCACCGGGTGGACTTCACCCGCTCGGGCGGCCGATCCGCCCCGGCCGCCGCGCTGGCCGTCGGCGTGGTCGCCGCCGGTGGGCTCGGTGCGCTGCTCGTTGCCCTGACCCGACGACGTAACCGGAGTACGGCATGAACGACCTCAACGGGCTCGACGAGCGCCTGATCGCCCTGTTCGACAACGCGGCCCTGTTCTGGGTCGCACTCGTCGTGGCGGTCGGTGTCGGCGCCGCGCACGCGGTGGCACCCGGGCACGGCAAGAGCATCACCGCCGCGTACCTGGTCGGTACGCACGGCCGCTACCGGGACGCGCTCCGGCTCGGCGTCATCGTCGCGGTGATGCACACCTTCTCCGTCCTGGTGCTGGCGCTGGTCTGGACGGGATTGAGCGGCGTGGCCGACCTCGGCACCAGGACGATCACCGCCGTGCTCCAGGTGGTGGCCGGGATCGTGGTGATCGGTGTCGGCGCGTACCTGATCCGACGTCATCTCACCAAGCGGGGCCACCACCACCATCACCACCACGGCGGCGACGGCCACCACCATCACCACCACGGCGACGACGGCCACCACCATCACCACCACGGCGACGACGGCCACCACCATCACCACGACGTCCCGGTCGACCCGTGGTCCCGGCGCGGGCTGATCGCGCTCGGGCTCTCCGGTGGGCTGCTGCCCTCGCCGTCGGCGTTCCTGATCCTGGTCAGCGGTCTGCTGACCGGCCGCTCCCTGGGCGCGGTGGTGATCGTGCTCGGGTTCGGCGTCGGGATGGCGCTGACGCTGACCG
The DNA here is from genome assembly GCF_040296095.1 of Micromonospora sp. NPDC002389. Lineage (NCBI taxonomy): Bacteria > Bacillati > Actinomycetota > Actinomycetes > Micromonosporales > Micromonosporaceae > Micromonospora > Micromonospora sp. NPDC002389. The sequence continues at coordinate 70,575 of NZ_JBEOWP010000016.1, forward strand.
GCGTCGGCGTGCTCACCATCCGGGGGCAGGCGCTGCTCGCCGGGCGAGCCGGCCGAGGTGCGCTGGTGGCCGGTCTGGCGGCCTGGATGCCGGCGATCGCCGGTGCGGCGGTCTGCCTCGGGGGATGCCTCTACGTGGCCGCGGCCGTCTCGGCTCTAGCCGCCTGACCGTCCGTCGAAAAAGGACTGACGGGGCGGGTACGTGCGATTACCGTCGGCCGGGTGACCCGACACCTGCTCGTGCCCGGACGAGGAACGCCGCGCCCCGAGCACTGGATGAACTGGCTCGCCGGCCGGCACCCGGACTACCGATGGGCACCCGAGCCGCCCGGCCCGCCGCTCGTCCTGCGGGACCGGGTGGCGGCGCTGCACGAGGCCGTACACGCCTCGACCGAGCCGGCCGTGCTCGTCGCGCACAGCGCCGGATGCGTCAGCACCGTCGTGTGGGCGGCCGCGCACACCGGTCCGGTCGTCGGCGCCCTGCTGGTCACCCCGCCGGTCATCGACGGGTACGAGCCGGACGAGCCGGGGGACCTGCCCTGGATCGTGCCCCGCACCCCGTTGCCGTTCCCGACGGTCCTGGTCGCCAGCCGGACCGACCCGTACACCACCTTCGCCCAGTTCACCGAGTACGCCGAGGACTGGGGAGCGGAGCTGGTGGACGCGGGCGAGGTCGGACACCTCGACAGCGCGGCCGGGTTCGGCCCCTGGCCCGAGGGGGAGCGGCTGATCGCCCGCCTCAGCTGAGCGGGGCTGCGCATCCATCGCGCCCGGTCGATAATGCGATGGTGGTGAGAGTGGGATGGGTACTGGTCGCCGTCCTCCTGTCTGTGGTGGCCTGCGACGGCACGCCCGCGCCGAACCCGTCGGGCTCCCCGCCCGGGCAGTCCGGCAGTGCGGCGACGGCGACGGACTTCGCCGCTCCGCCGCTCCGGCTACCCACCGTGGCACCCGGGGACGCCTGCCCGGTCACCGAGCCGCAGCCCTGGCCCCACCCCGGCCAGGCGAGCCGGGTGCTCGGCCCCGGGCCGCTCTATCCGGTCGCCGACTACTTCCGGGACGGGGTGCTGGAGTTGCGGGCCATGGACCGGCAACAGGACGGCACGTACACGAAGAAGGTCCGGTGGATCGGCTCCGGCTATGCCGGGCCGGTGATGGTGCGGGCGGCCCGGATCGACGGGCCCGGCCCGGCCGGTGCGGAGTTCGCCTACCTCGGGGAGCCGCGCGACGGCGGGCACCACGCCCTGCTGGTCCGTCCGGAGAACGACCTGCCCGCGACCACCACTGTCGGCGGGCCGGGGTGCTACGCGTACCAGGTCGACGGCACCACGTTCAGCGTCACGGTGGTGTTCCGCGCCGCCCTGGAGACGACTGGCTGATCAGTTCGGCGCGGTGGCGACCTCCGACACGTCGAGGTAGCGCACGCCGGTCGCCTCCTCGGAGACCTGCCAGAGCCGTACGGCCAGGGCCCGGTCGTCGGCGGGTGCGACGACCTGGCGGCTGTGCACCCGGTTGCCCCACCGCAACAGCGGCGGGCCGTGGAAGACGCCGGTCTCGGCGGTCGAGGCGGTGGCGGCGTAGAGCAGCGGGACGGTGCCGCTCTCGGAGCTGCGGGCGAGCAGCAGACCGCCGATCCGGGTCACCGCCCATTCCCCGGCGTTGTCGTACCGGCGATTCAGCGGGGTGCGGGCCATGCCGGGGTGGGCGAGGAGGCTGCGGACCGGGCTGCCGGCACGGCGCAGTCGGCGGTCCAGTTCGACGCCGAACAGGGCGTTGGCCTGCTTCGACCGGATGTACGGGACGGGCTCGGTGGCCGCCGGATCACCGGCCAGGTTGTCCAGGTCGGGTGCGCCGCGCAGCAGTCGATAGAAGCCGGAGCCGACGGTGACCACCCTCGGGTCCCGATCGGGTCGGAAGAGGTCCAGCAGCAGGCCGGTCAGGGCGAAGTGGCCGAGGTGGTTGGTGGCGAACACGCTCTCGTACCCCTGGGCGGACCGCTCGTGTCCCGACTTGGCGATCCCGGCGTTGTTGAGCAGCAGGTCGACCTGTCGGCCCTCGGCACGTAACTCGGCGGCGAACTCGCGGACCGAGTCGAGGTCGGCCAGGTCGAGTCGGCGTACCACCAGGTCACCGGCGATGCCGGCGCGGGCCTGCTCGGCCTTGACCGGGTCGCGTACGGCCATGACGACCGTCGCGCCCCGGGCGGCGAGCTGCCCGGCGGCGACCAGGCCGAGACCACTGCTGGCCCCGGTGACGACTGCCGTACGGCCGCGCTGGTCGGGGATGTCGTCGAACGTCCAGGAAACGGGCATGAGGCACCTCCGGTCGGCCGCAGCGGATGAACTATCCGCTGCGGTGGTGTCGACCGTAGCACGGAGCGGATAAGTAATCCGCTGGTGTGCGGATGGATTATCCTCGTGCTGTGTCCACCGACCCGCCGACGAACGCCGAGCCCCTGCGTGCGGACTCGGCCCGGGTGCGCGCCCGGATGCTGCGCGCAGCCCGGGAACGGCTGGCCGCCGGTGACGTCGAGTTGCCGATGAACGCCATCGCCAAGGCGGCCGGGGTCGGTGTCGGCACCGTCTATCGGCACTTCCCCAGTCGGCAGGCCCTGCTGGAGGCGCTGGCCGCCGACCGGTTCACCCAACTCGTCGACGCGGCCGAACAGGCCGCCGCCGGGCCGGACGTCACCGCCGAGATGGCCCGGCTGCTCCGGGTCGCACTCGATCATCAGCTCGGTGACCCGGCGCTCGCCGCCGTCCTGGCCGAGCCCGAGGCCGCCCGCCCGGAGACCAGGGAACTGGGCCGGGCGCTGACCGCAGCGGTGGACCGGCTGCTGCACCGCGCCCGCGCCGTCGGTGCCATCCGCCCGGAGATCACCGCCGACGACCTGCGGGCGCTGTTCTGCGGCCTCCAGCACGCGGTCACGGTGAGCGGCGACACCGACCGGGACCGGTACGTCGAGATCCTGCTCCGGGGACTACGCGCCTGACGGGACGGCGGCGCGGGCCGTCGGCGGGTCGGCGAGGAAGGACTCGACGGCGGCGACGAAGACATCGGGTGCCTGCGCGTGGACGTGGTGGCCGGTCGGGACGGTCACCAGACGCCCGGCGGGGAAGCTGTCGGCCATCCGGGCCATCGGCTCCTGGGGCAGATAGCTGCTCGGCCCACCGGCCACCACCAGCGTGGGCACCGAGAGGCTGGCCAACGCCGACCAGCGGGCCGGGTCGGGAGCGTTCAACTCCGCCAGCACCGAGGGGCGTACCTCCCGGTCGTAGTACGGCGCGCTGTCCGGCAGGTCGGTGGGAACGATGATCCCGAGTGGCACCGGCGGCGGGCACTCCTCAAGCACCAGGGCGGTCACCCGCTCCGGATCCCGCTCGGCGGCCAGCAGTGCCACGGCGGCACCCAGCGAATGCCCGACCAGGACCACCCGTTCCAGGGCCAGCCGGTCGAGCAGTGCTAGCAGGCCGTCGCGCAGCACCGTGAGGGAATACGGTCCGACCCGGTCGCTGCGACCCATCCCCCGCAGATCCGGCAGGTGGACGGTGCGGTGCCGTGCGAACGTCGGTGCCAGCGCGTCCCAGGTGGTTCCGTCGCCCCCGCCGCCGTGCACCAGCACCATCGGCGGCGCGGCCTCCGTGCCCGGCCCGCCCTCGATGCTGCGGTACGCCAGCCGACCCCACCCCATGTTCACCGACCGGTACGCCAGCATGGCGGAAGCCTACGGCGGCGTCCCCGGGTCCGCTGTCCCTGCGGAGGCCGTGCCGCAGCGCTTGGAGGAAACCCTCTTCCGCCCCGATCGCCGGACCGCCACGGGTGCCGGTGCGGTCCGCAGTCCGGCTGGTTGGACGAAGATGGCCCGGCGGTCGACCGCATCTCCTCGCCCGTTGAGCTGGTAGCCCTCCAACCAGATCCACCCGTCGTACGTGGTCCAGTCCAGGACCCGGATCACGCGGAACAGGATCGGCTGTCGGAACTGCACGCTGGCCTCACGCCCCACGCGGAGCAGATCACCGGGGCAGGGTGTGGTCAGGTCAGCCATCCGAGGAACCTCCGGCGGAGGCTTTCCGTGGGCACCCAGCTCAGATCCTCGGCGGCTGACAGCATGTACGAACCCAGGTAAAGGGTCAGGCAGGTGCGTGCTGCGCCGTACTCGTCGACCAGCTCCGTTCGGCTGATAGCGCACGGCCAGGGTGCATCGCAGCGGAGACAGACCCAGGTCGGCCGAACCGGTAGGTGCTCCGTCATCGCACACCCCAGTGGCCCCGGTTGATCGGCACCCGGTGCCGGGCTCGACACGGCAGGCTCGATCCGCAGCGGCACACCATTCGCCACTTCCGCCACGACCACACCGGCCGATGCCGCTGCGCCAGCGTCAGCGCGGTGAGCAGCACGTACTTCTCGTAACTGACCATCGGACACCCCTTCGCCAACCTACGTTACTGGGTGCGCTGGGTGTACCGACGATACCCCGTGTCGCCTGATGAATCTCCCTGCGTGTTCTCTTGACGCAGGGAGGGCAACGCATGGCTGTGCCGCTGTATCAACAGATCGCCGACGACATCACGCGGCAGATCGAGTCCGGCGTGCTGAAGCCGGGGGACAAGCTGCCCAGCACGAAGAAGCTCTGCGATCAGTACGAGGTCAGCGAGACGGTCATCCGGTTCACGATGATCCAGCTCAAGGCGCGCGGCCTGGTGTACGGCCAGCCCGGCCGAGGCGTGTACGTAACCCGGCGAGATTGATCTGCGGATAGCAGGCGAGATTGAGTAGAGGGTGACCATGATGACCCCGGACCTCACTAACGCGGTGTGGCGGAAGTCCACACGGAGCGACAACAACGGCGGCGCGTGCGTCGAGGTGGCGGACAACCTCCCGGCCGTGGTCGCTGTCCGCGACAGCAAGGACCGGCAGGGCCCGGTGCTGTCCTTCACGACCAGGCAGTGGATCGGCTTCGTCCAGGGCGTCAAGGACGGGACGCTCGACGCCTGAGCGTCCACCGTCAGCGGTCGTTTCGCGGGCAACCGGGGCGGCACATTGGCGTGCTTTCATTGGCCCATGGCGAACCCGGTGATTCTCTCCGTCGACGACGACCCGGCGGTCTCGCGGGCCGTCGCCCGGGACCTGCGGCGTCGCTACGGCGACCGGTACCGGGTGGTGCGTGCCAGTTCCGGCCCCGAGGCGCTGGAGGCGCTGCGGGAGATCAAACTGCGCGGTGAGCAGGTGGCCCTGCTGCTGGCCGACTACCGGATGCCGGAGATGACCGGGATCGAGTTCCTGGAAGCCGCGATGGACCTGTTCCCGGCGGCCCGCCGGGTGCTGCTGACCGCGTACGCGGACACCGGCGCGGCGATCGACGCGATCAACCTGGTCGACCTCGACCACTACCTGCTCAAGCCCTGGCACCCGCCGGAGGAGAAGCTCTATCCGGTGGTCGACTCGCTCCTGGACGCCTGGTCGGCCAGCCCGATCGCGGCGGCCACCGAGATCCGGGTGGTCGGGCACCGGTGGTCCGCCGAGTCCTTCGCGATCCGTGACTTCCTCGCCCGCAACCTGGTGCCGTACCGCTGGCTGCTGGTCGACGACCCCGAGGGGGCGCGGCTGCTCGCGGCGGCGGGGGTGACCGAGGCGGACGTCCCGCTGGTGGTCACCGGCGACGGCAAGACGCTGGTGGCTCCGGCGGAGGCGGAGTTGGCCGGGCTGATCGGCCTGAACGTCACCCCGACGGCGGACTTCTACGACCTGATCGTGGTCGGTGGCGGCCCGGCCGGGCTGGGTGCGGCGGTGTACGGCGCCTCCGAGGGGCTGCGGACGGTGTTGGTGGAGCGGCTGGCCACCGGTGGGCAGGCCGGGCAGAGCAGCCGGATCGAGAACTACCTCGGCTTCCCCGACGGCGTCTCCGGCGCGCAGCTCACCGACCGGGCCCGCCGGCAGGCGCTGAAGTTCGGCGCCGAGCTGCTCAGCACCCGCGAGGTGGTCGGCCTGGACGAGGCCGGCTCGGCCCGGGTACTGCGGTTCAGCGACGGCCAGAGCCTGGCCGCGCACTCGGTGGTGCTGGCCACCGGAGTGTCGTACCGGATGCTGGCGGCACCCGGCCTGGACGACTTCACCGGCCGGGGGGTCTTCTACGGCTCGGCCGCCAGCGAGGCGCCGAGCTGCGTCGGCGCGGACGTCTACATCGTCGGCGGGGCCAACTCCGCGGGCCAGGCGGCGGTCTACTTCTCCCGGTACGCGCAGCGGGTGCACCTGCTGATCCGGGGTGCCGACCTGACCGCCTCGATGTCGCAGTACCTGATCGAGCAACTCGGCCGCATCGAGCAGGTGATCGTGCACCCGCACACCGAGGTGGCCGCCGCCGCCGGAGACGAACACCTGCAACGACTGACGCTGCGCGACACCCGCACCGGCGAGCAGCGGGACGTGGACACCTCCTGGCTGTTCGTGTTCATCGGCGCGGAACCGCGTACCGGTTGGCTGGACGGCACGGTGGTCCGCGACCAGCGGGGCTTCGTGGTCACCGGGCCGGACCTGGTCACCGGCGGACGCCGGCCGCCCGGCTGGTCGCTGCCGCGCGACCCGTACCACCTGGAGGCGAGCCTGCCGGGCGTCTTCGCCGCCGGTGACGTCCGCGCCGCGTCGGTGAAGCGGGTGGCCTCGGCGGTCGGCGAGGGCGCGATGGCGGTATCCCTGGTGCACCGTTACCTGGAGGCGCAATGACCACCGACGGACCGACAGCCGGAGCGGAGCCGCAGCGGTTGACCGAGGACGAGCTGCGGACGCTGTTCCTGTTCGAGTCGCTGGACGCCGAGCAGTTGGCGTTCCTGGCCAGTCAGGGGCGGGTCGAGCGGCGGGCCGGCGGTGAGCTGGTCTATGGGGAGAGCGACCCGGCGGAGTGCTTCTTCGTCCTGCTCGACGGCACGGTACGCCTCTGCCGCACCGTGCACGGCGACGAGGTGGAGATCAGCCGCACCTCGCAGCGCGGCGCGTACGGCGGTGCCACCCAGGCGTACGTGGGCGACGCCCGGCAGTATCGCAACAGCATGTGGGCGCTGACCGACGCGGAGTTCTTCGTGCTCCCGGCGGAGCAGTTCGCGCACGCGGTGCGGTCCTGGTTCCCGATGGCGATGCACCTGTTGGATGGCATGTTCATCGGCATGCGGGACACCCAGACGCTGGTCGGCGAGCGGGAACGGCTGCTCGCCCTGGGCTCGCTGTCGGCCGGGCTGACCCACGAGCTGAACAATCCGGCGAGCGCGGCGGTGCGCGCCACCTCAAGCCTGCGCGAGCGGATCGCCGCGATGCGGCACAAACTGGCGTTGATCGCCGACGGTCGGATCGACGGCCGACGGCTGCACGCCCTCGTCGGCCTCCAGGAGGAGGCGGTCGAACGGGTGGCGAAGGCCGCGCCGCTCTCCGCCCTGGCCGCCAGCGACGCCGAGGACGCGCTGACCGACTGGTTCGACGAGCAGGGCTTCACCTCCGGCTGGCAGCTGGCGGAGACGCTGGTCAGTGCCGGGCTGGACGTCGACTGGCTGGAGCGGGTCCGGGTGGCGGTCGGGCCGGAGGACGTCGAGGCGGCGGTGCGCTGGCTGACCTACGCCGTGGAGACCGAGCTGCTGATGGCGGAGATCGCCGACGCGGCCATCCGGATCTCCACGCTGGTCGGGGCCGCCAAGCAGTACTCGCAGCTCGACCGGGCGCCGTACCAGGTGGTGGACGTGCACGAACTGCTCGACGCCACGCTGGTGATGTTCAAGGCGAAGGTCCCGACCGGGGTGCGGGTGGTCCGGGAGTACGACCGGAGCCTGCCGGCCATTCCCGCGTACGCGGCCGAGCTGAACCAGGTGTGGAGCAACCTGATCGACAACGCCCTCGGCGCGATGCGCGACAGCGGCACCCTGACCGTCCGCACCGGCCTGGTCAACGACCAGTTGGCCGTCGACATCGTGGACACCGGACCGGGTATCGCGGCGGAGATCCGGCCGCGCATCTTCGAGCCGTTCTTCACCACGAAGCCGGTCGGCGAGGGCACCGGGCTGGGGCTGGACATCTCGTACCGGATCGTGGTCAACAAGCACCACGGCGACATCCGGGTGACGAGCACGCCGGGGAACACGCAGTTCCGGGTACTTCTGCCGACCGACCTGGAGGCATCGCCGACCGGCTGACCCGGCGTCGCGCCGAGGCGGACGCCGGGTGGCCGGTCAGCCGACGGTGGCCTTGCGGCCCTCGGCCCGGCCCTCTTCGCGGGCGCTGGCGAGCATCTGCGCGAGTCGCTGTCGGCGGCGCCGACGGACGATGACCACGACGACCACGAGCGCGACGACCACCAGCAGGAGCACGAGCTGCGCCCAGGGGACGCTCCACGTGGTGACGCTGGTCGAGGCGGGACGGATCACCGCGTCGGTCGCGTCGCCGCCGAGCACGGCGGGGGTGAGGTCGACGGTGGTCCGCATCCGGCCCAACCCCCACACGCCGTCGACGCGGGCCTCGAACGTCTTCTGGCCGCCCGGCAGGATCTCGTCGACCTCGGTCGGGGTCTGCCGCCCGGTCAGGCCGAACAGTTCGCGGACGGTCACGTCGCCGCCGCCGGTCACCGCGACGTTGCCGTTGTTGGTGGCGGTGTAGCTGACCTGGACCGTGCCGCCGGAGAACGGGTTCCACGAGGGCGTGTAGGTGGCGGTGAGCCCGCCGACCGCCAGGCTGGCGGTGATCGTGCCGCTGGCGCGCATCATCACCCGGAAGCCGACCCGGCTCTCCACGGCGACCGTGCCGCCGGTGCTGGTGACGGTCGCCGCGATGCCCGCCGGGTGGTCGCCCGGGGTGGCGTTCTCCGGCACGGTGATGGTGAACGGCACCACCTTCGTCTGCTTGGCGCCGACGGTGACCTGCTCCTGCACCTCGATCCAGGTGCCGCCGTCCACCGACGTCTCGTTCGAGGGCAGCATGTTGAAGCGGCCCTTGTCGGTGAGGTAGCCGTCGGCTGCCTTGAGGGAGAAGACCACGGAGGAGTCGCTGAAGTTGCGGACCGCCAGGTGTTCGGTCATGACCTGACCGGGGTCGAGGGTGTGCTCGATCCACCGCCGCCCGTCCGGGCCGTTGCGGTCGGCCGGCTGCACCGCCCAGGTGACGGTCGGGGTGGTCGGCTCCGCCATCGCACCGGCCGGCGCGATCGGCGTGGCGACGAGCACCACGGCCAGCACGGCGAGCAGCCGCGACAGCGCTCGCGGCGGCGAGGTTCGGAACATGGCGGGATCCTTCGGCGGTAGGGGTGCGGCCGGGGGAGCCGCCCGAGACGGCTCCCCCGGCCAGGGCACTACTCGAACAGGGAGAGGGTCAGCGTCGAGGTGTACGACCCGGCGGCGACGTCGGCCGGGGTACGCAGGAACAGTCCGGCGTTGACGGAGTACGCGTCACCGGCGACCGCGCCCGAGTCGAACGTGGAGACCAGCAGCTCCTGGTCGGTGAGACCGACGTTGTTGCCCGGCTGGGTCGGCTCGTCCAGCACGGTGACGACCTCTTCACCCTCGCTGACCAGGCCGCTGTCGCCGCCGTCGATCAGGCGCGGCTTCCAGCCCAGGTGCCCTGCGCTGATCGGGTCCTGGCCGCTGCTGCCGACGAAGTTGGTCGCGCTGCCCAGTACCGCCCAGGCGGAGCCCTCGGGCACCTCGTCGGCGGTCCGGGTGTCGGTGACGGTGACCGTCGGCAGGGTGCCGGTGAACTGACGGACCAGCAGGGTCGAGCCGTCCTCGGACAGCGCCACCGAGTTGCCGGCGACGGAGAGGGCGAGCACGCCCGGTTCCTTGACCTCTTCGATGTCGACGGTGACGCGGACGTCGGTGCTGTCCACCGGCTCGGCCAGCGCCGGCGACGCCAGCGCCACCGACCCGGCCAGCAGCGCACCGGCGGCAGCCGCCGCGATCAGGCGCTTGTGGTTCCTTGTGTGCATTCGATGCTCCGTTTGGCGCTTATGTCTTTCGAACGGGGGATGGTGCGGTGGCGGCACCCGTGGGCACCGCCACCGCGAGTGAACTAACCGCAGGTGAGAGCGGGGAACGGCGCCTCGACCTGGGTGGTGACGGGCTGGCCGTTGACGGTACCGGTGACCTTGACCGTCGACGTACCGGCCGCCACCGTCTTGGCCCGGGTGTTGAACGCCTGGAAGGCGGTCTTGCCCGGAGCCACATCGGTGACCTTGCGCGAGCCGTACGGGGTGACCAGCTCGATGGTGAGCGCGACGTCGTCGGCGTTCTGGGCGCTGACCGAGACGTACGCGTTGGTGCCGACGCACTGGCTGCGGGCCTGCACCGTGACGTCCCACTCCGGGTCGCCCTGCCCGACGGTCGAACGCGGCGTGGTGTCCGCGGTGACCGGCGAGTTGGCGGCGAGGTAGTTCGTCAGCATGGTGAGGTCGTTGTCGCCGGTGGTGACCCGGTCGGTGCCCCCACCGAGGGTGGTGAAGTTGTCCCCACCGGAGGCGAGGAACGAGTTCACCGTGACCCGGTAGGTGCCGGCCGGGTCGATCGGCGCGCCGTCGAGCTGCATCGAGGTGATCCGCGAGCCCTGCGCGGCGGTCGGGTCGTAGGTGTAGCTGAAGCCCTTCGACACGCCCAGCCAGAGCACCGGACGGGACGCGCCCGCCGGCTGCCACTGCTGCTCCAGCACCTGCTTGATCTCGGCACCGGTGTAGGACTTGGTGACCACGTCGTTGGAGAACGGCTGGACCGAGAAGGCGTCGGCGTAGCTCACCGTGCCGTCGGTCCGGTACAGCAGGTCGGCCCGCAGACCACCCGGGTTCATGAACGCGATCTGCGCCCCGCCCCGGCCGGCGTCGGCGGTGCCGGCGAGCTGCACGTCGGCGATGAAGTTGCCCAGCGCCGACTCCTTGCCCCGGTCCTCGTTGCCGTCGGTGTAGGCCCGCCGAATGTCGGCGGTGATCTCACCGAGCTTGCGCTGACCCAGCTCCTGGGCCTTCACCTTGGCGGCGGCCACGATGTCGGCCACCGCCGGGTCCTGCGGCGCACCGACCACGTCGACGAGCGAGGCGTCGGCGGCGGTGACCGACTTCGACTGCGGGTCGAAGGTCAGCGTGACCTTGCCCAGTCGCTTGCCGTAGTCCTCGGCCTGGACCACCGGACGCAGCTTGTCGGTGCCCGGGACCGGGACCTCGAAGGCGTACGGCTGGTGGGTGTGGCCGCTGAAGATGGCGTCGATGGTGGCGTCGACCCGGGTGAACTTGCCGAAGACCGGGTCGTTCGCCAGGGCCTCGGGGGAGTCGATGTTCTCCGTGGCGGCACCCTCGTGCGCGAGTAGCACCACCACGTCGGCCTCGCCGTTGTCCGGGTTGCCGTCCTTGAGCTGGGCGGCGACCAGGTTGGCCTCGGCCACCGGGTCACGGAAGGTCAGGCCGGCGATGCCGTCCGGGCTGACCAGCGACGCGGTCTGCTCGGTGACCACGCCGACGAAGCCGACCTTGACCCCGCCGATGGTGCTGACCGAGTACGCCGGCAGCGCCCGGGTGTCGCCCCGGTACACGTTGGCGCCCAGGATCGGGAAGTCGGCCCGCTCCATCACCCGGTCGGTCAGGTCGGCCATGCCCTGGTCGAACTCGTGGTTACCCACCGCCGACACGGTCAGACCGGCCTGGTTGAGGAAGTCGATCGTCGGGTTGTCGTCGTCGATCGCCGAGATGAAGGTCGACGCGCCGATGTTGTCACCGGCGGAGACGAACGCGGTGTTCGGGTTCTGCGCCCGGAGCTGGTTGACCAGACCGGCGAGCTGGGCGGCACCGCCGACCGGCTGACCGTTCACGGTGGCCGGGGACTCCAGCCGACCGTGGAAGTCGTTGATGGTCAGCAGTTGCAGGTCCACCGGGCTGGCCCCGGTGTTGAGCCCGACGATCAGCGGGTTGTGGTCGCTGGCCCGGTACGGGTCCGGCGCGAAGAACGAGGCCAGGCCGTCGTACTGGAAGGCGTACGACTCGACCGCGTTGGTCTGCCAGACGTCCACGCCGGTCACCCGGTCCGCCAGCGACGGCGAGGCCAGGGCGTGGTCCAGCGAGCCGGACTCGCCACCGAAGACGTAGCTCGTCTTACCGGTGTCGTTCAGGTTGGCGTACTGCTTGTCGTAGAGGACCTGCATCGGGTCCTCGTGGGTGTACGCGTTGAAGTCGCCGAGCAGCAGCACGCTGTCGGTGCCGCTGTCGGTCTTCACCCGGTCGACGAAGGTGGCCAGTGCCGTGGCCTGCCGGATCCGGTCGCCGTTCCAGCCGCCCTGACCGTCCCCGGAGTCGGCGTTGTCACCGCTGCCGGCGCCGCTCTTGGACTTGAAGTGGTTGACGACCACGGTGAAGTCGAGCGGACCGGCGGTGAAGGTCTGCGCCAGCGGCTCGCGGGCGTTGAACCAGACCGACTCGTCGTTCACCGAACGCGACGGCCCCTTGGGCTGGGTCTTGGCCGGCTTGAAGATGATCGCGGTGGTGATGACGTCCTGCTGGGCGGCGCCCGGCAGCTCGGTCGGGGTGCGGACGTAGTCCCAGGTGCCCGCGCCGTCCTCGGTGTTCAGGGCGGCGACCAGGCGCTTGAGCGCCTGCTGCGGGTCGTTGGCGTTGAACCGGACCGAGTTCTCGATCTCCTGCAACGCGACCACGTCGGCGTCCAGCGCGCTGATCGCCGAGACGATCTTCGCCTCCTGCTTGACCAGTGCCGCCTCGTTCGCGGCACCGCGTGCGTCTCCGCCGAAGTGGACGAAGTAGTTCAGCACGTTGAAGCTGGCCACCCGCAGGTCACCGCCGACGTTGACCGGAGCGGCGGTACGCGGGTTGGTGGACTTGAAGGTGGTCCGGGCGGCCGGCGGGGTGTCGGCGTCGACCGGACGGGTCGGCTGGAGACGCCACTCGTTGAAGGCGTACGACAGCACCGACGGACCGAACGCCTCGACCGAGTCACCGACCCGCAGCGGGGCGGCCGGGGAGACGTACGGCGGGAGCAGCCCGGCGTTGGCCAGGTTGGTGGTCTTGCCGTCGTCGACCAGCAGTCGGCGCGCCTTGTTGTCGGCGGCGAGCTGGCGGGCCGCCTCCGAGCCGGGGCGGGCCTTGTCGGTGGGGGTGGCGGCGGGCTTGTCACCGGCGGTGAGGACGACCTCGCCGAACCGGTTGGTGTTGTAGACCTCCGAGACGGCGTACGAGCCGACCGGGGCGACCAGCATCGACTCGACCGACTCGCGGGCGTCGTCGCTCAGCGGCAGCTCGACCGGGACCGGGGCGGGCAGCGGTGCGCCCTGCTCGCAGACCTGGACGTCGCTCTTGGCGCCGATGGTGAGCTGGGTGAGGCCGTTGAACTCGCTCGCAGTGCCGCTGACCCGGACCCGGTCGCCGATCGCGACCGACGGGTGGTTGGCGGTGTTCGTGGTCAGGTAGACGAAGACCGCGTCCGAGGCGGTCCCGGCGGCGACGGTGCGCTCCCCGCCGCTGCCCGCCGTCTGCACGTACACGCCGTTGTAGCCACCGGTGCGGTGGTCGGCGGTGACGATGCCCTCGACGGTGACCCGGGTGCCGGCCAACGGCGTGGCGTTGCCGGTGCCCTGGACCTCGGCGATGGTGCGGTCGACCGTGATGGTGCAGCCCAGCGGCGGATCCGGGTCCGGATCGGGGCCCGGGCCGGAGTCGCTGTTGCGCACCCCGAAGCTGTTCGGCGCCGGGGGCCGCCAGGTGCCGTCGATCTTCTGGAGGGAGTGGCCGACCGGGGTGGACCCGGTCTCCTCCACCCCGATGTCGACGCCGGTCCGGCCGTTCGCCGGGCCGCCGACCGCGGTGAAGGTGCCCTCGTAGGTGATGAACTCGGCCACCCCGCCGTCGGGCTTGACCAGCGCGACGCCGTCGGGCGCGCCGTTCTGGATGCCGTCGGCCGGGTACGACGCGACGACGACACCCGCCGCCGGGACCGCACCACTGAGCGTCCTGGTGTTGTACGGCGCCCCGTTGGCGCCGTTGTAGAGGACGATCTGCCAACCGCTCAGGTCGAAGCCGACCGGCGCCTCGATCTCGATCGCCTCGCCGACGTCCGCGCCGACGTTGTCGTAGTGGATCTCACTGATGAACGGCGTCGTGGGCACCGGGTCGGCGAACGCGGCGGTGCCACTGGAGAGGGTGAGCGCGGCGGCGGTGACCAGTACGCCCGGGATTGTGAGTAGTCGTGTACTTCTTTTTCGCTGCATGTGCGCGGCCTCCGAGGGTTAGACCTCGGGAGGATAAGCGCCGTCGGTGTCCGTGCGGGAGCCACCAGATGTACTAAAGCAGGGGAAAGTCGGTGGCGTGGACCACCGTCCTGGCCTGCCGGATCGCCGGTTCCGCGCCGTCGCGAGCCGTCCGGGGCCCGGCGAGGGCGCGTCTCGTTGAGTCGTCGCTCAGCCGCCCCGGGCCACCGGCCCGATGAGCTGCCCCTCGGTGCCGGTCATGCTGAGCATCACCCACTGCACCTTGCCCTTGGTGATCAGGCCGACCATCTCCGGGTGCAGTTGGGTGAACCAGCCCTGCACGCTGACCAGACCGAGGGCGGTGGCGGCGGTCGCGGCCTCGGCCTCGGTGAGCCGCTGGAGCACCACGATGTCGCTGCGGACCAGCACCTCGACGTCCCAACCGGCCAGCTCGTCGCGGACCACGAGGGTGGCCCGCCAGGGTGCGCTGAGGTTGGTGTCCGGGCCGGTGACCGGACCGGTGTCGATCACCACGAGTTGCGGTTCGGTGGGGGTGGCGGGCACCGGCGGGGCCACTCCCGGTGGAAGGAACGAGGCGATCTCCCGGCCGATCACACAGCGCCGCAGGAAGGCGTCCCACTCCTGCTCGCGAGCGGTCTGGATGAACAGCCGGGCACCGAGCGCGAGGGAGCGGAAGGCGAGTAGTTCGGCGGCGCGTACCCCGCCGGTCAGCATCAGCCGGGTCGGTTCGGCCCGGAACACCCGCAACCCCACCGGCTCCTGCTGCCGGTTGCGCCCGACCACCAGCCCGCCGCCCCCGGCGACCAGGTGCAGGCCGGCGACGGCGGCCTCGTCGGTGACGTGCAGCCCCATCCGGCTGCCGGGGAACGCGACGCCGTTCACCTGAGGAAGCCTCCCAACGGCAGGGTGGCGGCCACGCCGTACGCGTGCTCGCCGTCGAGTCGTTGCAGGCGGCCACCGTGACCACGGACCGCCTCCTCCAGGGCCCGGTCGGCGGCGGCGAGCGCGTCGGCGTCCGCGCCGATCAGCCGGAACGCCACCTCCACCACGGCGTCGGCGGCACCGGTGCGACCGGTCTCCCGGGCCACCGCGATGGACACCACGCCGGCCGCCGCGGGCAACCCGCGCAGCAGCGGATCGACCTCCCACGACCGACGCGGCCAGTCGAGCAGCCGGTGGCAGCTCTGCGGGACGCCCTGCGCCGACCAGTGCCGCCAGCCCTCCCGGGCCAGCGGCCGGTCACCACCGGCCGGCCCGTCGGTGAGATGGGTGAGGCCGGCGACGGCGGCCAGCACCTCGTCCCGGTTGAGGAGCCGGGCGGACACCCGGTCCTGGCGCAACTGCCGCCGGGTGCGGCGGATCGCCGCGGTCAGCGCCGGGCGCAGGTCGCGGTCGGCATGGAAGTCGGGGGTACGCGGCGCCTGGAGCACCACCCACGCCTGCCGGCTCGCCGGCACCTCCCCGCCGGTCAGTTCGCGGTACGCCCGGTCCACCGCTGCGGAGCGGGCCCGAGGTGCCGGGGTGACCTGGATCAACACCTGCACCGCCACGGCCGGAGTGTCCGGGTCGGCGGCCGGCAACAGCGACACCGGCGACGGCAGGGCCTGCGGCGCGCCCATCAGCAGGGCGCCCTCGGTCGGGTCCACCTCCAGCACGGCACTCAGACCGCCCCGGTGGGTCAGCAGCACGGCCGGCTGGTCGTCGATCTCGACCTGGTCGAGCTCGACGCTGCCCTCCAGATTGGTCAGCAGTTGCCAGGCCGCGTCCGTGCCGGTGGCGGTGAGCTGCCGACGTCGACCCCGGTAGCCCCACCAGACGGCCAGCCACTGATAGAGCCACCGGCCCCGGTGCCGCAGCAGGGTCGGCGAGAGCAGCAGCACCACACCGGTGGCCACCGCGATGGTCAACGGCAGTCCGTGCGCGCTCGCGGCCAGCACCCCGGCAGCACCCGCCTGCCAGGCCACGAGTTGGGCGACGTGGATCCCGCCGACCCGCAGCGGACGCCGGTGCGGGCGTACCACCGGGATCGACGCCGCGTCGGGCGAGGTCGCCGCCGTGTCGACGCCCTCCGGTCGGGCCGCCACGTCGGGCTGGGCCGGAGGCGCCGGTCTCTGCTCCACCGCCGGCTCGGCGGCCGGAACGGCTGCGGCCAGCGCGGCGGCCTGGCTGGTGTACGCGGTCCCGACGGTCGCCCGTCCCTGCGTACGCTGAGCGGCCCACGCCTGCCCCGGCCCGGCCCCGCCGAGCGTCGGTGCCGGCGTGGCGGCCTGCTGCGGCGGTGCCGTGCGCTGCTGCGGCGGTGCCGTGGCCCCCGGGTGTTGCTGCCAACCCGGTTCGCCCGGCCGCGCCGCACCCGGATGCGTCACCGCACGTCCCTCCCTGACCGGCCCGGCATGGTCAGCGTCCGATCGCGGCCTGGACGTCGGCGACCGTCACGGTACGCAGCTCGTCGAGGCTGGGTCGCTGGCCGGACTGGCGCAGTCGCTGTGCCTGTGCCTTGCGTACGCCCTCGAACAGCTTGCGTGCCTCCCGGGCGTTGCCGAAGTTCTCGTCGCGCTCGATCGTGCCGAAGTGCTGCCGGAGCACCTCGGACGCCCCGTCGTCCAGAAGGTATTCGTCGCCGGAGGCCATCCGCTCCACGATGACGACCAACTGCTCCGGCGAGTAGTTGCCGAACTCGATCGTCCTCGCGAAACGGGAGGCCAGACCGGCGTTGGCGTCGAGGAACGTCACCATGTCACCGGTGTAGCCGGCGGCGATCACCGCGATCTCGTCCCGGTGGTCCTCCATCAGCTTGACCAGCGTGTCGATGGCCTCCTGGCCGAAGTCGCCGCCACTGCCGAAGGACCGGGAGAGGGTGTACGCCTCGTCGATGAAGAGCACGCCGCCGCGCGCCTGTTCGAACGCTGCGGCGGTCTTCTCGGCGGTGTGGCCGAGATACTGCCCGACCAGGTCACGGCGGGACACCTCGCGGAACGAGCCGCCGGGCAGCGCACCCAGCGCGGCGAGCAGCTCGCCGTAGATGCGCGCCACCGTGGTCTTACCGGTGCCCGGCGCACCCGCGAAGATCAGGTGATGGCTCACCGCACCGACCGGCAGCCCGGCGCTGCGTCGCCACTCGTTGACCTGGATCTCGTCGATCAGGGCGCGGACCTCTTCCTTGACCGACTCCAGGCCGACCATCGCCTCCAGGTCGGCGAGCAGCTTCTCCACCCGCGCGGTGTCCTGCGGAGTGGCGGCGCGGGCCGCCGCCGCACCGAAGGCCGCCTGCCGGTTCACCCGGCCCTCCACGATGGTCGGTGAGGCGCCCTCGGCGATCTCGATCGCCGGTTCGGCGGTGTTCTCGGTGGTGCACTCGGTGACCGAGCCCTGGCAGCCCCGGCCGAAGGAGACCGCCGGGCCACGGGTGTCCCGGATCCGGCAGCGGCGCAGCACCGGTGCGCTCTGGTGCACGACGGCGATCCCGGCCTGGCCGGTCTGCGAGATCTCGCACGCCTCGATGGTGGGCTTGCCGTACTGGTAGATGTAGATGCCCCGGTTGCCGCAGCGGGTGACGGTGGTGGTGCGGATCGTCGGGGCGGCGCCGATCCGCACGATGATGCCGTCCTCGGCGAGATCGGTGAACTCGCAGCCCTCGACGCTGCCCTCGGAGTCCTCCACCACCAGGCCGTAGCGTCCCCCGGTGACCCGGCAGCGGGCCAGGTTGAACTCCGACCGACCGGCGACCTGGACGGCAGCGCCGAAGCCGGCGCTCAGCTCGCAACCGGTCAGCGTCAGCTTCGCCCGGTCCGCCACCACGACCGGCGCGTCACCGGCCTTGAGCACGAGGTCACGCAGCTCCAGACGACCGGAGTTGCAGGAGACCGTCGGGTACGTCCCGGAGGAGGCGTCGATGGTGACCGTGCCCGGCCCCTCGGCGGCGACCACGGTGGCGCCACGGTCGTTGACGAACAGCGCCTCGTAGTAGGTGCCGGGGCTGACCGCGACGACGGTGTCGTCGCCCGCTGCCGCCAGCGCCTCACCGATGGACGGGTAGGCGCCGGCTTGGTCGGTCGAGACGAGAAGGGTGCGCGTCATGGCTCCGGGGCTTCGTGCGGCGAGCAGGCGGGGGGTCGGACCGACGATATCCCAGCCGCTCCACCGAATGTGAGCCCCGCACGCTCTTGCGACATGCAGCGCGCCTGGCCGGGATGACGCAGACCGGGCCGCGCCGCAGCGCCGTCGCTGGTTAGGCTCGGCGAGCGGTCCCGGCCGGTCGGCCCGGGAGACGACGACCTCCGGGAGGACGGATGACGCAGCCGCGGATGCTGCCGCTGGCGGCGGGTGCGCTGCTGGCCGACGGCACCGTCTACACCCACACCTCGGTACGCGGGGACACACCGCCGGACCTGCACCCGGTGGTCCGGCGCTTCCTGCACGGGTTGCCGGTCGACCAGCGCGAACGCTTCGCGGGCTGGTGCGCCGAGGCGGTGCTGGTCTCCGACCGCCTGTACGCCGCCGAGCAGGGTGGGCCGCCGATCGAGGCGGCGCGGGCCCGGGCGCTGCTCTGGGGCGCGAAGGTGCGGGTGACCCGGGTACGCGAGGAGGGCGACCCGCGCCACGGCGAGGTCCAGCCGCCCTGCCGATCCTGCGCCGCGCTGCTCGACTGGTTCGGTATGGAGGCGTTGACGTGACCGGACGATTCCCCGCCCTGGTGGCCGAGGCTCTGGCCGAGGCGGGCTGGTCACCCGACGGCCGCGACGACGACCGGGGCCGCGAGTGGGGGCTGCGCATCGCCGCCCAGGCCAGCCCCGGCGGCCGTCAGCACGTGATGACGGCTGCGGCCATCGCCGCGTACGCCGAGTTCGGCGGGTTGCGGATCAGCCCACGGGGCGACGGCGAGCAGATCGCGCCGAGCGAGTTCCACCTGGACCCGTTCCTGGTGCGGCAGTCGGTGGAGACGCTCGCCGAACTGGCCGAGGCGATCGGCGTGCCGCTGAGCCCGCTCGGCGAGGAGGGCGACGGCACCGGCATCCTCGCCGTCGACGAGCAGGGCCGGGTGTTCGTGCTGGACCACACCGGGGACTGGTTCCTCGGTGCGGACCTGGACGAGGCGATCACCGGTCTGGTGCTCGGTCGGCAGCCGCAGCGGGTGAACCGGGACGGCGGCTGGTGACCGACCGCCAGCCCACCGCCGACCGGCAACTCACCGACCGGCAGCCCACCATCGACTGGCAGCCCAGCACCGCCACCGAGCGGGCGATGCTGGCCGCCGCCGAGGCCGACGACCGGGCGGCCTTCCTCGCCGCACTCGCCGACGGTCCGCTGCTGCTGCCGGTGTCACCGTCGGCGGCGGCCGGTCTGGAGCCGGTGGCCTGGCCCACCGGCACCCACGACGGGATCACCCACGTGCTGGCCTACACCTCGGCGGCAGCCGTCGCCGCCGGTCTACCCGGCCGGTCGGTCAGCTACCACGTGTTCGGGCTCGCCGACCTCGCCGTCGACTGGCCCGACGACGCGTGGATGCTGGCCGTCGACGCCGGGTTGCCGATCGGGCTGCGGCTGACCGCCGAGGAACTGCGGTCGGTCGCCGCGCCGGTGGTCGAGGCGGAACGACCGCTGCGCGAGGCGATCCGCCGACAGGACCCGAACGCGCTGATGTCAGCACTGTTCCGGGCCGAGTTGGTGCTGCCGCTGCGCCCGGACGGCCCGGTCACCCGGGACCTCTCCGACCCGGAGTTCCCCTGGTGGAGCCTGCCCGACGAGCAGGGCCGGACGAGCCTGCCGGTGTTCACCTCGGAGGCGCGGATGCGGCAGGCGTTCGGTGAGCACGACCTGGTGGTGATCAACAGCCTCCAGCTCACCGACCACTGGCCGGACCTCTCCTGGCAGTTGCTGCTCAACCCGGACACCGCGCTGGCGGCGGCGTTGCCCGGCGAGGCGTTGCTGAAGCTGCGTGAGTGGGTCGGTGAGCTGCGGCAGGTGATCACCGAAGCGACCGAGGAGGAGCAGCGTCGCCGCGAGACGGCCGCGTACGCCGAGCCGTCGCGCCGGGGCGTGCCGGTGCCGCGTACGCCCTCGGAACCCGAGGTCGACGAGGGGCCGGACCCGGACGTACCGCTGCTGCTGCAACTGGTCATCCCGCACCGCTACCTGCCGTCCTACCTCGACGACGGGTACGACCGGGCAGCCGGGCTGGTGCACGCCTGGCACGGCCCGGGACGCGACACCCCGGCACGGCTCTACCGCCGCCTCGGACTTCTCGGCGAGGGCTCGCCCTTCGAGGAGGGCGACGAGTGGGTGGCGGTGCTGCGCTGGCCGCCGGGCGAGACCACGCCGCCGGAGTGGGGCGAGGGCGGGCCACGGATGGAGTCGCTTGTCGTACCGGACGGCACCGCGCTGCACTGCCTGCACCAGGACGGCCGTGACGAGCTGCTGGCCCGCTTCGACGCGACCGCCCGACGCTGGTCCCCGGCCTGATCAGGCGCGGCGACGGGCGAACCAGGCGCGGGCCGGCGGGCTGCACACCAGGGCGAGCGAGACGCCCGCGAGGCCGCCCACCACCAGCGGGGTGACCATCGTCGGCTGGAAGGTCAGCTTGCCCTGCGCCAGCAGCGTCACGATGACGACGACGAAGATCCCGAAGGTGAAGCCGGCCGGCACGGTCAATCCGGCCGCGCCGTCGCCCTGCCAGGCCATCATCATCCCGAGCGAGGCGAGGAACACCACCAGCAGCGCGAGCGCGAGGACTGCGCCGCCGATGCCCACCACCAGCAGCCGACCGATCCCGGTGCCCTCCGTGCGCAGCATGGCCAGGAAGAAGGCGACCCCGGCGACCAGCCAGACGACGACCGCAGGCACCATCAGCAACACCGCGAGCGTGACCACGGGCGGGCGCGGCGCGGCCGTCCGTTCGGGGCCGGGCATGACGGTCGGCTCACCCTGGGCACCCGGGGACGGAGCCGCCGCTGCCGACCCGGCCACCGCCGGGCCGAGGATCGGGGAAGGGGCCGGCGCCGGGTACGGGCCGGAGACCGGCGGGGGGCCGGGAGGCGGGTACGGAGATCCACCGGTGGGCGGCGACGTCACGGGTTCCTCCTCGGGGCACATCGGTCAGCCCGGCGGCCGACGCCAGACCGAGTCGTCGGCGGGCTCGTCGGAGTCCGGTGCACCGGATGGGACGTGCCTCCCGGGTGCCGGTCCGACGGGTGCGGGTCGGTCGTCGTCCGGGACGGCCCTGCCCCGACGGGCGCGACGCAGCAGCACGACGGCCGTCACGACCCCGACGAGGAGCACCAGGATCCCCACCCAGACCAGGACCACGACCATGGTCTCCGCCGGGCCGGGCCCCTCGACGGCACGGGCCGCCGCCAGATCCGCGTCGAGGTCCGGCTCGGTGGGGGCCGGTACGTTGCGGCCCCGGCCGTCCGGCTCACCGGTCAGGGCGGCCCGCAGGTCCAGAGCACCCCATCCGTAGTACAGGTCCTTGCCCGGGTCACCGGCGTCCCGCGTGGTCTCGAGCAGCCGTTCGAAGAGCTGGAACGCGGTCAGGTTCGGGTACTTCGCCTTGACCAGGGCCAACGCCCCGGACACGATCGCCGCCGATCCGCTGTTGCCGACGGCGGTGACGTACCGGCCGCCGGGAGCGGCCTGGACGATGTCCTCGCCCGGCGCGGCGACGTCGACCTCCTCGGCCGGCAGCGCCGCCTCCTTGCTGATCACGCCGGCCCGGTCGGTGCCGTTGACGGCGATCGCGCCGGGGTGCCGGGCCGGGTTACCGATGATCGCGTCCTTGCGGTTGCCGACCGCGGCGACCACGACGACGTTCCGCTGGTACGCCCGGTCCACCGCCCGGTTCAGCTCCTCGCTGTGGCTCGCGCCCAGCGAGACGTTGACGATGTCCGCGCCGTTGTCGACCGCCCAGTTGATGCCGGCGGCGATCGCGGTCGGCGCGATCACGGCGGCACGTGGACTCTTGATCGTGACCGGCAGGATGCGGGCCTTCGGCGCGACGCCGAGTACGCCGTCGCGGTTACCCGGTCCGTGTCCGTGCCCGGCGATCAGCGAGGCCATCCCGGTGCCGTGCCGCTCCCGGTCGACGCGCCCCTTGGCCTCGTCGTCATAGAGGTCGACGCCGGGCACGACGTTGTCCTTGAGATCCGGGTGTGTCGCGTCCACCCCGGTGTCGATCACCGCGACGGTGACGCCCTCGCCTCGGCTGATCTGGTGCATCTCGGCCAGTTCCAGGGCCTGGACGTGCCAGGAGTCGTCCCGGGTGGAGTCGGCCAGCGCGGGTGCGGCGGGCACGACCAGAGCGGCCAGGACGCCCACAGCGGTCATCGCCACGGTGGTCACCGGTCGGGTGAGGACTCGCATACCCGTCAGCCTTCCGCTGTGGGCCGCCGGGTTGTCCGACGGCGAGGAACGTGGACGGTCACCGCATGGTACGGGCCGGTCACCGGAATTCCGGTGACCGGCCCGCCGCTGCTCAGGCCTGCCCGAGCGCCCGTCCCTGCTCGCGAGGGCGCTGCTCGGCCGGCGCCTCGACCACACCGACCGCTGACGACTCGGTGACCCAGAGTTCGTCGTCGCCCTCGCCGTACTCCCAGGTCTCCTGCTCCCCGTCGCGCGCCTGACCGGTACGCGGCTTGGGCGCCGAGCCTCCGACGCGGCGTCCGCCGAGGGAAGGTGCCGGGCCGGTGGTCGGAGCCGGGCGGGCGGCGCCGGTGCGACCGGTCAGGCAGGGCCGGGCACCGGTGCCCGGAGTGGGCTTGCCGGAGGACGGGGCCGGGGGCGTGGTGCCCCGGCCACCCGGAGCGGCACCCGCCTTGGGCGGCGTGCCCGGTGCGGTGCCGCGCTGGCCGCCGAGGCTCGGCGGCGGCGAGGTGGCCGGACGGCCGGGGGCGGCACCCCGCTGGCCCGGACGGGCCGTGGAGCCCGGCAGTTGCGGGCTGGACGCCGGCGGGGTGGGTGCACCGGTCGGCCGCAGCCCGCCCGGTCGGCCCGGACGTGCACCCGGCGCGCCCGGTGCACCGGTGTTGCCCGGCAGGGTCGGACGGTTCGGCGCGGGACCGCGCTTGCCGCCCGGAGGCGCTCCGGCGCCGTTACCCGGTCCACCGGCTCCAGGAAGCGTGGGACGGTTCGGTGCCGGCCCTCGGCTGCCCGGCGTGGTGGGTCCACCGGCGCCCGGCAGCGAGGTGCGGGGTGCGTTCGGTCGACCGCCCGAGCCCGGTTGGTTCAGGCCCGGGTTGGCCGGACGAAGTCCGGGACCCGTCACCGGCGGCGGGGCCGGGCCGGGTGCGACGGGCGTGTTCGGCGTGTTCACCGGCGGTGGTGCGGCCGGCGGAGGACCGGCCGGGGCGACCGGAGCCGTGGTGCCGGCGAGGCTGACGCCGTCCGGCGTACCCGGCGGCGGAGCGGCGGGTTCGGTGGGCCGGTCGCCCGTGTTCGGCCGGTTCGGCATGTCCGGCCGGTTCGGGCGGGCGCCGTTGAGCGAGGGCGCGCCGGGGCGACCGCCCGGTGGTCCGCCCGGCCCGGTGGGCCGGGGAACACTCGACTGGTCGAAGAGCACGGCGTCGGTCGGGCCCTTGAACTTTCCGCCCCGGGAGATGTTCGTGATGTACGTGTCGATGTAGAAGTCGGCCAGCGGCTTGACGATGTTCTTGGCGCGCTGGTGGTAGTCCTTCTGGACGTCCTCGTACGACCTGCCGTTGTTGCCGGTGACGCCGGGGATCCAGTCCACCAGGTCGGAGGCTTGGAAACCCTGGTCGTTGGAGCGCCGTTCGCCCTGCCGGACCTGCTCGGCCCGGTACTCCTCCCAGAGGGTCTTCATCTCGGTCTGGGTGGTCTTGATCTTGCTGGCGAGCTGCTCCAGACCGGTGGCGTTGTTGCTCGCCACGGTCTTCCACTCGTCCAGCGAGTGCAGCGTCGCGCCGACCCGGCCCATGAAGACGCGGGCGGCCGGCGACTGCCACTTGGCGTCGAGCGAGTCCGCGTGGCGCTTGAGGTTGTCCCGGGTCGACTGGAGCAGACTGGCGGCGCGTCGCCACATCTCGGCGAGCGCGGTCGTGCGTTCGTCGCTCTCCTTGCGGACGTACTCCCACATCTGCTCGATGTTCACCGAGTCCCACGAGGTGGGTTCGTACGGCGTGGACTGGGCGGCCCGCTCGGCCGCGTAGTCGTCCGACACCCCGGAGTACATGTGGTAGCTCGGCGGCTGCCAGCCGTAGTAGTCGCTCATCCCCGCTCCTCAGGTCCCACGTTCCGCCCCGCCGTCACTGCAGACTCGACTGGTCCAGTCGGAGATCCTCACCGTGCATACGCTCGCTGTCGCCCGGGATCACGTACGCGCCGGGACCCTCGCCGACGACCTCCCGCTGTGCCCACTCCGGCGTCTGTTCCCGCTGGTCACCCGTGGGGCAGGAGTCCATGCCGTAGTAGGGGTTCATCGGCGCGGGGTTGGCGGCCTCCTGAGGAACGGTCCCGGCCGGATCGTCGGCGTTGCCCTCCTGCCAGGCGCCGCTGAGCGTCTCCTGACCGTCGACCCCGTGGAACGCATTGAGGACGTCGTCGTTGGTGGCCTGGGCGAGCGCGTCACCGGTCAGGTACTCCGCCGAGATGGAGATGGCGGCGGTGCTGAGCGCGACGAGTCCCTTCATCGCGTCGCCCATCAAGTGGGACACCGCCATCCGGCTCTCGTCGTGCCGGCCGCGGAAAAATGCGGCCTCCTTCATCCCGCCGCCGCCGAACGGCGCCTGCACGGTGAGCATGGGTTGCAGGCCGCCCTCGAAACTGGGCCGGAAGTTCTCGTCCAGCTCCTTCTGGATTGCCTGCGCAAAGTCCTTGAGCTGCAGGATGTCGACGTTGATCTCCTCGTCGACGAGCCACTCGTCGCCCATGTCCCTCCCCCGTTCACTCACCTGGCACCGGCGCGGCCGGCCGCTGCCTCCCAGTGAGGGCCGGGCCCTGCGCCGGAGTCAGCGCCTGCGGCTTCGCACCCGGGGCGACGGTCCCGCAGCCGCGCACGGTAATCCACTCTGGCCGACGGTAGCCCGTCCGGGCAACCCCGTACCGCGCTCAGGAACGCGGTGGGAGGTGCACCAACTGCACCAGCCGGGTCCCGCCGCGCCGGGACACCAGCCAGCCCCGGCCGGGCGGTAGCGGCCCGGGACGGACGGTGCCGAGCAGCACCCCCTCGTCCCGGTTGCCGGACATCACGATGCCCGGCGTGCTGATCTCCCGCAGCCGCATCAGCACCGGCTCGTACAACGCCCGGCTCGCGCCACCGGTGCGTCGGGCGATGACCAGGTGTAGGCCGATGTCCCGGGCCTGGGGCAGGAACTCCAACAACGGGGTCAGCGGGTTGCTGCCCGCGCCCGCCACCAGGTCGTAGTCGTCGACCAGCACGTACAGGTCGGGGCCCTTCCACCAGTCGCGGGCCCGCAGCCGTTCCGCGCTGATGTCCGGCGGTGGCAGCCGGTCCCGCATCACCGCAGCGACCTCGGTCACGATGCCCTCGGTGACCTGTGCCGTCGAGCCGTACCCGATCAGGTGCGGCGAGTCGATGTCACCGAGCAGGCTGCGTCGGTAGTCGACGAGGACCAGCCGTGCCTGGGTCAGCTCGTTGCGGTCGACGATCGTCTGCGCCAGCGACCGCAGGAACGTGCTCTTACCCGACTCGCCGTCGCCGAACAGGATGAAGTGCGGGTCGGCGGCGAAGTCCAGGTGCACCGGTTGCAGGTCCACCTCGGCGATGCCGATCGGCACCCCCGGCCGGCCGGTGTCCGGCAGGCTGCCGTACGGGACCACCGGCGGAAGCAGCCGGATCGGCGGGGCACCCGGGCCCTGCCACGCGGCGGCCAGGTCGGTGACCAGCTTGCGTGCCCCCTCGGGCAGGGTCTCCGCCTCCTGCGAACTGTCGGCCCGGGGCAGCGCCGCGAGGAACTGCTGGCCGTCCGGCGTGATGCCGCGTCCCGGCGACTTGTCCGGCACGTTCATCGCCGCCCGGCGGTCCAGGTTGGAGTCACTCGCGTCGGCTAGCCACAGCTCCAGCCGGGTGCCGAAGACGTCCCGGACGGCCGGACGCAGGTCCATCCAGCGTCCGGCGGTGACGATCAGGTGGATGCCGAAGGAGAGCCCACGGTTGGCGATGTCGTTGATGGTGGGTTCGAGGTCCTCGAACTCCGACCGCAGCGTGGCCCAGCCGTCGATGACCAGGAAGACGTCGCCGAACGGGTCGTCGTCGTGCTGCCCGTGGCGACGTGCCCGCCGGTACTCGGACATCGAGTCGACGCCGCGCTCGGCGAACCGGCGCTCCCGTTCGCCCATCAGCAACTGCAACTCGGCCACCGTACGCCGCACCAGACCGGCGTCGAGTCGGGTCGCCACCGAACCGACGTGCGGCAGCTCGCGCAGCGAGGAGAGCGCGCTGCTGCCAAGGTCGAGGCAGTAGACCTGGGCTTCCCGAGGGGTGTGCGTCAGGGCCAGCGAGGTGACCACCGTACGCAGCAACGTGCTCTTGCCGCTCTGCGGACCACCGACGATCACCGCGTGACCGGCCGCCCCGCCCAGGTCGAACCAGAGCACGTCCCGACGCTGCTCGAACGGCTTGTCGACGATGCCCACCGCCACCTGCAACTCGCCCAGCAGGCCGGCGTGCGCCACGGTCACCCCGCGCGCCGGGTCGGCGGTCAACGGCGGCAGCAACTGGTCCAACGTCGGCGGCTCGGCCAGCGGCGGCAGCCACACCTGGTGGGCGGGCTTGCCCCGACCGGCGAGCCGGCCGACCAGGATGTCCAGCACGCTCTCGCCGACCCCGTCTAGCGGCTCCGGCTCCTCCTCCGGCTTCGGCGTCCGGGTCACCGGCGGGGCGACGTAGGCGGTGGTGTACTCGCGTACCCGGTCCCCGCCGTCACCGGCCGCGACCGCAGCGGCGGTCTTGCTCCGGTACGCGCCGGAGACGTACGCGGCCTTGAACCGCACCAGCGGCTCGGTGCCGAACCGCAGGTAGCCGTGACCCGGCGACCGAGGCAGCTCGTACGCGTCGGTGGCGCCGAGCACCACCCGCGACTCCATCGCGGAGAAGGTCCGCAGACCGATCCGGTACGACAGGTGGGTGTCGAGCCCCCGCAACCGCCCCTCCTCCAGCCGTTGGCTGGCCAGCAGCAGGTGCACGCCGAGCGAGCGGCCGACCCGGCCGATCTGCACGAACATGTCGATGAAGTCGGGCTTCGCGGTGAGCAGCTCGGAGAACTCGTCACAGATGATGAGCAGGCTCGGCAACGGCGACAGCGGCGCACCCGCCGCCCGGGCCTTCTCGTAGTCCCGCTGCGAGGCGTAGTTGCCGGCGGCCCGCAGCAGCTCCTGCCGGCGGACCAGCTCGCCGTTGATGGAGTCGGTCATCCGGTCCACCAGCGGCAGCTCGTCGGCCAGGTTGGTGATCACCGCGCTGGTGTGCGGCAACCCGTCCAGCCGGGTGAAGGTGGCACCACCCTTGAAGTCGACCAGGACGAAGTTGAGGCTCTCCGACGAGTGGGTCGCCGCCAGCGCCAGCACCAGCGTGCGGAGCAGCTCGGACTTGCCGGACCCGGTCGCGCCGATGAGCAGCCCGTGCGGACCCATGCCGTCCTGCGCGGACTCCTTCAGGTCCAGCTCCACCGGCCCGCCGTCGGTGCCGATCCCGATCGGCACCCGCAACTTGTCGCGGTTGGGTCGCGGCTGCCAGGCCCGGTCGACGTCGAACTCGTACGGGTCGCCGATGTCGAGCAGGTCGGCCAGGCCCAACTCGCTGGTCAGCGGGGTGTCGCCGCCGCCCCGCGAGGCAGCCGACAGGCGCAGCGGAGCCAACTGCATGGCCAACGCCTCGACCTCGGCCGGTCGGCAGTCGTCGGCCCGCCCGATCTCCGCCGGCCCGTCCACCGTGACGCTGTCCAGCTTGCGGTCGGCCGACACCTCCAGCACCAGCCGCGCCCGGTCGAGCAGACGCGGCGCCGGGGTGGAGAGGTCGAGCAGGGTCACGCCCTCCACCCCGCCCTCGGTCATCAGGTGGTCCGAACCGGCGGTGTCACCGCCGTCGACGACCACCAGCACGTGCGGCCCGGAGACCTGCGGGCCACCGCCGCTGGCGTTGAACCGGGGCCGGCTGGCGAGTACGTCGTCGAGCATCGCCTCCAGGCCGGTCACCGAGGGGGACACCAGCCGCAGTTGACCCAACGCGTCGGTACGCGACGGGTGCAGGGCGTGCGGCAACCACTTCGTCCACTCCCACTCGGCCCGCCGATCCGGCGCCACACAGATGGCGATCAGCATGTCGTCCGGTGCGTGGAACGCGGCGGCCTGGGCCAGCACCGCCCGGACCATGCCCCGCGCGGCCTCGACATCGCCGCGCAGGTGCACCCGGGCGAACCCGTTCAGGGCCATGGTCACCGGCAGGTCGGGCACCTCACCGTAGGTGGTGAGGAAACGACGCAGCGCCAACGCGCACATCGGCTCCAACTTCTCCAGCGACGTGGCCGGCGGCGGCACCAGGGGCGTGGCCAGCTCCTGCGGGCCCAGGCCGATCCGGACCGTGCCGAAGTCCACGTCGCCGCGCCGACGCTCCCACAACCGCTGCCCCAACGGCAGTGACCAGAGGATGTCCGGGTCCGGATGCCGATAGAAGGCCGCCTCGCGCTGCTTGCGGATCGTCTTCAGCACCCGGCGACGCTGCCGTGAGAGGTGCGTCATGTACTCCCGGCGTCGCTGGAGCATCTCCTGCTTACCCGGCCCGCCCGCGTTGTTGCTCAACTGCGAACCGAGCATGCCGATGGCGGAGAGCCCGAACAGGCCACCCGTGACGTACCCGAGCGTCGACCCGCCCCGCCCGGCGAACATCAGGGCCATCGCGAACGAACCGGCGAGCATCGGCAGCAGCATCATCATCTGCCCCCACGCCTTACCGGTCGGCGCCGGCACCTCGGGCGGCGCCTCCAGGAGCACCTCGCCGGAGGGGTACTCCGGTTCCGGCTGTCGGGCGGGTCGTTTGACGACCACGGTGCTCACGTGACAGACCTCCGTTGCCTCTCGCGGGCGTGGTGCGTACGCCCGACACCCCCGTGCGCTCGGCCGTCGCGGAGAACCGGCACCCGCGTCACCGGCACATGGTAGGTAGCCTTCTCCCGTCAGGACAGCCGCGGGCCCATCGGCCCGCTCCTCGTACCGAGGGGTCGTCAGTGGTCACCCAGGCCGGAACCGGACTCGCGCGCATCGCCGTCGTCGCCCCGCACCGACGGCTGGACCTCGCCCTGCCCGAGCATCTGCCGCTCGTCGGACTGATGCCCGCGGTGCTGCGCCAGGCCGACGAGGAACCGTCGGACGGCACCGGACACGGCGGGTGGATGCTGCGCCGCAGCGACGGCAGCGCCGTCGACCTGACCCGTACGCTCGCCGCCCAGAGCATCCGCGACGGCGAGACGCTGCACCTGGTGCCGCGCCGCACCGAGTGGCCGGAGCTGGCGTACGACGACCTGATGGAGGCCGTCGCCGACGGCGCCCGGCGGCGCGGTGTCGCCTGGACCCCGTTCGCGACCCGACTGACCGGCCTGATCGTGGCGGGCGTGCTGCTCCTGCTCGGCCTGGTCGTGATCGTGACCTCCACCGAACCCGGATGGCTCGGAGGCGCGGTCGCGCTCGGCACGGCCGCAGTGCTGCTGGCCGGCGGGATCGTGCTGTCCCGGGCGATGGCCGACTCCCTGGCCGGAGCGGTCGTCGCCGCCGCCGGGCTGCCCTACGCCTTCGTCGGCGGTGTGCTGGTGATCGGCTCCGGCGAGTCGGTCTGGGCGCTTGGTGCACCGCACGTGCTGCTCGGCTCCGCCGTACTGCTGCTCTCCGGACTGCTCGGACTGCTCGGCGTCGGTGACGCGACCAGGGTCTTCGTCGCCGCCGTCTTCGTCGGGTTCTGGGGCATGGTCGGCGGGCTGCTCGCCTTCGGCTCGATGGACGCCGCCCAGGGCACCGCCGTCGTGGTCGGCGCGGTGGCCCTCCTGCTGCCGGCGATGCCACTGCTCTCCGTACGCCTCGGCAAGATGCCGATGCCGGCACTGCCGCGTACCGCCGAGGACCTGCTGCGGGACGAGCCGCAGCCGAAGCGGGAGATCGTCTACCAGGCCACCGCCCGGGCCGACGAGGTGCTCACCGGCATGATCTTCGGGGCCTTCGTCATCACCGTGAGCTGCCTGGTCGTACTCACCTCCACCGGCACCGTCTCCGCGCTGCTGCTGGCCGGGGTGATCTCGCTCGGCTACCTGCTCCGGGCCCGGCTGGTGTCGACGGTCCGGCACCGGGTGCCGATGCTCGCCGCTGGCCTGGTCGGTCTGGGCCTGCTGCCCCTGGTCGGTGCGGCCGACGCGTCGACCGCCACCCGGGTGCTGGCGGTGCTGCCGGTGGCCCTGGTCGCGGCCGGGCTCGCCGCCGCCGCCGGGCTCGCCTACAGCCGACGTCCCCCCTCACCCCGGCTGGCCCGCCTCGGCGACGTGTGCGACATCCTGCTCCAACTCGCCATCGTGCCGGTGGCGTGCAGCGTGCTGGGCCTGTACGCCTTCATGCGCGCCATCAACGGCTGACCCTCACTTCGGCCAGTCGAGGTCGCTGGCCTCGGTCATCGGGCCGCCTCGGATGAGTTTGACGATGGCGGAGTCGATGTCGGGTCCGACGAAGAAGTCGTCGGCCCAGTGGAGCATGAAGACGCGTCCCTGGGCGTCCACGACGAGTTCGGAGGGTCCGTCCTCGTTGTTCCCGATCGGGTACACCGGGTTGTCGAACTCCTCGATGAACTCACGGGCGCCCACTGTGGTGACACCACCCCGGGTCGGGTGGATGTAACTGGTGAAACCGCCGCCGAGCCGACCGCTACGGCCGAACTGAGGTAGCTGGAGACCACCGAACTCGACCATCGCGGCGCGGGCGGCGGGGAAGCATTCCAGCCCGACGACTTCCATGGCGAAACGCCGCATCCAGTGGTCCACCGCCGCGCTCAGGTCACGGCCCGGGAACCATCCCGCCTGCTCCAGTACGGCCCGCACGTCCGGCGGGAACCGCCCCTCGGCGCCGCGTCGCTGCGCGTACCGTTCGGCGACCACCTGCCAGGGCAGCGAGGGCCACTGCGACACCTCACCGGTCTCCCGGTCCACGACAGCGCGTGGGTAGCCCGTGGACGGCGGCGGTGCGGGTGGCTCGTCGGTCGTGGACGCCACCGGTTCGACCAGGCACGCCACATAGCCCAGATCGAACTCGAAGAGGGTCACATCGAGTACCGGCTGGTGCCTGCCGGCCCACTGGCGCGCGATGGCCAGGGCCTGTTCGCGACTGATCATCGGATCACTTCTCCGGTGCCGTCGTCGGTGGCGGTCTTCCAGTCGAGGTCGCTGGCCTCGGTCATCGGGCCGCCTCGGATGAGTTTGATGATGGCGGAGTCGATGTCGGGTCCGACGAAGAAGTCGTCGGCCCAGTGGAGCATGAAGACGCGTCCTCTGGCGTCGATGACGAGTTCGGAGGGCCCGTCCTCGTTGTTTCCGAAGGGGAAGACCGGGTTGTCGAATTCCTCCGAGAAGCCGCGCGCCTTGTCGGTGACGATGCCACCCGTGGTGGGAAAGATGAAGCTCATGTAGCCGCCGCCGGGCTCGCCATGACCGCCGAATTGAGGTAGTTGAAGTCCGCCGAACTCGATCAGTGCGGCGCGGGCGGTGGGGGAGCATTCCAGTCCGTTGAGTTCGTCGGCGAAGCGTCGCATCCAGTGGTTCACGGCGGATGTGGCGTCGCGGCCGGGGCGCCAGCCGGCCTTGTCCAGCACGTGTCGTACGTCCGGCGGGAAGCGTCCCTCGGCGGCTCGGTGCTGGGTGTATTCCTCGGCGACCAGGTCCGGAGGTACCGAACGCCAGCGTGACACCTCGCCGGTCTCGCGGTCGATGACCGCGCTGGGGAAGCCGGTGGACGCCGGTGGAACCGGTGGTCCGTCGGTGGGTGGTGGCGGCGGGATCACTTCCCAGGCGACGTAGCCGAGGTCGAATTCGTGCAGTTCGATCTCGGGTTCGGGGCCGGGTCGGCTGGCGGAGGCCCACTGGCGTGCGATGGCCAGGGCCTGTTCGCGACTGATCATCGAACGACTCCTCGGACTGCCGAGTTCGGTTTCGCCGGGCGGGGCCGGGTGCGGGCATCGGCTGCCCCGGCGCCCTGCATATGGTAGGCACCGCGCGGCGCGGCCCACGTGACCGTGCCGGTGTACGCCAGGGGGAGGGGTGCCATGCCGTCGCGGCGGGACCAGGTCCAGTCGTACCAGTTCTTCGTGCAACGGATGACCTCCGCGCTGGTGGCGCGTGAGCCCGATCCGGAGTCCGCGCCGTTCCGTCGGCTCGGCGGCGCCGGCTTCGCCAGCGTGATGGTGGCCGTGCTGTTCCTGGGCGCGGTCGGCGTCTACGGCCTGCTGCGTCCCGGCGGCGCCACGAAGTGGAAGGAAGGTGGCGCGGTCATCCTGGAGAAGGAGACCGGCACCCGCTACCTCTACCGGGAGGGCCGCCTGCACCCGGTGCTCAACTACGCCTCGGCCCTGCTGGCCATGGAGTCCGCAGCACCGACCGTGTCGGTCTCCCGCAACTCGTTGGTCGGTACTCCCCGTGGTCCCCGCATCGGCATCCCGTTCGCACCGGATGCGCTGCCGGCCGCCAACCGGATCCTGGACGGACCGTGGACGCTGTGCACGCAGCCCGCCCGTAACCCGGCCGGCGGGATCGTCGCCACCACCGTGCTCACCGTGGGCCGGGCACCCGAGGGCGGGCGCGAGCCCGGCGACGCGGCGCTGCTGGTACGCGACCGCAAGACCGAGCGACTGCACCTGGTCTGGCGCGACCACCGGTACGAGATCCGTAACGAGAAGATCGTGCTGGAGGGGCTCACCATGAGCGCCGAGCCGGTGGTGGAGGTCGGTGGTGCCTGGCTGAACGCGCTGCCCGCCGGCGAACCGATCGCGCCTCGCCGGGTCTCCGACCGGGGTGCGACCTCGACCGCATTGTCGAACGCCCGGATCGGCCAGGTCTTCGTGGTGGAGAGCCAGAACGCCACGCGCCAGCACTACCTGGCCGAGCGGAACCGGCTCGTACCGCTGACCCCGGTGCAGGCGGACGTGGTGCTGGCCGACCCGGAGACCCGCGCGGCGTACCCGGACTCCTCGGAGCCACGGGCACTGGAACTCGCCGCCGGCACCGCCGCCGCCGCACCGAAGGGAGAGGCGCCGGCCCAGGGTCGGCACCGTGCCCCGGAGCAGCGCCCCGAGATCGCCCGACTGACCGGTGACCAGCCCGCCGTCTGTGCCGCGTACCAGCCGGACCAGGACGAGCCGACGCTGCTGCTCGACGCCCAGGTGCAACCGGTACGCGAGCCGGTGCGGACCGGTGAGCAGACCGGCGACGGCATCCCGCTGGCCGACCGGGTGGTGATCGCGCCCGGCTTCGGTGTCCTGGTCGACGCCGTGCCCTCGCCGGACCAGCGGACCGGCACCCTCAACCTGGTCACCGACATCGGCTACCGCTACCCGCTGGCATCCCAGGGGGTGGCGGCGATGCTCGGCTACTCCGGTGTGCAGCCGGTCCGCCTGCCGGCCAGCCTGGTGGTCCGGCTGCCCGCCGGTCCCGCCCTCGACCCGGCGATCGCCAAGCGAGCACTCGACCCGGAGTGACCCGACCAGCCACAATGGAAGGCTGGGCCGGGCGCCTGGTCTAGCGTCGACTGGACACGACCCGTTACCGTTCGTACGACGATGGTGCGTGAGCGCCGACTGACACGCCGCCCCCGGTGACGCGGGGCGATCGAACGAGGACGGGGGTGACTTCCGCCATGTCGATGAATACCGACACCGGCTTGATGCTGAAGACCGAGGGTGACGTCGATGCCGTCGCCGACCGGCTCACCGGCAACCTCAACTCGCTGATGGACCAGCTCGCTCCGCTGTACGACCAGTGGAAGGGTGCTGGCGCGGGTTCCTTCCACCAGGTTCGTGAGCGGTTCGACCAGGACATGGCCCGGCTCAACGTCGCGCTGCGCGCGATCGCCGAGGCGGTGGGATCGGCCGGTAAGGACTACGACGTCAGCGACGAGGAGATCCGGTCGGACATGGAGGGCGCGGGCGCGACCGCCGGCCAGATCACCGCGGCGCTGAAGCTCTGACGGGGAGATAAGTCATGACGGAGATTCGGTACAACTTCGCCGGCCTGAACGCGGCGGCGGACAGCTGTGGTGGTGCGGTCCGGAACATGACCAGCGAGCTGGACGGGCTCAAGTCCGGCATCGCCCCGCTGCTCGCCACCTGGGACGGCGACGCCCGCGAGGCGTACTTCCAGCGGCAGGGCGAGTGGGAGTCGGCCGCCAACGACCTGCGTGACCTGCTCACCCGCATCGAGCGCGCGCTGCGCGAGTCGGCGGGCAAGATGCAGGCCCGCGAGGCGGCCAACCGCCAGAAGTTCGGCGGCTGACCCGCCACCGAGAGACACCTCGACGGCCCGGCCCTGTGCCGGGCCGTCGGCGTCTCACCCTCTCTTGAGAGCCGCGCTGCTCAGCCGCGTGGCGTCGACGTCGGCACCCGGAAGAACGCCTCCTCGGGCTCGTCGATCTCGGGCATCGGGGCGGGTGGCGCGGACGGCCGGGTGGGCTGCCACCGGGTGCGTCGCCCGCGCGGTAGCAACGCCGCCAGCACCGCCACGCCGACCGCGAGCACGGCCAGCGGCAGGCCGATCCAGAGCGCCCACCGGCCGAAGACCGCCCACCGTTGTTCACGGGCCGCCGCTGCGGCGTCATAGGGCACATCGGGCAGCGGAGGCTGGGCCACCGGTGCCGCGCTGGTCAGCCGCTCGGTGACCGCGCGGTACGGATTGACGACTCCACTGCCGTACCCGGCTTCGGCGTCGCCACGGGCCGGGTCGGCGGTGGCCAGGATCCGCCGGGTGACCTCCTTGGCCGACAGGTTCGGCTCCGCCGCGCGGATCAGCGCGGCGGTGGCGCTCACCATCGGGGCGGCGAAGCTGGTGCCGTCCCAGACGCTGTGGCCGAACACGCGGGTGGCAGCCACCACCGCCCCGCCCGGCGCGACGACGTCCACGTACGGCCCGATCTGGGACTGCCTGATCCGGGCCCCGTTCTGGTCGACGGCGCCCACGCCGATCACCCCGTCGAAGTCGGCCGGGTACGGCACCGGGTCGGGACGGGCGCCGTCCTGGTGCTGGTTGCCGGCGGCGGCCACCAGCACGACGTCCCGATCCACCGCGTACTTGACGGCCTGCTCGACGTCCTTGTCCCAGTAGTAGAGCGTCACCGACATGTTCACGACCTTGGCGCCGTCGTCGACCGCCCGCCGGATCGCCCGGGCGAAGACCTCGCCGGTGACGGTTTCGCCACCGGTCCCCGGCTGCTCGTTGGCGTTGCGCTCGCTGACCCGGATCGGCACGATCGTGGCGTCCGGAGCCAGGCCGTAGAACCCGACCCCCTCCATCCGTCCGGCCGCGATGATGCTGGCCACTGCGGTGCCGTGGGAGACGCAGTCCACATCGCCCCCCGGTGCGCCGCGCAACGCGTCGAATCCGGTGGCCACCCGTCCGGCCATCTGCGGGTGGGTGCTGTCCGTGCCGGAGTCGATCACGGCGACCTTCACCCGTGCGCCGGTGCTGAACGGCCAGACCCGCTGCGGTGCCAACCACCGCTGGTGCCACGGGGTCTCGATGTTCATCTCTCCCGGATCGCTGGGATTCCGGCAAATCGTCGGATCGGCCCGGGCCGGGGTCGGAGCGGGTGCGGTCACCATCGTGGCCAGGACGGCTCCCACGAGGGCAAACGCCGCCATCGGACGGTCACGGAACATTGCCTGCCCACCTCCCCGTCGACCGGTGCGGGTGCATCCTAACGACGCTCGGCCGCAGACCGACCACCCCGATGTCGCGCCCATTCAGTATGGTCGAGTCGCCACGCCCAAGGCGCGGGCGAGACGTGGACGTTCGCGGGAAGGGACGTGCGCGGGAAGGGGCTGGACGTGCGCGGGGAGGGACACGCCATGGACGTACAGGCGCTGCGCGCGCGTGCCGACGAACTGATGGCTCAGTTCGAGCGGATGCGTTCCGGTGTGGGTGATCTCCAGCAGAAGATCAAGGCGGTGAAGGCCACGGTCACCTCCGACGACGGCCTGGTCACCGTGACCGCCGGGCCCCGTGGGCAGGTGACGAAGGTCGAGTTCGATCCGCGCATCTATCGCCGGCCGGATTCCAAGGAGCTGTCCGCCACCGTCACCGAGACGATCCGCCGGGCGAGCGAGAAGGCCATGGCCGAGGTCGAGCAGCTTCTCCAGCCGTACGTGCCGGACAGCCAGTTCCAGGCCTACATCGACCACGATCTCGACGGGATCTTCCGACAGTTGGACAGTGACCTGCCCGGGGAGGAGAAGCGGTGAGCGAACTGCGCGAGACCTTCGTCAAGCCCGACGCGGCTCTGGACGGTGCCAACCAACTGGGCTCCGCCGGTGCCCTGCTGGCCATGCGCTTCCGGAGTGCGGCCGCGACGATCGAGACGCTCAACGGCGGTCGGCCGTGGGGCGACGACGAGCCGGGCAACGAGTTCAACAAGAACTACCTCGGCGGTGACAACCAGCCGGCGCAGAAGGTCCTCGAGATGGGCCACGGTCTGGTGCCGGTGGTGGAGCTGCTGGGCCCGACCGTCAAGGGTGCGGTCGAGGGCACCGTCGACGTCGACGACATGACCCGGACGCTGTTCGGCGGCGAAGAGAAGTAGCCGGCGGCCGTACACCGGTCGACATCGGACGGAAGGGCACGCGGGGTGGCGGTACCCAATCCCAGGAACTCGCTGGGCGAGTACGCGTGGGTCTGGGACGCCATCTGCTGGGTGAGCGCGGGCGAGGCGTGGCCCAGCGGCGACGAAGACAAGATGCGGGAGCTCGCCGACGCCTGGCAGGTGATGGCGGACGCGATCACCGAGGCGTTGGGCGAGGCCGACCCGGCGGTCATGAAGATCCTGCAGGCCTGGGGTGGCGGTGCCGGCGAGGCGTTCGGCGGACTGTGGAACCAGATCGCCGTCGACCCGAACACCGGCCTGCCGCTGATGCAGGAGGTCGCCGCGGCGTACGCCGCCGGCTGCGACCAGGCCGCCCTGGAGATCGAGTACGCCAAGCTGACCGTACTCATCGCGGTCTTCATCACCGTCATCGCGGTCTTCGTCGCGCTGCTGATGGCCTGGCTGGGCGGTGTGTCGGCCGGCGCGATCCCGGGCATCCTGGCGGCCGGACGGCAGGCCGTGACGGTCGCCTTCCGCCGGTTGATCGCCCAGATGGGACGGCAACTGCTCACCCGCGCCGGCATGCAGACAGCCCTGCGCGCCGCCGGCACCCGGCTCGGGCAGATCGTCAGCAGTCAGGGATTCCGTCAGGGAATGACCCGGCTCGGCCTGGAACTGGTCGAGGAGATCGGCGAAGAGCTGATCATCGACGTGGGCGCCCAGGCGTACCAGATGCACACCGGCGAGCGGCGGCAGTGGGACGGCAACCGCACGCTAACCGCCGGGGTGGGTGGCGCGATCGGCGGCGTGCTCGGCACCGGCATGCACTTCGCCGGCCGGCGGCTGGCACCGCACATGCCCTTCTCGTTCAGCCCTTCGCAGCTTTCCTTCCGTGGCAGCGGAATGGTCCGCTGGGGCACCACGAGTCTCGCCTCCGGCCTGCAGAACGCCGTCGTCTCCCCGGCCGCGAGCGTGCTCGCCAACGGCACGGTCAACGGGCAGTGGGCGATGCCGGGCGCGGACGCCTTCCTCGGTGGATTCACCAGCGGTGCCGGCCGCACCGGGTTGACCATGATCGGCAGCGGCATGGGCAACGTGGGTGCGAACGTCACCAACTGGGGCCTCGGCCGAATGGGCGTCGACTTCAACCCTGGCGCCGGTCTCCCGGCGGGCGGGATCGACCCAGGGCTGAACGTGGGCAACACCAACGGCCTCGGCAACGTCGGCGGCGTCAACGGCGGCGCGGGCACCGGCTCTGCCGGAGCCGGTGCCACGAGCGGTGGTGCCACGGGCGGCGCCAACGGCGGCAGTTCCACTGGTGCGACGTCGGGAAACAGCACCGGCGCGACGAACACCGACACCAGTGGTACGGGGTCCAGCGCGACCGGCAGCACCAGTGCCGATTCCGGCGCGACGGTCACCGGTGGCGCCGACGGTGCGCTCAACGTCCCCGGTGATGGGAACATCGACACCACTCCCGTAGACACCGTGCCGGACAGTGGCTCGGGCTCGATCAGCCTCGCGCCGCCTACCGCCGACACGGCGGTCACCTCGCCGGCCGACACCTCGGCGGTCCCGTCGGCCGACGCGGCTACGACGGGTGCTCCGACCACGACGGACAGCGTGACCGGAACTCCGGCCGGTGTCGTCGCGGAAGGCCCGGCCACGGCGCCTGCCGGCGACACCGCCGCTACGAGCCAACCCACCAGCGACACCACTACGCAGCGTGTCCCGGACGGGCAGGTCGCCCCGACCCCCGATTCGGTCGGTGCCGACCGGCTCGGCAGCGGCTCCACCGATCAGGCCAGCGGTGGACCGGTGACGGCTCCGGGGCCGGAAGCGGGTACCACCACACCCGGAGACAGCACGGCCGGACCCGCCCGCAGCGTGACCGAGACACCCACCACGGACGGCTTCGCCGATACCAGGTCTGTCGATGTTCGCGCCGATCCCACCGTCGCGGACACGCCACCAGCCGTGCTTCCCGGCAACTCGGTCACCGCGCCGCCGGCCGCTCAGACGCCGGGCAACGTCGCTCCGACGGTCCCGCCCGCCGCGAACTCGGCTCCCCCGGCCGGATCTACGGTGTCCACCGGTCCCCAGGTGGTGGCGGGCCCCAACGCCGCACTGCCGGCCAACACCGCACCGCCGACCACCGCAGGCCCGCCGACGACCGGCACGAACAATGCGGCCACCACCACTCAGCCCAGCACCACCAACCCCACCGCGCAGCCGGCGGCGAACCGTACGCCCCCGGTCGGGCCGACCGTCAATCCGGCGGCGGCGAACTCGGCCGGCTCGGTATCGCTGTCCCCGTCCACCGGCCCGACCTCCACCAGCCCCACCCAGCCCGGCACCGGCCCCCAGCAGAGCGCCCCCAACCCGCAGGCCACTCCGGCCCAGGGCGTGCCGGCCCAGCAGGACACCACGAGCCGCCCGGACAACCGACCCGCTCCGGGCCGGACGGACGCGGGTGTGCCGACCGCACCCACGGTGCCGGCCCAGACGGCGGGCAGCGATCCGGCAGCCACCACCGTCGACACCAGCGGGCCGACCGCTCCCGATACTGCCAGCGACCCTGCAGCGGGGCGGGCCGACCAGCTCTCGCACACCGACGGGCCGGTCGTGGTCCCGGTGCCGGCCAGCACCGGAAGCACCGTCAACAGCGGGCCGGTCGGGCCGGTGGGACCGGGGACGGACACCGGGCAGGTGGACCCGGACACCCTCAGGCGGTCGGACTCACCGACCGGCCGGGGTACCTACGGATGGCATCTGGACCCGACGTCGGTCAGTGATCCCACCAGTCCGGACGCGGAACAGACCCTGGTCGAAGCCTCGCGGACTTTGGCCGAGGCAGTGCGGTTGGAAGTCAAGCGCGGCACGATCTCCAAAGCCAAGCAGCCCGGCATGGCTGGCGCCTTGCTGATGCCTAACGGTGAAATCACCACGCACACCAGCATGACCCCTGACAAGAGCACCAAACCGCCTACCCAGCCTGCCGTGCACCCGCTGGCCCAGGCTGCACTGGACCAAACGGCACAGGTGTTGGGTAGGGGCATCGGTGGTGGGCATGGCAAATGTGCCGAAGTCGCCTTGGTGTCTGATCAGCTCTACCGGCTTGAGCAACAGTGGCGTGACGCGGGACAGCCGGGCCAGTTCGAAACGTACGCGCTCAACGCCTTCCAGAACGCCAAGATCGTCACGCATCAGATAGCCATCGCGACGTCGGGTGGTGTCACCTATGACCTCGGGCACTACCGCCCGCCGTGCCGAAGCTGCGCCCACTTCCTGCCGCAGTTCAACATCGATCCGATCACCGACCCGGACCGTGACGTCTCCGTCTACCAGCCGCCCGTACCCGGAGTGGTGGGTAACGGCCTGCCGCTCAGCGACAACCGTCCGTACGGGCGGCCGGAGGGGCTGGTCGCTCCGGACCGGGCCGACCAACAGGCGCTTGATGCGGCGGTTCCCCGGGACTCCGCGACCGGCCGCCCGGTGGTTCATCCGGATCCCCGCGACGGTTCATGGGCCGGGCTGGTCAACGACGGCGGACCAACCACACCTGGACGAGACACCAACTGCGCCGACGTCGGTCTCTCCGTCCTGTCGACCTGGTACGGCCGGCCGGAGGTGTCGGCCGTCGCTGCCGGCCAGGTGGAGCAGGGCAGCACGGCCCGGCAGGAACAGGCTCTTCGAGCCACCTTCGGCCACCAGGGCAGCGGCGTACCCGGTCTGGAGGCCATCGCCGAGGCGCTTCGCGCCGCTGGTCCGGGCTCTGCCGCACTCGTCGTCGGGAGTTGGCCGGGTGACAGCGGCCGGGCGCACACCTGGAACGCCGTCAACCACGAGGGCACGATCATCTGGATCGACGGCCAGCACGCGACCGTGTCCGACACGAACCCGTTGCACGCCGACAGGGTGGGCGACGTCTGGGTCATCGTCCTCGACGCCGAGGGCGACCCGATCCGGCCGGTTCAGACCGAAGGCACCACGAGCCCGGTCCGGCCACCGGATTCGACCGCGTCCGACGACGGGTCGAGGATCGAGCAGAACACCGACCCGTCGTCGGTCGGTGACCCGAACGCCGCTGACCCGAACGCCGCAGTCTGGCCCGACATGCAGGGCTGGCCGATGCCGGACACCCGGCAGTACGGGCCGGAGCAGTTGGCACCGCTGGAGGATCCGCGCTATCAGGACGACGTCGCGGACAGCCTGTGGACCCCCGAGGGGTACGCGGTCTTCGCCGACCCGTCCACGCACCCGTACGGGCGGCTGATCAACGGTGGTGGACCGGACCAGCCGGGGCGGAGCAACAACAGTGTCGACTCCACGCTCGCCGCGTTGGCCAGCTTCTACGGTGATCCGCAGGTGTCCCACCCGCGCTGGCCGGATCGGCTCGACGACGGCTTTATCGAGACCGAGTTGGGCGAGCGGGAAGGCGTCAACCGGATCGCGAGCTGGATCGGTGGCGACTGGGTCGGCGACGGTGCCAACGATGCGATGCCGGGTACGCCCGCCGAGCGGGCCGAGGCGATGGCCGACCGGTACGCGGAGCTGTACCAGCGCGTTCGCGACGCGGGGCCGGGCGCGGCGGCGGTGGTCGTGGTGGACTGGATCCAGTTCAACGAGCACGCGGCTCCGCTGCTCGACGCCGACGGCCGTACTCAGGCGGCGGCCCAGCATGCTTTCCTGCTGGTGCACCCGGACGGCGCGGACGGGCCGGTGTGGTGGGACCCGCTGTACGCCACTACCAGCACCGACCCGCTGCCCGGGGACTATGTTGGACTGTCGCACAACCTGTGGTCGATGGAGGTGCACCCCGACTATGCCGATGAGCAGGGAGGAAGCCCAGCAGCTGATGACTCGGCTGCTCGGGACGGACAACCCGGTGGCGATCTTCCCGTTCGAGTTCGGCTGGGCAGCCCAGGAGACGCTCTCCCCGCAGCAGCGGGCCCATGGCCGACAGATTGGCCAGGGGGTCTTCATCATCGACCGGACGGGAGTGGTGACAGCGCATCCGAGCCTGCCGCCACCGTTGGTCATGAAGCGGTACACGACGGCCCGCCTGGAGGGTCGGATCACCGGCCGCCAAGTCTGGCCGACGGAGGACCCGACGGCCTGACCGACGTCGGTCCCGCGTCGTCGCTGCCGGAGAGCCGGCGGTACGGGCCGGGCGAGCTGGCGCCCCTGGAGGATCCGCAGTACCAGGACGACCTGGCCGCGAGCCTGGCCACGCCGGAGGGGTACGCGGTCTTCGCCGACCCGTCCACGCACCCGTACGGACAGTTGGTCAACGACGGTGGGCCGGAGCAAGCGGGCCGGGCCAACAACTGTCTCGACGCGTCGCTGGCAGCCCTGGCCAGCTTCCGGGGCGACCCGCAGGTGTCGGTGCCCCGCTGGGCGGACCGCACCGACGACGGGACGATCGATCTGGTCTCCGG
The DNA here is from genome assembly GCF_040296095.1 of Micromonospora sp. NPDC002389. Classification (NCBI taxonomy): domain Bacteria; kingdom Bacillati; phylum Actinomycetota; class Actinomycetes; order Micromonosporales; family Micromonosporaceae; genus Micromonospora; species Micromonospora sp. NPDC002389. The sequence goes on from NZ_JBEOWP010000016.1 coordinate 113,005, forward strand.
TGAGCGGGGCGGCCTGCAGCGCGCCGAGGCGTGGATCGGCGGGGAGTGGATCGGTGGGCAGGACAACCTGCCCACCGACCTGTCGGCCCGGATCGAGGCGGTCGCCGATCAGTACGCCGACCTCTACCGGCAGGTGGCGGAGGCCGGGCCCGGCGCGTCGGCGCTGGTGGTCGCCGACTGGCTGTACGTCGACTCCGCCGGGCAGCCCGTCCTGGACGCCAGCGGTCAGTTGGACATCGACGGTGCCCATGCGTTCGTGATCGTCTTCCCGGTCGGTGCCGATGCGCCGGTGTGGTGGGATCCGCAGAGCGGGACGGCGTCGACGGACATGTCAGCCTCGGACATCCGGGAAACCCATGGCCTCTGGGCGATGATGATGCCTGACGGAGAGGGGCGAGTTGACCGAGGACGAGGCACTGACACTGATCAGCCGCCTGCTGGCGACCCGGAATCCGATCGTGCTCCGGGAGTTCGAGTTCGGCTGGCTGGCCCGGGAGAGACTCTCGGAGCAGGAACGGGCCTCGGGGACGCACGTGGGTCAGGCGAGCTACATCATCGACCGCTCGGGAGCGATCACCGTTCACCCCAGCCTGCCGCCCCGGCGGGTCATGCAGGAGTACGCCCAGGCGCGACGCGAGGGACGGACCAGGGGCCGGCAGGTGTGGCCCGAGGCGGAACCGACAGCCTGACCGGACCGGCCGACCGGACCGAGGTCGGCGACGTCCGGGCGAACGGTGACCGCGCCGGCACGGTGATCACCGCCAGCGCGCTGCCCGGTACCGACTTCCACGGTCAGGGCCGGGCGGACCCGGACCCGGACGCGGTGCTGGACCGGGCCCGAACGGTCGCCGGCCAGGTGGCGACCCACGCCAGGGTCACCGAGGTGTCGATCCGCCCGGACGGTACGTACCAGGTGACCCGGGCCGACGGCAGCACGTTCACGCTCCGCCTGACCAGTGGGCCGGTGGCGGACGGCGCGGTGGCGACCGGTCGGTTCGGCAGCGACGGCGTCGCCGTGGTGACGCTCTCGGACCAGGCCGCCGACCAGGTGGTCGAGCGGGCGCTGGCGCACGAGGTGGCCGAGCTGTCGGCCCTCGGGCGACCGATGGACCCGGGGGCACCGACGGTCGCCCCGCTCTCGCCCGCCGATCTCGCCGAGCTGCGGACCGCCGCACACCAGGTCGCCGTCGCCGACCGCTGGTCGTTGGGCGCGGCCCGACGCGAACTGGCCGCGGTGGTCGACCGCCTGGGCCTGCGGGACGGCATGCTCGGCGCGGAGCAGCGCCTCGCCGGCGTGCCGGATGCGACGCGGACCGCCCTGACCGAGGTGTACCCGGACTGGTACACCGACCGCAGGGGCAAAGCGCTGGACCGTCTGCCCGCCGCGCCGACCAGTGACCCCCGTCCGACCGGTCTGCCCCGGCTGCGTACGTATGTGATCACCCATTTCGCCACCAACTCGCTGCTCGCCGGGTTGGCGGTGAAGCTGACCGTGGACGCCGGTCGACCGGAGCTGGCGCTGATGCTCGGCGTCGGAGGGGCGATCGGCGCGGTCGCCACCGGCCCGGCGAAATGGCTGGCGAAGCGGGTCGGTCTGGCCGCCGAGGACCGTCGGGCCCGGCACGACGCACGTCAGGACGCCCGCTCCGCCGCCGACTCCGATCTCACCACGGGCCGCGAGGTCGCCGGCCGGGCCGACGACGTGGGTGCCTCGACCCGGGCGGCCGATTCGGCGACTGTCAGCCTGGAGAGCCACGTCGAGGCGCTCGGACAGCGGCTCGACGCCGGGGAGCGCCGCCGTCGACTGATCGGCCGGCCGCGACGTTTCGCCCCGCCGGATCCCGGCCCGTCGGCGGGCACCGCCCCCGCACCGACCACCAACCGGCCCGGCGATCCGGCCACGACGACGGCCTCCCCCGACCCGGTCGGCCTCACCCCGCACGAACAGGGGCGGCTCGCCGAGTTGCGGGCCCTCGCCGCGCAACGCGACGCCGTATCGACGTTCGCCCGTCCCCGGGTGACCCGCGAGATCCGGGGCCTGCTCGACGCACTCGGTCTGCGGCAGGACACGCCCGGCGTCGCGCAGCGCCGGGAACTGTTGCCGGAAGATCTCCGGTCGATGGCGGACCGCTTCGGCGGTACGCGTACGGCGATGGTGCGGCACCGGCTGGCGGCGGTCGCGGACGGGCGACCGGCCGAAGGGGACCGGCCCGGCAAGGTAGCGCCCTGGTGGATGGGCACCGTGGAGAACACGCCGAGCGTGCTCGCCGCCGGCAGCATCGCCGTCGTCGGTGACCTGATCGGTCAGCTCCGGCTCGGTTGGTTCGCGATCACCGCCGGTCTGACCGCGATGGCCAGCGGGGCCGTGGTCGACCCGATCATGGCCCGTCGTGAGGCGGCGGCCAAGGACGCCCGCGACACCTGGGACACGGATAACCCGGCGATGCCGGCGGACGCCCAGCTCACCCAGCTCACCGAGGCCGTGGCCGGTCCGGTGGACCTGGTGACCGAACGGGTCGCGGACGTCTCCCGCCGCGCCGCCGACCTGGAACAACGGGTGGCCGACCTCGACCGACGGCTGGCCGAGTCGCACCGCCGCAACGGGGCCGCCGACTCGTTCCGGCGACTGCTCTTCGGCGATCCGGCCTGGGCGGGGCTCACCGCCCCCGACGCCACGTCGTCGGCCCGACCCGGCGATCCGGCGGGTGCTGTCACGACCACCGCTGATCCGTCGACCGGTACCCGCGATCCCGGCGACGCGGCGGCGCTCACGCAGCTCGCCGAGCTGGCGGCCCGGCACGACGCGGCCAGCGGTCCGGCCCGGATCCGACACGCCCGTCACCTGCGGGCGTTGCTGGACCAGCTCGGCCTGCGCGACGGCATTCCCGGGGCGGAGCAGCGACGCGAGCACCTGCCGGCCGAGCTGCGGCCGGTCGCGGAGCGCCACGGCCGTCGACTGCTGGCCGACCGGATGGCACGGATCTTCGTCGGCCGACCGGCCGACGCCACGGACAGCGACGCCCGGCCGAGCAATGTGCCGAACGCCGGTGTGTACGCGGTGGAACAGAGCCCCGGGCCGCTGGTACAGGCCGCCACCACCGTCGGTCTGGCGGGTGTCGTCCAGGTCGCGGCCGGGGCGGGACCGCTGAACATGGCCGCCGGTGGCGTCCTCGGACCGGTCCGCGACCTGGCGCTGAAGCGGATGGAGACCAGCGTCAAGGACGCCCGCCGCAAGTGGGACCTGGACCATCCGAACCCGGCGGCGGACTCGTCGGCACGGGTGGACCGACTCGCCGCACCGACCGAGGTCGTCGTCGCCGACGCGGCCCGCCGGCTCCGGGTGGCGGTGGCGAACCTCGACCGGGTCACCGCGGCGGTCGACCGGCTGGCGGCGCATCGCTCGGAGACCGGGCCGCCGGCACCGACCCCGCCGACCTCCCAGGACGGCAACACCACCACGACCGAGGTCCGGGATGTCCTCAGCCGAGCGGACTCGTGGGAACTCCAGGTCGCCCGGAGCCACGTACGCAACGCCGACCCGATGTCCCTCAAGCCCGCCCTGCGCGAGCTGTACGCGGTCATCGACCGACTCGGTCTGCGCGAGGGCATGTTCGGCCGGGCGGAGCGGCTGGCCCAGTTGCGACCCGAGGCGCGCCAGGTGGTCGTCGACTACGGCGGCGACCGGGCCAGCCGGTCGGTCCGGCTCCGGACGCTGCGCGCCGAACAGAGAGGCGTCGACCGTCCGCCGGGCGTGCCGAGCCTGAAGGCGTACCTGCGTGCCAGCATCGCCACGACCGGTCTGGCCGCCGCAGGGGGTACCGCGATCGCGATCACCCTGTCGAGTCCGCTCGCCCCGATCATCCCGGTCGCCGCGCTCGCCGCCGTCCCGGTGATCGGCGCCGCCAAGTGGTACGCGAAACGTGCCGGCCTAGCCGCCGACGACGTACGGACCCGGTTCGACGCCCGTAGTGACGCCCGGTCGGCGGCCGACCGGGTGGATCAGGTCGTCGACCAGTTGCAGGAACCGGTCCGGGAGCTCGAACAGGCGACCGCCGACCTGGAGGCGCGGCTCGACGCGGCCGAGTCGGCGGCCGACCGGCTCACCGAGCGCCTGGCCGGGGCACAGCAGCGCAACGGCGTGCTCGGGCGTCTCTTCGGTGCCTTCCAGCGCTCTGCCGACCCGGCCGCCGACCCGACCTCGCCGCACTCTGCCGCCCCTGACCCGACCGCTCCGGATCGGACCTCGCCGGACCCGACCGCCGGTCGGCCGGACGGGGGGACCGACCCGGACTCGGGCCGGATCACCGCAGCTCCCGTACCGAACTCCGGGTTCCACGGACTGGGCCGTCCGACCGCCGACCCGGCGGCCGTGCTCGACCTGGCGCGGGCCGCCCTGCCGCAGATCGCGCCGTACGCCCAGGTGGACGCGGTGGTGCAGGTCGGTCCGGACCTGTTCGAGATCCGCGCGGCCGGGCAGTACCCGCTGACGGTGCGCCTCACCACCGGCCCGATGACCGACGGTGTGGTGGCCCAGTCGACCCGCGAGCCCGACGGGACCTTCACCGTCACCGTGTCCGACCGGGCGGTCGACCAGGTCGTGGCGCGGGCGCTCGCGCACGAGGTGGCCGAGTTGGTGGCCCTGCACGAGTCCGGGCGGGCCCTCGTCGGGCCGTTGGACCCGGGCAACGTGGACGGCCGGATCGACCCGGCCGGGCTCAGCGCCCACGACCTCGGCCGGATGGCCGAGATCCGCCTGCTCGCCGCCGCGTACGCCAACGCCGACCCGGCCGGGCGGCTCGCGCTCCGTACCGAACTCGACGCCCTCGCCGCCCACCTCGGCCTACGGGTGGGCGATCCGGACGTCCGGGACCGGTGGGCGCTGCTCCCCGGCGACGTGCTGGCCCACCTGGTGCAGCTCAGCCTGCCCGCCCTCACTCCGGACGCGGTGTCGGCGGTGCTGGCGGGCGCACCGACCCTGACCGAGGTCGAGCGGGTTCGCATGTTCGACTACCGGGCTCAACTGGCACCGGACTTCCAGGTGCCGCAGCAGGCGGATCTGACGGCGCGGCTGCGGGAACTCGCCGTCGAGGTCGAGTGGGCACAGACCGGGCTGCCCCGAATGCCGTCCTTCGCGGGACAGATCGTCGGCCTGCGCCCCGGACAGATCGGACGGATCCGGGCGGTCGATCCCGACCTCGCCGACCGAGTCGCCCGTGACGGCGTCTACGTCGACGTGGCGGGCCGTTACGACCTGCGCCCGTACATGGTGAACGGCGTTCCGGAGATCGACCTCGGCGCGGCCCGGCCGGCGTTCGACCTGACCACCGAGTCCGGCCGGCGGGCCCAACTGCACGAGGACCGGCAACGTGCCCATGCCGCCCTACGGGCGCTGCACGGCGACCAGGCCGCCGTCCTGCTCGCCGACCACGAGTTCCACTACCACGGCACGGCCCGCTGGATGGGGCTGGTGCCCGACGTCCTGACCGAGGCGCTGCGCGCCATCACCCCCGTGCCACGGGACAGCGTCGTCGCCGCCGAGACCGTCCCGACCCAGGAGCCGTCCGGGGACGTCTCGGTCACCGCGGACCGGGTCACGCTCCCCTCCGACACCGCCGGCGGCGGACCGGTCTACGGCTCGCCGCGCGATGCTCGCACCGGCCAACCGGCGCCACTGTTCGACGGTCCGCCGAAACGGGAGGACGTGCAGCAGGGTGGGCTGGGTGACTTTGGCATGATCGCCGTGATCGGCTCGGTCGCCGGTCACCTGCCGGACACCGTCGCGCAGATGTTCCAGCCGAACCCGGACGGCTCGGTGGACGTGCTGCTGCACGAGACCGACGGGTCGGGCAGCACGAACACCCCCACCGGACGCAGGTTACGGGTCACCGTGTTCCCGGATGTGCCCGTGCACGCCGCTGCGGGAGGACGCAGCGCCTACGCCGACCAGTCGACGGTCGGCACGTCCTGGGCCTCCCTGCTGGAGAAGGCGATCGCAGCCGTCGACCGCACCTGGACCCCGCAACGCCACGACCAGTGGCAGCAGCAGTGGAGTGCCCGACCCGACGTGGACGCCGCCCAGGCCGCCCCACTCGGCTACGCCCGGCTGGACGGCGGCAGCACCCACCACATGCAGGCGGAACTACTCAGCCAGCTCACCGGCCTGCCGACCAGGGTGAACGAATTCGACCCGACACCCGGACGGGAGGCCGACGCCCAGGCCCGACTGGCCGAGTTGCTCGCCGCCGGCAGCCCGGTGATCACCGGTACGCGTCCCGCCGAGAGCTACGAGTCGTACGAGCACGGCAAGCCGCCCCACGGGCTGTACGCCGGGCACGCGTACGAGGTCGTGTCGGTGACCGACGGCAAGGTGCGGCTGCGCAACCCGTGGAACGACAGCCATCCCGCGCCGATGTCGATCCGCGACTTCCTCGACCTGACAAGCCCCACGTACGCGCACGTCGAACTGGCCCGCAGCACGGTCACGGCGCTGCCGGACTCCGGATTCCACGGTCACGGCCGACCGGTCGCCGACCCCACGGCGGTCCTGGACCGGGCCCGGCTGGTGCTGCCCACCCTCGCCGAGTCGATCGGCGCGACCCAGGTCGTCGCCGTCGGCCCGGACGTCTTCGAGGTGCGGGCCGACGGCCTGGACCCCCTGCGGGTACGGGTCACCACCGGCGAACTGGCCACCGGCACGGTGGCGCAGACCATCCGCAACCTGGACGGCACCTTCACCCTGACCGTCTCCGACCGGGCCGCCGACAGCGCGGTCGACCGCGCGGTGGCGCACGAGACCGCTGAACTGTTGGCCCGGCACGAGACCGGTGACGCCCAGGTCGGCCTCTTCGACCAGGACGCCGTCGACGGACCGATCGATCCGGCCGGTCTCACCGCCGCCGACCGGGGGCGTCTGGCCGAGCTGCGCGTGATGGCCGCCTGGTACACGCAGGCCGTTCCCGCCGCCCGGGTGGCACTGCGCGCCGAGATCGACGCGCTGGTCGACCACCTGGGCCTGCGCTGGGGTACGCCGGACGTACAGGAACGCCTGGCGGTCGTGCCCGGTGACGTCTGGCACCACGTGCTGATGCTCAGCCTGCCGGCGATGACCCCGGAGGCGGTGACCGACGTCCTGGCGTACCAACCTGACCCGACGCTCGTCGAGCGGTACCGTGCGATCGACTACCGCGATCATCTGGCCCCGGACTTCCGACCGCCGCCGGAGGCCCCCGAACTGACCGCGAAGCTGCGCGAGTTGGCCGTGCACGGGGAGCAGCGCCAGTCCTCGATGCCCCGGATGCCCGCCCTGGCCGGGCAGCTCATCTATCTGCCGCCGAGCCTGTTGGACCAGATCCGCCAGGTCGATCCACGGTTGGCCGACCGGGTGGCCGCCGAAGGCGTCTACGTCGACCTGACCGGCCGCTTCGACCTGCGCCCGTACACCGTCGACGGCGTATCGGAGTTCACACTCGGCTTGTCGGCCCCCGCGTACGACCTGCGCACCCCGGCAGGCCGCCAGGCCCTCCTGGCCGAGGACCGGGTCCGCGTCGACGCCGCCTTCCGGGCCGCCCACGGCACGAATCCCGCCGCGATGGCCGTACTCGCCACCCACGCGTTCCACTACCAGACCGACGCGCGGCGGATGGCGCTGGTGCCGAACGCGCTGACCGAGGCGCTGCGGTTGATGATGCCGCCGGAGACCGAGGTCGACATCGAGGTCACGTCTGTCGACACCGGCAACGAGGTGGTGGTGGCAGCCGATCGGCTCACCCTGCCCGACCCTGCTCCCCGACGCCCCGTCGAGTACGGGCGACCGATGGATGCCCGGACTGGGCGACCAGCACCGGTCTTCGACGGTCCACCACGCGGTGACCAGGTACGACAGGGCATGCTCGGTGACTGCGGAATGCTCGCCAGCATCGCTGCCGTCGCCGGTCACCGGCCGGACGTGCTGGCGCAACTCTTCCGTACGAATGCTGACGGCACCGTCGACGTGCTGCTGCACGAGAGCACCCTGCTCGGTGAGACGATGGCACCCACAGGTCGTCGACTGCGCATCACAGTGACCCCTGACGTACCTCTACGATCCGTGGCGGCCGGATCGACGGCCTACGCCGACCAGTCGCTCAATGGGGCGGCCTGGGCCTCCCTGCTCGAGAAGGCTCTGGCGGCCGTCGACCGGACCTGGAGTGCGGAGCAGCGCCAACTCTGGCAGTCGAGATGGCTGGCCTGGCACAGCCCGAACGATCCGCACCAGGCGGCGCCGACCGGCTACGCGCGACTGGACGTCGGAAGCACCGCAGACATGCAGGCGCAACTGTTGACCCAGATCACGGGTGCTCCTAGTCGTGCGTCGACGTTCGACGCCCGGCCAGGACAGGAGGCTGCGGTCGCGGCGCGACTCGGCGAACTGCTGGCCTCCGGCAGCCCGGTCATCACCTGCACGTTGCCCAAGCGGGACTACCCCGAGGAGATCCAAGATGATCTCCCGTTCGGCCTGGTACCCGGCCACGCGTACGAAGTGGTTGCGGTCGCCGACGGTCGCGTGTCGCTACGAAATCCGTGGAACTTCGATCATCCGGCGGCGATGCCGATCCGGGACTTCCTGGAACTGATGAGTGCCCCCTACGCTCACCTGGACATCGCGCCCGCAGTCGCGGCCGGGCCAGCCGAAGCAGCCTCCGGCCCGCTCGTCACCGATGCCGCCCCGGCGCGGCTCGACACGCCTGGTGCCGCGCCGAAGGTGCCTGCTCAGAGAGAGTCGGAACGCTCGCACCGTCATTCGCTCGGTCGCACCTTCCTGGAAGAGCACCCGACGACAGTCGGCTACTTCGCCCTGCTCGGCGCCGACGGTACGGTGAATGGTCTGCTCGTGGTCGTCTCCTCCGAGCATGGGCAGCGCACGGCCCACTGGAGCGCCGACGGTGGGCAACCAGGCGTCGGTGGATCGATGCCCGTGAGTCGGGAGGCCGCCGAACAGCTCGCGCAGGACGTGCTCGGGTTCAGGCTCCCTGAGGAGTCCGTGCTGCACGACATGGTGAACGGCTGACGATGCCGACGACAGGACAGGGAGAACGGCCGTTGCGCTCCTTCACGGAGATCACCTCCATTCCGAACAACGTCCCGGTCGACATCGGGCACGCCCGCCTCGCGGTGCGATGGGTCGACGTGGGGCCGCCGGTGCGCGCCGAAATGATCGTCATTCCGCACTGGGCCGAGGAGTCCACGCATCACGAGGTGAGGCTGGGTGAGACGTTCCCGGTGGGCGACGAGACCTGGCGGTTCGCCGACCTCGACATGGCCAGCGAGGACCAGTGGGAGGTCACGGTTCGCCGGGTGGACGCGAACGAGGTGATGGATCCACCCGCCGGACGACTGTGGAAACCCGCTCGGCTGCGGACCTACGGCCAACTCGACGAGACACGGCTCCAGTCGGTCGAGTCCGCCCTAGGGCTCCGTCTACCCGCGGATTACCGCGAATGGTTGCGCCGCAACAACGGCGCGCAGCCCGAGGTGCCGCACCACGTACCCGGCGTGCCGTTCGCCCTGACGCCGGAACGCCCGCTGTTCGGAGTGCACCCCGACTATCCGTTCTTCGATCTGGTGCATGCCCAGCGCCGACACCGCGACCTGTGGCTGTCGCCGGCCTGGCTGGTGATCGCGAACGCCTCCGGCGGACTGCTGGTCGTCTCGACGCAGTCGGGCGACTCGACCGTGTACTTCGTTCACGAACTGGACCTGGTCGGCCCGCCCGGTCCACCTGCTTCCGCCGCCCGGGAGAGGAAGCTACGCGGAGTGGCCAGGTCCATGGGCTATCTGCTGGGCCGACTCACCCCCGTGGAGGTCGACCACCTCCCGCCGGCGCAGATGCTGCCACCCGGCACCTTCACCGACCCCCGCAACCACCAGGACGGGCAGCCATGAGTACGCCGACCCCAGAGGCCCTGCTGCTTCCGCTCGGGCAGTTCTTCGGCACCTTCCACCCCAAGGTCGGCGCCTCGGAGCGCTACCAGCGCGTCCGGCTCGGCCCGGACGTCTGGGACCTGGACGATCAACGCTTCGCGCTGTGGGCGCTGGCGCACAGCACCGCCGACCGCGAGGAGGAGCAACCCTGGTCGCTCGCCTCGGTGCGGCAGGCGGCGGCCGTACACCTTCCCGGTGTGGACGTCGAACCGCTTCTCGACAGCCTGCTCACCGAGGGTCTGCTCGCCGAGGTGACGCCGGACACCTCGGCGGCGGTCGACTTCGCCCAGCGGCACCGGCTCGGCTCACGGATGGTGGGGTTGGGCAACAGCGCCGACGAGCCCTGGCTGTGGTCGATCGGCTTCTTCGAGCGGCCGATCGTGAAAGTCACCCGCACCGTCTACAACCTCTGGGAGAGCGGGCGCTCCGGGGAGAGCCTCTGGGACGTGTGCGAGTCGCTGGCCGCCGACGAGCGCGAGAGCGGAGGCACCGACACAGAGTTGACCGAGCCGGAGTTGCTGCTCACCGCGCTCTTCCGTGCCCTGCACCCGTTGTTGCTGGCCAGCGTGGTCTACCTGGAGCCGCAGCCGTGACCGAGACGAGGACGCCGCCGATGACACAGCCGTTGATCCTGCCGGTCGGCCGCTACACCGGCGAGTTCCACCCGGAGGCGGGCGCCCCGGTCGCCTACTACTCGTTGGGCATCGGTCGCCTCGTGGTGACGATGGAGGACCCGCAGGCTTTCGCCGTCTGGGCTGCCGCCCATCCTCCGACCGACGCGACGGCCCGGCCGTGGACCAGGACCGCCGTGGTGGAGTCCGCCACCGCCGTCGGGGTCACCGATCCGGAGCGGATCGTCGAGGGGTTCCTGGAGGACGGTCTGCTGGTCGAGGTGAGCCCGGACGATCCCGACCTGGAGGGGTTCGCCCGGGCGCATCGGGTGTTGCCGCTGATGGTGTCACTCGGCAACAGTCCGGACGACCCACTGAACTACGGCATCGGCCTGTTCGGCATGGAGCCGGTGATCCGGGTGCCGACCCTCGTGCACGACGTCTGGCAGTGGAGCAGCGTCGGCGACAGCCTGTGGGAGGTGTGCGAGGTGTTCGCCGAGGCCGGCGCACGGGTCGATTTCGTCGACGAGCGGGAGCACGATCCCCGTCACGTGTTGCGGGAGTTCCTCGGGGCACTGCCCATGCTGCTGGCCACCAACGCCGCCTGCCTGGACGAGGCCCGCGGCCTCTGACCGCGTCACCGCCGTCGGGGGCCGGCGGGGCCGACTCAACCGAGCTGCGCCAGCATCCCGGCGTACGTGTCGCGCACCGCCCGCAGCCGGTCCCGGCGGAACCGACCGGGCTCACGCCGGTGCAGCTGACGCCCCCGGTCACTGTCGAAGGTCTCCGGGGGGACCGCGTCACCGTCCGCCGGGATGAACTTGCCGACCTCGTCGAGCGCGGCGACGGCCCGGGTCAACGCGGCGCGAGCCCGCTGCCCGGCGTCGCCGTCCGCAGGCGTTGCCGGCACCTGTCCGGCGTACGCGTCGGCGACGAGCAGCCATTCGCCCGGGTCGAGCAGCTCGGACGGCTCGTCGCCGCCGTAGCGGAACCCGGTGCCCGCCGTGCCGAGTCCCGGCGGCAGCCGGAAGACGAACTCCCGTTCCCGGCCGCACCCGGCGCAGGCGCCGGTGTAACGACTCGCCAGCTCGCCGTCGGCCAACGCGACGACCGCGCTCTGGCGAGGGAAGCGGACGTTCCCGCACGAGCAGGGGCGCAGGTCCATGTAGAGGTGCGCCTCCGCGTTGGTGCGGCTCAGCGGCGGGGTCATCGACCCACCGTACCGATCGGCCGATCCGGACACTGCCCCCGTCGCCCGCTGGCATACTCGCCGACCATGGTGGTGTCGCGTGGCTGGGCCGTGTTCCTCGCAGGTGTGGGCGTCTGGACCTGGGTGATCTGGCCGAGGTTCGCGGTGGCCATCTGGAACGACGAGCGGTCCTGGGCGAGCGGCACGGTCGGTGACTGGCCGGCGACCGGCTTCCTCTGGGTGCACGCGCTGCTGATCGGGGCGTCACTGGCGATCGGTACGGCAGTGGGTCTGCTCGGCGTACGTGCCTGGCGGATGTCCCGACGCGGCCCGCGCTGAGCTGGGCACACGGGTCGCCCACGAGCCCGCCCACCTCGGGGCGAGCTGCGGCCCGGTACCCCTGTGCCGCTGCGTGTGGACCTGGTCGGACGGACCACTTCGGACCGGGGAAGCGTTCGCGGGCACTGGAGTGTGACGGGGACCGCTTCCCCCGGATTTGACGATCAAACCTGTGGACGCGTAACTTTCTCTCTGCCGCTGCGGAACGGGCAAACGGGGCGAAAGCCACGAGGTCCGGACCAGGCGGTGCCGAGTTCAGTGCGGAGTGATCCTCAGTGGACGCGGCCCGGGCGGGGCCCGACGAAGACGCCGAGGGGCGGATTTGGCGGAGCGGAAACGACCGGGTAATGTTCACGACCGGCAGGGAACCGGGCGAGCTAGCGGGAGACCGCAGCGGCCGGCCTGCCAAATCCGACGATCGAGCGAAGCGGTCACCGCTGCGCCTGATCACGGATGCCGAACCGCCAGAAGCGTGACGTACCGGGACACACCGGTTGACACGGGCCAGACGGTAAGGTAACGTAGTAAAAGTGCTCGCCGCGAGGTGGGTGCGGGTTGGTCCCCGGAGGGGTGCCTGCTGGTCGGGTGTTCTGATGGTGTGTGGTTGTTCTTTGAGAACTCAACAGGGTGCTTGATAAGCCAGTGCCAAATTGTTTTATGATGCCCCGTGCCAACTTTCGGGTTGGTGG
>NZ_JBEOWP010000017.1:0-121048 GCF_040296095.1 Micromonospora sp. NPDC002389
GACCGGATGAAGCAGAAGGTCAACGACGAACTCAAGCAGCACTTCCGGCCCGAGTTCCTCAACCGCATCGACGACACCATCGTCTTCCACCAGCTACGCCAGAACGAGATCCTCCAGATCGTGGACATCATGATCGCCCGGATCGAGACCCAGCTGCGCAACAAGGACATGGGTCTCGAGCTGACCGACAACGCCAAGAAGTACCTGGCGCTGAAGGGCTTCGACCCGGTCCTGGGCGCCCGGCCGCTGCGTCGCACGATCCAGCGCGACATCGAGGACAACCTGTCCGAGCGGATCCTGTTCAACGAACTGACCCCCGGTCAGATCGTGGTGGTCGACTGCGAGGGCGACCCGAACGACATCGACAAGTCCAAGCTCGTCTTCAAGGGCTCCGACCGGCCGGTCACCGTGCCGGACGCGGTCCCGGCCGACCTCGGCGGCAGCACCGCTGCGGCAGGCGCAGACGAGTAGGTAGATCGGCTGGCTCGACCAGCGGCGGCCCGGTGGCATCTGCCACCGGGCCGCCGTCGTCTGTCGTCACCTCGGTGAGTCCCGAATCGGACATCCGGCCGGTTCGGCCGCATTCGGTGGCATTCCGCAGGGCGGCGGATGCACCCGCCGGTGTACGCCCGGTAAGCCCGGAATGTGTGGCCTATCCGAGCCGTTGCACCCATGGCAGGCCACCCCACCGATCGTGGTGCCACCTGCTTCTTCCTTCCGATGCGGTATCCGCACCCTCCTGTACTTCCGGGTGTCGTGTCGATCCCCCGAGCTGGAAGGCATGATCATGACGACGTTGATGCGTAAGGCCGCCCTGACCGCCGCCGGTGCCGTCTGTGCCGGTGGAATGATCAGCGGGCCGATGGCCGCGGTGGCGGCGACGAACAACACCGACGCCCTGTCCGCCGTGACGGATCGTGGCCACGGCAAGGGTGAGCGGCAGCTCAAGGTCCGCTACCAGGCCCAGCCGAACTTCTACTACTGCGGTCCGGCGGCGGTGCGAAACGCCCTCAGCGTGTTGGACAAGGACGTCTCCCAGGACGACCTGGCCCGTGAGATGGGCACCACCGAGCGGGGCACCGACTCCGCGTTCGTGATCACCAAGGCGCTGAACAACAAGGCCGGTAAGGACGTCTACCGCACCGTGGAGATCCCCGGCCAGGTCGCCGACGAGGCCGAGACCGAGCGGTTGCGCGAGGACGTCGTCCGTACGGTCGACGACGGCCGGAGCGTGGTCGCCAACGTCTTCGGCACCGCTTTCGACACCGGCGGGGGCAGCCACTCGTTCGAGGCCGGCCACTACATCTCGGTGACCGGCTATCGCGACGGCGGCAGCCAGGTGAAGATCGCGGACTCGGCGGATCCCGCCAAGGCCGAGTACTGGATGGACACCGAGGTGCTGGCGGACTGGATCGCCAGCCGCGGCTACTCCGCCTGACCGAGCACCATCGATCGGGCAGGCTTCCGGATGCGGATCGTGCGGATCGGGAAGGCCAGCCGCGCCAGGCAGAACCGAGCGGGCCGGCTCCCCATATGGGGAGCCGGCCCACTTGTCTGTCCAGCCCACAACCGGCCCGGTCCTGACATCAGATCGGCGTCCGGGCCACCGTGCGGGGTCAGGCGGCGTCCGGCTCGCCGTGCGAGGTCAGGCCGCATCCGGGAGTCCGAGGCCGGGCGGCGTCCGAGCGTCCGAGGTCAGCTCAGCGTCCGGGCGTCCGAGGTCAGGTCGGCACCGGGGCCGGTGGGCCGTCGCCGACCAGGCGGAACGCGGTCTCGCCGACCGGCTCGACCAGGCCGTCGGTCACCAGCCCGGACAGCGCCCGGGCCCGCTGCACGTCGTCCGACCAGACCTGGTCCAGCCGCTGGTGCGGCACCGGGCCGGTCGCCTCGCGCAGCACCCCGAGCAGCAGGCCGCGTACCTGGCGGTCGGTGCCGGCGTACCGCTGCGGTCGGCGGGTCGGGCCGTCCGGGGCCACCTGGCCCGACGCGCGCCACGCACAGCTCGTCTCGACGGGGCAGACGCCGCAGCGGGGCGAGCGGGCGGTGCAGACCACCGCGCCCAGCTCCATGAACGCGGCGCTGGCCAGGGCGGCGGCCGCCGGTTCGACCGGCAGCAGCTCCTCGGTGGCGACCAGGTCCGCCGGCCGGGTCGCCGGGCCGGCGTCCGGCTCTCCGGCGATCGCCCGGCAGACCACCCGCCGCACGTTGGTGTCGACCACCGGGTGCCGTTGCCCGTACGCGAAGGCCGCCACCGCCCGCGCCGTGTACGTGCCGACCCCGGGCAGGGCGAGCAACTGCTCCAGTTGATCGGGCACCTGACCGCCGTGCCGCTCCACGACGGCGACCGCGCACTCCCGCAGCCGGACCGCCCGGCGGGGGTAGCCGAGCCGCCCCCACATCCGGATCGCCTCGGCCGGGGTGTCCTGCGCCAGTGCCGCCGGGGTGGGCCAGCGGGCCAGCCACGCCTGCCAGGCGGGCAGCACCCGGACCACCGGGGTCTGCTGGAGCATGACCTCGCTGACCAGGATGGCCCACGGGCTGACGTCGGGATGGCGCCACGGCAGGTCCCGCGCGTTTCGCTCGTACCACCGGCTCACCAGGCCGGCGAAGGTGGGTTCTGTCATCGCGTCGCCGATCATGCCACGGGCGCCGGATCCCGCCGACTGGACGGTCCGGCCAGGGGCGCGGGATTCCGCCGACTGGACGGTCCGGGCGGGCCGCCACCGTCGGCGTTGGTGGATCGGGGAGAATGCCCGGATGAACGAGCTCGCGATCACCGTCATCGGTCGGGACCGACCCGGCATCGTGGCCGACGTCGCCGAGGTGCTGGCCCGGCTCGGGGCGAACCTCACCGACAGCACCATGACCCGGCTGCGCGGACACTTCGCGATGACCCTGATCTGTGTGGGCCCGGCCGCCGCCGAGGTGGAGGCCGCACTGGCCACGCTGACCGCCGACGGTCAACTGCTGGCGACCGTACGCGAGGTCACGCCGGACGGGGAGACGGCTCCGGCCGGCGAGCCGTACGTGGTGGCGGTGCACGGGGCGGACCGGATGGGCATCGTGGCCGCGATGACCCGGGTGCTGACCGAGGCCGGCGGCAACGTCACCGATCTGAGTACCCGGTTGGTGGGGTCGCTCTACGTGGTGGTGGCCGAGGTCGAGTTGCCGCCGGGTGCGGCCGGACCGCTCGCCGCCCGGCTGTCCGAGGCCGCCACGAATCTCGGTGTCGACGTCACTCTCCGTCCCGCCGAACCGGATCTGCTGTGAGCGGCGACGCGGGTACGCCGGACCTGGCCGCCGAGGCGTACGCCGGGTTGGGGGCATGGACGCCCGAGTCGCTGGGTGCCGGCGCGGTCCTGCCGGTGGTCTCCGCCCCGCACACGGTGCTCAGTCGGGCCGGCGCGGAGGTCGACCCGACCGACGAGGAGACGGTCCGGCTGGCGGCCGACCTGATCGCCACCATGCGGGTCTCGCCCGGCTGCGTCGGTCTGGCTGCACCGCAGGTGGGGGTGGGGGCGCACGTGTTCGCGGTGGACGTGACGGGCCACCCCAAAGCGGTCACGCTGCACGGCACGTTCGCGCTCTGCAACGCGCGGGTGGTCGAGGCGACCCGGTGGAAGGCGGGCCGGGAGGGGTGCATGTCGGTGCCGGACCTGACCGGTGACGTCAAGCGCGCGAGCCGGCTCGTGGTCGAGGGGGCGCTGCCGGGCAGTGGCGAGCTGGTACGCCTGGTCACCGACGGTTTCGAGGCGCGGGCCCTGCAACACGAGATCGACCACTGCGCCGGGCTGTTGTTCCTGGACCGGGTGGCCGGCGCGCACGCGATCTACCAACGCAAGGTGTATCTCTGACCGAGGCCGAACAGATACGGTGAGTGACGAATCGGCCTCGCTCACACCTCACACCGTCGTGAATGGAGAGTGGGTTCCGATGGGTGCTGTCGACCCCGGCGCGTCGCTACCGTCCGTCGTGTGCGACGCCGCTACGGTGGGGGCATCATGCGTCTGACGGTCGGCCCCCTGTCTCCCGCGGTGTATTGGCGGCGTCGTGCCGTCGTGCTCGGCGCGGTCCTGCTCCTGCTGGTTGTCGTGCTCTACTCCTGTAACGGGCAGAGCGGCGACCCCGGTGCGACCGGCAACGGTCAGCCCGATCCCGGTGCGTCGACCGGTACGCCGGGGCCGACCGGGTCGGTGTTGACCCCGGAGACCGGCTCGCCCCCGTCAGGGGACGCCGGGGCCGGTCCGTCCACGCCGTCCGGCGACCCGGCGGCCAGCCCGTCGAACGAGCCGTCGCTCAGCAACGACCCGCCGGTCAACAACACCTCGACCGACGACGGCTCGTGCACCGACAACGAGATCGTGGTGACCGCCCAGGCTCTGCCGGGCGAGGTGGTACGCGGTGCCGCCGTCGACCTGCACCTCAAGATCCGCAACCGGGCGGAGCGGACGTGTAGCCGGGACGTCGGCGCGGACGCGCAGGAGATCTTCATCAAGTCCGGCGCCGAGGTGGTCTGGTCCTCGGACACGTGTGGTACGGCCTCCGGGTCGGACGTCCAGTCCTTCACGCCGGGCTTCGAGCGTTCCTACCAGGTCGGCTGGAACGGCAAGGACAGCAGCCGGTGCGCTGAGGGAGTGGCGAACGGCCCGGTCGTGCAGGCCGGGACGTACGAGGTCTTCGCGCGGGTGGGTACCCGACTGAGCCAGCCGGCCAAGCTCCGGCTGACCGGCTGACAAGTACCGGCTCACGGCTCACCGGGCGGGGACCCGGGCCGGCCGGTGATCGCGGCCCGGCTCAGACGTAGCGTTCCAGGATGGACGCCTCGGCGAGCCGGGAGAGTCCCTCGCGTACGCCTCGGGCCCGCGCGTCGCCGACGCCCTCGACGGCCTGCAGGTCCTCGACCGTAGCGCCGAGCAGCCGCTGGAGGCTGCCGAAGTGCAGCACCAGCCGGTCCACCACCGCCACCGGCAGTCGGGGCACCTTGGCCAGCAGCCGGAAGCCGCGCGGGCTGACCGCCGCCTCCAGTGCGTCGGACGCGGCCGGGTAACCGATCGCCTTGGCGACCGACACCAGGTCGATCAGCTCGGTGGCGCTGAGCAGGTCCAGCTCGACCAGGGCCTCGTCGAGGGTGCGGGGCTTACGGCCGGTGGGCAGGTAGTCCCGGATGACGAGGGTGCGGTCGGCGTCCACGCCGGCCATCAGCTCGTCGAGTTGCAGGGCGAGCAGTCGGCCGTCGGTGCCCAGCTCGACCACGTAGCCGGCGATCTCGTCGGCGATCCGGCGGACCATCTCCAGCCGCTGCACCACGGCCACCGCGTCCCGGACGGTGACCAGGTCCTCGATCTCCAGCGCGGAGAGGGTGCCGGAGACCTCGTCCAGCCGGAGCTTGTAGCGCTCCAGGGTGGCCAACGCCTGGTTGGCCCGGGACAGGATGGCCGCCGAGTCGTCCAGCACGTGCCGCTGGCCGTTGACGTAGAGGCTGATGATCCGCATCGACTGACTGACCGAGATCACCGGGTAACCGGTCTGCCGGGCCACCCGCTCGGCGGTGCGGTGCCGGGTGCCGGACTCCTCGGTCGGGATGGTCGGATCGGGCATCAGGTGCACGGCGGCCCGGACGATCCGGGTGCCGTCGCTGGAGAGCACCACCGCGCCGTCCATCTTGCACAGCTCACGGACCCGGGTGGCGGAGAACTCGACGTCCAGCGGGAAACCGCCGGTGCACAGACCCTCGACCACCTTGTCGTACCCGAGGACGATCAGTGCGCCGGTGCGACCGCGCAGGATGCGCTCCAGGCCGTCGCGGAGCGCGGTGCCCGGTGCCATCAGCGCCAGATTCGCGCGCAGCGGGTCGCCGGCGCTGCCGCCCCCGGTCACGCTGACGCTGATCGGACGAGCGGGCGAGCCCACGGCACCGGTGCGGGCGTGGGGTGTCGCGCCGGCAGGCTTGGTGGTTTCGCGGTCGATCGGCACGGGCACAGTCTACGGACTGCCCTGCGGTGGGTGCTCCCGTGGTTACTGGGATGTGTCACGAATCGGCCCGTCCCGTCCGTCCCGTCCGCCGGAGATGCGGCTCACTCCGCCGAAGCCCGGGCTGCGGCCTGCAACGCCGCCCGGACGTCGGACACCTCCACCACCCGCATCTGCTCCGGCCCGGCGCCGGTGCTCGCGGGTCCACAACCGGGCGGCACCAGGGCCAGCCGGAACCCGAGCCGGGCCGCCTCGGAGAGTCGGCGCGGCACCGCCCCCACCCGGCGTACCTCGCCGGTCAGGCCGACCTCGCCGATCGCCACCAGGTGCGGCGCGATCGCCAGGTTCAGGCCGCCGGAGGCGACCGCGAGGGCGACCGCCAGGTCCGCCGCCGGCTCCACCACCCGGATGCCGCCGACGGTGGCCGCGAAGACCTCCCGGTCGTGCAGGGTGAGCCGCTCGGTGCGACGCTGGAGCACCGCCAGCACCATCGCCAGCCGGGCCGAGTCCAGCCCGGAGACGGTACGCCGGGGCGAACCGGCCACCGTGGCACCGATCAACGCCTGCACCTCGGTCACCAGTGCCCGGCGTCCCTCCATCGCCACCGTCACGCAGGTGCCCGGCACCGGCTCGCTGTAGCGGGTGAGGAACAGCCCGGACGGGTCGGCCAGGCTGCTGATGCCGCCCTCGTGCATCTCGAAGCAGCCCACCTCGTCGGCGGCGCCGAACCGGTTCTTGACGCCGCGCACCATCCGCAGCGAGGAGTGCTTGTCGCCCTCGAAGTGCAGCACCACGTCGACCAGGTGCTCCAGCACCCGGGGACCGGCCACCTGGCCGTCCTTGGTCACGTGCCCCACCAGCACGGTGGCGATGCCGCGCTCCTTGGCGACCGCGACCAGGGCGGCGGTGACCGCCCGCACCTGGGTCACCCCGCCCGGCACGCCCTCGGTGCCGGTGGTGGAGATGGTCTGCACCGAGTCGAGCACCAGCAGGCCGGGCTTGACCGCGTCGAGGTGGCCGAGCACCGCCGCGAGGTCGCTCTCGGCGGCCAGGTAGAGCTGGTCGTGCAGGGTGCCCATCCGCTCGGCCCGCAGGCGTACCTGGCTGACCGACTCCTCGCCGCTGACCACCAGCGAGGGGCTGCCCGCGCCGGCGGCCCACTGCTGGGCCACGTCGAGCAGCAGGGTGGACTTGCCGACTCCCGGCTCACCGGCGAGCAGCACCACCGCCCCGGGCACCAGCCCGCCGCCGAGCACCCGGTCCAGCTCGCTGACGCCGGTGGGCCGGGCGCGCGCCGGTGCGGCACTGATGGTCGCGATGGGCCGGGCCGGCTCGGCGGGCATCCGGGAGCTGACCACGCGTCCGGAGACGGTCGGGCCGGTGACGGTGCACTCGACCACCGAGCCCCACTCGCCGCACTCCGGGCAGCGCCCCACCCACTTGGGCGGCTGGTGCCCGCAGGCGTCGCACTCGTACGCGGGGCGGGGCTCGCGGGCGGCGGCCCGGCCGCGCCCGCCACCCGCTCCCCGGGCCGGGGTCGATCGGGAGATGCTCACCCGAGCGACGCTAACCCCCCGGTACGACGACGGCACCGCCGGCATGGGTGCACCACGCCGACGGTGCCGTCGGAAACTCCGGCGGGACGGGTCAGTGGCCGCCTTCGCCCTCGAACTCGGTGTGCCGCTCGATGATCGGCGACGGCGGCGGGGCCGGGCTGAGCGGCACGGCCACCGGCGCCGGGCTGGTGATCGTGTTGCCGTCGCCGAAGTCGAAGCTGACCGTGATGTTCTGACCCGCGAGCAGAGCCGAGTTCAGCCCGAGGAGCTGGAGCACCTGCTCGCCCTCGGTGTTGAGCTGCACGTAGCTCAGCGGCGGGATCTCGATCCGGGCCGGGCCGCCGGCCGGCGACTCGGTCGCGTCGGGCGAGTCGTCCGGCGACGGCGAGTCGTCGGGCGAGGGGGTGCCGTCCGGGGAGGGGGTGCCGTCCGGGGACTGCTCCGGCGACGGGGAGCCGGTCGGCGAGGGCGAGGCCGTGGGCGAGGGGCTGGTCGCGGCCTGGACCGTGGTGAGCACCACCTCGCGGGCATCCGACGAGGTGACGGTCACGGTGACCGGGTCGGGCGAGTCGTTGTAGAAGAGCGCGTTCAGGATCGCGTCGTCGCCGGCCTGGTAACCCTCCACGCCGGGGTAGGCGATCAACACGCTGCGTACGCCGTACCGGCCGTCCTCGGCCTGGAGGTCGACGCCCTGGATCGACGGGACCTTGTTCGCCGTCTCGGAGATCTGACCGGCGCCGCATCCCGACAGCAGCAGCATGCCGGCTGCCGCCGCGATCCCGGGCAGCAGTACGGCAGCCCGCCGGGAACCCCTGATCGAGCGCGTCACGTCGGTCCTCCTCGTCACGATCACACCCCGGCGACGTCGCCGGAACCGCTGGCCATACCCGCGCAGACCGCTTCCCAGCGTAGTTGGAGCTGATCGTGGCCCGCACGGCGACCCGGTGCTGCCACCTGCCGGGGGACGTGGTCAGACCAGTCGACCGCTCGTGACCAGCAGGACGACATCGATCAGGGCCACCAGCATGACCGCCCGGAAGGCGGCCACCGAGCGGGCGCCGGGCCGGTTGGCGGTGCGTCCGGCGTACCAGGCGAGAACCAGGATGATCACGGCCGCGACGACCGCCGCGAGCCCCAGCCCGGACGGCGGACCGGGCGGCCCCAGCACCAGCGTGACGGTCGCCGCGACGAGCAGCCCGACGGCGGCCGCCCGGCTGCCCGCCGGACCCACTCGATGCGGCAGGCCGCGCACCCCGGTCCGGGCGTCGTCGGCGAAATCGGGCAGCACGTTGGCGAAGTGCGCACCGGCGCCGAGCAGGGCCGCAGCGGCGATCAGCCACACCGGCGGCGTCGGCGCGCCGGGCAGCGCCAGCACCACGAAGGCGGGCAGCGCGCCGAAGGAGATGGCGTACGGCAGCACCGAGACCGGGGTCCACTTGAGCGGCCAGTCGTACAGCAGGGCCGAGACCAGCGCGACGACGGCGCAGAGCGCAGCGGCCGGGTTCGTGGTCAGGGCCAACCCCACGGTCGTGACGGCGGCCAGCCCGGCGGCCACCGCGACGACCCGCCGGCTGACCGCACCGGCGGCCACCGGCTTGTCGGTACGCCCCACCGCGGCGTCCCGGTCGGCGTCGAGCGCGTCGTTGGTCCACCCCACCGCGAACTGGCTCGCCGCCACCGTCAGCGCCACCACGGCGATCCCGCCGGGCGGGTGCCCGACGCCGGCCGCGAGCAGACCGGCCACTGTGGTGACGGCGACCGTCGGTTCCGGATGGCTCGCTCTGACCAGCCCTAACACCGTGGACGACATAACGGAAGTCTGGTCGTTACCGGCTGGTCGTGCCACGCTCGGTGAATGCGTGACGCCGGCTTGAGCCTGCCCCGCAACGACCCGCGTCAGTACGACGACCTGGCCGGCGAATGGTGGCGGCCGGACGGCGCGTTCGCGATGCTGCACTGGCTGGCCGAGGCGCGGGCGGCCATGGTGCCACCGGCGAGGCGACCCGACGCGCTCCTGGTCGACCTCGGGTGCGGCGCCGGTCTGCTCGCCCCGCACCTGGTCGGCAAGGGCTACCGCCACGTGGGGGTGGACCTGACCCGGTCCGCGCTGGCCCAGGCGGCCGCGCACGGGGTGACGGTGGTCAACGGAGACGCCACGGCGGTGCCCCTCGCCGACGGGTGCGCCGACGTGGTGGCCGCCGGTGAGCTGCTGGAACACGTACCCGACTGGCGGGCCGTGGTGGCGCAGGCGTGCCGCCTGCTGCGTCCCGGCGGGCTGCTGGTGCTGGACACGCTCAACGACACCGCGCTGTGTCGGCTGGTCGCGGTCCGCATCGCCGAGCGGCTGCCGACCGTGCCGCGCGGCATCCACGACCCACGGTTGTTCGTGGACCATCGTGAGCTGATGGCCGAGTGCGCCCGCCACGGTGTGGACCTGCGGGTCCGGGGTGTCCGCCCGGCGGTGCCGGGCCTGCTGCGCTGGCTGTTCCGGCAGGTACGCGGCGCGGCGACGCCGCCCGGTCAGGCGCCCCGGATCGTGCCGACCGGTTCGCCGGCCGTGCTCTACCAGGGACGCGGGGTGTACGGCGGGTAGCCGGTCCCGGCGGGGGTAAGGAAAGCCGAGAAGGGGGTTCCATGAGCGAGCGCTTGGCAGCGGTGGACGCCGCACGGAGACTGGCGCCCCGGCTGGCCGCCCGCGCAGCCGAGCACGACCGGGACGGGGCGTTCCCGGTCGACGACTTCGCCGATCTCGGTGCGGCCGGGCTGTTCGGGCTGATGGTCCCCGCCGAGCTTGGCGGCACCGGCTCGACGTTCGCCGGGTACGCGGCCGTCGCCACCGAACTGGCCCGGGGCAACGGTGCCACCGCTCTGGTGTTCAACATGCACGCCTCGGTCACCGGCGCCCTGGGCGCGGTCACCGAGGAACTGGCCGAGGCGTTGGGCGTACCGGAGGAGGCGCTCGCCGCCCGCGACCGGTTGCTGCGGGCGGCGGCCGAGGGTGCGTGGTACGCGGTCGCGATGAGCGAACGCGGGGCCGGCGCCCGGCTGTCCCAGCTCACCACGGTCTACGAGCCGGTGGACGGCGGCTGGCGGATCAAGGGCAGCAAGACCTTCTGCTCGGGCGCCGGTCACGCCGACGGTTACCTGGTGGCGGCCCGCAGCGCGGCCGACCCGTCGGTGGTCTCGCAGTTCCTGGTCCCGGCCGGTGCGGGCCTGACCGTCGAGCCGACCTGGGACGCGCTCGGCATGCGCGCGACCGCCTCGCACGACCTGCACCTGGACGTCACCGTGCCGGCCGATCGGCTGCTCGGCGGGGTCGAGGGCCTGGCTCTGGTGGTCGCCCAGCTCATGCCGCACTGGCTGGTGGCCAGCTACGCCGCCGTCTACGTCGGGGTGGCGCGGGCGTCGATCGACGCGGCGGCGGAACACCTGCACGCCCGGGGTCTGACGCACCTGCCGGCGGTCCGCGCCCGGTTGGGGCGGGCCGACGCGGCGGTGGCGGCGGCGCAGCTCGCGGTCGCCGAGGCGGCCCGCCGGGTGGACGAGGCGCCGGGCGACGCCGAGACGAACCGCTGGGTGTGGCGGGCCAAGCTGCTGGCCGGTACGACCGCAGCGGAGGTGGCCGCGTCCATGCTGGAGGCGGCCGGCACCTCCGCCACCCGGCGTGGTCACCCGTTGGAGCGCCTCTATCGGGACGCCCGTTGCGGGTCGCTGCATCCGGCCACCTCCGACGTCTGCGCCGACTGGTTGGGCATCGCCGCGCTCGGCGGCGACCCGGACCGTGACGGGTCGGCTCCTCGTTGGTGAGCGTGAGGAGCCCGAGCGAGCGGAAGGTGGGACGGTGACCGTACCGGTGATCGCGGGTGTGGGTACGGCTCATCCGCCCTCGGCCGACCAGCAGGAACTCTGGGAGAGGTTCTTCTCCCGGCACTACTCCGGCACCACCCGTGCGCTCGCCGAACGGATCTTCGCGAACTCGGGGGTGACCCGCCGACAGGCGGCGGTGAGCCCGTTGATCGAGGACGTCTCGGACTGGCCGACCGAGCGGCGGATGCGCCGCTACCAGGTGGAGGCGTTGCCGCTGGGCAAGGAGGCGGTCGGTCGCGCGTTGACCTCGGCCGGCCTGGACGCCGGGGACGTCGGTCTCTTCGTGGTCTGCTCCTGCACCGGGTACGCCACCCCGGGGCTGGACATCCTGCTCGCCCGTGACCTGGGCATGTCGCCGACGACACAGCGGATGTTCGTCGGCCACATGGGCTGCTACGCGGCCCTGCCCGGGTTGGGTGCGGCGAGTGACTTCGTGGTCTCCCGGGGGCGCCCGGCGTTGCTGCTCTGCGCCGAGCTGACCAGCCTGCACCTGCAACCCTCGTCGGCCCGGGTGGACACCCAGCAGATCGTCTCGCACGCGCTCTTCTCGGACGCTGCGGTCGCCGCCGTGATCATGCCCGGTGGCCGGGGGTACGCGGTCCGTGAGGTCACCTCGGTCACCGACACCTCCACGGCCGATCACATGACGTGGGACGTGACCGACACCGGCTTCCGGATGGGGCTCTCGCCGAAGGTGCCGCAGGTGCTGTCGACCCACGTACGCGGGCTGGTGGAGGATCTGCTGGCCCGGCACGGCGCCACGGTGTCCGGGGTGGACGGCTGGGCGGTGCACCCGGGCGGCCCTCGCATCCTGAACGTGGTGGAGCGGGAACTGGAGCTGCCGCTCACCGGGTTGGCGGCGTCCCGGGCGACGCTGGACGAGCACGGCAACTGCTCGTCCCCGACGGTGCTGCTGATCCTCGACCGTCTGCTGCGGGCCGCGCCGTCACCGCGCCGGGTGGTGATGCTGGCCTTCGGACCCGGTCTGACCCTTTACGCGGTTCTGCTGGAACGTCATGTCTGACCGTGCGGGCGGCTATTCTTCAAAGATGCACGTCGATCCGGTGCACCGGTTGCGCGGCGCTCTGCTCGCCGGGATCGGTGCGGTCGCGCTGATGCTCGGGGGCTGGTGGTGGCAGGCGCAGGAGCCGACGCCGGGTGCCCGGGCGCCGATCGCTTCCGGCGACGGCCCGAGGTCGGCGACGACGTGGCGGATGGAATCCGGCACCAGGACCAGTGTCGTACTCGACACACGAACCGGCGCCGTCGTCTCGGCGTCTCCCGGCGGCGGGTACGGGCCACCCGGCGGCACGGTGGACGCCTCGGCCAGTGCCGACAATCGGAGCCTACGGCGGGCGGAGGTCCGCAATGTGGTCTGGACCGAGCTGACGAAACTGACCGAGGGCGCGTCGGTGGTCCGACAGGCCCCGATCGGGTACGGGGAGACGTTCCGCCTCCGCTTCCGGTGCGTCGGGCCGGGAGACCTGTTGGTGACGGTGGACGGAGCGCGGGCGGCCGATCCGATCACGATCGGCTGCGACGGTGCGGCGGCCATGACGGAGGTCACCGGCACCGGCGGGCCGGTACGCATCTCGTTCTCCACGGCCGGTGCGGAGTCGTTGCAACTGGAGGCCCGCCTGATCGCCCCGTCCTGAGCCCTTCGAGCATCTACTCTCTCCGGCATGCGTGATGATTCCGTCCATCGGCTCCGAGGCGCTCTGCTCGCCGGTGTGGGCGTGGTGGCGCTCGTTGCCGGTGGCGGTTGGTGGCAGGCGAACGCACCAAGCGTCGGCACCGGTGCCCGGTCGGCGTCGGACGGCTCCCCGCAGACGATCGAGTGGCCGGTGGATCCGTTCGCCGGTGGTGGGAACCGGCAGAGCTCCGGTCCTGCCTCGGTCCGGCCCGAGGCGACGGCGTCGTTCTGGGTGGATCCGGCCACCGGCGCGGTGATCGGGGTGGATCCGGCCGCCGGTTCCTCTCTCGTGCTCGAACCGCGCGACGGCACGAGGCGCGTGCTGGCCGAAGCCGGGTCCGGCGACGTCGGCGCTCCGGACACCGGAGAGTCGGGCCGGCGGCGAGCGGGCGGCGGCAACGTGGTGTGGTTCGACCGGTCGGCGTTGCGGGCGGGCGAGCCCGTGGTCCGCACGGCTCGGGTCGGCGATGGTGACCAGTTGGCGCTGTTCGTCACGTGCACCGGCTCGGGCGAGGTCAATGTCGCCGTCGACGGTGCCCGGGGGGCGCTCTACCCACACAGGGTCGAGTGCACGGGAGCGGTGTCGACGATCGGGATCACCGGTGCCGGTGGGCGGCTGCGGGTCACGTTCCATCCCGGCGACGCGGCGCAGGTTCAGCTGGTGGCGCGCCTGGTCGCTCAGTCCTGAGATCGGCCGTGGCCGCCGACCAGCGGCCGGTGCCGGAAGGGCCGGGTGTCGCGGTGGCAGGACGGGCCAGGCGTTCGCGGTCCGGCTCGCCGGGTCGCGGTCAGCCCGCCAGACGGGCGAGTTCGGCCTGGTAGTCGGCGAGCGAGTGGACCTCGGGCACGACCAGGACGACCCGGCCGGTGCGGTCGGCGAGCAGGGCGGTCACGGTGTCCGGTCGGGCCGGCAGGTGCAGGAAGTCGCGGAGGCCACCGGCCGGATCGGCCAGCGCGCGGAGATCGGTGCCGGCCGGTGCGGCCCGGGGGCGGGCTGCGGCGACGGTGACCACGCTCACTCCGGCAGGTGCCGCCGCCGCTGCCTCAGCGACCCGCTCCGGGCAGGCGCAGCCGTCGACCAGCAGCACCACGGTCGGCACCAGGCCGCGCAGCGGCACCGGGGACTGGCCGCCGTCGACCAGGTCCAGGGCGGGCAGCGGTCGTCCGGTGAGCCGGATCGGTTCCGGGTCGCCAGTGCCGGTGGTCGGCCCGGGGGAGCGGCCGGCGCGGGGCCAGGTGGCGGCGGCCAGGCCGGCGACGGTCGCCACGACCGCGAGCAGCAGCGCGAGCAGCGGCAACGCGGACGAACGCCACCGCCGGGCTCGTCCGGCGGCGGGGCCGTGCAGCTCACGGCGTACCTGCGCGGCCTCGTCCGCGAGCGCGGAGGCGTCGTCGGGGACGACCACCCGGCCCCACTCGGGCGGCAGGTCGGGCAACCCGGGACCGTCGGCGTCGGCCTTGCCCATCACCACCTCCTCAGTGCGACCGGCGGTGGAACCGCCCTGTCGCCGGTCGCTCTCGACCGTCGCGGATGTGCGTACGTGGGCACCCCTCAAGCGTCTCGTACCAGGCCCGGGTCGCGCTACCGCTGCCCACACTCTTCAACGGCGGGATATCATGGGGCGGGTGGCGTAGGCCCTGACGTGCGATGCCAGTCGTGATCTTCGATGCTCTTCGCCGGGCGATGTCCGGGGGTCATCTGCTGATTACGCAGCGTGGTCGAATCATTGTTTGGGCGGTCTGTCAAGGCGAAGAAATACCTCTCACAGGGCCCCTGAGCTGCGCCAACGGTCAGGACAGCGGTGAGACATCGGTGCCTGAGCGTGTTACCCTAGACACAGCGAAAGGGGTTTCGAACCTATGGTTTTCAGTGTCGGCGAGACCGTTGTTTACCCCCACCACGGGGCCGCACTCATCGAGGCAATCGAGACTCGGGTCATCAAGGGCGAGCCCAAGCAGTACCTCGTCCTGAGGGTCGCGCAGGGTGACCTGACGGTCCGGGTGCCCGCTGAGAACGCCGAGATCGTGGGTGTGCGCGAGGTGGTCGGCGAAGAGGGTCTCGGCAAGGTCTTCGACGTTCTCCGGGCTCCGCACACCGAGGAGCCGACCAACTGGTCGCGGCGTTACAAGGCAAATCTGGAGAAGCTGGCCTCCGGCAACCCGCTGAAGGTGGCCGAGGTCGTGCGTGACCTGTGGCGCCGGGAGCGGGAGCGCGGGCTGTCCGCAGGCGAGAAGCGGATGCTCGCCAAGGCTCGCGACATTCTCGTCGGCGAGGTCGCGCTGGCCGAGAAGAGCACCAAGGACGAGGCGGAGACGCTGCTCGACAAGGTGCTGACCGAGGCCTAGTCCGCACAGCATCGTCGTACCCACTTCGTAGCGAAGAAACCATCGAGGACCGCGACGTGACCGCGCAGCTTAATCCGCGCGGTGACGTCGCGGTCCTCGTGCCTGCGGCCGGTGCCGGCGTACGCCTGGGGCCCGGCCGCCCGAAGGCACTACGCCTGCTGGCCGGCGAGCCGCTGCTGGTGCACGCGGTCCGCCGGCTCGCCGCCGCCGCGTCGGTGCACACCATCGTGGTGGCCGCCCCGGTCGCCGACGTCTCGGCGGTACGCGAACTGCTCGCCCCGGTCGCACCGGTGACGGTCGTGCCGGGCGGGGCGGAGCGGCAGGCGTCGGTCGCCGCCGCGCTGGCCGCCGTGCCGAGGGGCCCCGAGATCGTCCTGGTGCACGACGCGGCCCGCGCGTTGACCCCGTCGAAACTGGTGGAGTCGGTGGCCGCCGCGGTCCGGGACGGGCACGACGCGGTGATCCCCGTGCTGCCGGTGGTCGACACGATCAAGGAGGTCGACGCGGGCGAGGTGGTGCTCGGCACCGTCGACCGGGCCGCGTTGCGGGCCGTGCAGACGCCGCAGGGCTTTCGCCGGGCGGTGTTGACCGCCGCGCACGCCGCCGCCGGTGACCCGCTCACCGACGATGCCGGGCTGGTCGAGAAGCAGGGCGTACCGGTGTACTGCATACCCGGGTCGGACCACGCTATGAAGATCACTCGGCCGTTCGACCTGGCGCTTGCCGAGCACCTGCTCCTCCTCGGCGCCTAGCGCGTACCCTCGTTTCATGATCGTTCCTCGGGTGGCCATCGGCACAGACGTGCACGCCTTCGAGGCCGGTCGGCCCTGCTGGGTGGCCGGTCTGCACTGGCCCGACCAGGACGGCCTGGCCGGGCACTCGGACGCGGACGTCGCCGCCCACGCCGCCTGCAACGCGCTGCTCTCCGCCGCCGGCCTCGGCGACCTGGGCGCCAACTTCGGAGTGGACCAGCCCGAATGGGCGGGTGCCAGCGGGGTGGCGCTGCTCACCGAGTCGGCCCGCCGGGTGCGGGCCGCCGGTTTCGCCATCGGCAACGTGTCGGTGCAGGTCGTGGGCGTACGCCCGAAGATCGGTCCACGCCGTGCGGAGGCCGAGCGGGTGCTCTCCGAGGCGGTCGGCGCACCGGTCACCGTCTCCGCCGCCACCACCGACGGCCTGGGCTTCACCGGGCGCGGCGAGGGGCTCGCCGGGATCGCGGTGGCCCTGGTCCACGAGCCGGCGAGCTAGGCTCGCGCGATGTCCGCCGACGTCCCCACCGATCCGCCCACCGCCGACGGCTACCTTGAGCGCGCCACCCTCCTCGGCGAGCTGGGCCGCTACGACGAGGCCGCCGCCGAGCTGGGCTTCGCCCTCGCCCTCGACCCCGCCGCCGTCGAGGTGTCGACGATGCTGGCCCGGGTGCACCTGGCCGCCGGCCGCCCGGCCGAGGCCCTCACCGCCGCCGAGACCGCCGTGGCAGCCGCGCCGGGGCAGCTCGCCCCACTCGTCGTGCGGGGCCTGGCCCTGGGCGACCTGGAACGGTACGCAGACGCCGCCCGTACCGCCGACGAGATCCTGGCGCTGGGGCCGGAGGACGCGTACGCGCAGCGCAGCGCGGCGGCGATCCTGGCCGGCTCCCGCAACGGACAGCCGGCGCTGAACGCGGCCTGGCACGGGGTGGAGCTGGCGCCCGAGGAGCCGCAGGCGCATCTGGTGCTGGGCCTGGTGGCGGCCAACATGCAGATGTACGACCTGGCCGAGCGCGCCTACCGGGAGGCGCTGCGGCTGGACCCACGGCTGGCCGAGGTGAGCGAGGACGTCGGTGTGCTGCGGTTGGAGCAGCGCCGGTGGAGCGCGACTCTGGAGCAGCTCGCGGAGGCGGCGGTGGCGAGCCTGCCGCCCGATTCGGGCCGCCGGGATGGGTCGCGGACCGACCCGAACCGGCCGGACACCGTCCCGGACGACCTGAGCGGTCTCGACCAGAGCCGGAACGACACCTCGGACGGGCCGAAACCGGGTCAGAGCGGGACGGGCGGGCCGACTTCAGGCCAGGGCGGTCCCGGGTGGCCCGCCGCAGGCCGGAGCGGCCCGAGTTGGCCCACCGGCGGCCCGAGTTGGCCCACCGGCGGGCTGAGCTGGCCCACAGCGGGCCAGAGTGGGACGGGCCGCCCGGACGGACCGAGCGGACCTCAAACCGGCCAGCCGGACGCTCAGAGCGGCGCCGGTTGGCCCCTGAGCGGCCCGGGCGGACCGGAACAGGGCGGCGCGAACCAGGCCGGGGCGGGCGCCGGCCGGTCGGCCGGCGGGCGGGACGAGCCGCCGACCTGGCCGTCCGAGAGCGGGTCGGCCGGCGGGTACCAGGGTGATCCCTTCGCCGCGCCGGGCAGCGCGGGGCCGGTCGGTCCGGTCGCCGACCGCACCGTGCCGGCGGCGTTGCGGCAGCTCGTCGTCTGGGGCGCCGGCTGGTCGGTGATCGCCGCCGTCATGGTCGCCTGTTCGGCCGCCACCGGGCCCGGCTTCTCCCGCATGATGGCGCTGCTGGCCGCAGCCGGCGGCGGCTTCGTGGTGTGGCGGCAGGCGTCGCGGCTGCCCGGCCTGACCCGGACCGTGCTGCCGGTGCTGCGGCGTACCGACCGGACGCTCGCGTTCGCCGTCTACGGGGCCTGCGTGGCGCCCGTACTGATCCTGCTCTACGCCCTGCTGGGCACCCCGTGGCCGCTGGTGCTGGCGATCGGGGTGGCGATGGCCGCGCAGCTCGCGATCATCACCCGACCGGTCGCCTGACCGGCCGGGTGACGCGCTGGTTCAGGGCCGGCGGGCCCAGGTCCAGGCGTACGCGTCGTCCTCGCATTCGCTCGCCGCGTCGCACAGGTCGAGTGGCCGGAAGGTGTCGACCATGACCGCCAGCTCGTCGAAGAAGTCCACGCCGATCGAGCGCTCGGCCGCGCCGGGCTGGGGACCGTGCGTGAAGCCGGACGGGTGCAGCGAGATGGACCCCTGCTCGATGCCGGAGCCGCGCCGGGCCTCGTAGTTGCCGCCGGTGTAAAAGAGCATCTCGTCGGAGTCGACGTTGTGGTGGTGGTACGGCACCGGGATGGCGCCCGGGTGGTAGTCGACCTTGCGCGGGACGAACGAGCAGATCACGAAGTTCGGCCCCTGGAACGTCTGGTGCACCGGTGGCGGCTGGTGGACCCGGCCGGTGATCGGCTCGAAGTCGTGGATGGAGAACGCCCACGGGTACATGTGCCCGTCCCAGCCGACCACGTCGAACGGGTGGTTGGCGAAGACGTGTCGCGTCCAGCCTCGACGGTGGCGGACCAGCACGTCCACGTCGGTGCCGTCGACCAGCAGCGGCGTGTCCGGTCCCCGGACGTCGCGCTCGCAGTACGGCGAGTGCTCCAGGAACTGCCCGCGTACGGAGAGGTAGCGCTTGGGCGGGCCGATGTGACCGGACGCCTCGACGGCGAGCAGCCGGGTCGGCGTGTCACCGGTCGGCACCAGGCGGTGCACCGTCGAGGTCGGGATGATCACGTAGTCGCCGGCGGTCACGTCCAGCACCCCGAAGGTCGACTCGACCCGCAGTGCCCCGGACTCGACGTACAGGCAGTGGTCGCCGGTGGCGTCCCGGAACAGCGGAGAGGGCCGGTCGGCCAGCACGTACGCGATCCGGACGTCGTCGTTGGCGAGCAGGTAGCGCCGACCGAGGACCGGGTCCGCACCGGTGCCGTCGAGCTTGTGGGTACGCAGGTGCCGGGGCTTGAGCGGCAGGTTGGGCGCCCGGGTCACCGCCGGTGGGGTGAACTCCTCGGCGGCGACGATCGCGGTCGGCGCGTACCGGTGGTAGAGCAGGGACGAGTCGGAGGAGAAGCCCTCCTGGCCCATCAGCTCCTCGGTATAGAGGCTGCCGTCGGGCTGCCGGAACTGGGTGTGGCGCTTCCGTGGCACCTCGCCGACGCTGCGGTAGTACGGCATCTCGCCTCCCGTCACCAGCGCGTCCGATAGTCGGACGCTGTTGTCCGCTTCTTAGAGCGTCCCGTACATTCTTGTCTCGTGTCAACGCAGCTACCCGCGCTCGTCACCGGACTCGTCGACGACGCCGCCGTCTTCCCGCCGGGCAGCGCGTCGTTGCCCGACGCCCTCGCCGCCCACCGGCAGCACCGCACCGCCTGGTACGCCGACCTCGTCGGCCCGCTGCTGCTGCCGGCCTCGACAGTGGCCGCAGGCGAGCTGGACGGACTGGTCGATCCCGGGCTCGCCATCGGGCTGATCGGCGACACCGGTGTCGACCATTTGCCCTTCGCGCTGTCGTGCCTGCCGCCGCTGGGGGTGACCGCCCGGCAGGTCGAAGCGCCCGTCGCCCGGCGCGGCGAGGACCCGCAGCCCGGCCTGGCCGAGCTGGTGGCGCTGACCGAACGGCTGGACGGCGTACCCGTCTACGCCGAGATCCCGCTGACCTTCGGGCTGATGGGGGCGCTGGACGCGCTGGCCGAGGCGCGGGCCGGTGGACTGCCGGTCGCCGCGAAGTTCCGCACCGGCGGGCTGGCCGCCGAGCTGTTCCCCACCCCCGCCGAGCTGGCCGCGGTGATCTGCGCCTGCCGGGACCGACGGCTGCCGTTCAAGCTGACCGCCGGGCTGCACCACGCGGTGCGGCAGGTGGATCCGGAGACCGGATTCACCCACCACGGCTTCGGCAACGTGCTGGCCGCCACGCTGGCCGCCGCCGACGGAGCCGGGGTGGACGCCGTCGCCGAGCTGCTCACCGTGCGCGACGAGCGACCGCTGGTCCAGGGCACCGAGGGACGACGCGACTCGGCGCGCCCGCTCTGGGTGGGCTTCGGCTCGTGCAGCATTACCGAACCACTGACCGACCTGATCCGGCTCGGGCTGGTGAACGGAGGATTCGAGGGATGAGCGAGTGGGCACGGTGGAACGGAGGGTCGGCGTGAGCTGGGTGACGGGTGCCGAGGGTTCCGGGTACGGGGTGCACCACCTGCCGTACGGGGTGTTCCGGGTGGGCTCCGGCGAGCCCCGGATCGGCGTACGCGTCGGGGACCTCGTGCTGGACCTGGCCGGTGCGGAGGAGGCGGGCCTGGTGCTGGCCGGCGGCGCGCTGCGGCAGTCCACGCTGAACGCGTTCCTGGCGCTGGGCCGCCCGCAGTGGACCACCGCCCGACAGCGGATCACCGAGCTGCTCACCGACGAGGCCCACCGTGCGGCGGTGGAACCGCTGCTGGTGCCGCTGGCCGAGGTGACGATGGAACTGCCCTTCGAGGTGGCCGACTACGTCGACTTCTACTCCTCGGAGCACCACGCCTCGAACGTCGGGCTGATCTTCCGGCCGGGCCAGCCGCCGCTGCTGCCGAACTGGAAGCACCTGCCGATCGGCTACCACGGCCGGGCCGGCACGGTGGTGGTCTCCGGCACCCCGGTGGTACGCCCGCACGGCCAGCGGCCCGGTCCGCAGGGGCCGGTCTACGGCCCGTCCGCGCGCCTGGACATCGAGGCCGAGGTCGGGTTCGTGGTGGGCGTGCCGAGCCCACTCGGACGCCGGGTCGCCGCCGCCGACTTCGCCGATCACGTCTTCGGGGTGGTGCTGGTCAACGACTGGTCGGCTCGGGACATCCAGGCGTGGGAGTACCAGCCGCTCGGACCCTTCCTCGGCAAGTCGTTCGCCACCTCGGTGGCCGCGTGGATCACGCCGCTGGACGCGCTGCGACACGCCTTCGTACCCGCCCCGGAGCAGGACCCGCCGGTGGTCGACTACCTGCGCGAGGAGTCGCGCCTGGGGCTGGACCTGCGGCTGACCGTGCGCTGGAACGGCGAGGCGGTCAGCGAGCCGCCGTTCGCCGGCATGTACTGGACGCCGGCCCAGCAGTTGGCGCACCTGACCGTCAACGGCGCCTCGCTGCGCACCGGCGACCTGTACGCCTCCGGCACCGTCTCCGGCCCGCGCCGGGACCAGGTCGGCTCGTTCCTGGAGCTCACCTGGGGCGGCACCGAGCCGGTCGTGGTGGACGGAGCGGAGCGAACCTTCCTCGCCGACGGGGACACGGTGACCATCACCGCGACCGCTCCCGGACCGGACGGCAGCACCATCGAGTTGGGTGCGGTCACCGGCACGGTCACGCCCGCGAACTGACCCCAACCCGACACTATTCCTCGATCGCACTCGATGTGCGATCAAGGACCGTCACCGACTTCGTTGATGACCTCGGAATCGCGTCGCCACGAGGAGCCGGGCCGGCTGGTGCCCCCCGTTCCGGTCGGCCCGGCCCCGGCTGGCGACACGTCACAAACCGAGGAGATGACGATGCACGAACTCGTGGGCGCGGTCTGGCGCACCAGCAGCCGCTCGAACGACCAGGGACTCTGTGTGGAGGTGGCCGACAACCTGGCCCGTGTCCACGGTGTGGTGGGCATACGCGACTCCAAGGACCAGGCCGGGCCGGTCCTCGTGGTCAGCCCGCCGGACTGGACGTCGTTCGTCGGCGCGATCCGGGTCGGGCGCTTTACCCGCTGACACCGCAGGCCGTGTTCCGCGAGCGCCCATCGCTCTCGTGGGACACGGCCTTCCCGTGACCGACGGCCCCGACCCGGCCGTTCCCCGTACCGCGACGGCCCTACCGGTGGGCGTGACGTCCGAACCCTCGGGGCCGTACCCCGGCGTACTCAGCCCGGCTGGATAGGGTGCCGGTCGGAGGTGCGGGATGGGGTTGACGACGGGCCGGCGACGGATCGTGGCGGTGGTGTCCGTGGCTGTCATGGTCGCGGTCACTGCGATCACCGCGTATCGCGTACTCGCTCCGGCCGAGGTCAGCACGACCGCACGGGGCGAGTACCCGGCCGCCGCCGACCGGGAGGCCGGGGTGGTCGGCCGGCTGCCGGTGGCGCCGCTGATCGTCGACGGTCGCCTCCGCGTGTACGCGGCACAGCGTCAGGTGTACGCCGACGGGCCGGTGGACGCCCGGCACCGGGGCACGCCGTACTGGTCGTACCGGCGCTGGCCCGCCGAGGTGAGCGGGGTCGTCGCGAACGGAACCACGGTGGTCAGCCACTGGTCGGACGGGAAGCTGGTGGCGCTGGACGCGCGTACCGGACAGGTGGCCTGGCAGGTCGACGGGCCGGCACCCGCCGAGGGGTGGACCGCGCGCCGCACCGGTGCCGGCGCGGTCTGGAGCCCGGCGGGCCTGTTCCACGCCGGAGCCGGCGACTCGCCGACGATCGTGGTGTCCGGGCCGCAGCGACTCGCCGCCTTCGCGCTCGACGACGGCCGGCAACTCTGGTCGACGGAGGTGGACGGCGCTTGCCGCACCGACGTCGGCACCACCTCGACCGGCCGATTCGCCGTGCTGGACCGGTGTGGGGGTCCGGCGGTGGTCGAGTTCCGTGACGTGACCACGGGTGTGCCGGACGATCGCTGGGAGCCGCCGGGTGCCGCCGCCGAGTGGAGCGTCACGCCGGTCGGCTGCCTCACCGAGGGCGTGCGCTGCGGTGGCCTGCGTGTCACCGGCCCCGGCGACGACGGGGGGCGAGGCTGGCTGCTGGCGGCGGACGGCCCGGTGGCCGCAGCCGCACTCGATCCGGCCGACGCGGAGTTGACCGGCGAGTGGGTCGTCCGGGCGGCGGACGGCGTGGTCACCGGACGGTCCGCCCGTGACGGCGGGGAGGGCGAGGAGGTCTGGCGGCGTACCGACCTCGGGCCGGTCCGGATCGTGGCGGTCCAACCCGACCGGGTGCACCTGATCAGCGAGACGAACGACCTGATCACCGTCGACCCGGCCACCGGAGCCGAGCGGTCCCGCTTCGTGCTGAACGTGGGGGCCGACGGGGTGGGCTGGACGCCGGGGGCGGCGTACGCGAGCGGTGGCTACCTGGCGGTGGAGCGGCTCCGGCAGCCGCCCGCACCGGACGCCGACGACCAGCGCTACTTCCTCACCTCGGAACCGCTGGTGCTGGCGGCGACCTAGGAGCTAGCGAGTCTCGGGCAAATCGGACAAAAGTTACGTATGCTCTCGGTGGGCTTCCGGGCCGGTCCGCTGGGGGATGGCGGATCGGCCCGGCACCGCTCGTGGCTCAGCCCAGCGCGGACTCGGCGGCGGCCAGGAAGGCGTCGTTCTCCTCCGGCGTACCGATGGTCACCCGCACCCCGTCGCCCGCGAACGGCCGGACGATCACGCCCCGCGACTCGCACGCCTTGCCGAACGCCAGCGCCCGGTCGCCCAGCGGCAGCCAGACGAAGTTCGCCTGGCTGGTGGGCACGTCCGGGACGAGCTTGCGCAGCGCCTCGGTGACCCGGTCCCGCTCGGCCACCACCAGCGCGCACCGCCGCTGCACCTCGTCCGCCTGGGCCAACGCGGCCAGCGCGCCCGCCTGCGCCGCCATGCTCGTGGAGAACGGCGTGACGACCTTGCGGACCGCCGCCGCCACCTGCGGCTGCGCGACGAGGAAGCCGATCCGCAGACCGGCCAGTCCCCACGCCTTGGACAGGGTGCGCAGCACCGCCACGTTCGGCCGGTCGGCATAGGTCAGCCCGTCCGGCACCTCCGGGTCCGTGACGAACTCCCGGTACGCCTCGTCGATGACCACCAGCACGTCGTCCGGCACGGCGTCCAGGAAACGGTCCAGCTCGGCCCGGCGTACCGCGGTGCCGGTCGGGTTGTTCGGGTTGCAGACCAGGATCATCCGCGTCCGGTCGGTCACCGCCGTGGCCATCGCGGACAGGTCGTGCCCGTGCCCGGCCTCGTTGGGCACCTGCACGCTGGTCGCGCCGCTGGTCGCCGCGATGATCGGGTACGCCTCGAACGAGCGCCACGAGTAGACCAGCTCGTCACCGGGCAGGCAGGTGGTCCGGACCAGGTGCTCGGCCAGCGCCACCGAGCCGCAGCCGGTCGCGATGCGGTCCGGGTCCACGTCGTACCGGTCGGCCAGCGCCTGACGCAGCGCGACGACGCCCATGTCCGGGTAGCGGTGCACACCGGCGACCGCCTCGGCGACCGCCTCCACGACCCCGGGGAGCGGGCCGTACGGCACCTCGTTGCTGGCCAGCTTGATGGCCTCGGGCAGACCCAGCTCGCGGGCCAGGTCGGCCGGGCTGCGTCCGGGTACGTAGTTGGGCAGTGCGTCCAGGTCGGCGCGGGTCAGCCGGGGTGTCGGCCGTCGTCCGGTGTCGGTCATGGGGTGTCTCCCGATGTGTCTGCACGGTCGTCAGGGGTGCGGGGAAGCTGGACCACCACGGTCTGTGCCCGCTTGTCGTGCAGGGCCTGCCGTAGCGGATGGTCGAAGAGCGGCGAGAGCGCGTCGATCAACTGGAGCAGCAGGCCGAGGCCGCAGCAGTACCAGAGCAGGGTGGGCAGGCCGAGCGTGTTCCACCGGCGCAGGGCCCGGGCGAAGCCCAGCGGCGCGTCCGCCTCGACCGGCACCGCCTTGACCCGGAGCAGCCGCTTGCCGAAGGTCTGCCCGTTGGCCGCCATGGCCGGGACCTCGTACGCCAACCACAGCGCGGTGGCGAGCAGCAGGATCACCACCACCAGCGAGCCGGCCTGGTCACCCGCCGGGGGCAGCGGGTCCGTGGTGCGGTCCTGCGCCTCCACCCGCCGCCAGAACTCGTTGAGCGGCGTGGCGTACGCCTGCGCCAGCCAATAGACGAAGATCCCGTTCACGAACACGTTGAGCAGGAAGACGATGCCGAAGTCGATCAGTCGGGCGCCGAACCGGGCACCGAACGAGGCCAGCGGCAGACCGTGCGGCCGGGGCGGGGGCGGCTGACCGGGCCAGGTCGGATACGGCCAACCCGGCGGCGGTCCCGAGCCGGGCGGCCAGCCCGGCTGCTGTCCGGGGTGGCCGCCGTGCTGTTCGGTGGTGCCGCCGAGGTGGCCCGGCTGTGGTCCGGGCGTGCCGCCGGGCTGGCCGGGCCAGCCGGTGGGCTGGCCGGGTGTGCCGGTGGGCTGGCCTGGCCAGGTGTTCTGCGGGCCCGGCTCGGTGGGTGTGCCGGTCGGCGAGCCGGCCCCGGCGGCCGGGGTCGCCGGCTCGGGTTCGGGCGTCGGCTCGGGTTCCGGTGGGGGTGGGCCCTCGGGTGGGGTGGCGTCCACCGGGATGGGCGCGCCGATCCAACCCTCACCGTCCCAGTACCTGCGGGTCTCGGGGTCTGCGGGGTCGACGTACCAACCGGGTGCCACGCTCACGTTGCGGCCTCGCTGCGCTCGTTCACCTCGACACCTTAACGACGACGGTCCCGGCGAACTTGTCGTGGAGGCACTGCTGCCAGGGCTTGTCCCACAACTGCCAGAGCCCGTCGATGTAACTGCCACCCGGCACCAGGGAACCGCCGACG
Organism: Micromonospora sp. NPDC002389; assembly: GCF_040296095.1. Lineage (NCBI taxonomy): Bacteria > Bacillati > Actinomycetota > Actinomycetes > Micromonosporales > Micromonosporaceae > Micromonospora > Micromonospora sp. NPDC002389. Next base: position 25,763 of record NZ_JBEOWP010000017.1, read on the forward strand.
AACTGCACGAGGTACCGCTTACCGGCCGCCCGGCGGTCCAGGGTGTGCGTCGGGTCGAGCATCACCACCCGCAGGTTCATCACCCGCTTGCCGACGCTCTGCCCGCCGTTCCGGATCAGGTACTCCACGTGGTAGACCCAGTACAGCCCGAACATCGCCACGAAGAGACCGGCCTGGAGCAGCAGGAACGGCACCAGGAAGTCGGTGACCATGGTCCCCGGATCCGGCTCGACCAGGGTGCCGTCCGGGTTGGTCCGGGTCAACGTGCTGAACATCCGGAACCAGACGAAGAGGAAGGCCGGCACGAACAGCACCATCAGCACCGCGCCGGCGATCAACGCGTCGATCAGGTACGCGACCAGCCGGTCGCCGAAACCGGCCAGCGGCTGCCCGCCCGGCCCGAGTACCGGTGGCACCACACCCGGCGCCCAGCCCGGCGGCGGCGGTTGTCCGGGCGGACCCGACCAGCCCGCGCCCGGCGGCTGCTGCGGTCCAGGCGGGCCCGACCAGCCGGGCGGTGGCGGATAACCGGGTGGCGGATAACCGGGTGGCGAGTGGCCCGGTGGTGCGTACTGGGGCGGAATCGGATGCGGCGGGCCGAGGGGCGGCGGTGCGCCGCCGGCCGGGGGCGTAGGCCCACCGGCCGGCGACGGGTGCACGGGAGGCTGGGTCACGCTGGACAGTGTTACAGGTTGCCGCGCTTGTCCTGCTCCCGCTCGATCGCCTCGAAGAGCGCCTTGAAGTTGCCCTTGCCGAAACCGAGCGAGCCGTGCCGCTCGATCAGCTCGAAGAAGACGGTCGGCCGGTCCTGCACCGGCTTGGTGAAGATCTGGAGCAGATAGCCGTCCTCGTCCCGGTCGACCAGGATCTTGCGGGACTTCAGCTCCTCGATCGGTACCCGTACCTCGCCGATCCGGGCCCGCAGCTCCGGGTCGTCGTAATACGAGTCCGGGGTCTCCAGGAAGTCGACCCCGGCGGCGCGCATCGCGTCGACGCTGGCCAGGATGTCGTTGGTGGCGACGGCGATGTGCTGCGCGCCCGGACCCTGATAGAACTCCAGGTACTCGTCGATCTGCGACTTCTTCCGGGCGATCGCCGGCTCGTTGAGCGGGAACTTCACCTTGCGGGTGCCGTTCGCGACGACCTTGCTCATCAGCGCCGAGTAGTCGGTGGCGATGTCGTCGCCGACGAACTCCGCCATGTTGGTGAAGCCCATCACCCGCCGGTAGAACTCCACCCACTCGTCCATCCGGCCCAGCTCCACGTTGCCGACCACGTGGTCGACCGCCTGGAAGAACCGCTTGGGCTGCACCCCGGCGTCGATCATCGGCTGCCGGTCCACGATCGGCTTGCGGGCGACGAACCCGGGCAGGAACGGGCCGGAGTACCGGGAGCGGTCGACCAGGGTGTGCCGGGTGTCGCCGTAGGTGGCGATGGCGGCCAGCCGTACCGTGCCGTGCTCGTCGGTGACGTCGTGCGGCTCGGCCAGCCCGGTGGCGCCCTGCGCGGTGGCGTGCGCGTACGCGGCGTCCACGTCCGGCACCTCCAGCGCGATGTCCGAGACACCGTCACTGTGCCGGGCGACGTGCTCGGTGCCGGTGGCGTCCGGGCGGACCGCCCCGGTGAGCACGAACCGGGCCGAGCCGCTGGTCAGCACGTACTCGGCGTGGTCCCGGTGGCCCTGCTCCGGGCCCCGGTACGCCACGCAGGTCATGCCGAACGCGGTGGAGTAGTAGTGCGCGGCCTGCTTGGCGTTGCCCACCAGGAAGCGCACGTGGTCCATGCCCTTGACCGGGAACGGGTCCTTGCTGGTGTCGTGGTCGACGGCGCCGACGAGGGCGTCGATGTCGACCTCCTCGGTCGACTGGGGTCGGTCGATCGCCTGGGTCATGGTGGCCTCCCTTGCGTACCGGCCGGCCTCGTGGGCCGACGGGGTCGTCTGCTGCTGCGAGCATCGCGGTGACCGGGCTCACTGGGCAACACACTCCTCTTGCGCTGGTCAGGTTGCGCAAACGGTATGGTGTTCACGCATGAACCCTGGACAGGTTGTACAGCTCGACGCGTTGGACGCCAGACTGATCGAGTTGCTCGCCGAGGAACCCCGCATCGGTGTGCTGGAGTGTTCCCGTCGACTCCAGGTCGCCCGGGGCACCGTCCAGGCCCGGTTGGACAAGCTGGTCGGTCGGGGCGTGATCGCCGGCTTCGGGCCGGACCTCGGGCCCGCCGCCCTCGGCTTCACGGTGACCAGCTTCGTCACGCTGGAGATCAGCCAGCGGCTCGGACACGACCCGGTGACCCGCCACCTCGCGGCGATTCCCGAGGTGCTGGAGGCGCACACCATCACCGGCTCGGGCGACGTGCTCTGCCGCATCGTGGCCCGGTCCAACACCGACCTACAGCGGGTGATCGACCAGATCGTGGCGTACGAGGGGATCACCCGCGCCTCGACGATCATCGCCCTCGCCGAGCAGATCCCCTACCGCGTCCTCCCGTTGGTCCGCTCCGCCGTCGAATGAAGGCCGTCGTACGGCGGTTGTAGCGCCGCGCAGGGGGGTGCTGTGTAAGGAAGGGTCCCCTGCTAACGCCTCGTGTATAGGAAGGGACCCCTCCTAACATCCGGACCGGACCGGACGGGGCGGACGCGCTGGGCGCGTTGGACGCGGTGGGCGTGGCGGTGTGGGAGTCGTCAGCGTTCGGCCAGGGCGTCGCCGAGCGGGGTGCGTCGGTAGCGGACGGCGCGACCGGAACGTACCCGGCTGACCAGGCCCGCCTCGCGCAGCACGGTCAGGTGGTCACCGACCCCGCCCAGGCTCAGCCCGAGTTGGGCGACGAGCTGACTGGTGGTGGCGGGCAGCGCGAGCGCTCGTAACACCGCCGCCCGCGACCGCCCGACCAGGCGGTCCAGCACGTCGTCCGGGCGGCCCGGATCGGGTGGCCCGAGCATTTCCGCCGCACCGTAGGCCGGGTAGACGATCGCGAACGGCCAGGGCGGTTCGAGGTATTTGATCAAGATGCCGAAGACGGTGGGGACGAAGAGCAGGCCCCGCCCGGCCAAGGAATGCGTCTCCTCCTGGTGCGGGTCGTCGACCTCGATGGTGCCCACGTCGCCGCCGGGCACCCAGCGCAACCGGGGGTCCAGGTCCGCGACCGCCGCCCCCCAGCCGTACGCGAGCAGTCGACCCGCCCGGTGCAGCAGGTCGCGTTCCAGGACCGCCCGCAGGCGGGGCCAGTCCGGCTGTACGAGTGTCGTCCAGGCCGCCTCGATCGCGTCCGCGAGCAGGTCCACCACGTTCGGCGACCGGTAGATCCGGCGGGCGTACTCGGGTGGTGTGGTGTGCGGGGCGACGAGGTTGCGGGCCAGTTCGTCCCGGGCCTGGGCGAGCGGGGTGGCCCGGACCACCGCCAGTTCGTCGGCGAAGTCCTGGGCGGTGTCGGCCGGTGGCGGATGGATGAAGTCGGCGTTGTAGCCGCCCCGGCGCATCAGCGCCAGCAGCGCGCCCACCTCCGGCAGCTCGCGCCGCAGCCGCTCGTACACCGGCCGTTGCCGGGCCACCCAGGGGGTGAGCCCGGGGGCGGTGTTCAGCCCGGCCAGCAGCCGCAGCGCGGAGACCGTCTCACCCAGTGGTGAGACGGCGAACCGGCTCGCCGCCAGGTCAGCCGGGGTCACCTCGATGCGCATGCCACGACCTTTCGCTCCCTGGCGAAAGGATAGAGCCGGACGGGCCGTACCACGAAGCTTGCCGGCGTGAACAGCACCAGTACCACCGCAGCTCAGGCGGCTGCCGACCGGCCGGCGACGTTCCGGGACGTCTTCGCCGTCGCCGAGTTCCGGGTGATCTTCGCCAGCTTCGGCGTCTTCATGATCGGCGAGACGGTGAAGATGCTCGCCCTGTCCGTGCTGGTCTACGAGCGCACCGGGTCCGGCCTGCTGGCCGCCCTGGCGTACGTGACCGGGTTCCTGCCGCACGCCCTGGGCGGGGTGTTCCTGCTGGCGCTGGCCGACCGGTGGCCGGCCCGGGCCATGATGGTCGGGTACGACCTGCTGCGGATGGCCATGGTGGCGGTACTCGCCGTCGGGGTGCTGTCCCCGTCGGCCATGCTCGGGCTGGTCGCGGTGGTGGCCCTGTTCGGCCCGGTCAGCAACGCCGCCCGCACCGCGCTGTTGCCCGAGGTGCTGCACGGCGACGCGTACGTGCTGGGGCGCTCGCTGCTCTCGGTCGCCGCCGGCGGGACCCAAGTCGCCGGGTTCGCGGTCGGCGGACTGCTGCTCGGGCTGGTCGGCCCGTACGGTGCGCTCTGGTTGACCGCGGTGACCTGCGGGCTCTCGGCGCTGCTGGTGCGGGTTGGTCTCACCCGACGCCCGGCCCGCGTCAAGTACGCCCCGACGACCGACACGCCTGCGCGCGGTGCGGTACGCGAGACGCTGCGGGTCAACCGGACGCTGCTCGCCGATCGCCGGATCCGGGGACTGCTGCTAGCCCAGTGGCTGCCCGGCTCGCTGCTGGTGGGCGCGGAGGGGGTGGCCGTGCCGTACGCGGCCGACCTGGGGCCGGGGGCCAGCGCGGGCGTACTCCTGATGGCCGGCGCGGGCGGCATGCTCGTCGGTGACCTGCTGGTGGGGCGGTTCGTGGCGCCGGCCCGGCGGGAACGGTGGACGCCCTGGCTCGCGTTGCTGCTCGGCGTACCGATGCTCGCGTTCGTGGCCCGGCCGTCGCTGGTGCCGGCGGCGGCCCTGTTCGCGGTGGCCACCGCGGGCTTCGCCTATCAGCTCGGGTTGGCCCGGCGGTTCCTCGACGCGGTGCCCGAGGGGCGGCGTGGTCAGGCGTTCGGGCTGGTCAGCACCGGCATGATGGCGATGCAGGGGTTGGCTGCGGCGGGTGCGGGCGCGCTCAGCGAGGTGCTCGCGCCGGGCATCGTGATGGCGCTGGCCGGTGCCGCGTCGGCCACGGCGACGCTGATCCTGTGGCCGGTGCTCGCCCCGAGCGGCCGCACGCGCCGGGTCGCCGCGTGAGGTGCCGCCGCGTCCGGTCGCCGCGTTCGGTCGCCGCGTCCGGTCGTCGTGTGAGGTTAGGAAGGGACCCTTTTACCACCGGAGGCGTTAGAAAGGGTCCCTTCCTTTCACGACACGCGGGGCGGTGCGGGCGGTTGAGGGCGCGGGTGGCTACCGTGATCCGGTGGCGAAGGGCAGCGGGCTCGGCGTGCGTGGCGGCCTGCTGCTCGGGCTGGCCACGGTGGTGGCGCTCGCCGCGACCGGAGTGTGGAATCCGTTCCCCACGATGTGGGACTGGGTGAACCGGCGTCAGCCCATCTCCTCCCCGGACGTGCTGTGGCAGCAGCGCATCGGCGGCACCCCACGCAGCGTCACGATCGCCGGCGAGGCGGTGATCGTCGAGCAGCGCACCCGCGTCGAGGCCCGCAGCCTGGCCACCGGCTCCCAGCTCTGGGAACGCAAGGCCGACTGGAGCGCGGTGGCGGGCGTCGGCCCGGAGTCTGTCGTCGCCGTGGGCAAACTGCTGGTCAAGGGGTACGAGGTCCTTGACCCGAGCACCGGCGTGACGCGACGACGTGACGACGACGCGGTGGCCGTCTGGACGTACCGGAACATGCTGCTCGACGCGCGGTGCGTGGAGGCCACCGACTGCACGCTGAGCGCCTGGGACCCGCGCGGCTCCGCCCCGATCTGGACCGCGTTCCTGCCCGGAGTCAGCAGCGGCCTGCTCGCCGACAACCCGAACCTGCTGGACACCCGTCGACTCGGCACCAACCGCATCCACGAGGAGGTGGCCGGCCCGGAGTCGGTGCCGCCGCTGCTCGGGTTCCCGGTCGACGGCCGGGTGCACGTGGTCGACACCGCCACCGGCCGGGTGCTCCAGAACGTGGAGCCCGGCCGGGACGAGCGGCTGGCCGTGATCGGTGGGCGCCTGCTGCACATCGCCGCCCGCTCGCAGGACGGCAACTGCTACTTCGCCATCACCGGCCGCGACCCGGCCACCGGCCAGGAGGCGTGGCGGCGGTCGGGGATCAACCTGCGGACCGCCGACAGCGCGGGCTGCGTGCAGCGGGAGGACCCGTACGGTGCCCGCAACGTGCTGATCGGGGTCGCGCCCGATGGCCGGGAGGCGGTTCTCGACGGCTACGACGGGCGGCTGCTGCTGGTGGCCGCCGAGGGGGAGCGGGTGCTGGCCGTCGACGACCGGTACGGCGTGGTGCGGACCGCCGACGGGGACACCGTCTCCAGCCGGGAACTCGGCACCGACCGGACCAGGTGGAACCGGCCCACCGGGGAGAAGACGGGTGCCGCGCTGACCCCGTACGCGGCCGTGCTCACCGACGAGAAGCCGAACCGGCTGGTGGCGCTCGACCCGCGTACCGGTCGGGAACTGGCCGTGCTGCGGACCTCCGCCAACGCCCTCGCCGTCGGCCCCGCCGGCATGGTGATCGGCGAGGGCCGCGAGATCGGGTACGTCCGCTTCGGCGCCACGGGCGACCCGGCGCGCGACGGTGACGGGGGAGTGCCGGGTCCCGCCGGCACCGGGCAGGTGCCGCAGCCCCAGGAGAGTTGCGGCCCCAAGAACGAACTCTGCGCCGCCCCCGATCCCGGCAAGTGAGCCGGTCACCGGGGCGGATGAGTGCGACGCCCCACCACCTGACCCGGCGGGTGGGACTGATCGACCCTTCTGCCCTAGGCTTTGCCGTCATGAGCGAGCGCCAGCGAGCGAATCATCAACTCAGTGCGGTGATGGCCTCATGGCGGCACGCAGCGAAGCGGAGTGTCGTCATGAGCGAGCGCCAGCGAGCGAATCATCAGCGCAGTGCGGCGGTGCCTCGTGGCGGCGCGGAGCGAAGCGGAGTGCCGTCATGAGCAGTGCCGTGGACTTCTCGTACGCCCCCCTGCTGCCGACCGGTCCCGACCAGACGGAGTACCGCCTGATCACCGACGAGGGCGTCGACGTCGTCAACGGGCCCGGTGGTCGGCGGTTCCTCACCGTGGATCCGGCTGCGCTGACCGCGTTGACCGCCGAGGCGATGCACGACATCGCGCACTTCCTGCGTCCGGCGCACCTGGCCCAGTTGCGGTCGATCGTCGACGACCCGCAGGCTTCGCCGAACGACCGGTTCGTGGCGCTCGACCTGCTGCGTAACGCCAACATCGCGGCCGGCGGGGTGCTGCCGATGTGCCAGGACACCGGCACCGCGATCGTGATGGGCAAGCGCGGCCGGCACGTGCTCACCGACGGCAGTGACGCCGAGGCGATCTCGCGGGGCGTGTGGCAGGCGTACACGCGGTTGAACCTGCGCTACTCCCAGCTCGCCCCGCTCACCATGTGGGAGGAGCGCAACACCGGCAGCAACCTCCCGGCCCAGGTGGATCTGTACGCGGAGGACCCGGACGGGCACCCGGACGCGTACAAGTTCCTGTTCATGGCCAAGGGGGGCGGCTCGGCCAACAAGTCGTACCTCTATCAGGAGACGAAGGCGCTGCTGAACCCGACGCGGATGATGCAGTTCCTGGACGAGAAGCTGCGGCTGATCGGCACCTCGGCCTGTCCGCCGTACCACCTGGCGGTGGTGATCGGCGGCACCAGCGCCGAGTACGCCCTGAAGACCGCCAAGTACGCCAGCGCCAAGTACCTCGACGCGCTGCCCACCTCCGGCTCGATGACTGCGCACGGCTTCCGGGACCTGGAGTTGGAGGCCGAGGTGCTGGAGCTGACCCGCAACTTCGGCATCGGCGCGCAGTTCGGTGGGCGGTACTTCTGTCACGACGTGCGAGTGGTGCGGCTGCCCCGGCACGGCGCGTCCTGCCCGGTGGCGATCGCGGTGTCCTGCTCGGCCGACCGCCAGGCGGTTGCGAAGATCACCCCGTCGGGTGTCTGGCTGGAGCGACTCGAAACCGACCCGGCCCGCTATCTGCCCGAGGTCACCGAGGGGCAGTTGGACGCCACCGAGGTGGTCCGCGTCGACCTGAACCGTCCGATGGACGAGATCCGCGCCGAGCTGTCGAAGTACCCGGTGAAGACGCGTCTGTCGCTGACCGGCCCGCTGGTCGTGGCCCGCGACATCGCGCACTCGAAGATCGCCGAGCGGCTGGACGCGGGCGAGTCGATGCCGCAGTACCTCCGCGACCACGCCGTCTACTACGCCGGTCCGGCGAAGACCCCTGAGGGGTACGCCTCCGGCTCGTTCGGCCCGACCACGGCCGGGCGGATGGACGCGTACGTGGAGAAGTTCCAGGCGGCCGGCGGCTCGATGGTGATGCTCGCCAAGGGCAACCGGTCGACCCAGGTGACCCGCTCCTGCGAGCAGCACGGCGGTTTCTACCTGGGCTCGATCGGCGGGCCGGCGGCCCGGCTCGCGCAGGACTGCATCAAGCACGTCGAGGTCCTGGAGTACGCGGAACTCGGCATGGAGGCGGTCTGGAAGATCGAGGTGGAGGACTTTCCGGCCTTCATCGTGGTCGACGACAAGGGCAACGACTTCTTCGCCGAGGTGACCAAGCCGGTCCTCAGTATCGGTCGCCGCTGAGCACACCCGACATGACGAGGGGCGCCGGGCGGAAGCCCGGCGCCCCTGTCGTTGCGGAGGTCAGCTCTGGCTGCGCACGTAGAAGTAGTAGTAGTCCTCGCCGGACGTGATGCCCGACGCGGTCCTGCTCGACACGTACAGGTAGTTGCCGCCGTCGTACTGCGGGGTCAACGTGATCGTCGCCGTGCCGTCGGCTCCCGCCGCGACCGTCCGCTCCTCCCCGTTGTACCGGTAGACGAACTCGGTGCTGCCCGGCATCTGCGCGGTCAGCGTGAACTGACCTGGCACGTTCGGGGCACCGCCCCCGGTGGGCGGATAGTCCGCGCTGGTGACCGTCGGCGTCAACGGGTTGAGGGCGAAGGCGTACTCGACCTGGTCCGAGACCAGCGATCCCGACGTGGCGCGTACGGTCAGCCGCACCCAGCCGGAACGATCGGCGGGGTAGGACTGCGGCGTCCAGTTGACCTTGGCCATCCCGTCGGCGCCCGCCGTGACCGTCCGCTCCTCCTCGCCCTCGAAGGTATAGACGTAACCGGTCACCCCTTCACGGGCCGGGCGGAAGGTGAACTCACCGGTGACCCCCGGCCCGCCGCTTGACTGGTATTCGGGATAGTTCGCCGACTCGATCGTCGGTGCCCAGGAGGTCGCTCGGAAGTACGCCGAGGCGGTCTCGGAGACGGTGCCGTCGGCGGTCCGACTGTAGACCTCCATCCAGTGGAACCCGCCGAAGGTGGAGGTGAAGGTCACGCTCGCCGTGCCGTCCGCCTCGGCGGCGACCGTCCGTTCCGGCCCGCCGGCCACCGACCAGACGTACTCGGTCACGCCGGGCATGCCAGGGCGGAAGACGAACGTGCCGGCGGTGCCGACGAGGGCGCCCTCGCCGCCGCCGATGGGGTACTGCTCGGACGAGACGGTGGGCAGGGTCGCCAGACGGAACTGGAAAACTGCCTCGCCGCTGGGCAGCCCACCTGAGGTCCGACTGGTCACGGTGACCCGGTTCATGCCGGACTTGCGGGGGGTGATCGTCACCGTGGCGCTGCCGTTCGTCCCGGCCGGCACGGTGGCCGGCTCGCCGTCGTTGAGCCGGTAGGTGTACTCGACCACGTCATCCATGCCAGGCGTGAACGTCAGCTCGCGGGGCTCACCGATCGCGCCGTCCGGGTTCCCGTCGGTTACCTGAGGTGCGGTGTCGCGCACCGTGAACTCATACCTCATCTGCGCCGAGCGGTTGCCGGTCCGGTCCGCGGTCTGCACGTACAGCTGGTTGAAGCGGCTGCGCGTCGGCGTGTGGCTGATGGTGGCCGTCCCCGACCCGTCGGCGGCCACATAGTGGAGCGGACTGCTCTCGCCGTAGTAGAAGCCGGCGATGTCGTCCGCGCCCGGCGCGGAGAAGTGGAAGGCGCCGGGGATACCGGGACCGCCGTGACCTGGCTGGGTCCGGCCGGACGGGTAGTCGGTGGAGGTGACCGTGGGGGCCGGTGGGCGTACCGTGTCGACGGTGAACCGGCACTCTGGTGACCAGTCGGAACTGGCGTGTTGGTCGGCGGCGCGCACCGAGAAGGCGTACGTGCCGCCGTTGACCATTCCACCCGCCGGCACGGTGTAGAAGAAGCGGCTCGGCGCGTAGATGCGGTAGGACGTCCACTCGGTGCGCTCGGTGGGCCGATCGACGGGCCACCAGGCGAAGGTCGCGGTCACCGGATCTCCGGCGGACCCGTCTACCGCGTCCGGGTCGGTGACCTGGGCGCTGAGTACCGGCTCGGTGGTGCCGATCAGACGGCCGTCCGCGCAGGCCAGACCGGCGACGGTCCGCGCGCCTGGCACGTCGGGTGCGGCGTTGGCCTCGATCGAGATGCCCAGCGGCGTGATCCACCGGCTGAGGCGCTTGTTCTTCTCATGGTTCCCGGCGATCCGGGCCATCAGGGTGAGGCTGTCCTGACCGCGGGTCACCGCTTGGCGCAGCGTCTCGGTGAGATCGAGTTCGAGGTAGCTGGCCGGGCAGGCGGGGGAGTTGTAGACGTCCCCACCCCGCTCGTGTACCTGCGGGGCGGTCTGCCAGGTGGGCGGCGTCGACGGCGTGTCGGTACGCCAGATCTCGATCTTGCGAGGCTGGCCGCAGTCGGCCACCGACGACTCGCCGATGACCCCGACCGCGTTGATGATCTCCTTGCCCTGGTAGCGCGTGAGATCGAAGGTGAAGTACGCCCGCGAGGTGTGCTTGCCTCCGTCGGACGTCCAGGTGCCGACCGGCACCTTGTCGGTGGTGCCCATCGGAAATGCGACGGTCGGCTGCTTGAGGTCGGTGTGACTGATGCTCGTCGGGCGTTCGAACCTGGTCACCCCGGCGGCCGCCGGCGCGCTGGTGACGAGCACGGCGATCGGTGCGGTCAGCAGGGCGACCGCGCCCGTGATGAGGAATCGACGCGGTGTGCGCCGTCGGCGCGCGGTACGCACGCCGGTGTTGTCCCCGTTGTCCTGCAAGGTGTGAACCCTTCGATGAGAGTGGCAGACCTCGAAGATCTTAAAAGAATCGTTGTCTTGGTCGCGCCGCACTTTCGGGTGGAACGGCGCCTCCCGGCCGGTTGTTGTTCGATCTCAGGTCGAGCGGCTGGGGCGAACATCTGCACGTGCCCGCTACGCGGGGCAGGATGGTATGCGTGACGACTCCAGAGGCGACGGGCTACCGGATCGAACGCGACTCGATGGGCGAGGTGGAGGTGCCCGCCGAAGCGCTCTGGCGGGCCCAGACGCAGCGGGCGGTGCAGAACTTCCCGATCTCTGGCCGGGGGATCGAGCCGGCGCAGATCCGGGCACTCGCGCAGATCAAGGGCGCGGCGGCCGAGGTCAACGGGGATCTGGGCGTGATCGACGCGAACGTGGCCGCAGCGATCGCCGCCGCCGCCGCGCACGTGGCCGACGGCGGGTACGACGACCAGTTCCCGGTCGACGTGTTCCAGACCGGCTCCGGCACGTCGTCCAACATGAACACCAACGAGGTGATCGCCACGCTCGCCGGGCGGGAGTTGGGCGGCAGTGTCCATCCCAACGACGACGTGAACGCCTCGCAGTCCAGCAACGACGTCTTCCCCTCCTCGATCCATCTGGCGGCCACCGAGGCCGTCGTACGGGATCTGCTGCCGGCGCTGGACCACCTGGCCGCCGCGCTGGAGGCGAAGGCGTCGGAGTTCGAGACCGTGGTCAAGGCCGGGCGCACCCACCTGATGGACGCCACGCCGGTGACCCTCGGGCAGGAGTTCGGCGGGTACGCCGCCCAGATCCGCTACGGCCTGGAACGCGTGGAGGGCGTGCTGCCCCGGCTGGCCGAGCTGCCGCTGGGCGGTACGGCGGTGGGCACCGGCATCAACACGCCGCTCGGGTTCGCCGCCCGCGTGATCGAGAAGCTGCGTGACTCGACCGGGCTGCCGGTGAGCGAGGCGCGCAACCACTTCGAGGCGCAGGGCGCCCGCGATGCGCTGGTGGAGACCTCGGGCCAGTTGCGTACCGTCGCGGTGGGGCTTTACAAGATCGCCAACGACATCCGCTGGATGGGCTCCGGCCCGCGCGCCGGCCTGCGCGAACTGCGCATCCCCGACCTCCAGCCGGGCTCCTCGATCATGCCCGGCAAGGTCAACCCGGTGGTCTGCGAGGCGGTCCGGCAGGTCTGCGCACAGGTGATCGGCAACGACGCCACGGTGGCCTTCGCGGGCTCGCAGGGCGACTTCGAGCTGAACGTCATGCTGCCGGTGATGGGCCGCAACCTCCTGGAGTCGATCCGGCTGATCGCCGCGTCGAGCCGCCTGCTCGCCGACCGCTGCGTGGTCGGCCTGGTCGCGGACGCCGAGGTCTGTCTGTCGTACGCCGAGGGCTCGCCGTCGATCGTCACCCCGCTCAACCGCCACCTCGGGTACGACGAGGCCGCCTCGATCGCCAAGGAGGCGCTGGAGAAGCAGATCTCCATCCGGGAGGTGGTGGTGTCGCGTGGCCACGTCGAGTCCGGCAAACTCAGCGAGACCCAGTTGGACGAGGCGCTCGACCTGCTCCGCATGACCCACCCCTGAGAGTGGACCCCTGTGGGTGCGCCGGTCACGGGCCGGGGTGTCACGGGTCGGGGTGTGTCACGGGTCGGGCTGGTCACGGTCGGGCTGACCGCGCGGCACCCAGGCGAGGAAGCGGGCGAAGAGTGCCGCCGGAGTCGGTCCGTCGTGCGGGTTCAGGCGGTACAGGTCGGCGGTGGCGTCGTGCAGCACCGCACACAGGTAGACGCTGAGCGCGACGCGGTCATGGGCGTACTCGGCGACGAGGGCGAGCCGCGCGGTGGCGCAGGGCCAGGGTGCGGCGCAGACCCGGCACAGCCACAGCGGACGCAACGCCAGGTGCGGACGGACCGGCGTGACCGGCGTAACCGGCACCGACGGGCCGGTCACCAGTGGCCGCCGTTGGCCCGCCAGGACTGTGCCGGCGTGAGCCTGCCGGCCCTGCCGACCTGCGGGTTCGCCACGGTTGCCTGGGCCCACGAGGGACGGTTCGGAGGCGACGCGGCGGTCGGCTCGGTCGGCACCGAGGCGTGCCGGTCCGGGCAGGTGCGCCAGCGCAGGCCACAGGAGCAGTAGCGGCGCAGCCCACGCCAGACCCGACGGTGCCGAGGTGCGAGGGGGATCGGCCGCTGATTGCGGCGGGTGCTGCGGAACCAGGTCGGACGGGCGGGTCGGGACATGGCACGGGTGTCCTTTCGAGCTGAGTCGGATATGCCATCGCCCCCGGCAGTGGGACCGCCCGGCCGGGGGAGCGGACGGTCCCACCTCGACGTTTCGCGCTCGGGGGATGAGCGGTGAACGTCGGTCTTCACAGTCTGCTGACGACCCCACTACGGTCGGAAGGGTTCGACCGTCCTGTCCGAGGCCCACTGCGATGGCTGGGCTCGCCGGTGGCGGGGCGCTGGAGTCGATCGACCGGTTCCTGGAGGGCGGTTGGAGATGACGGGTGGGCAGATGACAGCGGCGACATTCCTGGTCGCGGAGCTGCGTCGGGCGCGGATGCGACGCGGCTGGAGCCAGGAGGACCTGGCCAAGGCGGTCAACTACTCGGCGTCGATGGTCAGTGCGGTGGAGTTGGGGCAACAGCCGCCCACCCCGAAGTACCTGGAACAGTTCGACAAGGCCCTCGACACCGGCGGCCTCTACGGCCGGATGCTCACCGACCTCGTCGCCCTCGACAAAGCCCAGGTCTGGCTACGCGGGGCACAGACGATCGTCGGGCAGGCGGCAAAGCTCCGGTGGTACGAGCCGCTGTATGTCCCCGGTCTGCTGCAAACCGAGGCTTACGCACGCGCCGTCTTCGAGGCTGGTGGTCTGCTGGATCCAGACGAAGTGGAGCGCAGGCTGACGGAGCGGATGGAGAACCAGTTGGTCCTGTCCGGGGACCACTCGCCCTACCTGATCGTGATCATCGACGAGGCTGCGATTCGGCGGTGTGTCGGCGACCGGAAGATCGTCTCCGAGCAGGTCTCGCATCTTGCTGACATTGCCGGCGAGCACCCCCGCATCCGGGTGCACGTGGTTCCGCAGGCGGCGGCGGAGTACCCCGGCCTGGGTGGACCCTTCCTGCTCGCGAGCGGGAGGGACGGCACCGAGGTGGCCTTTCTAGGTAGCCATATCGGTGGCCAGGAGCTGGATCGGTCGGAGGATCTCGATCTTCTCAGGCAGGTGTGGGAGGTTTGCCTTGGCGAGGCGTATACGCCTCGCCAGACGATCGAGCTGTTGAGGGAAGTGGCCGAGGCATGGAGCTGACCGGAGCCCATTGGCGCACGAGCAGTCGGAGCGCGCAGTCCAACGACTGTGTCGAGGTGGCGTTGAACGTTCGCGGGGTGGTCGGGGTGCGGGACAGCAAGGACCCGGCGGGACCGGTGTTGGCCTTCGACCCGTACGCCTGGCGGGTCTTTGTCGCCGCGCCGCCGCGCTGACGTGATCGCCTCGTCCTGTGGTGGGTAGGTTTCTTGTCGCTGGGGCGACAAGAAACCTACCCACCTCCTGTGCTTTCACCGACGGTGCTCGACCAGAGGGGACGACCGGTCGTCGCGGAGGGCGAGGCGTGCTGTCCCGTCGGCTCCGTGTGTCTCGGGATACCAAGATCATGCTCGATCCCGGATCGAGTGGCATCGGCCGCCCGCGATAACCACTCGATCCTGGATCGAGCGTGACCTTGACCGTGACCTCGATCCCGAGCGTGGCAGGGCGGGGCGATGAACGGCTCGGGGTCGGGTCAGGTCAGGAGCGGGCGGCGGCTTTGCGGGCACGGTAGGCGCTGACGGCGGCCCGGTTGCCGCAGCCCGCCTCACAGAACCGGCGGGACCGGTTCTTCGACAGGTCGACCAGTACGTTGTCGCAGTCGGGGTGGTCGCAGGTCCGCAGCCGGCGCAGCTCGCCACCGCGTACCACGTCGGCGACCGCCATCGCGGCCTCGACCGCCATCCGGGTGGCCAGCGGGGCGTCGCGGGGGACGGCGTGCAGGTGGTACGGCTCGTCGTCGTGCGTGATGAGCTGCGGCAGGGCGCGATGCTCGCGGAGCAGCCCGTTGACGATCTCGACGATCTCGTCGACGTCGGCGGACCAGAATCGTCGCAGCCGGGGACGCAGGGCGCGTACCGCGCGGAGTTCGGCCTCGCTGTGCTCGTGCCGGCCGCTGTAGGAGTGGGTGACGTAGAAGGCGTCCAGCGCGGCGACGTCGGGCAGCTTGTCGCCGTCCCGGCCGTCGGTGTTGACCAGCGCGGCGGCGGCGGTCAGCGAACATTCGGTGTCATGGGCGAAAAGCAACTTGACTCCTGTCGTGGCCCCGCTTTAGCGTCATCGGTGTAAGCCTAGTTTGCCCATGGCGGGCGACCGTGCCAAGGAGAGTCGATGCGTCATTCCCCCGTCGCGGGGGCCGGGCTCGCCCTGGCCCTGCTCTCCGCCGTCACGTTCGCCACCTCGGGCACCTTCGCCCGTTCGTTGATCAACGAAGGCTGGTCCGCCGAGGCGGTCGTCGTCGCCCGGGTCGGCATCGCGGCCCTGGTGCTGGCCGGGCCGGCCCTGCTCGTGCTGCGGGGTCGGTGGGCGGTGCTGCGCCGCAACATCGCCTCGATCGGTGTCTTCGGGCTGCTCGGGGTGGCACTCGCCCAGGTGTGCTTCTTCAATGCGGTCCGTTACCTGCCGGTCGGCGTCGCGCTGCTGCTGGAGTACCTCGGCATCATTCTCGTCGTCGGGTGGACCTGGTTGATCCAGGGGCAGCGCCCCCGCCAGCTGACCGTGGCCGGCTCGGCGGCGGCCCTCGCGGGTCTCTTCTTCGTGCTCGACCTCACCGGAGCCGGGCGGCTCGACCCGATCGGGGTGCTCTGGGGGTTGGGTGCGGCGGTCGGTCTGGCCGGCTACTTCGTACTGGCCGGCCGGGTCGACGCCGCGTTGCCGTCAGTGGTCATGGCCAGCGGCGGAATGGCCGTCGGTGCGGGTGCGCTGCTGCTGCTCGGCCTGCTCGGTGCGCTACCGCTGCGGGCCAGCTTCGGCACGGTCGAGTTCGCCGGGCAGGAGACGAGCTGGCTGGTGCCGATCGTCGGCCTCGCGCTGGTGGCGGCGGTGGTCGCGTACCTGGCCGGGATCGCCGCGGCCCGCGTCCTGGGTGCCCGGATGGCCTCCTTCGTCGGACTCACCGAGGTGATGTTCGCGGTGCTGATCGCCTGGCTGGTGCTGGGTGAACTGCCGACGGTCGTGCAACTGATGGGCGGCGCGTTGATCGTCGCCGGGGTGGCCCTGGTCCGCCTCGACGAGCTGCGCGCACCCGTCGCCGCAGATCAGGCGAAGGCAGCGGAGCCGGCCCTCACGTGAGCCGCGACAGTGTCCTCGCTTGCCGAGTTGCCTGCCGTCCTGGTCGGCCTTTCCGGCGAAGCGGAACTTCCGCCGTGTTACCGACGCCGGTCTGGCGAAACGTCATGCGTTGATGTCTGATGACGCCACGTCCCTCAAAGAGAGGATTCGATGTGGTGAGCAAGCGCTTCACCGTCGGCGTCGTCGCGACCGCGGCGGCACTGGCACTCACGGTGACGGGTCTGGGCGTGCCGGCCAGCGCCGAGCCGACGACCGTCCGGACGTTCACCGTGGTCGCGGAGGACGGGTACTCCGCCGACGCGGCCCTCGCCGCGATCCGGTCGGCCGGCGGGACCGTGGTGTCCCGCACCGACGAGGTCGGCGTGTTCCAGGTGACCAGTGACCGGGCCGACTTCGCGACGAAGGCTACGGCTGCCGCCGCGCTGATCGGCGCCGCCGAGCAGAAGGCGATCGGCCGCAAGCCCAAGCTGGACCGGGTCGAGCAGGAGCACCTGCTGGCCGTGGCCGCCGCGAAGGGCGCCGGCAAGCAGCGGGGCAAGAAACTGGACCCGCTCGACGACAAGCTCTGGGGCCTGGAGATGATCCGGGCCGACAAGGCGCGCAAGATCGAGCCCGGCGACCGTCGGGTGACCGTCGGCGTGCTGGACACCGGCGTGGACGCCGCCCACCCGGACATCGCGCCGAACTTCAACTGGGCCCTGTCGCGCAACTTCGCCCCGGACATCCCCGAGATCGACGGGGAGTGCGAGGTGCCGAGCTGCCTCGACCCGGCCGGCACCGACGACGGCGGGCACGGTACGCACGTCGCCGGCACCATCGGCGCCGCCGCCAACGGCTTCGGCCTCTCCGGCGTCGCCCCGAAGGTCTCCCTGGTCAACCTCAAGGGCGGCCAGGACTCCGGGTACTTCTTCCTGAACCCGGTGGTCAACGCGTTGCTGCACGCCGGCCGGTCGGGCCTGGACGTGGTGAACATGTCGTTCTATGTCGACCCGTGGCTCTATAACTGCACGGCGAACCCGGCCGACTCCCCGGAGGCGCAGGCGGCGCAGCGGGCCACGATCCGCGCCATGAAGCGGGCCCTGACCTTCGCCCACAACCGGGGCGTCACGCTGGTCGGTGCGCTCGGCAACAACCACGAGGACCTGGGCGACCCGCGAACCGACGTGTCCAGCCCGAACTACGGTGACGTCGCGCCGTACCCCCGGGAGATCGACAACGACAGCTGCTGGGACCTGCCCGCCGAGGGGCCGCACGTGATCAGCGTGTCCTCGGTCGGCCCGTCCGGCAAGAAGGCCGACTACGCCAACTACGGCACCGAGCAGACGGCGGTGGCCGCTCCGGGTGGTTGGTTCCGGGACGGCTTCGGGACCGACACGTTCCGCACCGACGCCAACATGATCCTCTCCACCTATCCCAAGAAGGTGCTCCAGGAGGAGGGGACGGTCGACGAGGCCGGCAACATCGTGCCGGGTGCCGAGACCTTCGTGTTCAAGGAGTGCAAGGCCAACGGGCAGTGCGGCTACTACACGTACCTTCAGGGCACCTCGATGGCCGCTCCGCACGCCTCCGGCGTGGCCGCGCTCATCGTGAGCAGGTACGGCAAGCCGCAGGGCCGGGGCGACTTCGGCCTGGCTCCGAAGCTGGTCGAGAAGCACCTGCTCCGCACCGCCACCGAGCGGGCCTGCCCCGAGCCTCGGTTGCAGACCTACACCAACGAGGGGCGGCCGGCCGAGTTCGACGCCTACTGTGACGGTTCGGTCGACTTCAACGGCTTCTACGGGCACGGCATCATCGACGCGTACGCGGCCGTGACCGCGCCGCTGCGCCGATGACCGGGTAGGACACCCGCCCTCGACGGGCGAACAGACGGCCCGGCCGGGTTGCCCCCGGCCGGGCCGTCCCCCGTTCTGCCCCCTCACCGGCGGCGTCCGCCGTCCAGAAGTGCGGCGCGGATCTCGCGGGCGACCCCGGGGAGGTCCTGGTGCAGGCGTCGACCGGTGACGTGCCGTATCAGCCAGCCCGCCCCGGCCAGCGGATAGAGCCGCTGACCGTCGAACTCCACCGCCACGCGCTGCTCCGGCCAGGCCAGGCCGGGTCGCAGCACCGCGCCGCCGGACAGGCTCACCGGATGGTGGGCCACCGGGCGCGGTAGCCCGGCCAGCACCAGTCCGACCCGCAGCCGCGACTCGTCGGGAGACTGCGCGGCCGGGTCGGCCAGGTCGAACACCCAGCGCGCCCGGCGCCCGCCGGGGCGGTCGTCGTTCGCGGCCGCCACCTCGGCCAACGCCGCCGGGGTGGTCAGCCCCCGGCCCAGCAGCGCGTCCACGATGCCGACCGAGCGGCTCGGCTCCAGCCACACCGCGCTCTCCCAGGCGGCCCGGGCGGTGTCGGTGTGCGGTGGAGTGCCCTTGATCGTCAGCCCGGCCAGCGACTGCGGGGACTCGGTGTGCACCTGGAGCCCGCGCTGGCTGCGTAGCCCGGCCCGGGTCGGCACCAGGACGTGGACGGCCTGGTCGAAGTCGGCGGCGTGCCCGATGCCGTGCAGATAGGCCGCGGACGGGCCTGCGACGGCCGCCCCGGCGGGCAGTTGCAGGGCCGCCGCGCGGCAGGCCAGGGCGTGGTCCCGGTCGAGTCGGGCGTCGGCGTAGACGTCGTGCCGCAGTCGGACCCAGGCGGAGTTGCGGAGTTGGTGGGCGGTGAGCAGACCTCGGCGGACGACGTCCGAGCCGCGGAATACCTGCCACGCCAGGGCGTCCGGTGGCTGTGTGCGAGCTGGCATGAGAGCAGCCTGCGACCCGTGTCACCGGCCCGGCGACCCCTGTGGACAACCGCGACGACGACCGGAACCACCGCCTGTGGACAACCCCCGCCGAGGGCGCGCGTTGTGGTATGTCGCCGGGTCAGCTCAGCGCGGTGGCGATCGCGGTGGCGGCGGCGAGCACCTGCGCACCGACCGCCTCGGCGTCCAGCGGGGCTAGGGCGACGACCCCCACACTGGCCTCCAGGCCCGGCACCCCGAGCACCGGCGCGGCCACCCCGTACGCGCCGGGTTGCAGCTCACCGGCGGTGCTCACCGGGCCGACGGCGCCGGTCCGCCCGGCGAGGATGGCCTGCCCGGCGGCACCCCGCTCCAGCGGGTGCCGGGCCCCGGTCCGGTACGCCACGTGGAACGACGTCCAACTCGGCTCCACCACCGCCAGCGCCACCCCCTCGCCGCCCTCCACCACGGTCAGGTGGGCGGTGGCCCCGGCCTGCTCGGCCAGCCGACGCAGCGCGGGCAGCGCGCCCTCGGCGAGCAGAGGTTGGGCCCGCCGGGCCAGGTGCAGCACCCCGGCACCGAGGCGGAGTCGACCGGCGGCGTCCCGGCGCAGCATGCCGTGCCCGGCCAGCGGGCCGACCAGCCGATAGACGGCCGCCCGACCGATGCCCAGCCGGGTCGCCGCCTCGGTGACCGTCAGCCCGCCCGACGCCTCCGCGACCAGGTGCAGCAACCGCAGGCCACGGTCCAGCGTCTGCGACGTCTCGCCACCGGGTACGGCGGGTGACGGCGGATCGATGTCGGGCGTCGCTGCGGAGTCCACGACCAGCAGCGTACGACCCGGCTCCGGCGGACCCGGAAAACGACGGACGGCTACCCTTGTACGGTGACGCTACGCCTGTATGACACCGCCACCCGATCGGTGCGGGACTTCGTCCCGCGGGAAGCCGGCAAGGTGGGGGTCTACCTGTGTGGTCTCACCCTCCAGGCCCCGCCGCACATCGGCCATCTCCGTTCCGGCGTCAACTACGACGTGTTACGGCGCTGGCTGCTGGCCGCCGGCTTCGAGGTCACCTTCGTCCGCAACCTGACCGACATCGACGACAAGATCCTGGTCAAGGCGCAGGAGCAGGCGCAGCCGTTCTGGTCGATCGCGTACGCCAACGAGTTGAAGCTCGGCGAGGCGTACCGGGCGTTGAACGTGCTGCCGCCGACCTACGAGCCGCGCGCCACCGGGCACATCCCGGAGATGCACCAGCTCATCGCGGAGTTGATCGAGCGGGGGCACGCGTACCCGGCCACCGACGACTCCGGGGACGTCTATTTCGACGTGCGGTCCTGGTCGGCGTACGGCGCGTTGTCCAACCAGTCGCCGGACGACATGCTCTCCGCCTGCGAGGGCCCGGAACGCGGCAAGCGGGACCCGCGTGACTTCGCGCTCTGGAAGGGCGTGAAACCGGACGAGCCGGCCGACGCCTACTGGTCCTCGCCGTGGGGGCGGGGTCGTCCCGGTTGGCACATCGAGTGCTCGGCGATGTGCTGGCGCTACCTCGGTGCCGAGTTCGACATCCACGGCGGCGGGCTGGACCTGATCTTCCCGCACCACGAGAACGAGCTGGCCCAGTCGCAGGCCGCCGACCTGCCGTTCGCCCGGTACTGGGTGCACCACGGCCTGCTCGGCATCGGCGGCACCAAGATGGGCAAGTCGCTGGGCAACACCCTCGACCTGGCCTACGTCGCCTCGCTCGGGGTACGCCCGGTCGAGCTGCGCTACTACTACGTGGCCGCGCACTACCGTTCCCGGATCGACTACTCCGAGGACGCGTTGCGGGAGGCGGCCGTCGCGTACCGGCGGATCGAGGGCTTCGTCCAGCGGGCCGTCGAACGGGTCGGGGTCGGCCAGGTCGGCGAGGTGCCGGCGGCGTTCGCCGCGGCGATGGACGACGACCTCAACACCTCGGCCGCGCTGGCCGTGCTGCACGACGTGCTGCGCGACGGCAACACCGCGTTGGCCGACGCGGACGATGTGACCGTCCGCACGACGCTCGCCGACGTCCGGGCCATGCTGGATATCCTCGGCGTCGACCCGCTCGACCCGGTGTGGACGGGTGGCGCCCGGGCGAGCGACCTCCGTGGCGTGGTGGACTCCCTGGTCGCCCTGGCCCTCGAACAGCGCGCACAGGCCCGGGTCCGCAAGGACTGGGCCGCCGCCGACGCGCTGCGGGATCAACTCAAGCGAGCCGGTGTGGTGGTCGAGGACACCCCGCAGGGCCCGCGTTGGACAATTGGAGAACATGACTGATGGCCGGCAATTCGCAACGCCGTGGCCGGCGGATGACGTCGAAGGCGGGAGCCCCGAAGGGCTCCGGCGGCAAGAACCGGGACTCCCTCGCCGGGCGTGGCCGGACCCTGCCGGCCGACGAACGTCCCTGGCACAAGGGTTACTCGGGCACCGAGAAGCTGCCCCAGCGCACCGCCTGGAAGCAGGAGAAGGAGCGGCGGGCGGCAGCCGAGGAGGGGCGTGCCCCCAAGATCGGCACGCCCGGCAGCAAGGACACCACCTGGGGTCGGGGCGGCGGTCGGGGCACCCAGGCGGCCAAGCCGACCCGGGGTAAGCAGCCCGTCGGGCGCGGCGGCCCCCGGGTCGCGCCGGGCCGCAAGTCGAACCCGGCGAAGGACACGCCGGAGCTGCTGGTCGGGCGCAACCCGGTGCTGGAGGCGCTGCGCGCCCAGGTGCCGGCCACCGCGCTCTACACGGCGCAGGGCATCGACGTCGACGACCGGATGAAGGAGATCGTCCGGACCGCGGCCGACCGGGGCATCGCGATCCTGGAGGTCAGCCGGGCCGAGTTGGACCGGATGACCGGGGGCGTGCTGCACCAGGGCGTCGGCCTCCAGGTGCCGCCGTTCGCGTACCAGCCGTTCGAGGACCTGGTCGCGGCGTCGGTGGAGCAGGCGGCACCGCTGCTGGTGGCGTTGGACGGCGTCACCGATCCGCGCAATCTCGGCGCGGTGATCCGCTCGGCCGCCGCGTTCGGCGCGCAGGGTGTCTTCGTACCCGAGCGGCGGGCCGCCGGGATCACCGCGACCGCCTGGCGGACCAGTGCCGGTGCGGCGGCCCGGGTGCCGGTGGCGCAGGTCACCAACCTGACCCGGGCGTTGAAGGCGTGCCAGGACGCCGGTTTCCTGGTGGTCGGCCTGGACGCCGACGGCGAGACGGACCTCTACGACCTGGAAGCCGCCGTCGGCCCGCTGGTCGTGGTGGTCGGCTCGGAGGGGCGCGGGCTGTCCCGGCTGGTCGGCCAGACCTGCGACCTGACCGTGAGCATTCCGATGATCTCCGAGGTGGAGTCGCTCAACGCGAGCGTCGCCGCCGCGGTGACGCTCGCCGAGGTGGCGCGCCGCCGCGCCGTCGAGCTCTGACCTCCCGCCACGAGCCACCGGGAGTACGCGGAAGGGGCGGCCCGCCATCGGCGGACCGCCCCTTCGCGGTTGCTACGTCAGATCCGCTTGCCGTTGGCGGCGTGGAAGACGTGGCTGCGGCCGGTACGCGGCTTCACGAAGATCGTGTCGCCCATGTTCGGGCTGTGCTGCCGGTCGGTCCGCACCACGAAGCGCTCGGAGGAGCCGTCCAGGGCGGCGTGCCCGTAGACGTTGGCGTCCGAACCGAGGTCCTCGACCAGCTCGACGACGACCGGCATGCCGCCCTCGGTCGGGCTGACGATGTCGCAGTCCTCCGGGCGGAAGCCCACGGTGACCTTGCCGTCGCCACCCTCGGCGCGGGCCGCCTCGGCCTGCTCGCGGGTCAGCGGGACGAACAGCTCGGCGAACGCCGCGCCCTGCTCGGTGAGCGGCACGGTCTTGATGTTCATCGCGGGCGAGCCCATGAAGCCGGCGACGAAGACGTTGGCCGGGGTGTCGTAGAGCGCACGCGGGGTGTCCACCTGCTGGAGCACACCGTCGAGCATGACCGCCACCCGGTGACCCATGGTCATGGCCTCGACCTGGTCGTGCGTCACGTAGACGGTGGTGACGCCGAGCTTGGCCTGCAGCGAGGCGATCTGGGTACGGGTCTGCACCCGGAGCTTGGCGTCGAGGTTCGACAGCGGCTCGTCCATGAGGAAGACCTGGGGCTCCCGGACGATGGCGCGGCCCATCGCGACACGCTGGCGCTGACCACCGGAGAGCGCCTTGGGCTTGCGGCTGAGGTACTCCTCCAGCTGGAGCAGCGCCGCCGCCTCCTTGACCCGACGGTCGATCTCGGCCTTGGAGGTCTTGCGCAGCTTGAGCGCGAACGCCATGTTCTCGTACACCGTCATGTGCGGGTACAGAGCGTAGTTCTGGAAGACCATCGCGATGTCGCGGGCCTTCGGCGGGAGGTGCGTGACGTCCCGGTCGTCGATGTAGATCGCGCCGTCGTCGACGTCCTCCAGGCCGGCGAGCATGCGCAGGCTGGTGGACTTACCGCAACCGGAGGGGCCGACCAGGACGAGGAACTCCCCGTCGCCGATCTGGAGGTCGAGCTGGTTGACCGCGGGGCGTTCGGTGCCCGGGTAGATCCGGGACGCCTTCGCGTACGTGACCGTAGCCATGAGGGGGTGCGCTTCCTTTCACCGGCAGGAACGTGCCGGACGATCCGAGTGAAGGAGCAACCGGCACGGGAGCCCCGTACCGGTGCCACGGACGACGTGAGGAAAACCCCGGTGTCGTCCGTGTCACTGCACGGTAAACGGCTTTCGCCGCAATGCCAAGGTTCGGGACGATGCATGGGACTGAGAGCATTCGCATTCCGGTCACTCGGGCACGGTCGGACACGAATCGACGCCCGCAGGTCGGGATGTTGACGTTTCCCGTGCTCGGGACCCCTGCCGAGCGGGAAAAGCAGACGTCGGTCGCTATGCTGACCGGGAAACAACGCCCCTGTAGCTCAGCTGGCCAGAGCACCCGCCTTGTAAGCGGGATGTCGCCGGTTCGATCCCGGCCGGGGGCTCCATCCGTATCGCGCACGGAACACCGGGCGACACCTCGTCGTAGCCGGGCGCTCAGGCGGGCTGTTTACCGTCCGCCTGGTCCCTCGGGCACCGGCGGACGTACGTCCTCGGCGCGCCCTTGGCGTGGCGCTGGGCCCGGTGACGGTCTGCCGCTATCGGCAGGAGTGCCGGTCGAAACGGGTCCGCCGAGGCGGCCCGTCGGTGAATGCCGGGCAGCTACCAGGCGTACAGCTCGGTTCACCGGACGGGCGCGGGGCCGGTGCGGGTTACCCTCAGGCCGTCGAAGGGGGTGGGTGGTGGCGGACGCGGAACTCGTCGTCGAGGTGACCGGCGCGGTGGCCACGGTGGTGATCCGCAACCCGGGCCGCCGCAACGCGATGACGACGGCGATGTGGCGGCAGCTCCCGGTGCTGCTCGACGGCCTGGCGGCCGATCCGGCGGTACGCGTCCTGGTGCTCACCGGCGCGGACGGCACCTTCTGCGCCGGTGCCGATCTCGGTGACCTCGACGAGGTGCTGAACCCGGGCGACGGCAACGTGGTGGACGTGGCGGAGCGGCGGCTGGCCGACTTCGCCAAGCCGACCGTCGCCGCCGTGCGGGGTGCCTGCGTCGGCGGTGGCTGCCTGCTGGCCGTCGCCTGTGACCTGCGGCTGGCCGCCGACGACGCGCGGTTCGGCGTACCACCTGCGCGGCTCGGCCTGGTCTATCCGGCGCCGGCCACCCGACGGCTGACCCGGCTGGTCGGCCCGTCGACGGCCAAGCATCTGCTCTACACCGGTGAGCTGGTCGACGCCGACCGGGCGCTGCGCACCGGCCTGGTGGACGAGATGCTTCCCGGCGCCGACCTGGCCGTCCGGGTCGCCGGGCTCACCGCGACGATCGCCGAACGCTCGCAGCTCAGCGTGGCCGCCGCCAAGGAGATCGTGGACGGTCGAGCCGACGCCGACCGCATCGCCTGGTGGCACGGGCAGGCGCGGGACAGCGGCGAGGCCCGGGAGGGCGTCGCGGCCTTCCACGAACGCCGTCCGGCCCGCTTCGGCTGGACCCCGCCGACGGCCGACTGACCCGTCCTCCCTGACCCGTCCCGCCCTGGCCCGGGTCGGTCAGGGGCGGACGAGACCCGGCGGCTCAGGGGCGGGCGAGCAGGCCCCGGGGGCGTACCGAGTGGATCGGCTCGGCCGCGCCGCCCTCGGCCCGCAGGATGTGGTTCGCGGCCAGGATGCCGGTGGCCGCGGACCGCTCCATCAGCGCGCTCGGGAAGTCGGTGCGAATGCCGTCGCCAGCCAGGTAGAGCCCGGCGGCCTCGGTGCGTACCCCGGGCCGTCCGGGATGGCTGCCGGGGGTGAAGGCGGGGGCCTTGGCCTCCACCCGGGCGCGCCGCTCGCGGACCCGCAGCCGGTGCGTCTCCGGCCAGAGCGCGCCCAGGTCGGCCCACATCCGGTCGGCCAGCTCGTCGGCGGGCACGTCCGGATCGCAGGCGTACGCGTGCAGCTCGATCACCGAGCCGCCGGTCTGCGCGGCCCAGCGTCGCGGCTCCTCCTCCAGCCGGTGGTACAGCGTCACCGAGTCCAGGGTGGACTGGCGGGACACCCCGTTGAAGGTCGCCCGACCCGGGTCCACGTCCCCGTCGCACCAGTGCCTCGCCACCGCGTACGGCGGACCGGGCCGACCGTACGCGGGCATCGCCGCCGCCATGGCCGGTGCCGCCTCGGCCAGTGTCGGGGAGGCGGCGACCAGGTCGGCCAGCGCCGGCGGGTCGAGGGCCAGCACCACGTGCCGGGCCGGGTACGAGCCGTCACTGGTGCGTACCCGCCAGCCGGTGCCCTCGCGGTCCAGCGCGGTCGCCGCGACACCGGTGTGCACGCGACCGCCGTGGCGTTCCAGGTGCCGGGTCAGCGGCTGCCAGATCGCGGTGGCGTAGTCCTCGTCCGGGCAGTCGAAGGCCAGCCCCTCGGGGTTGCCGAGCAGATAGAAGTGGAACTGGGCGATCATCTCGGCGGCCGACATCTGCGCCTCGTGGTTGAAGAACGAGTGCGAGAAGACCTCGAAGAGCATGGCCCGCGCCCGGTCCGGCAGCCGCAGCGAGGTGAGCAGTTCGTCGGCGGTGCGGTGGTCGAACTCGGCGTAGGTGCGCTCCGGATGGTAGGTCAGCAGCGGCAGGGCCGCGTCGCGGTCCATCGTGCGCAGGTCACGCAGTCGCAGGCTGGGGCTGCGGGCCAACAGGGTGAGCAGGTTGGCTGGCGGTGCGGGTGGCAACCGTCCGAACTCCTCGGTCGGCCACTGCGCGCTGAGCACCGGATAGCCGGGCACCGGGCGCAGGAAGCGGAGCGTCGGATCGACGCGACGCAGGATGTTGCGCCAGTTGTAGTACTGCCGGAAGAAGGCGTGGAAGCCGTGCTCGTCGACCTGCGGGGTACCGTCCGCGAGGGTGTCGGGCCAGGCGCCGAGCCGGCCGCCGAGCGTCGGTGCGGCCTCCAGCACCGTCACCTCGACACCGCGTTCGGCGAGCACCACCGCCGCCGACATCCCGGCGATGCCGCCACCGATCACGACCGCCTGCACCGGATGCGGCACCCGGGTCGCGCCACCGCCGCCCGGGTCGACCTGGTGCGGCCGTACGCCGATGAGCCGACCGAACACCTGTGACAGCTTCACACCGCACCTCCCGATGGCCCCTCAGTCTGCCCGACGGGGGTCGGCACCGCCGTACGTGCCGGTGCGCTCGGTGCCGCCGTACGTGCCGGTGCGCTCTCGTGTTAGCAGGGGGCCCTTGTAATACACGAGGCGTTAGCAGGGGACCCTTCCTTTCACCGGTCGGACGCCGGCCAGACGTACTCGACGTCGGTGGGGGTGTCGTCGCCGAAGATCGGGCGGTAGTGCGCGGGATCCTTGCGCAGCAGCGACGAGCGGTGGCTCAGGTGCAGGTCGGCGCGGCCCAGCCAGGGCGGCAGTTCGCCGGCCTCGGCCAACTCCTGCTGGGTACGGACCCGTTCGATGCCCCGGGCGGCGGCGAGGTCGGCGGTCAACGTGGTGGCGCAGGTGTCGGCCCGTCCGGTCGCACGCCAGACCGCGCAGACGTCCAGCCCGTAGCGGGTGAGGGCCTCCTCGTAACCGGTCCACATCTTGACAGCGGGATGGTGACGCCAGCCGTACCCGGGGCGGGTCAGCCCACGCAGCACCTGGATCGCCTCCACCCGCTGCTTGCCGAGCCGCCGTTGGTCCAGCGTGCCGGCGCTGGCCAGGAAGTCCGGGTACGGCAGGAAGGTCTGCATGGGGCTGCCGTACCCGTCCACGACCCGGACATGCCGGGCCGGGACCTGCATGATCGTCGCGGGGCTGCGCGGACTGCGACCGGCTGTTTACCATGCGAAGCATGGCGGAGCCGCTGCTCGATCGCGCCCGGCGGGCAGGCCGCCGGTTGCGGGTCAACGGGGAGCCACGGGCGCACTACGTGGTCTGCGGCCAGGATCCCCTGGCGTACTGGGTGGTGCGGGCGATGCTGGCCGCCGAGACGCAGGCCGGGCGGCTGCGGATCACCCTGATCGTGCCCGAGCGACAGCGGTCACCCGGCCCGGACGGGCGTGACCTGCCCGGCATCGAGGTGATCCCGGCCGACCGGCTGGACGAGGCCACGTTCCGCCGGGCCGGGCTGGCCGGTGCGGCCGGGCTGGCCCTGCTGCACCAGGACGACGTGGGCAACATGCAGGCCGCCCTCTGCGCACAGGAGGTCGAGCCCCGGCTGCGGCTGGTCGTGCGGATGTTCAACACCGGCCTGGCCAACGGCGTACGGCAGATCTTCCCCGATTCGTCGGTGCTCTCCGACGCCTCGATGGCCGCCCCGGCCTTCGTGGCCGCCGCGCTGGGCGAGGTCGCGCCGACGCACTTCCGGCACGGCGGGCGCACCCTGTACGTGGCCCGCCGCGACGACGTACGCCCGAGCGAGATCGTCTGCGGGGTGGCCGACACCCGCGACTCCCAGCAGGACCTGGTGCTTCCCGCCGACGACGAGGACGCCGACGTGGTGCTCGCGGAGGCCGTCGGCCGTCCGGCCGGCACCGAGTTGGCCGCCCGCCGGCTGGTCCGCGCCCGACGTCGGCGACGCCCGGTCGCGATGTTCCTCGGGGCCGTGCGGGGCTTCGCCACCCGCAAGATCGGCATCGCGGTGTTCGTGCTGCTCGCCGTGATCGCCGCGCTCGGCGGGCTCTACGGGCGCGCCGACCACGTCCCCTGGGCCGAAGGGCTCTACCTGACCATGGTCACCACGCTCAGCGGTCAGGACCCGAACACCGACAAGGGCGGCGTCGTGCAGGCGATGCAGGTGCTGCTCAACCTCGCCGGGGTGGCCCTGATCCCACTGATCACGGCGGTGGTCGTCGACGGCGTGGTCCGGGCGCGGCTGGCCCTGCACGCCGGGCGGAACTTCATCGAGCGTTCCGGGCACGTCGTGGTGGTCGGGTTGGGCAACATCGGCACCCGGGTGATGGCCCAGCTCAACGACTTCGGCGTCGAGGTGGTCGCGATCGACAGCAACGCCGACGCCCGGGGTGCCGGGTTGGCCCGGCGGCTGGGCGTACCGCTGGTGGTGGGCGACGCGGCGCAGGAGGAGACGCTGCGCGCCGCCTCGGTCGCCACCTGCCAGGCGCTGGTGGTGGTCTCCACCGACGACGGCGCCAACCTGCGGGCGGCGCTGAACGGCCGGACCGTGAACGACCAGCTCCGGGTGGTGCTGCGGCTCTTCGACGGCGACTTCGCCGAGCGGGTGCAGCGGGCCTTCGGCATCGGCACCTCCCGCAGCGTCTCCTACCTGGCAGCACCGTCGTTCGCGGCGGCCCTGCTGGACCGCGCGGTGATCGCCACCATCCCGGTGGGTCGGCACGCGTTGCTGGTGACC
Source organism: Micromonospora sp. NPDC002389 (assembly GCF_040296095.1). NCBI lineage: Bacteria > Bacillati > Actinomycetota > Actinomycetes > Micromonosporales > Micromonosporaceae > Micromonospora > Micromonospora sp. NPDC002389. Next base: position 54,782 of record NZ_JBEOWP010000017.1, read on the forward strand.
GAGGTCGCGGTGGCGGCCGGTTCGAGGCTGGACGGCCGGACACTCGCCAGCGTCGGCCGACCGGGCAGCGTCCGGTTGCTCGCGCACGCCCGGGTCGGGCAGCGTCTCGACTGGTCGCCGGACCGGCGGATGATGGTCTCGGCGGGCGACCGGCTGACCGTGATGGCCCGCCGCGCCGGGCTGAACTCCCTGCTCCGCGAGGTCGCGCCGCCCGAGCCGGAGCCACCGGCACAGACCGGCCCGCCGGTCCCGCGCGAGGCCGATGAGTGACGGCACCGGCCACCACCGAGTGAGCAGCTCGGGTCAGGCGCGGGTGGGGCGCAGCGCGTACCAGGCGGCACCGAGGGCGAGTACCCCGAGGCCGGCGAGCACGCTGGTCAGGGGCAGGTTGACCGCGAGCAGGATGCAGCCGACCAGGCCCACCACCGCGAGCGCCCGCACCGGCAGCCTCCGTGCCGGGTCCCGGCCGAGGGTCAGTGCCGCCGCGTTGGTGATCGCGTAGTAGACCAGCACGGTCACGCTGGAGAAGCCGATCGCGGCCCGGACGTCGCCGAGCGCCACCACCAGGATCACCACGGCGGCGACGGCCAGTTCGGCGCGGTGCGGCACCCGGTGTACGGGGTGCACGGCCGCCAGGGCGGCGGGCAGGTCGCGGCGGCGGGCCATCGCCAGCGTGGTGCGGCCCACCCCGGCCAGCAGCGACAGCAGCACCCCGGTCACCGCGACGGTCGCCCCGGCGCGGACCACCCACGCCAGGCCGGGCAGCCCGGCGGCGCTCACCACGTCGGCCAGCGGTGCGGTGGATCCGGCGAGCCGGTCGGGCCCGAGCACTCCGAGTGCGATCACGGCCAGCACCAGATAGATCACCAGCACCAGGCCGAGCGCCAGCGGCACCGCCCGAGGGATGGTCCGCTCCGGCTCGCGCACCTCCTCACCGAGGGTGGCGATCCGGGCGTACCCGGCGAAGGCGAAGAAGAGCAGCCCGGCGGCGGTGAGCACACCCCGCGCGGAGCCGCCGGGCTGGTCGATCCGGTCGATCTGGACGCCGGTCGCGCCGGCCACCGCGACCAGGGCCAGCACCGCCAGCACGACCAGCACCAGGACCCGGGTGGCGGTGGCGGTCTTGGCGACCCCGCGCAGGTTCACGCCGGTCACCGCGACGACGGCGGCGACGGCCACGAGCCGGGTCTGCCCGGGCCAGAGGTACGCCCCGACGGTCAGCGCCATCGCCGCGCAACTGGCCGTCTTGCCGACCACGAATCCCCAGCCGGCGACGAAGCCGGCGAACGGGCTGAGCCGTTCCCGGCCGTAGACGTAGGTGCCGCCGGACTCCGGGTAGTGGGCCGCCAGCCGGGCCGAGCTGGTCGCGTTGCAGAACGCCACGGCACCGGCCAGCGCCAGCGCGACCAGCAGCCCGGTGCCGCCGGCTGCCGCAGCGGCCGGTGCGAAGACCACGAAGACGCCCGCGCCGAGCATCGACCCCAGACCGATGACGACCGCATCCGGTACGCCCAACCGCCGTGCCAACCGTTCCACGGCGGCAGCCTAGGGGAGTTCGGTGAACGGAGCGCTCCAATCGCGTAGCCGACCGGGGAGCGGTAGCCCGTCCCAGGGCACCCGGTGCAGCAGCCGGTCCAGCAGCAGGCCCAGCAGCAGGGCGGCCAGGCCGTCGGTGAGCCAGTGGAAGTTCAGGTACGTGGTGGTGACCAGCAGGATCGCCGGGGGCGCGTACCGGACCAGCCGGTAGAGCCCGGTCGGGAGCCGGCCGGCGGTCAGCGAGAGCAGCAGCACGGCGATCACGCCGTACCAGACGATCGCGTTGGCCACGTGGCCCGACGGGTACGACAGTGAGTAGACATCCGGTGGCAGTGCGTGGAAGATCTGCACCGCCTCCTCCGGTGCCAGGAACGGCTCCTTGACCGAGGCGGTCGGGGCGGCCCGGTCGGTCCAGAGCTTGAGCGGGCCGATCGTCAGCATGGTGATCACGAAGGCGGCCCCCACCAGCAGGAACGGCCGGATCGTACGGCGCCGCCAGGCCACCGCCACGGCCAGTCCGCCGGAGAGCGGCAGCAACAGCCCGCCGCCCTGACCGAGCAGGTTGAACGCCCGGGCGATCCAGTACACCGGGGTCGGTGCGTGGGCGAAGGCCCACTCGCTCACCGCGAGGTCGAGACCGTAGTACCGGCCGGTGGCGAGCACTGCGGTCAGCGCCGCGAACCCGGCGATCAGCAGGGCGTCGAACCACCAGCCGGCCGGGCGTACCGGCGCCGGGCGCAGCCTCCGGGGTGTCGTTTCCCGCACCCCGCCACGCTACCGGCCCGCCCGGACGGACGGACCGCGCCTCCGCCTCGGCACTGTGGGGCCGACCACGCGGGGAAGCGTTCCGGGCGGCGAGCCGTCAGACTTGACGCCGTGCGGATCACTTCGGCCCTCGTAGACCCGGCGTTGCTCGACCTGCCCTGGTCGACACCGCTGGAGGAGTGGCCGGCCGAACACCTGGTCGCGCTGCCGCAGGGCATCTCCCGGCACGTGGTGCGCTTCGTACGCCTCGGCGGGTTCGTCTACGCGGTCAAGGAGACCGGCGAGCGGGTGGCCGAGCGGGAGTACGACCTGCTGCGGGCGCTGGAACGGATCGACTTCCCGTCGGTGGAGGCGGTGGCGATCGTCGCCGACCGGCAGTCCGACGCCGGTGAACCGCTCGACCCGGTGCTGATCACCCGCCACCTCCAGTTCTCCCTGCCGTACCGGGCGTTGTTCTCGCACACGCTGCGGCCGGAGACGATGGGCCGCCTGCTGGACGCGCTCGCCGCGCTGCTGGTCCGGATGCACCTGACCGGCTTCTTCTGGGGCGACTGCTCGCTGTCGAACACGCTGTTCCGGCGGGACGCGGGCGCGTTCGCCGCATACCTGGTCGACGCCGAGACCGGGGCGCTGCGTAGCGCGCTCTCCAACGGCCAGCGCGGTGAGGACCTGGAGATCGCCCGAGTCAACATCTTCGGCGAGGCGCTCGACCTCGCCGCCGCCGGCCTGCTGCACGACTCGATCGACCCGGAGGTGGTCTGCGAGGAGGTCGTGCAGCGGTACGAGCGGCTCTGGCACGAGATCACCTACGAGCAGCAGGTGGAGCGGGACGCCCGACACGACGTCGAGGGACGCATCCGGCGGCTGAACGAGTTGGGCTTCGACGTGGCCGAGGTGGCCATGTCGACGATCGACAACGGGCGGTACCTGATCCGGCCGAAGGTGGTCGACGCCGGCTACCACCACCGGCGACTGCTCCGGCTCACCGGTCTGGACGCCGAGGAGAACCAGGCCCGCAGGCTGTTGAACGACCTCGACGCGTACCGGGCGGAGAGCGACCTGATCGACGAGCAGCAGGCCGCGCACCGCTGGTTGACCGAGGTGTTCGAGCCGGTGGTCCGCGCCGTGCCCGCGCACCTGCGGCGCAAGTTGGAGCCGCAGGAGCTGTTCGCGCAGATCATCGAGCACAAGTGGCTGCTCTCCGAGGAGGCTGGCCGGGACGTCGGAATGCGGCACGCGGTGCACTCGTTCCTCGGCGACGTGCTGGTGCACCGCCCCGACGAGCAGGCGGTGCTCGGCGTGGAGATCCCGGCGCCCCGCTGACCCCGGTCGGGTCACTCGACCCAGGCGCCGCCGCGCATCACCCGGACGACCCGCAGGTCGTCGTCGAGCACCACCAGATCGGCGCGCAGGCCGGGCTGGAGAGCGCCGACCTGGTCGGCGAGGCCGATCGCGAGGGCCGGCGTGGTGGACACCATGCGGACCGCGTCGGGCACCGGGACCCCGGCGGACACCGCGTTGCGCAGCGCCGCGTCCATGGTCAGGGTGCTGCCGGCGATCGCGCCGTCCCGGGCCAGCCGGGCCTCGCCGCCGGTCACGGTCACCGCCTGCCCGCCCAACTCGTACTCGCCGTCGGGCATCCCGGCGGCGGCCATCGCGTCGGTGATCAGCGCACAGCGCTCCGGGCCGGCGGTGCCGGTGGCGAAGGTCAACGTGCCCTGGTGCAGGTGCACCCCGTCGGCGACCAGCTCGCACACCACGTTGGGCGCGGTCAGCAACGCCACCACCGGCCCCGGCTCGCGGTGGTGCACCGGACGCATCCCGTTGAACAGGTGGGTGCCGACGTTCGCCCCGGCCGCCACCGCGGCCACGGTCTGCTCGTACGTCGCGTCGGTGTGTCCCACCGCAGCGACCACGCCGTGCCGGGTGAGCAGCTCGATGGCCTCCAGCGCGCCGGGGCGCTCCGGGGCGAGGGTGACCATCCGGATGGCCCCGTCACCGAGCTTGATCAACTCGTCCAGCTCGTCGGTGGACGGGTCGCGGAGGAACTCCGGGTTCTGCGCGCCGCACCGGGCGGCGGACAGGTACGGCCCCTCGAAGTGGATACCGGCCAGCACGCCGTCGCCCACCAGCGGCGCGAACGCGGTGGTGGCCGAGCGCATCAGGTCGAACGGCGCGCTGACCAGGCTGGCGAGCAGGCTGGTGGTGCCGTGCCGCAGGTGGAACGCGGCGGCGGCGCGGGCCTGGTCGGCGTCGCCGGTGGTGAAGGTGTGCCCACCGCCGCCGTGGGTGTGCATGTCGACGAAACCGGGCACCACCCAGTGGCCGTCCCGGACCGACGGGTACTCGGCGACAGCGCTGATCCGGTCACCCCTGACCTCGACGCAACCCTGCCGGACCACCCCGCTCGGGGTGACCACCTTGCCGTTAACCCGTTCGGTCATCACGTCTCCAACTGGTCGAGGGCGAGCAGGGCGGCACCGAGGCAGCCCGCCTCGTCGCCGAGGGCGGCCGGGACCAGTCGCGGCTCCCGGTGGAACGTCAGCCGGTCCCGCAGCGCCGTACGCAGCGGGTCGAACAGCCCGGCACCGGCCTGGGCGAGCCCACCGCCCAGGACGATCGTCTCCACGTCGAAGAGGGCCTGGCCGGTGGCCAATCCGTCGGCCAGCGCCGCGACGGCCTCCCGCCAGACCCGACTGGCGATCTCCTCACCGGCCGCCGCGCGGGCGGCCACCTCGGCGGCGCTCACCATCGTCTGCCGCGTACCCGAGCCGGTGGCGGACCCGCCGTCCGACCCGGCGCGGTCGGTGGCGGCGCTCGACCCGGCGTGTTCGGCGTCGGACCCGTCGGTGGCCGGCGTGGTGGCGGACCCGTCGATGACCGACGTGCTGGCGGCGGTGGTGAGTGCGGCGTAGCGGCGGGCGACGGCCGAGGCGGAGGCGATCGACTCCAGGCAGCCGGCCCGGCCGCAGCCACAGGGCGGGCCGTCCGGGCGGACCAGGATGTGGCCGAGTTCGCCGGCCGCGCCGTGCGCGCCGGTGGCGGCCGATCCGGCGACCACGTGTGCGGCGGCGATGCCCGTGCCGATGGCCACGAACAGCACGTGCCCGGCGTCGCGACCGGCCCCGAGGCGCGCCTCGGCGAGTCCGCCGGCCCGCACGTCGTGCCCGAGCGCCGTGGGCAGGCCGAGCCGTGCCGTGGCCAGCGCCCGCAGGGGTACGTCCCGGAAGCCCACGTTCGCCGACCAGACCGCGACGCCGCGTGCCTCGTCGACGACGCCCGGCACCACGATGCCGAGCGCGGCCGGGGCGAGGCCGTCGGCGCGGGCCTTGTCGGCCAGCCCCTCGGCCACGGCGAGGATCGTGTCGACGACCGCCTCGGCTCCCCGGGCCGCCTCGGTGGGGTGTCGTTCGGCGTGCACCACGGCACCGTCGGGTCGGATCAGCGCGCACTTCATCCCGGTGCCGCCGACGTCGAGTGCGACGACGACCCGCTCGTGTGCTGCGGTCACGTGAGTACCACGGACCTGCTCAGGTGCCGGGGTGCGTCGGGGTCGAGCCCGCGACTGGTGGCCAGGGCGACGGCGAAGCGTTGCGCCAGGATCAGGTCGGCCATCGGGTCCACCGGCGTACGCCCGGCGGCCCAGCGGCCGAGCACGGTCCGGACACCGTGGGTGCGGCTGTGCGCGAACGCGGCACCGGTGGCGGCGACGTCCTCGGGCAGCCCGTCGGGCAGCTCGCCGAAGGCCCAGACCAACCGGCCGGGCGCGGCCACCGAGATCGGGCCGTGCCGGTAGTCCATCGCCGGGTACGCCTCGGCCCAGAAGGTGGCCGCCTCGCGGCACTTGAGCGCCGCCTCCTGGGCCAGTCCGATCGTCCAGCCCCGGCCGAGGAAGGTGACCTGCTCGATCAGGCTCGGGTCGATCGGCAGCGGAGCGCGGACCGCGACCTCCGCGTCGGCGACCAGCGCGGTGATGTTGTCGCCCAGGTGGGCGCGGAGCAGCGCCAGCGCGGTGGTGGGGAAGCGGGTCTGGATCACCGAGCGCTCGTCGGCGAAGGGCATGGGGACGCTGGCGTCGGCGATGTCGACCGCCGGTGAGGCGGGGTCGCCGACCAGCACGGTGGTCGGGATCTGCCCGCGTACCGCGGCGAGCAGGTCGAGCACCTCGGTCGTGGTGCCGGAGCGGGTGATCGCCAGCAGCCGGTCGTACCGTCGGCCGGCGGGGAACTCGCTGGCCTGGAAGGCGTCGGTCTCGCCGTGCCCGGCGGCCTCGCGGCGGGCCGCGTACGCGGAGGCCATGAACCACGAGGTGCCGCAGCCGACGACGGCGACCCGTTCACCGGTGCGGGGTAGCCGGTCGACCACCGAGGGAGCCAGCTCGGCCGCCTGGCGCCAGCAGTCCGGCTGACTCGTGATCTCCGCGGAAACGTAGGTCATGAGAACTCCTCGCAGGCCGGCTCGCTGCGCGGGGCAGCGTGTCGCGTGGTGCAACGTGTCGCGCGGTGCAACTCAGGTGCGCAGTGCGGCTAGCTGCGCGATTAAGCTCGTTAACCGCATCTTTCGAGCGCCATTCTGCTCGAAACGCGGTGGTAATGGCAACCGCAGGGGTGAACGCGCAGCCGGAGGTTTTGCCACATCGTAGTTTCGCGCACTACTGTGCACGCAACCAATCACGGATCGTGCAGTGACGGAGGCTCCGGGGTGGACCGCTACGCGAGATGGAACGCCCTGCTCGAAATGCTGACCGACTCCGGTCGGGTCACCGTCGAGGAGGCCGCCGAGCGCCTGGACGTCTCCCAGGCCACCATCCGCCGCGACTTCGACCAGCTCGCCCAGCAGCAGATGATCACGCGTACCCGGGGTGGTGCGGTCGCCAACGGCGTCTCGTACGACCTGCCGCTGCGCTACAAGACGGCCAAGCACTCCGCCGAGAAGCAGCGCATCGGCACCGCCGCCGCGGCGCTGGTGTCGCCGGGCACGGTGGTCGGCCTCAACGGCGGCACCACCAGCACCGAGGTCGCCCGGGCGCTGGCCGTCCGCCCGGATCTCAACACCAACGCCGAGGGCGCGCAGTTGACCGTGGTCACCAACGCCCTGAACATCGCCAACGAGCTGCTTGTCCGGTCTCGGATGAAGGTCGTGGTGGCCGGCGGGGTGGTGCGGCCCAAGTCGTTCGAGCTGGTCGGCCCGCTGGGCGGGGCGCTGCTGCGCGAGGTCACCCTGGACGTGGCGCTGCTCGGCGTGGACGCGATCGATCCGCAGCTCGGCGCCGCCGCCCACCACGAGGGCGAGGCGGCGATGAACAACCTGATGGTGGCCCGGGCCAAGCGGGTGGTGATCATCGCGGACTCGTCCAAGTTGGGCGGTCACGCCTTCGCCCGCATCTGCTCGGTGGACCGGGTCGAGACGCTGGTCACCGACTCGGGTGCGGCACCCGAGGTGGTCGATGCCTTCCGCGTCGCGGGCGTCCACGTCATCTGCGCCTGACGTGTAAGGAAGGGCCCCTTCCTAACGTCTCCGGTAGAGCAGGGGACCCCTGCTAACACATCTCCCGGCGTGGCGGTGCATACCGGGTATTGTCATCCGCTGCATACCGCGTATGGTGTCGTCGTCGCCCACACACCAACGGGGGAGGTGCAGCTTGCCAGCTGTCCTGGAAATCGAAGGTCTACGAAAGACGTACCGGAGCCGACGACGTGGCACCCGCAACGCCTTGGACGGCTTCGACATGCGCGTCGAGGCGGGGCAGGTGCACGGGTTCCTCGGCCCCAACGGGTCGGGCAAGACCACCACACTGCGTACGCTGCTCGGCCTGATCCGGCCCGACGGCGGCCGAATGGCGATCCTCGGGCACGAGGTGCCCGCAGCGCTGCCGCAGGTCGCCGGTCAGGTCGGCGCGATCGTGGAGAGCCCGCAGTTCTTCCCGCACTTCAGCGCCAAGGACACCCTGTCGCTGCTGGCCGGCGCCGGTGACGTGCCCGCGCAGCGGGTCGACGAGGTGTTGGAACTCGTCGGCCTGCGCGACCGGGCCGGGGAGCGGGTCAAGACGTACTCGCTCGGCATGAAGCAGCGACTGGCGGTCGCGTCGGCGCTGCTCAAGAACCCACGGCTGCTGATCCTGGACGAGCCGGCCAACGGCCTCGACCCGGGCGGCATCCGGGAGATGCGCACCCTGATGCGCAACCTCTCCGAGTCCGGGATGACGGTGGTGCTGTCCAGCCACATCCTCGGCGAGATCCAGCTCATCTGCGACTCGGTCACCATCATCTCGCTGGGCCGGCGGGTCGCCTTCGGCCCGGTCGACGAGGTGCTGGCGCAGCACTCGTCCGGCGGGGTGCGGGTCCGGCTGGAGGCCGTGACCGACCTGCCGGTCGCCGCCGCCGCGCTGACCCAGGCCGGCGTACGGGTCACCACGAACGACGACCACCTGATGCTCGCCGGGGTGGACAAGCCGGCCACCGTCACCCGGCTCCTCGCCGAGCAGGGCCTCTACGTCAGCGAACTCGCACCGATCGCGGTGGACCTGGAGAGCGTCTTCCTCGAACTGACCGCCACCGCACCGGTCCCCGGTCAGCACCGGCAGGTCGACCAGTCCGTACGAATGGATGGGGCGGCACCGTCCGCGCCCACCGCAGGAGGTTGGGGCGCGTGAGTCTCTTCCGTACCGAGCTGCGCCGGTTGGCCAAGCGGCGCTTCACCCGCTTCATGACGGCCGGTGGCCTGCTGGTGCTGGCCCTCGTCGTGGTCGGCATGTTCCTCAGCAACCAGAAGATCGGCGCCGGCCAGTGGGCCGAGGCCGAACGCGCCGCCGACCGGCAGCACCAGGAGCAGGTCCGCGGGGCCGAGCAGGAACGCGCCGCCTGCGAGCGGGCGAAGACGGCGGGCGAGGAGTTCTGGACGGACGACTGCGCCGACATCAGCGCACCGGCGCGTGAGGACATCCAGGCGGAGTGGTTCCTGCCCTCGACGTTCGACTTCCGGGACAGCTTCGGCGACATGCTGATCCCGCTCGCCGCGATCCTGGCCCTGATCGGGTTCGTGGTCGGTGCCTCCTTCGTCGGCGCCGAGTGGAGCACCGGCGGGATGATGAACCTGCTGCTCTGGCGACCAAAACGGCTGACCGTGCTGCTGACCAAGCTGGGCGCGCTGCTCACCGGGTTGCTCGCCCTGGCGCTGCCCGCCACGGTGGCCTGGTTCGGCAGCCTGTGGCTGGTCGCCAACCTGCGCGGCAGCACCGAGCAGATGACCTCCGGCGTCTGGCAGTCGTTCCTGCTCACCGGAGCTCGCGGCATCGTGCTGGCGCTGGTGGCGGCGACCGTGGGCTTCGCCCTGGCATCGTTGGGTCGGCACACCGCGATGGCGCTCGGTGGGGCGATCGGGGTGCTGGTGGTCGGTCAGGTGGCGATCGCCATGCTGCTGAGCATGATCCAGGTGCGTTTCCTCGACGCGTGGCTGCTGCCCACCTACGCGTACGCCTGGATGACCAAGAAGGTCGAGCTCCAGGACTGGCGCTCCTGCAACGACTCGTACACCGGCGTGTGTGAGCCGGCCACGCTGGACATCACCTGGCAGCACTCGTCGGCGTTGTTCACCGTCGGCATCGTGCTGGTCCTCGGCGGGGCACTCTGGGCGATGCGCCGCCGCGACATCAACTGACCCGACCGACTGCGGACACCACCGCCACCACCGACCTCGGGGTCAGTGGTGGCGGTGGTGCGTTCGCGGCGCAGTGCATCGGATGATGCCCCTGGTTAGGCTGGTGGACCCGGTTGGCGCTGCTCGCGCCGGCCGCCCCTCGCAGAGGAGCCCCATGCAGCCCGCCGACGCCGCTGAGACAGCGGAGACCGGTCCGGACGCCGTCACGGTGCCGCCGCCACGGTCCGCCCCCGAGGTGGAGTCGACCCCGGCACCGCCGGACGTGGTCGCCGCCGGCGCGGGTGGACCCGACCCGGACGGCGACGCCGCGCCGGAGGCGGCCGCTGCGCCCCCCGCAGGGCTCAGCGAGCGCGACCGCGAGATCCTCGCCTTCGAACGTCAGTGGTGGCGGCACGCCGGTGCCAAGGAACAGGCCATCCGGGACCGTTTCGGGCTCTCCGCGACCCGCTACTACCAGTTGCTGAACGGATTGCTGGACAATCCGGCCGCGCTGGCCGCCGACCCGGTGCTGGTGGGTCGGCTGGTCCGGTTGCGCGCCTCCCGCGCGCGGAACAGGCGCCGCTGACCGGGGAGAATGTCGGACCGCGCGGTGGGTAGCCGGGGCACGGAGGTGGCGACGATGACCGGAGCCGGCCCGGCGCGACCGAGGCGTACCGCACAGGCGACGTATCCGAGGACGGACGCGGGGCTGCCCGAGGCCGTCTCCGAGGAACGTCGGCGGGGCGCGGCGGTCGGCACCGCGCCGACCATGCGGGTACGCTCCGCGTCCGCCCCGCCACCGGGCCGGACGGTCAACGAGGACCTGGTGTTCCGGTTCGGCCCACTGGTCGGAGTGCTCGACGGGGCGACCGTGCCGGAGGGCTTCGACACCGGCTGCGTACACGGGCCGCAGTGGTATGTCCGGCACCTGGCCGCCCGGCTGGGGCTGGCCGAGGCGACCCGGCCGGCGGCGACGTTGGTGAGCAACCTGGCGGCGGCGATCCTGGCGGTCCGCGCCGACCACGATGGGCAGTGTGACCTCGACCACCCCGGTACGCCGTCGAGCACGGTGTGTCTGCTGCGCGACGGTGGTGACCAGGTCGACTACCTGGTGCTCTGCGACAGTCCGCTGGTGCTCGACATCGGCGGACGGGTCGGGGTGGTCACCGACGACCGGCTGGCCACCTCGGTGGCCCGCCTGCGTGCCGTCGCCACCGCGCTGCCCGATTCGGCCGACCGGGCGACCCGCTTCCGGCACGCCGTCACCGCACAGCGCGAGCAGATGAACCGTACGCACGGTTACTGGGTCGCCGCCGCCGACCCGGACGCGGCGTACCAGGCGGTGGTCGGCACCCTGCCGTTGCGGGGCCCGGAGGCGCTGCGGCGCGCGGTGCTGCTCAGCGACGGAGCCTCCGCCGCCGTCGAGGAGTTCGGCCTCTTCGACTGGGCCGGCCTGCTGGACGTGGTGTCCACCGGCGGGCCGGGCGCGCTCGTCGACCTGGTCCGGGCGGCCGAGCGGGACCACCCCGACCGGCTGCGCCGGCACAAACCGGCCGACGACGCGTCCGCCGTCTACTGCGAGTTCACTCGGTCGGACGACAGCGGAGCGTGAGGTAGGACGAAATCCGGTCCGACCGGTCGAACCCGTCCACCGGAGGGGTCGGTCGGCGCGGACCGGGTGGACTTGCGGCGCCGGGCGCGGGAGACTGCGGCACGTGACGGGTGCGGTCCGGTTGGAGCCGGTAGACGAGAAGAACCTCGAACCGTTGCTCTCCGTAGCGGCGGCCGAGGCGGAACCGGCCGAGGTGATGCCGCCGGTGGAGGCACCGGCCGGTTGGTCGCACGCGCGGCGCGAGGCGTTCCGGGACTACCACCGGGCCAGCTTCGGCGGGCTCGACGGCCCGACCCGCACCGCCATGTACGCCATCCTGGCCGGCGGTGAGGTGGTCGGCATGATCCGGATGACCCGGCGCGACACGCCGGACACCGTCGAGGTGGGCATGTGGCTGGGCCAGTCCGCCCGAGGCCAGGGCATCGGGCGGGCGGCGCTGTGCGAACTGCTCAACCTCGCGCCGGACGCCGGGGTGCGGACCGTGGTCGCGGACACCACGGCGGACAACCACGGCGCCCTGTACGTGCTGGAGAGGTGCGGCGCCAAACTGCGCGAGGACGGCGACCGGGTGTCCGCCGAGATCTCCCTCGACCCCACCCGCTGACCCCACCCCCCGCCCACCCGTCCCCGCCGCTTCGCCCACCCGTCCCCACCGCCACGTCGCCCCGTCCCCACCGCCTCGCCGATCATGGAGGTGTGGTCGACGAATCGCACCGATACGCGGCTTTCGTCACCGCCACAACTCCATGATCGTCGGGGTGGTCGGGGTGGTCGGGGTGGTCGGGGTGGTCGGGGTGGTCGGGGTGGTCGGGGCGCGGGGCGTCGGGGCGCGGGGCGACGAGGGGCGCGGAGTGGTCGGGGTGGGTCAGCTGCGCTTGTCGGCGTATGCGGCCAGCCAGGCGACCTGGGCGGGGTCGAGGGACGGGCGTACCCGGGAACGGGCGGTGGCGACGTGGTCGGCGGTGACCGTGGCGGCGGTCAACGACTCGCGCATCGCGGCCAGCGCCGCCTCCCGGACCAGCGCCGCGCAGTCGGCGGCGGAGAAGCCGTCCAGCTCCGCGCCGAGCGAGGGGAGGTCGACGTCCTCGGCGAGCGGTACGTTGCGGGCGGCGGCCCGCAGGATCTCCGCCCGCGCCTCGGCGTCCGGCGGCGGTACGTAGACCAGCCGTTCCAGCCGCCCGGGACGCAGCAGCGCCGGGTCGACCAGGTCCGGCCGGTTCGTCGCGCCGATCACCACCACGTTGCGCAGCGACTCGACGCCGTCCATCTCGGTGAGCAGCGCGGCCACCACCCGGTCGGTGGTGCCGCCGTCGCTGGCCTGGCCGCGTACCGGCGCCAGGGCGTCCACCTCGTCCAGGAACACCAGCGTCGGCGCGGCCTCCCGCGCCCGCCGGAACAGTTCACGGACCGCGCGTTCGCTCTCGCCGACCCACTTGGACAGCAGCTCGGCGCCCTTGACCGAGAGCACGTTCGCCCGGCCGGACCCGGCCAGCGCGGTCACCAGGAACGTCTTGCCGCAGCCGGGCGGACCGTAGAGCAGCACGCCACGCGGTGGCTGCACGCCGAGGCGGGCGAACGTGTCCGGGTAGGTCAGCGGCCACAGCACCGACTCGGTCAACGTCTGCTTGACCTCGACCAGGTCACCGACGTCGTCGAGGGTCACCCGGGCCAGTTCGAGCGTGGAGGCGGCCATGGTGGTCGGCCGGACCACCTCCAACGCGGCGGAGAAGTCGGCCATCGCGACGGTCGGGTTCTCCACCGACTTCTGCCGCAGGGCCGCGCGCACGCCGGCCTCCCGCACCAGCGCGGCCAGGTCGGCGGCGACGAACCCGGGGGTACGCCCGGCGACCTCGTCGAGCCGTACGTCCTCGGCGAGCGGCACCGGGCGGGTCAGCACGGTGAGCTGTTCCCGACGCAGGGCGGCGTCGGGCAGCGGGACGTCGATCCGTAGCGAGAGCAGGTCCGGGGCGCGCAGCGCCGGATCGACGGCCTCGGAACGACCGGTGGTGCAGACCACCGCAGATCCGGCCCGGACGATCTCGGCCAGGCACTGCCGGAACACGGTCGCGACCGGGCCGGGACTGTCCGCCGGGGCCAGTGCCTCCACGTCCGAGACCAGCAGCACGGCCGGGCCACCGGCGACCACCTCGGCGGTCACCGACCGGAGCCGGGCCGCGGCCGAGGAGTTGGTCAGCGCCGCGACCTCGGGCGCCCAGAGTTGGTGCACCCGGGCACCGACCTGCGCGGCCACCGCCCGGACCAGCGCGGACTTTCCCGAACCGGCCGGGCCGGCGACGAGTACGCCGAGCGCGACGGTGGTGCCCAGCCGGCCGAGCACCTCGCCGTGGTGGAAGCCCAGGTCGAGCAGTTCGGTCAGCTCCTCGGCCTGCGACCGCAGGCCGGGCAGCTCGTCCACCGAGGGGACGTGCTCCTGGTGCACCTCGCTGTCGACCCAGACCTCGGCACCGGTCTCCGCGTCGGCGTCGGTGCGCCGGTCACCGCCCACCGTCGTACGCCCACCGGCCGGTCGCCCCAGCCCGGCGGAGACGGCGGTCGCCGACCGGCGGACGTCGGTCTCGCCCCGGGTCTCCGGGCCGTGCTCCCACCCGACCAGGGTGTCCATGGTGACCAGGGCCCCCGGGGCGGGGTCGGCGTCGACGACGCGGAGCAGTGTGCTGGTCCAGGCGTAGCCGACCCGGGTGGAGAGGCTGCGTCGGGCGGCCTCCACCAGCGTGCGCGTCGAGGCGTCCGGCAGGACGTCCTGGGGCAGCAGGGAGACGTCGTCCCCGGCGGTGACCACTTTGCCGAGCAGCGCCAGTCGCAGCATCTCCGGGGAGACCACCGCGACGATCTGGGCCGGGCCGGAGAGCAGCACCCGCCGGGCGGCGCTGACCGGGGCCGCGCTGACCGTGACCTCCCCGCCGTCGCGGACACCGAGGTTGCCCAGCGTCAGGTCGTCGGCGTGCAGCAGACCGGCGCCGGATCCCGGCTCGGCCTCGGCGGCGATGCCGGCGGTCACCCGCCGACCGGTCAACCGGACCGGATCACCGGCCCGTAACCCGAGCGCGGTGAGCGCTTCGGGGTGCAGCCGGACGATGCCACGCCGGGCGTCCAGCGCGGCCGGACGCAGACTCGCGATCAGGGTCAACTCGGGTTCGCCCACCCGAGCGACCCTAACCGGCCCGGTCACCCCATGTGCGATCAGCCCGGCGGATGCTCGCCGGTGAGCAGGGACGGGTCACGACGGATCAGCTCGGCCAGCCGGGCTGCCGGGTCCGGCTCCGGCGCGTCCGGAGTGTCGGACCAACCGGGCGCGGTGCCGGTCGTCAACGGCCAGGCCGGCGGCGGGGTGGTGGGCTGCCCGCTGACCGCGACCTCCTGGCCGACCCAGGCCACCCGCAGGTCGTACGCGGTGCCGTCGTGGTCGACCCGGGCTGTGACGCTGGTGCCCGGATGCGCCGCGACCACGGCGCGCAACGCCTCGGCGACCTCCTCCACGACGTGCCGCGGGGGCGTTCCGGGTACGCGCTCCGACGCCCCGGCCCAGCCGGGACCCGCGTTACGGCTGTCCGTCCGGCTCACCGCCGCACCGGACGGCACGTCCGGCCCCGGCTCGGGCTGGTCGTCGGCCGACGGATCCGTGGACCGGCGGCGCAGCGCCTCCTCGCGCCGACGCATCCGGGCCAGTGTCTCGTCCAGTCCGCCCCTCATCCGCCTCACCCCTTCCCACGAGCGGCCGTGAGCCGGTCGGCTCAGGCCCGCTTGTCCCGGATCGCCCGGTCCAACGCCCGATCGAGGACGACCAGCAGGGCGTCCCGCACCGAGAGCCGGTCCCGGGCGTCGAACTGCACCAGAGGTACGTGCTCACCGATGGCCAGGGCCCACCGGATCGCGTTGAGGTCGTGTGCCAGATGCCCGTCGAAGGCGTTCACCCCGACCACGAAGGGCAGGCCGGCCCGTTCGAAGAAGTCGATCGCCGGGTAGCAGTCGTCCAGCCGGGCGCTGTCCACCACCACCAGCGCGCCGAGCGCGCCCCGGGCCAGGTCGTCCCACATGAAGCCGAAGCGGGCCTGGCCGGGCGTGCCAAACAGATAGAGCTTCAGGCTGCGGTCGATGGTGACGCAGCCGAAGTCCATCGCCACGGTGGTCGTGGTCTTGTCCGAGCGCTGGCCGGGGTCGTCGACCCCGATGCCGGCGATCGTCATCTCCGCCTCGGTGGTCAGCGGCACGATCTCCGATATGGCGCCCACGGTGGTCGTCTTACCCACTCCGAAGCCCCCGGCCACCAGGATCTTGACCGGGATCGGCGGGGTCCGGCGGTGCGCACCCGTACCACCGGATCCCGCCGGGGGCCGGTACGGCGGTGGCGGGGCCACCGGGGCGGGGGGCGGCGGCGGGGTGGCCCGTCCCACCGACGGGGGGACCGGCGCGGAACCGCCGTAGCGGGCCGCGGCGCTGTTGGCGGAGAGCGCGCCCTGCGGGGCGACCGGCCAGTCAGGAGATTGCACGAAGTCCATCAATCACTCGCAGGATGACGTCGGGGTCGAGGGCGTCGTCGGCATCGTTGACGTGTACGTCCAGATGGCCGGCGGCCCGCAGGTCGCCCACCAGGACCCGGGTCACACCGAAGTGCAACCGGGTCTTGGCGGAGATCTCGGCGACCGAGATCGGGTCGCCGCAGAGTGCCACGATCGCCTGGAGTTCCGGGGTCAGCCGGGCGGTCACACTGGTCCACGGTTCGGGGCCGGGCCGGGCGGTCACCTGGGTCTCCAGGCCGATCGACGGGTCCGCGCCGGCCACCCGCCCGGCCGTGAGCACGAACGGGCGGAGTCCGGTCGGACCGGCCGCCTCGGGTTCCGATCCGACCGCCGCCGGTGCGTCCGCCGGTCCGGCGTCGCCGGCCGGGGCGGGCTCACGCAGGTAGGGCCGGATCCGGAACACCGGCTCCGGTTCCGCACCGGCGGCGTCGGGATTCATTGCTGAACGGAGTTCTTGAGTTCGGCGATCAGGCGCGGGGTGAGCGCGCTTCCGGCCCGACCGGCGAAGAGGGTCATCTCGTACGCGACGGTGCCGAGGTTGGCCGACCGGTCGGCGACCACACCGAGCACCGAACCGCTGCTGATCGCGCTGATCAGCAGGTAGCCCTCGGCCATGTCCACCACGACCCGGTTCAGCCCGCCCAGCGCGTACCAGCTCGCGGCGCCACCGGCCAGGCTGGTCATGCCGGAGACCACTGCGGCGAGTCGCTCCGCGTTGGACCGGTCCTTGATCGCGGACATGGCCATCAGCAACCCGTCGGACGAGACGGCGATCGCCTCCAGCACCCCTGCCGTGCTCGAGGTGAAGGTGTCCAGAAGCCAGTTGAACGTGCGGGCCTCGGGACTGAGGTCGCCGGCCGGGTGACTCTGGTGGTCGAGGTTCTCGTGTACGTGCGGGCTGGTCAAAGTGGCGTTCCTTCTTCGTCGCTGCGGTCGGGACGGGCATCGCGCAGAGCCCGGGCGACGCCGGTCTCGAACGCGTTGATGAGATCGCGGACCTCGGCCGGGTCACCGGGGTTCTGCGCCATCGTCTGGCGGGGCGTGGTGGCGATCAGGTTTGCGCCCGGCACCCGCCGGCTCAGTTGGATGGGTGCACCGGAGGGCGCGGGCTCGACCGGCTGCGGGAGCGCCGCCGCCCGGCTCTGCTCGGCCCGGCGTACGCCCGACTCGAACTGCTCGACGAGGGCACGGGCGGCGACCGGGTCGGCGCCGGTGGCGTCCACCGGACCCACCCGGGGTGCACTTCTGGACAGGCTGGCACCGGGCACCCGCTGCCGGATGCCGGGCAACGGGCCGGTCGGGCCGCTCGGCGCGGTCGGGGTGGGCGGGGCAGGTGGGGTGAGCGGCGGCACCTGTGCCGGCTCGGTCCCGGCCGGTGCAGCGGGGTCGCCGGCGGCCGGACGGTCCGGTGTGACGGTGTGGTCGGGTGTGCGCGTGTGGTCCGGTGCGACGGTGTGGTCCGGCGTCACGGTGCCCGGAGCGGTGGCGAAGGCGTCCCAGGACGCACCCAGCTCCATGCTCTCGGTGGCCCGGCTGAGCAGCTTCTGGTCGAAGCCGGGCAGCGCGGCGGCCTCGACCGGTGGCCGGACCGGACCGTCGGCCCCGACCGGCACCGGTTCGGCCTGGGCCGGGCCGCCCAGCGCCGGCACGGGCGGCGGGGTGCCCGGGTCCGGCTGGTGCCGGGTGGGCAGCGCGACGGGCACGCTGGCCCGGGCGGTGGGGATCACGCCGCCGGTGCCGAAGACCAGCGACGCCCGGGGGATCAGCACGGTGGCGGTGACGCCGCCGCCCGGCGTCGCGGACAGGCCGACGCCCCAGCCGTGCCGGCGGGCCAGCCGACCCACCACGAAGAGTCCGAGCACCTCGGTCGGAGCGAGGTCGAGCCGTTCCCGGCGGGTGAGCCGGACGTTCTCGTCGGCCAGCCGGGCCTCGGTCATGCCGATCCCGTGGTCGACCACGGTCAGCCGGGCGCCGTCCTCGGTGATCTCGCCGCCGACCACCACCCGGGTGTGCGGCGGGGAGAAGACCGTGGCGTTCTCCATCAACTCGGCCAGCGCCAGCACCAGGTCACCGATGATCGCCGGGGCCGCCGACACCTCGGCCGGGACCGCGACGTCGACCCGGGTGTAGTCCTCGATCTCACCGAGGGCGAGGCGGACCGCGTCGGCCAGCGGGACCGGCGCGACGTGGGTGACGTCGCCCGTGGCGCCGGAGAGCACCACGAGGTTGCCGGCGTTGCGCCGCAGCCGGCTGGAGATGTGGTCGAGGCGGTACAGGCTCTCCAGCCGTCCCGGGTCGGCCTCCTGCTGCTCCAGCCGGTCGATCAGCGCGATCTGCCGGCCGACCAGGTTCTGCGTACGCCGGCCGACGTGTCCGAACATCTGGGCCACGTTGCGCCGGCTGGCCACCTGCCGTTCCACCAACTGGGCTGCGGTGCTCTGCACCCGCTCGAAGGCACGGGCCAGGTCACCGATCTCGTCCCGGGCGCGTACGTCGACCCGGTCGAGCCGGATCGGCTGGGCGTTGTCGGTCTCGTCGTCGGCGACTCGCACCAGTTCGGACTCGGCGACCCGGGCGACCCGGTCGGCGGAGCGGGTGAGTCGGGTCAGCGGCCGGGCGACGGTCCGGCCGATGGCCAGGGCGAGCAACACCACCACGACCAGGATCAGCAGCACCAGGGCGGTCACCCAGTACGCCTCGGCGAGGGCGGTCTGCCGGTCCGCCCGCACCTCGGCGGTCACGTCCGCGACCAGCTTCTTCTCCACGAACTGACCCAGGGTGATCAGTGAGGAGATGGACGGGTAGAGGACCTCGACGGGCGTCTGCGACACCGCGCCGACCGGGTCCAGCGAGCTCTGGTCCAGGAAGCCGGGCCCGGTTCGGGCGTCCAGGGCGGCCTGCTCGATGTCCATCAGAGCCAGTTGCTCGGGCGTGATCAGGCCGATCAACTGGTTGGTCTGCGACTGGAGGGTGGCCATGTTGGCCACGAAGACGGTGGCGAGCTGCGGGCTGGGCTGGGCCGCGACCAGCACCAGCAGGGCGGCGCCGCTGCCGAGCCCCTCGCTCTTGCGCAGGATCCCGTCCAGCGCCAGCACCTGCCGCCCGGCCGAGGTGCGGGTGTCCACGTCGTACGGCAGGCGCAACGAGTCGATCAGTCTGATGTGCACCGGCCCGTACGCGCCGATGACCTGGTCCGGGCTGGCCTGTCCGGCCAGCGTGGCGCTGCGTACCGGGGCGAGTTGCCGGACCCCGTCGAGCGCGGTCGACACCTCGGGGGACAGTTCGTCGCCCAACTCGGTGCGCAGGTCGACGATCAGGTCGTCCACCTCCGCGATCTCCTGCACCAGGTCGGTGCGCTCCACCTGCCGCAGCAGCAGGCCGATGGCGAGCATCCGCTCCCGCTGGAGGTGTTGCAGCAGGGTGCCGACCCGGCTGGCGACCTTGACGGTGCTCTCGATGTCGCCGGCCCGCTGGGCGACCCCGGCGCGTTCCCACACCACCGGCAGCGTCAGCCCGAGCATGCAGAGCAGGGGGATGAGCACCAACAGGGCGAGTTTGCCCCGGATCCGGAGCCTATCGAGCAGCATCGAAGGGCCTCCACCGATCCGGGTCGTGGCCGTGCCCGACCGGCTGGAGCGCGCGATCGCCCGGCGTACGGGTGGGCTCCCACGGGCTGTCGGCCGGCTGCTCCGGGTCGCCGGCTTCGGCGTCGGTGGCCTGCGGCCGGCCGGTGGTGTCTCTCGGGCGAGACAACCACCCGCTCACCGCCAGGGCGATCAGCAGCAGCCCGGCGATTCCGCCCGCGACCATGGTCAGCAGGTCGTCCCGGTCGAGCTGGTCGATCCGCTCCACCAGCAGCCGGTCGATCTCGTCGAGCAGGATCGGCTGGAGCTGCGTGGCGGCCCGCTGGGCGTCGTCCCGCGCGCTGGTCAGCCGGACCAGGTTGACGGTGCCGGTCCGGTTGTCCGGCTGGGAGTGGACCGCCATCGCCTCGGCCGCCCGCTGGTAGGCGTCGAACGGCGTGAGCACGCTCGCGCCCAGGTCGGCGCTGGCCGAGCTGTCCACCACCGCGCGTAGGTTGTTGACCAGGTCGTTGGCGGGTTGCAGCGCGGCGAGCCGCAGGGTGGCCAGCTCGCTGAGGGTGCGTACCCGGTCGCTGGCGGGCCGCTGCTGGGCCAGGACCGCTATGTCGACGAGCCGCCCGGCGGCCACCGTCGCCTCCGGCATCTCCTCGCCGACGCCGTCCTGGAGGAAGTACGAGGCGGCGCCGGAGTCCCGGATCAGGCCGGAGGTCTCGCGCACCTTGCCGTGCAGGGCCAGCAGCAGGTCGGTGACCTCCCGGTACGCGCTGTACGCCGCCTCCGGGTCGAGCGAACGCTCGGGCAGCGCCTCCAACTTGGCCCGGATCCCGGCCCACCGTTCGCTGGTGCTCAGCTCGCCACCGATGCGGGCGTCGACGGCGGCGGCCCGCTCGACGGCCTGCTGGAGGCTCTCCCGAGGCGGTTGGCGGTCGGCCACGGCGGCGCTCTGCGCGTCGACCAGCGCCTCGGTCACCGGTCCGAGGGCGCGCAGGTACTCCACGCCCAGTCGCTCCTGCTTCAGGGCCTCGCGGTCGGCGTCGATGTACTGGTGAGCCCGTACGACGAGGAACGCCACCGGCAGCAGCAGCGCGGTGGCGAGTAGCAGCGGCAGGATGCGGCCCGGTGTCCGGGGCCGGCGACGGACCCGCGAAGCGGGAACGGTCATGGTTTCTCCTCCGGGTGGCGCAGCGGTCGGGGGATGGCGTCAAGGAGCCGGTCCCGTGCGCCGGACCGGAAAACTAATCGAACCGGGACTGTCTGTATCGGTCTCTCCGGGTCAGGTTTGCGTCACTTCGAGCGATGTGACGGAGGATTAACTGATTGACTACGGTGGGTTCTTTTTCCGTGGAGATACGTCGTAGTTGCGCGTAGTTTCCAGTGAAAGGCATTAATTTCCATGATGCGAAGTCATCTCAAAGGTTCGCCTGCGGAGGATGTGCGGTCGACCTCTTGCGGATGACGATCGGCCGAGTAGGACGGACGTACGGCGGATCTCAGCTACCACTCAGGTTGCGGGCCGTACCGTGTGCCGAATGAGATCGCCGTTCTCGGCCGCACGGATTCGTCGTGCCCTACCCACCGGCCGCCGGTCCGTCGCCGCGTCAGTGGCCGTCGCCCTGCTGGCGGCGGTCGTCGTCTGGGCGGTGTGGCCGGACCGGCCGAGCTTCCGGACCGAGTCCGCGATGCTCACCGTGCGATCCGGGCCGAACGGCGACGAGCCCGTCGACCTGGACACCACGCTGTACCTGCCGCGCGAGGCCGCCGCCGACCGGAAGGTGCCGGCGGTGCTGCTCGCGCACGGGTTCGGCGGCACCAAGGACTCGGTCCGCACCGACGCCGAGGACCTGGCCGACCGGGGTTACGCGGTGTTGACCTGGACCGCCCGGGGCTTCGGCCGCAGCGGTGGCCAGATCCACCTGGACAGCCCCGACCACGAGGTCCGCGACGCGCAACGACTGCTGGACTGGCTGGCCGAGCGTCCGGAGATCCGGACCGACGCGACCGGCGACCCCCGCGTCGGCGTGGTCGGCGGCTCCTACGGCGGCGCGCTGGCGCTGCTGCTCGCCGCCCAGGACCAGCGGGTGGACGCGATCGTCCCGATGATCACCTGGAACGACCTGTCCCGCTCCTTCCTGCCGGAGAGCACCGGTGGGGAACCGACCGACGGGGTGTTCAAGTCCGGCTGGGCCGGCATCTTCTTCGGTGGCGGCGGCGCCACCGGCTCCGGACCGGCCGGGATCTCCGGCACCGGCGCCGAGTCGCCGGAGGGCGCGCCGGACGCCGGGCCGCCCAGCCCCGCGCCGGGCCAGGGGCCGGGCACCGCCCCGGGCGCCCCGGTCGCCGGTGGCCTGCCCGATCCCTCCTGTGGCCGGTTCGCCGCCGACGTCTGCGCCGCGTACCTGCGCATCGCCGCCACCGGTCAGGCCGACCAGGCCGCCGTCGACCTGCTGCGCCGGTCCAGCCCGGCCGGCGTGCTGGACCGGATCAAGGCGCCCACCCTGCTGGTGCAGGGCGCGGCGGACACCCTCTTCCCGCTCGGCGAGGCCGACGCCAACGCCCGGGGCATCGCCGCCAACGGCACCCCGGTGCGGGTCGCCTGGTTCACCGGCGGCCACGATGGCGGCTCCGGACCGCAGACCGACTCCGACCGGGTGAAGTTCCTGACCGCGCAGTGGCTCGACCACTACGTCGCGGAAACCGGGGACGCACCTGGCGACACCTTCACCTTCTCCCGGATCGCCGGCTTCGACGCGATGGACCGGGGGCTGGTCGCCACCGGCTACCGCACCGACGACTACCCCGGTCTCGGCGGCGACTCCCGCCGTGAGGTGACCGTGGCCGGGCCGCCCCAGCCGGTGGCCAACCCGCCCGGCGGCAACCCCGCCGCGATCTCCTCGGTGCCCTTCGCCGGCTCGTTGAGTTCCCTGCTCAGCGGGGTGGCCGGCGACATACCCGGGCAGCACGCCCGGTTCGAGTCCGAGCCACTGACCGAGGCGGTCGACATCGTCGGCTCGCCCACCGTGTCGCTGCGGGCCGCGTCGAGCAGCGGCGAGGCGGTCCTCTTCGCCAAGCTCTACGTCGTCGACCCGGAGGGGGCGGCCACCCTGCCCAGCGGGCTGATCGCGCCGATCCGGCTCACCGGCCTGCCGGCCACCGTCGACGCCGCCGAGCCGGTCACCGTGACCCTGCCGGCGATCGTGCACCGGGTGGAGGCCGGGCACCGGCTCCGGCTGGTGGTGGCCACCTCGGACCAGGCGTACACCACCCCGATCGAGCCGGCCGTCTACACGGTCGCGGTCGGTGAGACGCCGGTCAGCCTGCCGACGGTCGACAGCGACCCGATCCCCACCGAGGCGGCGCTCTGGCGCTGGGTGCTGGTCGGGTTGATCGCCGCGATCGTGATCGGGCTCGTCGTGCTGGTGGCCGTGCTGCGCCTGCGGCACCGCCGCCAGGACACCTCGATCCATCCCGAGTACGCGGACACCCCGCTGGCCGTGCGCCACCTGCGCAAGGAGTACGCCGACGGCTTCGTGGCCGTCTCCGAGGTGGACTTCGAGGTGCACCCCGGTCAGGTGGTCGGCCTGCTCGGGCCCAACGGTGCCGGCAAGACCACCACCCTGCGGGTGCTGATGGGGCTGACCCAGCCGACGGCCGGGGAGATCTATGTCTTCGGGCACCGGCTGGTGCCCGGCTCGCCGGTGCTCTCCCGGATCGGCGCGCTCGTCGAGGGGCCCGGGTTCCTGCCGCACCTGTCCGGCCTGGAGAACCTCCGGGCGTACTGGCGGGCGACCGGACGGCCGGAGGCCGACGCGCACTTCGAGCAGGCGCTGGAGATCGCCGGGCTGGGCTCGTCGGTGCACCGGCGGGTCCGCAAGTACAGCCACGGCATGCGGCAACGGTTGGCCATCGCCCAGGCCATGCTCGGCCTGCCCGAGCTGCTGGTGCTCGACGAGCCGACCGACGGGTTGGACCCGCCGCAGATCGCCGAGATGCGTCGGGTGCTCCAGCGGTACGCCACCGACGGCCGCGCGGTGCTGGTCTCCAGTCACCTGCTCGCCGAGGTGGAACAGACCTGCACGCACGCCGTGGTGGTCAACAAGGGCCGGATCGTGGCCTCCGGGCCGGTGGAGGACATCGTCGGCGACTCGCCGAGCGTGCTGTTCGAGGTGAGCGACCCGACCGCGGCCCGGGACGTGCTCAACGACCTCGGCGGCGTACGGGTGCTGGACGACGCCGACGGGCACCTGGTGGTGGACACCAACGGCACCGCCCGTAGCGAGGTGGTCGCCGAGCTGGTGCGGGCCGGTATCGGGGTGGACCGGGTGGTGCCCCGGCGCCGCCTGGAGGACGCGTTCCTCGCCCTGGTGGGCGAGAACTCTCGGGGAAGCGGGGACCGGTGATGGCGGGATCGACCGTGCAGCCGACGCGGGAGGAGTCCGGGGTGGCTCCGTCGGGAGCCGCCGCCGGCTACCGGCCGTCGAGGACGCTGCCGTTCGGGGCCGAGTTCCGCCGACAGGCGGCGCGGCGGCGTACCCAGTTGGCGCTCGGCTTCATGGTGCTGCTGCCGTTGATCATTCTGATCGCGTTCCAGTTCGACTCGGGTGACGACGACAGCGGCCGGGGCGAGTTCGGCAGTCTGGTCTCGTTCGCCACCTCCGGCGGGCTGAACTTCACCCTGTTCACCATCTTCGTCTCCGCCTCGTTCCTGCTGGTCGTGGTGGTGGCGCTGTTCTGCGGTGACACGGTGGCCAGCGAGGCGAGCTGGGGCAGCCTGCGCTACCTGTTGGCGGTGCCGGTGCCCCGGGCCCGGCTGCTGACCGTGAAGCTGCTGGTGGCGCTCGCGTACTCGGCGTTCGCGCTGGTGCTGCTCGCCGGCACGGCCCTGCTGATCGGCACCCTCCGGTACGGCTGGTCACCGCTGCGCAGCACGGTCGCCGCGCAGCTCGAACCCGGCGAGGGGCTGCTCCGCCTGCTCGCGGTGCTCGGCTATCTGGCGGTGGTGCTGCTGGTCGTCGCCGGTCTGGCGTTCCTGCTCTCGGTGGTCACCGACGCCGCGCTGGGTGCGGTGGGCGGTGCGGTGCTGCTGTGGATCCTCTCCAGCATCCTGGACCAGATCACCGCGCTCGGCGCGATCCGGTCGTTCCTGCCGACCCACTACAGCACCGCCTGGCTGGGGTTGCTCTCCACGCCGGTGCAGACGGACGACATCGTCCGGGGTGCCATCTCGGCGATCTGTTACGCCACCCTCTTCTGGGGACTCGCCTTCTGGCGCTTCACCCGCAAGGACATCACCAGCTGAGTGCGGCGTCGACGCCGCCGTCCGTCCGGTCGGCGGGCGTCGGCGTCGAGGCCGTTCGCTCCTTCCAGGCGCTGACTCCGATCCGGCCGGTGTTGCCGAGGTCGATCGGCCCCTCCATGTCGAGGTCCTGCGCCGGCTGTCCGGTCACTGGAGCGATCTCCAGGCGCGCGGCGTCGGTGGCGACCACGGTCGGATCGTCGACCAGGTTGCGCCAGATCACGGCTGCTCCGGCCGCGTCGCCCGGGCCCAGCACCAGCGGCCGGGGTGGGGCGTCGAAGCCCGAGGCGATCCCTGCCGCCCCGGGGACCACCCGAACGGTGATCCGTGCCCCCTCGCCGTCGTAGAGCCGCAGCGCCGGGTAGCCGTGCAGCCGGTACGGCTGGTCGCCGCAGTTGACCAGCTCCACACCCATCGCCCGGAGCCCCATCGCCGCGTTGACACCGAGGTAGCGGATCAGTACGCCTGATTCGGGACAGACCTCCGGTCCGTCCGGGCCGGTCGGGGTCGGTGCCGGCGCCGCCGCCGTGCCGGTCGGTTCCGCCGGGGCGTCACCCGGCCCGCCGCCCTGCCCGTCGACCGGTGCGCAGCCGGCGAGCATCGCGGCAGCGGTCAGCAGTGCGACGAGCCGAGGACGCCGGCCGGCCGGGCCCGCGTCGCCGTATCTCGTGGTGGTAGTCGGCATCGATCCCCCGTGGATGTCTCGCATCGGTTCATCGTCGCATCGCACCTTTCGATCGCCGGATAGGGAACCGGTGCCCCCGGGTGGGCGGCTCGTGGCGGCGTCGCGGGACCGGGCACCGCTCGGCGTACCGGCTGGTGGGACGAAGGTGGCCGCCTCCAGACCCGTCTGGGCGGCCGGCCCCGGCCGGTGGGGGCGCAACATGTTGCCGTCAGATGTCCACCGTGTACAGGGAGACTTACGGAGGGTGACCAAAAGGATCATCGTCGCGGGGGGTTTCTTTGGAAGTTCCAGTCGCTACCATCGATGTGGGAGCGTTCCCAAAGGAAGAGATTGCATCGACAAATATTTATCAGTCCCGCATTCTGGTTGCCCTCGTCCATCCACAATGGAGGTTCCGGAATGCGTACTGACCGGTTCGGCGGGCCGGCCCTGTCCCTGTTCCGCATGGTCATCGGCCTGCTGTTTCTCTGCCACGGCTTGTCATCCCTGTTCGGCGTCTTCGGCGGCGCCCGGGGGAGCGGCGAACCCGTCCCGCTCGGCACGTGGCCGGGCTGGTGGGCCGCTCTGATCCAGGCCGTCTGCGGCGCCCTGGTGCTCGTCGGTCTGTTCACCCGACCGGCGGCCCTGGTGGCGTCGGGCTCGATGGCCTACGCCTACTTCGTCGTCCACCAGCCCGAGGCGCTGCTGCCGCTGCGCAACCACGGTGAGCTGTCCGTGCTGTTCTGCTGGTCGTTCCTGTTGATCGCGGTGCTCGGCCCGGGTAGCTGGGCGCTGGACAACCTGCTGCGCCAGCGCAACGGGGCCGCACTGGACGTGAAGGCGGCCGAACGCAGGTCCGTACCGGCCTGATCCGGCTGGTGCGGCGACCAGGTCGACGCTCGTGCGCGACCCTGGACCGGGTCTCCTCCGGCACCGCCGGAGTCGTCCGGTCCAGGGTCATCGCGGTCTTTCAGGCGGTGGCGGCGGTGAGGAATCGCTCACAGGCTGAGATCGAACGCTGACGAGCGCGCCGGGATTGCCTAGACTCGGCGGCACAACTGAATACCTCATCCAGAGGGGCTGAGGGATACGGCCCGACGACGCCCCGGCAACCACCCCGCGCGCTCATCGCTGAGCGTCCCGTGGGGCAGGTGCCAATTCCGTCCCCGCCGCAGGGTGCGATGTGGGGGAAGATGAGAGGACTCGGACATGACGTCGACGCTCGCCCCTACCGGGATCGACACCACCGCCAGCCCCGCCCGCGCCTTGGTCTGCCGTGCCTGTTCCGCCCGCTACCCGCTGGCCGCACAGCACGCCTGTTACGAGTGTTTCGGCCCGCTGGAGGTCGACTACGACCCGGCGGCCCTCGCCACCGTGACCCGCGAGCAGATCGAGGCGGGCCCGCAGAACATCTGGCGCTACGCGGCGCTGCTCCCCGCCGGCCAGGACCCGGCCACCCGGGTCACCCTGGACCCCGGTTTCACGCCGTTGGTCGCCGCCGACCAGCTCGCCGCCGAGCTGGGCATCACCGGCCCGCTCTGGATCAAGGACGACAGCGCCAACCCCACCCACTCGTTCAAGGACCGGGTCGTCTCGGTCGCGCTGACCGCCGCCCGGGCACTCGGCTTCTCCCGGTTCGCCTGCGCCTCCACCGGCAACCTGGCCAACTCCGTCGCCGCCCACGCGGCCCGGGCCGGTACCCCGTCGGTGGTCTTCATCCCCAGTGACCTGGAGCAGGGCAAGGTCGTGACCACCGCCGTCTACGGCGGTGACCTGGTCGCCATCGACGGCTCGTACGACGACGTGAACCGGCTCTGCGGCGAGCTGGTGGAGACCGACGAGTTCGAGGACACCGCCTTCGTCAACGTCAACGTCCGGCCGTATTACGCCGAGGGCTCCAAGACGCTCGGCTACGAGGTCGCCGAGCAGCTCGGCTGGCGGATCCCGGCCCAGGTGGTCATCCCGATGGCCTCCGGTGAACTGCTCACCAAGGTCGACAAGGCGTTCAGTGAACTGGTCGAGATCGGCCTGGTCGAGGCGCCGGCCGGTGGGTGGAAGGTCTTCGGTGCCCAGTCGGCCGGCTGTAACCCGATCGCCACCGCCCTGCACGGCGGCGGCGACACCATCACCCCGGTCAAGCCGACCGGGATCGCCAAGTCGCTCAACATCGGCGACCCGGCCGCCGGCCTGTACGCGCTGGAGGCGGTACGCCGTACCGGTGGCTGGATGGACTACGCCGACGACGACGAGATCCGGGCCGCCGTGCGGCTGCTGGCGCGTACCACCGGGGTCTTCGCCGAGACGGCCGGCGGGGTGACCGTCGCGGTGCTGCGCAAGCTGGTCGAGTCCGGAAAGCTGGACCCGACCGCCGAGACGGTGGTCTACAACACCGGCGAGGGGCTCAAGACGCTCGACGCCGTCGCGGGCGAGGTCGGGCCGACCCACCGGATCAAGCCGTCGCTGCGGGCCGCCCGCGACGCCGGACTGCTCGGCTGAGGCACACCGCGAGCCCGTCGGCCGGGTGGCATGTTGCACGCCGACCGATCCGCCGGGTAACGGGCTTTTAGCGGTGAGTGCAGAAAACACGCCGTCGAGTACTTGACGGCAGGAACCGGGCGGCGCAAGATGCTTCGTGCGGGAGGGCGTTTCGCCGTAGACTTTCAGTCTTTACGACCCAGCGCCGGAGGCGTTGTGCGATCGTCCCTCCCGACCAAGCTTTCCGAAGGGGCCGGCGAATAATCGCTGGCCCCTTCGTTCGTCGTCGCGCAGGCTGCGGACATGGCCATCACCATCACCTCCTTCGGTGCCGACGACGAGTCGGCCATCGAGCAGGCGTTCCGGGTCGGCGCCGACTACTGCGCCACCGACCTGCCGGACTACCCCCCGTTCAGCCGGCAGCGGTTCATCTCGTTGTTCCGGCAGCCGATGCCGGGCACCGAGACGCTCGCCCTGCTTGCCCACGTCGACGGCGTCCCCGCCGGCTACCTGCTGCTCGACCTGCCGCAACTCGACAACACCGAGAACGCCTCCGCCGAACTCGTCGTGCATCCGGACCATCGCCGCCAGGGAGTCGGTCGGGCGCTGTTCGAGCACGGCCTGCGCCTGCTGCGTGAGCGCGGACGCAAACGGGTCAGCGCGATGAGCCGGGCGCACCTGCGCGACGAGCCCGACCGGCCCGGCCCGGCCACCCGGTTCGCCGCCACCGTCGGCGCCGTCGACGCCCTGGCCGACGTACGGCGGCGACTGCACGTCGCCGAGCTGGACCAGGCCGCACTGGACACGATGCTGGCCGACGCCCGGTCCCGGGCCGCCGACTACGAGGTGCTGTTCTGGCGCGGGGGTACGCCGGACGACCTGATCGCCGACGTCGCGTACCTGGACGGACGGCTGCTGGCCGACGCGCCAATGGGTGACCTGGCGTGGGAGCCCGAGCAGGTCGACGCGGAGCGGGTACGCGGGACCGAGCGGGCGCTCGAAGCGCGCGGCAAGCGGCGCTACCACGCGGGCGTACGGCACCGGGAGTCCGGTCGACTGGTCGCCTGGACCCTGCTCGACATGTCACCGACCGCCGACTGGCACGCCTTCCAACAGATCACCATCGTCGACCCGGAGCACCGGGGGCGCCGCCTCGGCCTGCTCACGAAGATCGAGAACCTTCGTCACCTGCTCGCCCACGAGCCCGCCGTCCAGGTGATCGACACCTTCAACGCGGACAGCAACGACCACATGATCACGATCAACGAGCAGCTCGGTTTCCGGGTGATGGACCGGTGGAGCAACTGGCAGCTCGACGTCTGAGGTGTGACACGCCCCTACTGATCCCGGGGCTTCCTGTTGCATGATGGCGGGCATGACGGAGACCCCGCACCCCCTCTACGACAGGCACGCCGACACCCTCGACCGCGCGCTGACCGCGATCACGGAGCGCGGGTACTGGTCCGCCTATCCGGAATCACCCAGCCCCCGGGTGTACGGCGAGACCGCGGCTGCCGACGGCAAGGCCGCCTTCGAGGCGTACCTGGGTGGAGACTTCCCGCTCGACCAGCCGGGCGACGGCGACCGGGTCGCGACCGAGACCAGCCCGTTCGGCGTCCCATTGGACGTCCGCTACCCGCACGCCACCGCCGACCAACTCGTCACCGCCGCGTCCGCGGCGCTGCCCGCGTGGCGGGACGCCGGGCCGCAGGTGCGGGTCGGGGTCTGCCTGGAGATCCTCGACCGGCTGCACAAGCACGTCTTCGAACTGGCCAACGCCGTGCAGTTCACCAGCGGACAGGCGTTCGTGATGGCCTTCCAGGCCGGCGGCGCCCACGCGCTCGACCGGGCGCTGGAGGCCGTCGCCTACGCGTACGCGGAGATGACCCGGCACCCCGGGACCGCCGCCTGGGAGAAGGCCGCCGGCAAGGGCGACCCGCTGCGGATGACCAAGACGTTCCACGTGGTGCCGCGCGGCGTCGCCCTGGTGATCGGCTGCAACACGTTCCCGACCTGGAACTCGTACCCGGGCCTGTTCGCCTCGCTGGTGACCGGCAACCCGGTGGTGGTCAAGCCGCACCCGCGCGCGGTACTCCCGCTGGCCGTGACGGTGCGCTACGCCCGGGAGGTGCTCGCCGAGGCCGGTTTCGACCCGAACCTGGTCCTGCTCGCCCCCGAGGCGCCGGGCGAGAAGCTGGCCTCGACCCTGGCCCTGCACCCGGCGGTCAAGATCGTGGACTTCACCGGCTCCACCGAGTACGGCGACTGGCTGGAGACCAACGCCCGCCAGGCGGCGGTCTACACCGAGAAGGCCGGGCTCAACACCGTCGTGGTCGACTCCACCGACGACTTCGCCGGCATGTGCCGCAACCTCGGCTTCACCCTGACGCTCTACAGCGGCCAGATGTGCACCACCTCGCAGAACATCCTCATCCCCCGGAACGGCATCGACACCGACCAGGGACACAAGAGCTTCGACGAGGTGGCCGCCGGAATCGCCGCCGCCGTCGGCAAGCTCACCGCCGACCCGGCGCGCGGGGTCGAGCTGACCGGCGCCATCGTCAACGACGGCGTCCTGGACCGCCTCGACGAGGTCACCAAGGTCGGTACGCCGGTCCTGGAGTCGCGTACCGTCACGCACCCGTCGTTCCCGGACGCGGTGGTCCGTACGCCGACGGTCGTCAAGCTGGACGCGAGCGAGACCGCGACCTACTCGCGGGAGTGGTTCGGACCCATCTCCTTCGCCATCGCCACCGACTCCACCGCGCACAGCCTCGACATCCTCCGCGCGACCGTGGGGGAGAAGGGCGCGCTCACCGCCGCCGTCTACTCCACCGACGAGGCGGTGCTGGACGCCGCCGAGAACGCCGCGATCGAGGTCGGGGTGCACCTGTCCGGCAACCTCACCGGCGGCGTCTTCGTGAACCAGTCGGCGGCGTTCTCCGACTTCCACGGAAGCGGGGCGAACGCGGCGGCGAACTCGGCGCTCACCGACGGCGCGTACGTCGCCAACCGCTTCCGCATCGTGCAGAGCCGGCGGCACGCCTAAGGGGTGTGGGTTTCGATTGCTTGCGGTGTGGGGTTCCGGGTGCTTGCGGTGGGGGGTTCCGGGTGCTTGCGGTGGGGGGTTCCGGGGCAGCCCGACCCGCTCCGGGCGGTCAGGCTTGATCCCTGCGCGGGTCGGGCTGCCCCGGAACCCCGGTGAGTCACCGTCAGAGCATGAGCTGAGCTGATCGGCGGACGGGTCAGGGCTGTCGTCCGCGTTGTGCGGTGGCTCGGGACCCGGGTTCTGCTCAGGCTTGGGGCGGCTCGGCTCGGCTCGGCTGGGCTTGGCTTGGCTGGGCTGGGCTGACTCTGCTCGGTTTGCTCGGCTCTGCGCGGGCCGGGCCCAGTCGATCGGGGCGGGCCGAGTCGGTCGGGCGGGCTGGGCCGGGCCGAGTCGGGCGGGCCGGGCCCAGTCGGTCGGGGCGGGCTGGGCCGGGGCGGGGCGGGCTGGGGCAGGGTGCTGGGGACGGTGCCGGCGGTACTCCAGCCTGCCGCCTTTGCTCTGCTTCACTCCACGCAACACTTCCAGGAGATCGTGCTGGTTCTGGGCAATTGTCATGGCTTTGCCAGTGCGGTATCTGCCAAGAGGAACGGATCGCCCTGTTCGTTGCGTGGGTTGAAGCAGAGCAAAGGCGGCGCAGGGGACCTGGCGCACGCCGTATCCGCCGGGACATCCTGGCCGGTCCGCCACCCCGCGACCGTCGTCGCCGAGCAGGAGTTGGGCCGAGCGGTAGTTGGGGGTTGCAGGGGCAGGCCGAGTAGAGGTTGGAGCAAGCAGGCAGAGGGCGAGCAGGGGTCGGCCGAGCAGGGAGAGGGCGAGTGGGGCGGCCCGCCCCGAGGGCAAGCCCACGGGGTCAGCCGGACCTGGTCGGGTTTCCGGGCAGCCCACCCCGTGGAGGGATCAAGCCTGACCGCCCGGAGCGGGGTGGGCTGCCCGGAAACCCTCACCCCGACCAGGGTGGCCCCCCGGACACCCCCTGCCCGACCGCCGACTACGCCCGGCGACGCATTTGGAGTTCGCGGAGGGCGGGGACGGTCGGGTGTGGCACCCGTACCCCGGTGTCGGCGAAGCCGATCCGTTGGTACGCGCGGTACGCGCGGTCGTTGCCCACCACGACTTCGAGCATCAGTTCGCGCCGCCCGCAGTCCCGGGACCAGGCACCCACCGCTTCGATCAGATCCGCGAGCAGGCCCGTGCCGCGCCACGTCGGGGTGACGTAGACCGCGTAGACCACGGTGACCGCGAGTTCCGTGGGGTGGGCGACACCGCCGGCGTGCCCGACCAGCCGGCCGCCGGGGTCCGCCACGAACTGGGCGGTGTGGGTGCCGGCCGAGACCTGGGCGATCCGGGCGGCGTACTCGGCGTGCGGGCGGGCGGCGGCCTCCGCGATCGTCTCCAGGAAGGCCAGCGGGGCGTCGGCGAGCATCTCCAGACGGAGCGCCCGCATCCGGGCGGCGTCCGTCGGCTCGACCCGGCGGACGTCCGCCCGCAGGGTGCCGGTCCCGTCGATGGCGCTGGTCATGTCGGCATGCTTACCACAATGACGTACGGCGATGTCGTCAGTCGGAATACGCCCGATTTGTGGTCGTGCGCGGTCGTCACGCCTCGTGTAGCGTGCGATTTCGGTCACCGTTTTCGGGGTCGTCGCGGATCGCTGAAACCGGTGGTCTTCGGGTGCTCGGCGTGCCGGTGCCCGGAGTTGTGGTACGCCGCGCAGAGTGAGGACAACACCGTGGCACAGGGCACCGTGAAGTGGTTCAACGCCGAAAAGGGCTACGGCTTCATCGCCGTCGACGGCGGGCAGGACGTCTTCGTCCACTTCTCCGCGATCGAGATGGACGGCTACAAGGCGCTGGACGACGGCCAGCGGGTGGAGTTCGAGATCGCCCAGGGCCAGAAGGGCCCCCAGGCCGAGCGGGTACGCGTCATCTGAGCACACCCGGACCTCGCCCGGCTGGTCGTCGGACGGGGTTTTGGGAACGTGGCCGATGCAGGGCTGCGGCGCCGGGGCCGACCAGGGAAGATCATGGGCCGATCCAGCCATCGCTGAGGAGCGTCCATGTCCGACCAGCCGCCCCCGGCGGGTCCGTCCTCGTCCCCCGACGAGCCGGACCGGCCCTCGCCCGCGAACGAGCCGACCCCGCTGGTGAATGAGCCCGACAGTGCGGGGTCGGCTGACGCCCCGCCGGGGGGCGGCGTTCCCGAGTCCGGCGTGCCCGGCCTACCCGACGCAGCGACGCCCCATCCGGGCCAGCCGTATCCCGGTCAGCCATATCCGGGTCAGCCGTACCCGGGCCAGCCGTACCCGGGGCAGCCGTACCCGGGGCAGCCCTATCCCGGTCAGCCGTACCCGAGTCAGGTCGGGGGGCCGCTGCCCTATCCCGGTCAGCCCTATCCGACGTCGCCCTACGGTGGGTACCCGGGGCACGGCCTCGACCCGGCCAGCCCGTTGGTGAATCCGCCCGGTGCCGGAGTGGGTGGCTGGTACGCGCGCTGTGTCGGCGCGGTTCGCCGGGGCTGGCCGGTACTGCTGCCGATCGTTCTGATCACGCAGGTGCTGCCGGCGGTGGTGGTGGCGGTGCTCGGGCTGGTGATCGACCCCACCGCGCGCTGGGAGGACCAACTCGCCAGCGACAGCGCCGCGCTGCCCACCGGGTTCTGGGCCGATGCCTTCGTGTGGGTAGGCAGCCTGTTCGGGGCGGGTCTGATCGCCAGCCTGGCGCAGTGCGTGGGGTGGGCCGCCGGCACCTGGGTGATCGCCCGGCAGGCGGCGGGTGCCCCGGTCGACCTCGGCACGGCCCTGCGCTACGGGCTCCGGCGGGCGCTCGGGCTCTGGGGTTGGACCCTGCTGGTCGGCATGATCGTGCTGTTCGGCCTCTGCCTCTGCTTCCTGCCCGGTATCTACGCGGTGTTCGCGCTGGCGATGGTCGGCCCGGTCTACCTGTTCGAGCGGAACAACCCGATCGGCCGTTCGCACCAGATGCTGCGGCAGCGGCTGGGCCTGCTGCTCGGCCGGTTGGCGCTGGTGATCGGCGCGGTGATCGCCGTGTCGTTGGCCGCGGCCATGATCGAGCAGGTGGCGCTGCTGTCGATCGGCACCGGTCCGATGGACACCCGGATGGTGACCGTGGGCACGGTCGTGGTGACGGTGATGACGGCGCTGCTGACCCTGCCGGCCCACCTCGCCCAGTTGGTCGGGCTGGTCGTCACGTACGCCGAGCAGCGGGCACACGAGGGTCCGGTGAACGACGCCCAACTGGCGCACGAACTCGGCTGATCGCGGCGGTCGTGCTTGCACTCGGCAGGGCAGAGTGCTAAACAAGTCATTGGCACTCGCATGGCGTGAGTGCCAATTGGTCGGGACGGTGGGGCCACCGCCGCACTCGGGGGACGACCCCGGGCGGGGCAGTGGCCGGTCGTCGCGGGCTATCCGGCCCGGCCGAGGAGACGTCGCCGTCGCCAGGTGGCGACGTCCCAAGGTGCGTACACCAGACGGCCCGTCCGGGGCACACCCCGGCTGGTCCGTGAGTGTCCAGGAGGACAACGCCGTATGGCCAAGATGATCGCGTTCGACGAAGAGGCTCGCCGCGGCCTCGAGCGGGGCATGAACCAGCTCGCCGACGCCGTGAAGGTGACCCTCGGCCCCAAGGGCCGCAACGTCGTGCTCGAGAAGAAGTGGGGTGCCCCCACCATCACCAACGATGGTGTGAGCATCGCCAAGGAGATCGAGCTCGAGGACCCGTACGAGAAGATCGGCGCCGAGCTGGTCAAGGAGGTCGCCAAGAAGACCGACGACGTGGCCGGTGACGGCACGACGACGGCGACCGTCCTGGCCCAGGCTCTCGTTCGCGAGGGTCTGCGCAACGTGGCCGCCGGCGCCAACCCGATGGCCCTGAAGCGGGGCATCGAGACCGCCGTGGCCAGCGTCTCGGAGGAGCTGCTGAAGCTCGCCAAGGACGTCGAGACCAAGGAGCAGATCGCCTCCACCGCCTCCATCTCCGCCGGTGACAACACCGTCGGCGAGATCATCGCCGAGGCGATGGACAAGGTGGGCAAGGAAGGCGTCATCACCGTCGAGGAGAGCAACACCTTCGGGCTGGAGCTGGAGCTCACCGAGGGTATGCGCTTCGACAAGGGCTACATCTCGGCCTACTTCATGACCGACCCGGAGCGTATGGAGGCCGTCTTCGACGACCCGTACATCCTGATCGCCAACAGCAAGATTTCGTCGGTCAAGGACCTGCTCCCGATCCTGGAGAAGGTCATGCAGTCGGGCAAGCCGCTGCTGATCATCGCCGAGGACCTGGAGGGCGAGGCCCTGGCCACCCTGGTGGTCAACAAGGTCCGGGGCACCTTCAAGTCGGTCGCCGTCAAGGCGCCGGGCTTCGGTGACCGCCGCAAGGCCATGCTGACCGACATCGCCATCCTCACCGGTGGCCAGGTCATCAGCGAGGAGGTCGGCCTCAAGCTGGACGCCGCCGGTCTCGACATGCTGGGCCGCGCCCGCAAGGTCGTGGTGACCAAGGACGAGACCACCATCGTCGACGGTGCCGGTGACGCCGAGCAGATCCAGGGCCGGGTCAACCAGATCCGGGCCGAGATCGACAAGAGCGACTCCGACTACGACCGGGAGAAGCTGCAGGAGCGCCTGGCCAAGCTGGCCGGCGGTGTTGCGGTGATCAAGGTCGGCGCGGCCACCGAGGTCGAGCTCAAGGAGCGCAAGCACCGCATCGAGGACGCCGTCCGCAACGCCAAGGCCGCCGTCGAGGAGGGCATCGTCCCGGGTGGTGGTGTCGCGCTGGTGCAGGCCGGCAAGACCGCCTTCGACAAGCTGGACCTGGCCGGCGACGAAGCGACCGGCGCGCAGATCGTCAAGATCGCGCTGGACGCCCCGCTGCGGCAGATCGCCGTCAACGCCGGCCTGGAGGGTGGCGTCGTCGTCGAGCGCGTCCGCAACCTCGACGCCGGCCACGGCCTGAACGCCGCGTCCGGTGAGTACGTGGACCTGCTGGCCGCGGGCATCATCGACCCGGCCAAGGTGACTCGCTCGGCGCTGCAGAACGCCGCGTCGATCGCCGCGCTGTTCCTCACCACCGAGGCCGTCGTGGCGGACAAGCCGGAGAAGACCCCGGCCGCCCCGGCTGGTCCGGGTGGCGGGGACATGGACTTCTGAGTCCAGCTCCAACGCCGGAAAGGGCGGGCCGCGTCAGCGGTCCGCCCTTTTCCTATGTCGGTAGCGGCCGCTCGTCGCGCCGCTGCGGTCGGTCGTACGGTGGGCGGTGCGGTGCCGGTTCGTCGACCAGGATGAGCGGCTCCTCGGGTGCTTCGGCTGCCCCGCTCATCTCCGCCAACTGCTCGGCGTCGCCGTAGTCCAGCCGGTCGATCGGCAGTTGAGCCGGAAGCTCGGGAACCGCGACCAGGGGCACCGCCAGGGCGTCCCGGGTCTGCTCGTCATCCGTGGTCATGGCTGCCTCCTCTATGCAAAACCGTAGGGGGCGTCGATGACCGGGGTGGGTGAACGGTGCTATCGGCGCCTATGTGCCGGTTGACTCGTTCCGGGTGCCGAGCGCCCTGCGGTACAGGAAGAAGACCCGCTCGATCCGGGCACCCGCGCTGCCCGAGTAGAAGGGCACCGGCCCGACCCAGCCGATCTGCGCGAACTCGACGCCAGCCGCCCGCTGGTCCTGAAGGCAGCGACGGAGCAGGACACCGCCGATCCCCGACCCTTCGGCGGCGGGCGCGGTGCCCATCGGCCCGAACCAGCTCGGCCGGGACGACCCGTACGCGGCGAAGCCGAGCAGCTCACCGTCGCGCTCGGCCAGGTGGCAGCCGGCGTCGGGACGGCCCACCGAACCGGCCAGCTCGGCGTCCCAGGCCCCGCCGAAGGTCGTACGCGCGAACGCGGCGAGCGCCGGCAGGTCGCTCGACTCGGCCCGGCGTACGGTCACGCCCTGCCCGGCCAACCGGGCCTCGGTGGCTTCGGTGGAGCGCAGGGCCGGCGACGAGTCGTACGACAGGTCGGCGGTCATGTTCCAGGCGGTGCCGTCCTGGCGGTAGCCGAGCGCGAGCGCGAGACAGATCGCCGGGGTGTAGCGGACGTCGATGCCGGGCCAGCCGTAGTGCGGCGGGTTCCCGGCGAGCACCATCTCGACCGCACCCGACTCGGCCAGCACCCGCTCGGCGTGCCCGAGCAGGGCCCGAGCCACCCCCTGACGGCGTACCTCCGGGGCCACCGCCAGCAGGTCCACGTGCCCGGCCTCGCCGGAGCGCGACCCGATCAGGACGCCGACCAGGGCATCCTCCCGGTACGCGCCGAACACCCGCACCGGCCGGTCGGCGGCGGCCCGGTGCCAGAGCGTCGCCACGAGCGCTTCCGCCTCGGCCGCGTCCTCCGGCAGGTCGAGCGCCCGGCGACACAGGTCCACCACCTCGGCGGCCCGCTCGACGGTCAACTCGACGATGGTGGTCCCGTCCATGCCTGCCGACCCTAGATCACGACCAGTCCGGTGTCAGGCCGCGATCCGGCGTCATCCCCGGGCGGCCTCGACGGCGGCGTACGCGTCGACCAGCCCGGCGCCGGCCACGTTCGCCGTACCGCCGCAGTTGCGGGAGCCGCTCGGGGCGTCGATCGGGGTGGCCGTCTCGCGCAGGATCCGCCGGGTCCGGTCCAGGTCACCGACGAGCTCCGGGTTGGCCGACCACATCAACGCCACCACGCCCGCCACCTGGGGGGTCGCCATGGACGTACCGGCGAGCGTGGCGTAACCACCTCCGGGCATCGCGGAGAGGATGTCCGCGCCCGGCGCCACCAGGTCCGGCTTGTGCACGCCCGACGGGGTGGGACCTCGGGACGAGAAGTCGGTGACCCGCCGCCGCTCGTCCACCGCGCCGACCGTCAGCACGTCCGGGTACGGGGCCGGCGGGTCCTGGATGGACCGGCAGTACGGGCCGGTGTTGCCGGCGGCGGCCACCACGAGGATCCCGGCGGCCTCCAACGCGTCGACGGCCGGCAGCAATGTCCGGGGGTCACAGCCCTCGATCGACGGGCAGCCCCACGAGTTGGTCAGGATCTCCGGGGCCCGGGCCGGGCGCCCCTGCGCGAACGGGTCGCCGCCCGGCGGGAAGGGCGCCAGCATGAACTGGAGACAGTCCAGGTACGCGGCGGGGCTACCCAGGTTGCGGTCGAGGTTGACGCAGCCCACCCACTGCGCTCCCGGTGCCACGCCGATGCCGCCCCGCCCGACGGCGCTGCCCGCCGTGTGGGTGCCGTGCCCGCTGCGGTCGGTCGGCGTACGGGTGTCGTTCCACGGGTCGAACCACGAGTCGTCGCCGCCCCGGAAGCCCGGGGTCAGGGCCGGGTGCCCGGCGTCCACCCCGGAGTCCGAGCTGCCCACGGTCACCCCGGCGCCGGTCACCGCCAGCTCGGACCAGACCCGGTCCGCACCGATCATGGTGATGTTCCAGGGTGGTCCGGTCGGCGCGGGCGCGTCGCCACGCGTCGTGCCGTCCGGCACCGGTAGCGGGCGCAGCCGCTGGCTGACCAGGACCCGCGCCACCTCGGGCCGGGTCGACAACCAGGCCCGCGTGACCGGCCCGCCGTCCACCTCGATCGCGTTGACCAGGTAGTAGGCGGTGTGGTCGAGCCGTAGGCGGCGCAGGTCCCGGCGCAGGTCGGCCTGGGTCCGCTCGGCGGTGTCGACCAGCCGCCGGTAGACCTCCTCGGCGCGGGCGTCCCGGCCCGCCTTGCCCGCCCCGGCCGGCAGGCCGGTGAGGTCGGCCTGCTCGCGCAGCACCACGAACAACCGTTCCCCGTGCAGCCCCGGCTGGCCGGCGACGACGCCTCCGACGCCGACCGTCAGCAGCATCACCACGGCGGTCGTCCAGGCCGTGGCCCGGCGCGGCGGGCGTGCCGAGGGCCGGGCCAGCACCAGCGCGTACGCGGTCGACAGCAGCAGCGCGATGAGGAGCCCGGCGCCGGTGGTGACGGCCACCCAGAACGGGATGTCCCGGCTGCCCGACAACAGCAGGGTGACCTCCTCCGGGTCGGTGAAGGCCAGCGGGCCGAACACGCCCAGCCCGACCAGCCAGGCGGTGGGCAGGCGACCGTGCCGCCGATCGGTACGCCGGGCCAGGGCCCGCAGCGCGGCCAGCGCGAAGCCGGCCGGTGGCAGGGTCAACAGCAGCGGCAACTGGGCACCCGACTGGCCGGTACCGGCGCCGACCAGCAGCAGCACCACCCCGGCGACCAGCCCGCCGAGCAGCACCAGCCGGGCCGGTCGGGGCGGCTCGCCGACCTCGTGGTGGCCCCAGAAGCGGGCGTCCAGCAGTTCGCCGGCCAGCGCTCCCACGGCGGCGGCGGCCAGCCCGGCCAGCAGCGTCTCCAGCAGTCCGCCGAGCGCGCCGAACCGGACCCAGGGCATCAGCAGGACCAGCCCGCCCGCGATCCCGAGCAGGGTCACCACGGTCGGACGCGGAGCTGGCGGCGCGGCCCGATCGGGTCCGGCGGTGCCCGGCGGCTCTTCCACCGGTTCGGAACGATCGCTGACCGGAGCAGGGACCGGCTGCTCTCCGGGCGACTCCGGCCCCGCCCCGGGCGTACCCGGCGGCGTCGTGGGCGGACCCGGCGGCGTCGTGGGCGGACCCGCCGGTGTGGTGGGCCAGCCGGGCGGTGTCGTGGGCCAGCCGGGCGGCGGGAGCGGCCCGGGGCGGGCGCGGCGGGGAGCGGGGGCCAGGCGGGGGGAGAGCCGGTGCGCGAGCAACGCCAGCAGCGCGGCGGTCACGGCCAGTGCGGCGAGGTACGCCTCGTGGTGCACCGGGGGGATCGTCCGCAGCAGCCCGAGCACGCCCATCGCGAGCGTCGCCGCCAGCCAGACCCGGCCGGCGGCGCGGATCGTGGTCGAGCGGGGGACCAGGGCCAGCGGCAGCGTGGCGGCACCGATCAGGAGCACGGCGAACAGGCCGGCCAGCGGCCAGAGCGGCACGAACCGGTCCAGCCCGCTGAGCAGCAGCACCTGGTCGACCAGCCAACCACCGGCCTGTGTCAGCAGGGCGATGGTGACCGTCACGCCACCGACCAGCACCGCTGCGACAGCGGCCCAGGGACTGCCGGCGTCACCGGACGTCAAGTGATCGTCACGCATCCGCACACCTTACGGTCCGGCTTCCACCGGCCGTCCCGGGCGGCCGTCGAATGCCACCAGGTGATCGCTGCGGCTACCGTGGACGGGTGCGCGATCCCCACGTCTTGCGATCCGTTGCCGGCCAGCTCTCGCCCGCCCGCCGGGCCGACGACCTGCGTCGGCTACGGGCCGAGCGCTTCGACGTACTGGTCATCGGCGGTGGCGTGACCGGAGCCGGCGCGGCCGTCGACGCGGCCTCCCGTGGGCTGAAGGTGGCCCTGGTCGAGGCCCGCGACTTCGCGGCCGGCACGTCCAGCCGATCCAGCAAGCTGATCCACGGCGGCCTGCGCTACCTGGAGCAGTTGGAGTTCAACCTGGTGCACGAGGCGCTCACCGAGCGGGGCCTGTTGGCCACCCGGTTGGCGCCGCACCTGGTGCGTCCGGTGCCGATCCTGGTGCCGCTCCCCGCCGGGCAGGGCGTACGCGATCTTCCGGCCCGGGTGCTGCGCCGGGCGTACTACGGCGCCGGAGTGGCCGCGTACGACGTCTTCGCGGGTCTCTTCGGCGGCGGCCGGGGCATGCCGCTGCACCGGCACCTGAGCCGCGAGGGTGCCCGCCGGGTCTTCCCGAGCCTGCGCACCGAGGGACTGGCCGGCGCGATCCGCTACTACGACGGCCAGGTGGACGAC
The DNA here is from genome assembly GCF_040296095.1 of Micromonospora sp. NPDC002389. Classification (NCBI taxonomy): domain Bacteria; kingdom Bacillati; phylum Actinomycetota; class Actinomycetes; order Micromonosporales; family Micromonosporaceae; genus Micromonospora; species Micromonospora sp. NPDC002389. Next base: position 95,738 of record NZ_JBEOWP010000017.1, read on the forward strand.
GCCCGCCTGGTGGTGACGCTGGCCCGCACCGCAGCGAGCCTGGGCGCGACGGTGGTGAGCAGCGCCCGGGCGGTCGGGCTGATCCGGCAGGCCCGCGAGGTGACCGGGGTACGGGTCCGCGACCTGGAGGCACCCGCCGGGTCCCCGGAGGGCGAGTTCGAGGTACGCGCCCGCACCGTGATCGCCGCCACCGGCGTGTGGACCGACGACATGTCGCGGATGCTCGACGACGTCGGGTTGCGGCGCGGTATCCGGGTCCGGGCGTCCAAGGGGGTGCACCTGGTGGTGCCCCGCTCGGCGATCACCGGCGAGACCGGGCTGATCCTGCGTACCGCCCGCAGTGTGCTGTTCGTGATCCCCTGGGGCGGGCACTGGATCATCGGCACCACGGACACCGACTGGCGGCTCGACCGCTCGCATCCGGCGGCCTCCGCCAGCGACATCGACTACCTGCTGCGGCAGGTGAACACGGTGCTGGACCGGCCGCTCACCACGGCCGACATCGAGGGCGTGTACGCCGGGCTGCGCCCGTTGCTGGCCGGCGAGGCGGACTCCACCTCGAAGCTGTCCCGGGAGCACGCCGTCATCGAGCCGATGCTCGGGTTGTTGCTGGTGGCCGGCGGCAAGTACACGACGTACCGGGTGATGGCGTCGGACGTCGTCGACCGGGCCGCGCACCGACTCGGTACGCAACGCCCGTCACGGACCGCCGACCTGCCGTTGCTCGGTGCGGACGGGTACGCGTCGATGTGGCGGGACCGGGCCGACCTGGCCCGTCGGCACGGGGTGCCGGTCGGGGTGGTCGAGCACCTGTTGGAGCGCTACGGCAGCCTGACCCTGGACCTGCTCGCCCTGATCGACGCCGACCCGTTGCAGGCGTCCCCGCTGGCCGGCGCGCCGGAGTACCTCGCGGCGGAGGTGACCTACGCGGCCCGTGCCGAGGGTGCGCTGCACCTGGAGGACGTGCTCACCCGGCGTACCCGGATCTCCTTCGAGACCGCGCACCGGGGGCTGGAGTCGGCCGAGCACGCGGCCGAGCTGATGGGCGCGGTGTTGGGCTGGGACGGGGCCCGGCGGGAGCGCGAGGTGACGCACTACCGGGCGCGGGTGGAGGCGGAGCGGCAGTCCCAGTTGATGCCGGACGACGCGACCGCCGACGCCGCCCGGCTGGGCGCGCCGGACGTGCGCGGCTACCCTGCGGACCGTGGCGCCGACGACGGCGCGGCCGGGCTGCCGCGCTGACCGTGTCCATTCTGGAGATCAGGCGCGGTGGATGTCCGTCCGGACGGTTCCGTGCCCTACCTACGGTAAGGTAAGTTCCGCGCGTGATAGCGCAACCCTGGTCACGGCTGGTGTCCCTGCCCGTCACCGCCCTGGTGGTGGTCGCCCTCAGCGGATGCGCCCCGTTCGGCCAGCGCGCCGAACCGGAGACGTCGGCGAGCGGGTCGACCGCCGACCAGCCGGGTGCCGGCGGCGCCGCGACCAGCGGCCAGGGGCGGGTTAGCCTGTTGCAGAACCTCGGCAGCGACGGTCCACTGCGCACCCTGAACGTGGCCCCCGATGGCCGGTGGGAGTGCATCGACTGTGCCGGCGACGGCGTCACCTCGACCGGCACGCTCAGCGAGGAGCACCGCGAGCGGTTGCAGCAGTTGCTCGCCGATCCGGGGCTGGCGAAGGAGACCGACGAGGCCCGGGGCTACCGGGTCACCTGTGTCGGCGCGTTGACCTCCAGCCTGCTCACCTCGGCGGGTCTGATCACCTCGCAGGACTGCCCCGGTGAGGAGCGCCCCGCGGTGGCCGAGGAGATCCTGCTGCTGCTCACCCAGAACACCCCGGCCGAGATGGTCGGCTGAGGCCGCCCGCTCGGAGCACCTCGCCGGGATCGAGAATCCCGCCGCTCAGAGCACCTTGCCGGGATTGAGCAGCCCGGACGGGTCGAGTGCGTCCTTGATCGCCTGATGCACCCGGACGCCCACCGGCCCGATCTCGCGGGCCAGCCACTCCCGCTTGAGCAGCCCGACGCCGTGCTCGCCGGTGCAGGTGCCGCCGAGTGCCAGGCCGAGGCGCATGATCTCGTCGAAGGCCCGCCGGCCCCGTTCCAGACTGGCCGGATCGGCCCGGTCGACCACGATGTTGGGGTGCATGTTGCCGTCACCGGCGTGACCGACCACACCGATCGGCACCCGGCACTCGGCGGCGATGCGGGCGACCCCGTCGAGCAGCGCGGCCAGCGCCGCCCGGGGCACCGCCACGTCGTCGATGACCAGGCCGCCGTTGCCGCCCGGGTACGTGTCCGAGGCGTACTTCTCCATCGCCGGGTGGGCCAGGCGTCGGGCCTGTAGCAGGGCGGCGGCCTCCACCGCGTCGGTGGCCGTGTACACCTCGGCGGCACCGGCGTCCGTGCAGACGGCGGCCAACTCGGCCAGGTCCTCGGCGGCGCGGGGACCGGTGTCGACGGCGGCCAGCAGCAGCGCTTCGGCGTCGGTGCGCAGCCCCATCGGCCGGTACGCCTCGATCGCCACCAGGTGCGTGCGGTCGAGCAGTTCGAGCAGGCTGGGGGAGAGCCCCCGGGCGGCGATCCGGGCCACCGCGTCACCGGCCTCGGCGGTGGAGCCGAAGACCGCCACCAGGGTCAACGACTCCGCCGGGGCGGGCCGCAACGCCACGGTCACCTCGGTGATCACCCCGAGGGTGCCCTCGGAGCCGACGAAGAGCCGGGTGAGGTCGTACCCGGCCACCCCCTTGGCGGTACGCCGGCCGGTGCGCAGCACCTCGCCGGAGGCGAGCACCAGCTCCAGGCCGAGCACGTACTCGGTGGTGACGCCGTACTTGACGCAGCACATGCCGCCCGCGTTGGTGGCGACGTTGCCGCCGATGGTGGAGGACTCCCAGGAGCCCGGGTCCGGCGGGTACCACAGGCCCTGCTCGGCCACGGCCGCGCTGAGCGCCGCGTTGACCACGCCGGGCTGGACCACCGCGATCCGGCTCACCGGGTCGATCTCCAGGATCGCGTCCATCGCCACGGTGCTCAGCACCACCGCACCCGCGACGGCGTTCGCCGCACCGGCCAGGCCGGTCCGCGCGCCCTGCGGCACCACCGGTACGCCGTGCCGCCCGGCCGCCCGGACCACGGCGGCCACCTCCTCGGTGCGGCGCGGCCGGACGACCGCCAGCGGCGTACCGGACTCGCACAGGTCGGCCTCGTCCCGCTCGTGCCCGCGCAGCAGGTCGGGGTCGGTGAGGACCGCGTCCGGGCCGAGCGCGGCGCGGAGGTCGTCGAGGAGGCTGGCCATGGGGCCGAGGCTACGACCGGCCGATGGTGATCATCAACTTCGGGTCGCCGCCGGGTACCGTGGCTGCCGTGATCTACGTGGACCGGCCGGCCTGGCCGGCGCGGGGTCGTCTCTGGTCCCACCTGATCAGTGACGTCTCCGTCGCCGAGTTGCACGCCTTCGCCGAGGCGCTCGGCGCTCCCCGGCGCGGCTTCGACCGGGACCACTACGACATCCCGGCGGAGCGTTTCGCGATGGCGGTCTGGCTCGGCGCGCAGGTGGTGCCGAGCCGTGAACTGGTCCGGCTCCTGCGGGCCACCGGCCTACGTCGCCCCAAACACCTCGCCGCCCGCGTCCCGGCCGGTCAGGGCGGTCAGTTCGCGGGTCAGGTTGGCCCGGGCCCGCGCCTGTCCGGCGTGCGCCAGCGGGGCTGACCGGAACAGCGCGGGCAGGCCGAGCAGGCCGGCGAGCACCCGGGCCCGACCGGCCCGGTAGTCCGGCTCCGGCACGTGGGCGTACTCCCGGCGGATCGCGGCCGCGTACCTGTCGTACTCCGGCTCCGGTGCGGCCAGCACCGCCAGGTCGGCGTCGGAGAGCAGCACACCGTCGGCGTCCGCCGGGTCCACCGCGTGCCCGGCGGTGAGCAGGACCAACCGGCCGACCTCGGCCACCTCGGCGGCGGGCAGCCCGACCCGGGTGAGCAGGACCTCGGCGAGCGCCGCGCTGTCGCGTTCGTTGCGGTCGCCGGGTGCCCGGGGGTCGTACACGGCGTCGTGACACCAGGCGGCGAGCCGGACCAGGTCGGGTCGGGACGCGGCCGGTGCGTACCGGTCGACGACGTCCAGCACCGCGGTCAGGTGGTCGACGGTGTGGTAGTGGCGGTGCGGCTCCCGCCACCGGGCGAGCAGCTCGGCGCCGGCGTCGTCCACCGCCGTCGGCGTGGTCGCGCCCGCCGATCCGGCGGCGGCACGCCAGCGTTCGATCAGTCCCGTCACCCGGACGAGTCTGCACCACCGGGCGCCTTCTCGGGTCCCGGCGGGTCCGTCACCCGATGGGTGGGTGCACCCACCCAACGAGGATTGTCCCTTCGTGCCGTGGGTAGTCGCGGCCATGGCGGTGGCCCGGGACCGACGATTGCGCCTGCTGCGCGGCAACCGCATGCGCGACGGCCTGTCGGACGTGGACACGCAGCGGATCGCGGACACGGTCGCGCAACTGCACCACCGGGGCAAGGCCACCCTCAAGGACCGCCTGCACCGGGTGCGGATGTCGCTCGCCCTGGCCCTCCAGGCGGGTCTCGCGGCCGGGCTGGCCTGGGTGGCCGCGCACGAACTGCTGGGCAACCCGCAGCCGGTCTTCGCGCCGATCTCGGCGGTCGGCACCCTCGCCGTCTCGGTTGGCCAGCGGTTCCGCCGCACCGCCGAGCTGATCATCGGCGTGGGTGTCGGGGTGTTCGTCGGCGACCTGCTGGTCTATGTCCTGGGCACCGGTCCCTGGCAGCTCGGACTGATCGTCACCTCGGCGATCCTGCTCACCATCTTCGCCGGTGGCAGCGTCGCCATCGTCATCCAGGCGGCGGCCACCGCGGTGCTGATCGCGACGCTCAGCCCGTCGGTCGAGGACCTGGAGATCCCCCGGTTCATCGACGCGCTCGTCGGCGGCAGCATCGCGTTGCTGGTCACCGCCGTCCTGCTGCCACTCAACCCGCTACGGGTGCTCAACCGCGCCGCCCGGCCGGCCCTGGACCTGCTCGCCGAGCAGCTCGACCACGCCGCCGACGGACTGCGCGACCGGGACCGCGACCGGATCCAGCAGGCGCTGGACCGGTTGCGGGACAACAAGGAGGAGCTGTCCGCCCTCACCGAGGCGATCGAGGGCGCGAAGGAGACCGCCCTGCTCTCCCCGGCGCGCTGGCACCGGCGCAGCGAACTGACCCACTACGCCGAGGCGGCCGAGCCGATCGACCGGGCGATGCGCAACAGCGGCACGCTGATCCGGCGGGCCGTCACCCTGATCGAGGACGACGAACCGGTCCCGGGGCCGATGCCGGACGCGGTCGCGCACCTCGCCGAGTCGGTTCGCCTGCTCAAGAAGGAGTTCGCCCAGGGCGAGGAGCCCGAGCAGGCCCGGGAGCGGTCGCTGCGCGCGGTCAGCGAGGCCGGTAGGGCGTACGCCGAAGGGGTCGGATTCTCCGGCAGCGTGGTGGTCGCCCAGGTGCGTACCACCGCCAGCGACCTGATGGTGGCCTCGGGGATCAGCCAGGAGGAGGCGAACCGGCTGGTCCGGCAGTCCTTCGGTGAGCTGGACCGGCCCGGTGCGCCGGCCGGCCCGGAACCGGCCGCCAAGGCGCCCACCGCACCCCCGGTCGGCTGAGCCGGGGGCGTGGTGCCGATGCGCCGGGCCGGGTGGGCTCGGCATGACTACGCTGACCGCATGGCCGACACCCCGTCCGGCGGATACCTGCCGCCGTCGCCTCCCGTGCCCGGCGCGCCACCCGGTGGCCCCGGCGCGCCCGGCATGCCACGACGCCGGTTCCGCTGGCGGCGGGCACTGGTGCTGGCCGGGGTGATCCTGCTGATCGCCGTCGGCGCGATCTTCATCATCTTCACCATCGGTGCCAGCATCGGTACGGAGGCGTTGCTGGTCGGCACGGCCGCCGCGATCCTGCCGGTGCCGGTGCTGGTGGCCTGCTTCCTCTGGCTCGACCGGTACGAACCGGAGCCGTTGAAGTATCTGATCTTCTGCTTCGCCTGGGGTGCCTTCGTCTCCACTTCGATCTCGCTACTGGTCAACGAGACGGCCGCCAACTGGTTCGACGACCAGGGACTGCCCGCCGGGCTGACCGCGGTGCTGGTCGCGCCGTTCATCGAGGAGCTGACCAAGACCCTCGGCCCGATCCTGCTGCTGATCTTCCGGCGGCGGGAGTGGTCGGGCATCACCGACGGACTGGTCTACTGCGGACTCTCCGCGATCGGCTTCGCGATGGTGGAGAACATCCTCTACCTCGGTGGCCTCGGCTACGCCTCGGGCGTCGAGCAGTACGGCCCGGCGACCGGCGCACAGCAGGTCATCGCCATCTTCATCGGCCGGATCCTGCTGTTCGGTTTCGCCCACCCGCTGTTCACCTCGTTGGCCGGCATCGGCCTCGGTATCGCCGCCCGGTCGGCCGACCGGCGGGTCCGCTTCTTCGCCCCGGTCGCCGGCCTGCTGCTGGCGATGATGCTGCACGGAGCCTGGAACCTGCTGCCCACGCTGGCCGAGGCCACCGGCGAGGTGCTGATCTCGGTGGTCGGCATCGTCGGTGTGATGGTGCCGATCTTCTTCGGCATGGTCGGTTTCGCGGTCTGGCTGCGGGCCTGGGAGGGCCGGCTCACCGAGCGGGTCCTGCCCGACTACGTCCGCGCCGGGTGGCTGACCCCGCCGGAGGTGGCGGCGCTGAGCAGCCTCGGGCGGCGGCACGCGGCCCGGGTGTGGGCACAGCGCGTGGGTGGCGAGGCCGGGCTGCGGGCGATGCGCGGCTACCAGTTCGCGGCGACCCGGCTGGCGCTGCTGCGCGACGGCGCGACGCGGGGCCTGGACCGCCGGCCCGCCGACCGGGAACGGACGGCACGGGAGGAACGGGAGCTGTTGGACTCGATCAGCCTGTACCGGTCGTACTTCGTGGGCCGGGACCCGCAGACCCCGGTGGGTGTCTGGGACGGGCAGCGATACCACCTGCGCTTCCCGGACGGCTCACGGCGAGCGGTCGAAGCACCGGAGGAGCCGGTGGTGCCCATCCCGGTGGTGCTCGCGCCACCGCAGCCCCCGCCGCCGCCCGCCTATCCCGCCGGGTACGGCCCGTACGGCTGGCACGGGCAGCACCCGCCCGCGCACTGGCCGCCGGGCCACCGCTGAGCGGGCGGGCGCCTGTTCAGGCCATCAGGCTGGTCAGGAAGTCCCCGAGCCCCTGCGCCATCATCATCAGGGCCGCCCCGATCGACCGGAACATCTGGGCGGCGCCCTCCGGCCGGAAGGCCATGAAATAGATCAGGAACGCGAGGCTGCCCCAGGCCAGCACCTTCTTCACGAATACCGGCATCGTCCCTCCCCAGGGCCGGTGGTGCGGCTGGCTTCCCGCCGGGGAGCGTGGCAAACGACGCGGACGGAGTCAGTGCCGTCCGGGGACGGTCGGGCAGCCCACGAGGGGCGCTGTCGTCGCCGGGTGTCTCGGTGCCACCGGGGTCACAGATAGAGCCCGGTGGCGTCCTCCTCGACCCGCTCGGCGGCCACCGCGTGCACGTCACGCTCGCGCAGCAGCACGTAGCCGCGCCCGTGCAGCTCCACCTCCGAGCGGTCGTCCGGGTCGAAGAGCACCCGGTCGCCGGAGACGATCGAGCGTACGTGCGGCCCGACTCCGACGGCGGTGGCCCAGGCCAGACGCTTGCCCACGGCTGCGGTGGCGGGGATGACGATGCCGGCGGTGGAACGGCGCTCGCCCTCGCTCCCCTCCACCCGCACCAGCACGCGGTCGTGCAGCAGCCGGATGGGCAGGCCGGAGTCGAGATTCGGGTCGGCTGTCACGCCGCAGACGCTACCGTGTCGCCTCCGACGCACCACCGGTGGTCACCCGGGTTGGGCAGCCGTCCGTGGGGGCAATGTGTGGCGGAAGTTTGCCCTACCGTGGAGCGGTCGGACGTATCCTGTCCGCCCCTGGCGCCCATGCGCGGGCCGAAATCTGCCTGGAGGTGCCCGTGAGCCGGTTCGAGCGGATCCGCAGCCGCGTGCGTCGCGTGTACGAGTCGGGTCGGGATTCGGTGCGTACCGCCCGGAACCGGCCGCCGGACGTGCCGGAGCCGGCCGCCACGGCCTCACCGTCGCGGCCCGGTCCGGCCGCGACGTCGGCCGCCATCGTGGTCGACGAGGAGTCACCGGAGCCCGGGCCGGCCTCCACTTCCAGCCGCGACGACGCGGACGTGCCGCACGCGTTACGCATCGCCGCCGGCTGGTCCTGGCGGCTGATCGTGGTCGGCGTCGTGTTCTGGGCGCTGGTGAAGGTCGTCAGCACGATCAGCATCGTGATCATTCCGCTCGCCGTCGCTCTGTTGCTGTCGGCGTTGCTGGCCCCTGCCGTCGGGTGGCTGCTGCGGGCCCGGTTCCCGAGGTCGCTGGCGACGGCGGTGGTGCTGGTCGCCGGCCTGGCCGCGGTGATCGGCACGTTGACCCTGGTGGTCAACGAGTTCATCAAGGGCGTACCGGAACTGGCCGCGAAGTCGACCCAGGGCCTGCAACAGATCCAGGACTGGCTCAAGACCGGGCCGCTGCACCTGTCCGACAACGACCTCGACCGGTACATCGAGGAGATCCAGCAGTTCGTCAACAACAACACCGAGCGGTTCACCACCGGCGCCCTCTCCACCGCCGCGACCCTGGCCGAGGTGCTGACCGGTACGGTCCTGGTGCTCTTCGCGGCGTTCTTCTTCCTCCGCGACGGCACCGTCATCTGGCGGTTCCTGGTCCGGCTGTTGCCGGTGGCGGCGCGTTGGAAGGTCGACGACGCCGGCCGGGCCTCCTGGGCGACCCTGGGCGCCTACGTCCGGGCCACCGTGCTGGTCGCCTTCATCGACGCCGTCGGCATCGGGATCTTCCTCGTCATCTTCGACATCCCGTTCGCGTTCCCGCTGGCCGCGCTGGTCTTCCTCGGCGCGTTCATCCCGATCGTCGGTGCCACGCTCTCCGGTGGCGTGGCGGTGCTGGTCGCGCTGGTCGACAGCGGTCCGGTGACCGCGTTGATCATTCTCGGCGTGGTGATCGGCGTGCAGCAGGTGGAGGGGCACATCCTCCAGCCGCTGATCATGGGCCGGGCGGTGGCCATCCACCCGCTAGCGGTGATCATCGGGTTGGCCGCCGGCGTCGTGCTCGCCGGGATCACCGGCGCCCTCGTCGCCGTGCCGCTGATCGCGGTGCTCAACACGGCGGTACGCCGCCTCGCCGCGCGCAGCGTGCCGGACACCCCGCCGGACGCGGTGGTCGTCGCCTCCCGCGCCCCCTGACCCACGGTGGTCCGACCCTGCTCGGCTTGCCCGGCGCGGCCGAGCCGACGTCAGTCGGCGGCGAGCCGGGTCAGCGCGCCCTGGACCACCTCACGCCGGGTCGTGTACCAGAACGGCGGCAGTGAACGGCGCAGGAACGGCCCGTACCCACGGGCGGTCTCCAGCCGGGAGTCGAGCACCGCCACCACGCCCCGGTCACCGGTGGCCCGGATCAGTCGCCCGACCCCCTGGGCCAGGCGGACCGCCGCGATCGGGACGCTGACGGCGGCGAAACCGGAACCGCCCTGGGCGTCCACCGCCGCCGCCCGCGCCGCGGCCAGCGGCTCGTCCGGCCGGGGGAAGGGCAGCCGGTCGATCACCACCAACTGGCACGCGTCACCGGGTACGTCCACCCCCTGCCACAGCGACATCACCCCGAACAGGCAGCTCGACCGCTCCTCCCGGAACCTGCGCACCAGCAGTGGCAGCGCCTCCTCGCCCTGGAGCAGCACGGGCAGGTCGGTGCGCGCCCGCAGCAACTCCGCCGCCTGCTGCGCGGCCCGCCGGGAGGAGAACAGCCCGAGCGTACGGCCGCCCAGCGCGGTGACCAGGGAGAGCAACTCCTCCCCGGCGGCGTCCGGAAGCCCGGAGACACCGGGCCGGGGCAGGTGCGCGGCCACGTAGAGGATGCCCTGGCGCGGGTAGTCGAAGGGGGAGCCGACGTCCAGCGACCGCCAGCCGGGGCCGGAGTCGGTCGCCGCCTCGGCCCGGGACCCGGCGGGATCGCCGCCCGACCCGGTGTCGACCGGCGTTGCGCCGCCCGACGCCGTGCGGGGGCGGCGGGTGGTGTCGGCGAGCGCGGCGGCGGCCGGCGTCGGCGGGGCGGGCGGCGGCGCGTCCAGCCCCAGGGCCCGGGCCACGGTGTCGAAGCGCCCGCCCAGGGCCAGGGTCGCCGACGTGGCCACCACGGTCCGCTCGTCGTACAGGTGCGTGGCGAGCGTGCCAGCGACCGAGAGGGGCGCGACGACCAGGGCCCGCCGACCGGTGTTGTCGTTGCGCTCCACCCACGCCACGTCGTGCTCCGCCTCGTCCAGCAGCCGCTGGGCGGTGGTGGAGAGTTCGTCCAGCACGGACTTGGCCTGCTGCTTGCGTACCGGGTCGGGGTCGTCGGCCTTGATGTCACCGATGCTGTCCAGCGCCGCGCGGGTCGCCGCGTCGAGCAGCGTGCAGGCTTCCCGCAGCGGGTCGGGCAGGCCACCGGTGATCCGCCCGACCGGCGCCTCGGCCAGCCCGACCGCGAGGGCGTCACCGGACGCGGTCAACGCCTCGGCGGTCTCCGGCCGCAGCAACGGGCGGGCCCGCCGGGCGGAACGGTCGATCAGCTCCGGAGTCAGCTCGGCCTGGGCCGCCGAGGAGACCCGGTCGGCCAGCTCGTGCGCCTCGTCCACGACGAGCAGCTTGTGCGGCGGGACGATGTGCCGTCCGGCGAGCATGTCCACGGCGAGCAGGCTGTGGTTGGTCACCACGATGTCGGCCTCCCGGGCGCGGGCCCGGGACGCCTCCGCGAAGCACTCCGCTCCGTACGGGCAGCGGCTCGCGCCGACGCACTCCCGGGCCGGCATGGAGACCAGCCGCCAGGCCTGGTCGTCGACGCCCGGGTCGAGTTCGTCCCGGTCACCGGTGTCGGTCTCCATGGCCCAGTCCCGCAGACGCTGGATCTGCTTGCCGAGCCGACCTGCCTCGCCCAGCCATTTGGTGCCGCCGCCGGGACGCTCGGTCGGTGCGTCGAAGAGGGTGTCCTCCGGCTCGTCCTCGTTGGAGTTCTCCAGCCGGGCCAGGCAGAGGTAGTGGTGACGGCCCTTGAGCACGGCGAAGCTCGGCCGTCGGCCGAGCACCGGCTCGACCGCGTCGGCCAGTCGCGGCAGGTCGTGCTCGACCAGTTGGGACTGCAACGCCAGGGTGGCGGTGGAGACCACCACCGGACCGTCGACGGTCAGCGCCGGCGCCAGGTAGGCCAGGGACTTGCCGGTCCCGGTGCCGGCCTGCACCAGCAGGTGGTCGCCGGAGGAGACGCACTCCTCGATGGCCGTGGCCATCTCCTGCTGACCGGGGCGGGCGGCGCCGCCGGGCACCGCGCCGACCGCGGCGGCGAGCAGGTCGGCCCCGCCGGGCCGGTCACCTCGACGGCGGGCCTTGGCGCGGGCGGAGCCGGTGGCGGTGCGGGGCGGAGTCACCGTGGCACGGTACCCGCCGGGGCCGACGCGGACCGTACCGAGCGGCCGTGTTGCGGTGTCACGGTGCGGCAGATATCTCCCCGTCGTCCGGTAACTTCCTGACGGCGTCGGGTGGGCGGAATCGGTTAGGGTGCGACTCATGCCGAGCGACGTGGTCCGCGTGATCTACCGCAAGTACGACGGCAGCGCCCACCGCGACTACCCGGCCCGCCGGCTGACCGAGGACGACCTCGGCGTCTGGCTCGGCGTGTCGGCCGGCACCAGCTCCGTCTACCACGGCCGCCCGTCGGTCGAGCAGATCCCGTTCGTGTTGCTCGTGCCGCATCACGCCTGGTGGACCGGCATGTTCAACCCGCCCCCGCGCACCAGCGAGGTCTACTGCGACATCACCAGCCCGGCCCGCTGGGAGGGCGAGGACACGGTGCACCTGATCGACCTGGACCTGGACGTGGTCCGGCGTCGGGAGACCGGCCTGGTCGAGCTGCGCGACGAGGACGAGTTCGCCGAGCACCGGGCCCGCTTCGGCTACCCCGACGACCTGGTGGTGGAGGCCGAGGCGGCGGCACGGTGGCTGCTCGGTGCCCTGGGTGACGGCACCGAGCCGTTTGCCTCCGCGTACCGCAAATGGTTGGCCTTGGTGGTCTGAGCCCGGCCCGCGTCGGCGTCGCCGCGCGCCACCACCGCCGTCGCGCGATGATGCTGCGATGGGCTACGAGGGAACTGACGTGGTGGCGCCGGTCGGCGGCGCGGTACGCGACCTGCTCCGGGTGCCGCCCGGAGCGCCGGTCGACCTCGGGGCGATCGATCCGCGTGCGACGCCCGGGCTGCCCGGCCCGGAGGTGACCGGGCCGGACCGCAAGGGCTGGGCCCGCCGGCAGGTCAGGTGGGTCGGCGACGGGTTGGCCCGCCAGCAGGAGATGCTGTTCGCCGGTGCGAAGGCCGACCCGGGGTCGGGACGGCGGGTGCTGCTGGTCCTCCAGGCGATGGACTGCGGTGGCAAGGACGGCACGGTCAAGCGGGTGGTCGGCGCGATGAACCCGCTCGGCGTGCACATCCGGGCGTTCGGGCCGCCGACCGCCGAGGAGCTACGGCACCATTTCCTGTGGCGAATCCGACAGGCGCTGCCGCCCGCAGGTCATCTGGGGGTGTTCAACCGCTCGCACTACGAGGACATCCTGGTGCCCCGGGTGCAGGAGCGCGCGCCGGAGGAGGTCTGGCGGCCCCGGTACGCCGAGATCGACGACTTCGAGCGGGAGTTGACCGACGGCGGGACGGCGATCGTCAAGGTCTTCCTGCACATCTCGCACACCGAGCAGGCGCGCCGGCTGCTGGCCCGGCTGGACGACCCGACGAAGCACTGGAAGTACCACCCCTCCGACGTCGACGCCCGCGCCCGCTGGGACGACTACCAGGCCGCGTACGCGGAGCTGCTCGGTCGGTGCGGCAGTGGCGCCGCGCCCTGGTACGCGGTGCCGGCGGACCGGAAGTGGTTTCGGGACTGGGCGGTGGCGCACCTGCTGCGTGAGACGTTCGACACCCTCTCGCTCGGGTATCCGCCCGCGGATTTCGACATCGCGGGTGAACGGGAGCGGTTGTTGAGGACAGCGGGTCTGCTGAAGGTGAACGGAAGTTGAACGAGCGGTGAATGGCACCTGGCCAGGGGTGGGCCGACGAAAGACCGCTCGGGGGGTTCCCTAGCATTCCCTCAGCAGGGCGCCGGACGGCGGCTGCACCCCTACCACCGACACGACGAGGTCCGTGCTGTGAGGTTTTCATTCCGCCCCAATGAGGGCGCCTTCTACGAGCTCTTCACCAGGGCTGCGCAGAACCTGGTCCGGGGTACCGCGCTGCTGAACGAGCTGGCCCTGCCCGATGTCGAGGTGCAGTCGGTCAGCGAACGGCTCACCGAGGTCGAGCACGACAGTGACCAGATCACCCACGAGTTGTTCAAGAAGATCAACTCGACCTTCGTCACTCCGTTCGACCGGGAGGACATCTACCGGTTGGGGTCGCTGCTGGACGACGTGATGGACCACCTGGAGGCGGTCGGCAACCTGCTCTACCTGTACGGGCTGACCAAGCTGCCCTCGCTGCCCCGGGAGATGCACGAGCTGGTGCACGTCCTCGACCAGCAGGCCAAGTTGACCGCCGAGGCGATGCCCCGGCTGAAGTCGATGAAGGACCTGGAGGACTACTGGATCGAGATCAACCGGCTGGAGAACGACGGCGACCAGGCGTACCGGATGCTGCTGGTGCGGCTCTTCTCCGGCGAGTACGACGCCTTGACCGTGCTGAAGATGAAGGAGGTCGCCGACGAGCTGGAGGCCGCCTGCGACGCCTTCGAGCACGTGGCGAACACCGTCGAGACCATCGCGGTCAAGGAGTCCTGATCCTGTGAGTCCCGAGCTCATCGCGGTGCTGGCGGTGATCGGGGTGGCCCTGGTGTTCGACTACACCAACGGCTTCCACGATGCCGCGAACGCGATCGCGACCAGCATCTCCACCCGGGCGCTCACACCCCGGGTCGCGCTCGCCATGGCGGCGGTCGGCAACTTCATCGGCGCCCACTTCGGCGCCGAGGTCGCCAAGACCGTCGGCAGCGGGCTGGTGGACCTACCCACCGGTGTGTCCAGCCTCGGTATCGTTTTCGCCGGTGTGATCGGCGCGATCACCTGGAACATCATCACCTGGTATTTCGGGCTGCCCTCGTCCTCCTCGCACGCCCTGATCGGTGGCCTGGTCGGCTCGACCGTCGCGGCCTCCGGCACCGTGCTCTGGTCGGGCATCGGCGAGAACGTGATCATCCCGATGATCCTGTCGCCGATGGTCGGCTTCATCCTCGGCTACATCGCGATGGTCGCCGTGCAGTGGATCTTCCGGAAGGGTCACCCGGGCAAGCTGAACCGGGGCTTCCGCTGGGCGCAGACCGCCTCGGCGGCGGCCATGTCGGTCGGCCACGGCATGCAGGACGCCGCCAAGACCATCGGCATCGTGGTGCTCGCCCTCTTCGTCGGTGGCTACCAGGACGACGCCACCTACATTCCGGAGTGGGCGTTCTGGACCTCGGCCGCCGTGCTGGCCGCCGGCACGTACGCCGGTGGTTGGCGGATCATCCGTACCCTCGGGCGGAAGATCATCGACCTGCGTCCGCCGGAGGGCTTCGCGGCCGAGACCGTGGCCAGCGGCGTGCTCTACTTCAACGCGCTGGTGCTCGGCGCGCCCATCTCGACCACCCACACGATCACCTCGGCGATCATGGGCGTCGGGGCGACCAAGCGGCTCTCCGCCGTGCGGTGGGGCGTGGCCGGCAACATCGTCGGCGCCTGGATCCTGACGTTCCCGGCAGCCGGGTCGATCGGCGCAATCATGTACTTCGTCGTGCGCCCCCTGTTCAGCTGAGATGAAAGGAAGGGTCCCCTGCTAACGCCTCGCGTATAGCAGGGGACCCTTCCTCACATCGCTCAGAGGTAGGAGACGCCGATCTGCGCGCGGACGTCGTCCAGCAGGGTCATGATCTCCAGGGTCGCCGAGTGCGGCACCAGCGGGCTCTCGGTCAGCCCCTCGGCCAGGCAGCGCTGCACCTCGATCGCCTCGTACTGGTAGCCGTTGCCGACCAGCTCAGCGCCGATCGTCTCGGCCGGCGCGTCCGCCCGGTGCAGGGTGAAGCCGTCCGGCCGGAAGAACGGATCGGGCAGCTCGATCCGCCCGGTGGTGCCGATGATCGAGGCGGTGAGCCCGGTCGCCCCGACCATGCCACAGCTCAGCGTGGCGACGGCGCCGGAGTCGTACCCGAGGACGATGCCGGTGTTCTCGTCCGTGCCCTCCGGGCCCAGCTTCGCCCACGACCGGACGTGCTGCGGCACGCCGAGGATCAGGTGGGCCAGGCTCACCGGGTAGACGCCCAGGTCCAGCAGCGCACCCCCGCCCAGCGCCCGCGCCCGCATCCGGTGCTCGGGCGGGAACGGCCCGGCCACGCCGAAGTCGGCCCGTACGCCGGTGACCGTGCCGATCGCCCCCTCGGCGATCAGCTCGCAGGCGCGCAGGATGAGCGGGTTGCACCGCATCCACATGGCCTCCATCAGGAAGACGCCGCCCGCGCGCGCGGTCTGGACCAGCTCGGTGCTGGTGGCCAGGTCGAGCGTGAACGGCTTCTCCACCAGCGCCGGCTTGCCGGCGGCCAGGCAGGTGCGGGCCGCCTCGTAGTGCGCGGCGTGCGGGGTGGCGACGTAGATCACGTCCACCTCGGGGTCTGCGGCCAGATCGTCCCAGGTGCCGTGCGCTCGGGTCGCGCCGTGTCGTTCGGCGAAGCGCTCGGCGCTCTCGGCGGTCCGTGAGCCGACCGCGACGAGTTCCGCGCCCGGCACCAGGCGGAGGTCTTCGGCGAAGCGAGCGGCGATGTGGCCGGTGGCCAGGATGCCCCAACGAGTCATGGCGTGACGCTACCGAAGATCACCTCCGGGCGGCACCGCTGATCCACCGCTCGGGACATCGCTCTAAGCTCGGCGTATGACCCTGGATCGTGGTTATCCCGCGCCGCCCGCGCTGGTGGAGCACGCCCGCCGGTTCCAGGCGTCGGGCGGGGTTCCCGCGGTGCCCCGGACGGCCGCCACCGTGCTGCTGCTGCGCCCGGCCGACGAGGGCTTCGAGGTCTATCTGATCCGCCGGGTCGCGGCGATGGCCTTCGGCGGCATGTACGCCTTTCCCGGCGGCGGCGTCGACCCCTCGGACTCGACCGCACACCTCGACTGGGCGGGGCCCGAGCCGGCCGACTGGGGCGTACGGCTCGGTGTGCCGCCGCAGGCCGCGCAGGCGGTGGTCTGCGCGGCGGCCCGGGAGGTGTTCGAGGAGGCCGGGGTGCTGCTCGCCGGCCCGGACGCGGGACGGGTGGTCGGCGACGTCAGCGACGACGGCTGGGAGGCCGCCCGGGTCGACCTGGAGCAGCGGCGTACCGGCTTCGCCGAGTTGCTGGCCGCGCGGGACCTGACGCTCCGCTCCGATCTGCTGCTGCCCTGGAGCCGCTGGGTGACCCCGGACTTCGAGCCGCGCCGCTTCGACACGTACTTCTTCGTCGCGCTGCTGCCCGAGGGACAGCGGACCCGGGAGGTCTCCGGCGAGGCCGACCACGCCCTCTGGATCCGTCCGGCGGACGCCTGCCGACGGGCTGCGGCCGGTGAGTTGACGATGCTGCCGCCGACCCAGGTCACGCTCGCCGAGGTGGCCGCCTGCGACGACCTGGCAGCGGTGGCGCGAGCGGCGGCGGCCCGGGACGCGGCCACCCCGATCACGCCGGTGCTGGACCTCTCCGACGAGGTCGATCCCCGCTTCTATCTGGGTGACCCGCCGACGCGCTGACCCGCCTCAGCCCAGGTGGTAGTTGACGTGGGCGGACCAGCGGGCGAACCCGGTCCGTTCGTAGAGCGCCACCGCGCCGGTGTTGGACTCGTCCACATAGAGCATCACCCGGTCCAGCCCGCGCTGCTCCCGCAGGTACGCCAGCCCCGCCGTGGTCAGCGCCCGACCGAGTCCGCCGCCGTGCGCGGACGGCTCCACCCCGAGTACGTACACCTCGCCGATGCGCGCCGAGCCTTCCCGCTCGTGCACCTTCGTCCAGTGGAAGCCGAGCAGCCGACCGGTCGCCGATTCGACGGCGAGCAGGAAACCGGCCGGGTCGAACCACGGCTCGTCGAGGCGTACCCGTAGGTCGTCGGCGCTCCACCGGCCCTGCTCGGGATGGTCGGCGAAGGCCCGCGCGTTCAGGGTCAGCCAGGCGTCGTCGTCCTGGCCGGGGCGGAACGCCCGCAGTTCCACCCCGTCGGGCAGGCGTGGCGGGTCCAGCGCGGTCAGCGGCCGACGCAGTTGCCAGAGCACCCGGGCGCGGCGGAAGCCGAGGTCCACCGCGAGCGCGGCGGCCGACGGGTGATCGCCGTGAGCCCAGGCGCGCAGCGGCCCGGTGGCGGCGGCGACCACCGCCCGGGCCAGCGCCCGACCGATGCCGCGTCGCCGGTACGCCGGGTGCACCACGAGTTCCGCCCCGATCCCGCTGCCCGGGTCGCCGGTGTCCAGGTGGGCGTACCCGGTGAGGGTGCCGTCGTCGCGGGTCAGCAGGTGGATCGCGGGTGCCCGCTCGTCACGCAGCCGGAGCAGGACGTGTTCGTCCAGCGGGTCCGCGCCGTCGGAGTCGCCCGCAGCCCGGGCCAGCGCCAGCACCTCGGCGATCTCCGTCGGCCCGAGCCGCTCGGTGCGGTGGACCTGGTCGCCGGTCGGGTGGACCTGGTCGCCGGTCGATCGAGTGCCGCTCATCCCGTCACCGTATCCGGGTCACCGGCGACATCGCGGCGGTGGGCGGGACGACGCCGGTCAGAAGCCGTGACGCGGCAGCGCCTGTACGTCGAGCCGGCCGCTCAGCTCGGGCAGGATGCGGTACAGAGCGTCCACTGTGCCCTGTCGGTCGCCCCCGGCGTCGTGCAGCAGGACGATCGAACCGGGCTGCACCCCGTCGAGCACCGACGCGGCGATCCGGGTCGCGCCGGGCCGCTGCCAGTCGGAGGTGTCCAGCGTCCAGTGCAGCGGCGTCATGCCGAGTTCCCGGGCGGTGGCGACCAGGGAGTACGTCCAGGCGCCGCCGGGCTGGCGATACCAGGCGATCGGGGCGTCCGGCACAGCGGCGCGGATGGCCTCACTGGTGCGCAGCAGATCGTTGCGGATCTGTTCCGGTGACCGCGCGCCCAGCGTCACGTCGTGGTCCCAGCTGTGATTGCACAGCGTGTGGCCGTCGGCCACGATCTGCTGGACGAGCCACGGGTACGCCTGGACGTTCTGGCCCACCAGGCAGAAGGTCGCGGTGACCCGGTGCTCCCGCAGCAGGGCGAGCACCTGGGGCGTGTAGTCCGGGTTCGGTCCGTCGTCGAAGGTGAGGGCGACGGTGCCGGTGCCGGTGGTGACCCGGGTGCCCATCGGGCCGAAGTTGGGGTCCTGGGTCCCGCCGTGGTCCGGGTCGTGCGGGACGCCGCTGGGCGGGACGGAGCTGGGTGTGCCGGAACTGGGTGTGCCGGTGGGTGCGGGGGAGTCCGCCGAGGGCGGGACCTGGTCGGCGTACTCGGGGTGCTCGGCACCGGTCGCGGTGACCGCGGAGTCGTCGCGCGGCTCCTCGGGCAGCAGGTTGCGCCCGAGCAGGTACGCCGAGCCGAGCACCGCGGACACCACGAGCGCGATGATGCCGACCGCCTGTGCCGTGCCCACCGGCCGTCGTGCCGAGCTCCCGTAATACGTGCCCACCGCAGCCCCTTTTGCTGGTCGACTCGGCAGTCACCATAAGACCGGCAAGTCGACCAAAAGGGGCGTATAGGGATTTAGCCCTCGACGGTGAGGGGGCGCAGCGCCAGCGCCGCGTGCTCGGTGGCCTCGGCCAGTGCCCGGTTCGACGGCACGACGAACTTGTAGCCCACCTGGCGCACGGTGCCGATCATCGACTCGTACTCGGAGCCGAGCTTGGCCCGCAGGCGGCGAACGTGCACGTCCACCGTCCGGGTGCCGCCGAAGTAGTCGTAGCCCCAGACCTCGCGCAGCAACTGGTCGCGGGTGAACACCCGGCCCGGGTGCTGGGCCAGGAACTTCAGCAGCTCGAACTCCTTGTAGGTGAGGTCGAGCGGGCGGCCCTTGAGCTTGGCGGCGTAGGTGTCCGGATCGATCATCAGCTCGCCGGCCCGGATCGAACCACCGGCGCCGGCCGTGGCGTTGCTCAACCGGCCGACCGCGAGCCGCAGCCGGGCCTCCACCTCGGCCGGGCCGGCGGAGGCGAGGATGACGTCGTCCACGCCCCAGTCGGCGTTGAGCGCGATCAGGCCGGCCTCGGTGACGACCGCGACCAGCGGTACGCCCAGCCCGGTGGCGTGCAACATGCGGCAGGTCGCCCGCGCCTCGCTCAGCTCGGAGCGGGCGTCGACGAGTACGGCGTCCGGGCTCGGGCCGGCGACCAGGGTGCGGACGTCGCGCGGTGCGGTGCGAACCGAGTGCGGCAGCAGGTCGAGTGCCGGCAGCACTGCGGATGGTTCGCCTGCCCGTGCGGTCACCAGCAGCAGGATCTCCACGATCACCTCCGTCCCGGCGGCCGGTGTGGCCGCACGCGACCAGCGGCACTCAGGGCGAGTGGGCGCTGGGAACTTCCGTGGGTCCCGGCGTCGCTGACGGGCGGGTTTCGGCTTGAGACTAGCCGATGGCCCGGCTTGGACCTGGTCGCGGTTTCCTGTTTGCACCTTCTGCCCCTGATCGCGGCTCAGGTTTTAACGTCGCGGAAACCGTGGCACCCGAGTTGTGCATATGGTCTGGCACGATCGGTGGGTGTTTCCCTCCAACTCGCCCGAGACCGACCGCGACCCGTGGGCGGACGACGCGCCCTCCGGTGACGGCTCGGCACCGCGTACCGGTCCGGCCGTCGAGACCGAGGAGCGGGGCCGCTCCCGGGGCCCGCGACGGCTGCGCCGTGGCGGCTCGCCCCGGCGTGCCGACGACACGCTCGACGAGGAGGAGGACGAGGACGAGGAACCACCGGTCGAGGTCCCCAAGAAGCTCTCCCTCGCCGTCGGCGGGTTCGCCGCGCTGCTCGGCGTCGGCCTGATCGTCGGCGCGCAGACCTCCGGGCCCGGCGACCGGGTGCCCTTCGCCATCGTGGTGTTCCTCGTCCAGGTGCTGTTCGTGCTGGCCTGGACGGTGGTGAACCGGCCGCCGGCCTCCGCGGTGGTGATCGGCGTCGGTGTGCTGGCCGCCGCCGTGGCCGACACCGTGGCCATCCGTACGGCCGAACCTCGCCTCCTGCCGCTGTTCTACGTCGCGGTCGGCGGGGTGCTCGTCGCGGTGCTCGGCCAGTTGGTCCGGCGGGTGGACCGGGTGCGGGTGACCGACTCGGTGCGGACCACCGCGACCATCGTGCTCGGCCCGGTCGCCTTCGCCACGCTCATCGTGCTCACCCGGGTTCCCGCCGGCACCCAGGCGATCGCGGTCTGCCTCGCGGCGAGCGCGGTCGCGCTCACCGTCGCCCGGCTGACCGACGCCGTCGCGGCCTGGCCCCGACTCGCGCCCCAGGTGCCGCGCGGGGCCGCCGGGGTGGTCGGTGGCGCCATGGTGGGTACGCTCGTGAGCGCGTTGCTCGGCGGTTATCTGGTCACCCCGTTCACTCCGACCCGGGCCGCGATCATCGGCCTGGTCACCGCAGTCGTCGCCGTGCTGGCCGACCTGGCCTCCGGGTACGCCGCGGCGGGTCGACTGATGGCGGGCGAGCTGCCCGACGCGTGGGCGGCCCGGCACGTGCAGGGGCCGCTCGCCGGCTTCGCGATGGCCGCCCCGGCCGCGTACCTGATGTGCCGACTGGTGTTGTAGCCGGCCGCTGCGGCGGGCGGTTGAGGAATCCGGACATCGGGTAACACCGGTGCGCCGCCGGGCGTACCGGCGATTCGACCGGTATCGACGCGACAGGACAGGAGAAGGCGTGGAGCACGAGCAGACCTATGGACGGCGCCCGCGGCGACGGGGGCGCAAGGTACTGATCGGCTTCGTCGTCCTGCTGCTCGTACTCGTCGGGCTGATCGTGATCGCCGACCGGGTCGCGGCGAACGTGGCCGAACGCACCATCGCCGACGAGGTCCGCCAGCAGGTGGCCCAGCAGGGTGCGCAGTCCTCCCCGCCCGAGGTCGAGCTGGGCGGGTTCCCCTTCCTCACCCAGGTGCTCGACGGCAGGTACGAGCGGATCACCATCCGACTGCGCGACGTACAGGGCTCGGTGCAGGGTGACGCGGTCGCGCTGCCCAGCCTGGACGTGGACGCCCGCAACGTGCGCGCCTCGCTGGACACGTTGCGCACCGGCCAGGGAGAGGTGGTGGCCGAGACGGTCAACGGGACCGGCACGATCAGCTACCAGAGTCTGGCCGCGCTGCTCGACCGCGAGGGCCTGACCCTCGGTGAGCAGGACGGGAAGCTCGCCGTGACCGCCCCGCTGGACGTCCTCGGCCAGCGGCTCACCGTCACCGGCATCGCCGAGATCGTCGTCGGTGAGCAGGGGCAGATCGCGCTCCGTTTCGAGGACCTGGACGCCGAGGGGCTGCCCAACGTCGCGATCGCCCGCACTCTGCTGAACAATTTCGCCCGCAGCATCTCGGTCGACGTACCCCTGCCGGAGCTGCCGTTCCAGCTCACCGTCCGGGAGGTCGTGCCGAGGCCGGAGGGGCTGACGGTGACCGCGGACGCACGGGACGTACCGATCAACTCGGTCGGCTGACCCCGGTGCCGACGTCCCGGATGCTGGTCGGCCCGGTGGAGATTCATGAGATCGCTGGTAGGCTCCCTGGTCATGGGGACGCTCCTCACCAAACGGCGCGCGGTCGACCTGTGCCGCGTGGCCACCTGCCTGTGTCGCCCCGTCATCTGACGGCGGGGCTGTTTCGGGCCGCCTAGCGGCCTAAGGCACTCGGGGTACGCGTACCTGATCCCGGTGCACCCCACCGGACGCCCGGCAGCGGCGCCGTCGCACGAATCCCGTGATCCGTTCCTAGCTATGGGTCCCGCGCGTGGTGCGACTCCTTCGTCACAGCGATTTCCGCGCGCTGGCTCACCATCCATCCTCACCAGGGAGTGATCTGATGAGTCGCGACACCGCACTCGTCTCGGCCGAGTGGGCCGAGAAGAACCTCGACGCTCCGGGCGTCGTCTTCGTCGAGGTCGACGAGGACACCTCGGCCTACGCCACCGGTCACATCGCCGGTGCGATCAAGCTCGACTGGAAGACCGACCTGCAGGACCCGGTCCGCCGGGACTTCGTCAACAAGGCCCAGTTCGAGGCGCTGCTCTCCGAGCGCGGCATCAGCAACGACGACGTCGTCGTCCTGTACGGCGGCAACAACAACTGGTTCGCCGCGTACGCGTACTGGTACTTCAAGCTCTACGGCCACGGCGACGTCAAGCTGCTCGACGGCGGTCGCAAGAAGTGGGAGCTGGACGGCCGTCCGCTGGTCCGCGATGAGGTGACCCGCTCGGCGACGCAGTACGTCGCGCAGGAGCCGGACACCAGCATCCGGGCCTTCCGCGACGAGGTCGTCGCCGCGATCGGCACCAAGAACCTGGTCGACGTGCGCAGCCCCGACGAGTTCGCCGGCCGCCTGCTCGCCCCCGCCCACCTGCCGCAGGAGCAGGCCCAGCGGGGTGGCCACATCCCCACCGCGATCAGCGTGCCGTGGTCGAAGGCGGCCAACGAGGACGGCACCTTCAAGTCCGACGACGAGCTGCGCAAGATCTACGGCGAGGCCGGGCTGGACGACGGCAAGGAGACCATCGCGTACTGCCGGATCGGCGAGCGCTCCTCGCACACCTGGTTCGTCCTCCAGGAGCTGCTCGGCCACCGCAACGTGAAGAACTACGACGGATCCTGGACCGAGTACGGCTCGCTGGTCGGTGTGCCGGTGGCACTCGGCGACGAGCCTGGGGAGGCCTGAGATGACCGCTCCGACCGCCGCCGGTTGCGCCGCACCGGATCAGGCCGCGCCGTTGCCGGCCGGCATCGACCTGGAGAAGGAAACCGTCATCACCGGCGTCGTCCGCGCCGCCGAGGGTGACCCGGTGCCGGGTGCCTACGTCCGGCTGCTCGACTCGACCGGCGAGTTCACCGCCGAGGTGGTGACCTCTCCGGCCGGTCAGTTCCGCTTCTTCGCCGCTCCCGGCAACTGGACCCTGCGGGCCCTGTCCCGGCACGGCAACGGCGACACCGCCGTGACCGCAGGCCGGGGCGTCACCGAGGTGACCGTCACGGTCACCGACTGACCCACGCTCTGATCGGCCTCGTGGCCCGCGTCTCCCGCACCGCCGGGGGATCCGGGCCACGAGCCGTCTCCGCCCTTCAGCGGCCGGGACCGGCACGCTGACATGGGAACGGCCGCCGGCATCATGCCGGCGGCCGTTCCACGTCGGGCCGTGCTGGCGGTACGTCAGCCGATCTTGCGACGGGCCTTGGCGCCCCACTTGGCGGCGGTCACCAGCAGCGCACCGAGCCCTAGCAGGATGCTGCCGAGCAGGCCGACGGTGGCGGTGGAGGCGCCGGTCAGCGGAAGGTCCTGGTTCGCGGACATGTTGTCACCTCCCTCAGCCCTTCACGCCGACCGCCATGCGGGCCGGGGAGTCCCAGACACAGCGGTCGACCGTTGGTGCTCGGATCGCCTTGACCAGTGCGTGCACCAGGATCACCCGGTACAGCAGGTCGGCGACGATGATCACGGGGAGGAACAGCGGTAGGCGGGGCCGTCGGAGCCGCCACGCGGCGAGGCCGACCCAGAGGCTCTGCCCGGCCAGCATGAGTCCCAGCCCGGCCAGCAGCCCGGGGCCGGCGGTGGCGAGCAGCCAGAGAGTCACCGGGCCGCCGGCCACATAGAGGACCCAGTGCAGCATCAACAGCAGGTACGCGAAGTCGAAGCGGCTGGTGTGCCGACCCACCCGGTGCCCGATGACGCCCTGGAAGGTGCCCCACATCCAGCGCAGGTTCTGCCGGTACCAGTCGGGCAGCGTGGTCGGGTCCTGCAGGTGCGCCAGGGCACGCGGCGCGTACACGACCCGGCCGAGGTTGCGCCGGTGCGTCTCCAGCACCCAGTACGTGTCGTCGACGATGTAGGGCGGCTGCTGCGGCAGCACGGTGTCCAGCAGTTCGGTGCGGTACACCGAGTTCGAGCCGGAGATGCAGTTCATGACGTTGAAGTGGCTCTGGATCCGACGGATCACCGCCTGATACATCCAGTAGCTGTAGGCGCGCTTGGCCAGCCATGGGTTCCACCGCCGCTCCGGCGGCCACCACGTGACGTTGTGGCCGACCGCGATGCCGACCTCCTCGGTCAACTCGGCCAGGGCGGCGGTGACGAAGTCCGGTGCGACCACCACGTCGTCGTCGAGGATGGCGACCGCCCGGTAGTGCGTACCGAGACCGAACTCGACGTACCCGGCGTGCAGGGCGGCCGGTTTGCCGACGTTGCGGGCCAGGGACAGCACCCGCGCGCCGGCCGACTCGGCGAGGCGCGTGGTGTCGTCGGTCGAGGCGTCGGAGACCAGGAACACGTCGCTCCCGGTGGCGCGGGCCGCGCGTACCGTCTCGGCGATGGTCGCGGCGCCGTTGCGGCAGGCGATCAGGACCGCCACCTGGTCGGGGCCTACCGGGCCGTAGCGCGGCGGCCGAATCCCGTGACGCGGCCGGTAGGCCACCTCGGGGCGGACGAAACCGTACCCGAACGACCCGACGATCAACAGCAGTGCGAGGGCACTCACAGTGATGGTCGAGACCAGGAGGACTTCCAGCATGGCAGCCAATCCGCAGGCGGGAGGGTTTGCGAACGCCGCTCGCGTTGAGGCGTGCCGCTAACGCTAAGTGATGTACCGCTGGTCGCCAAGAGCGATGATCGCTTTCGTCCGTTCGGCCGACGACCGGATGACCCTCCGGCCGGTCGAAAACGCCGATGACCAGGAGAAACAGTCGGGTGGACGGACGCGCAACAGGGGCTGGCGGGCGCGCACCATGTCGAGTGCGCGCCCTGTCGAGCTGACGGCGAGAACGGATCAGACGTCATGCCGCAGCGCGTCGGTGTGTCTGAAGGCGCGAGGAGGCTGCCGCCGGCGTGCAGCACGGTCGGTGCCACCTCGACCCGCCGAGATCTCAATCTTGGACAGTTTCCGTTAGCACGAAACTATTCAGTCTCATGACATCTGTCAGTGTTGAAGTCCCGGTACATGTGTCAGTTGGTAGGGATCTTGAGCGGGCTGGTACATGGTGCCTGGCAT
>NZ_JBEOWP010000018.1:0-120456 GCF_040296095.1 Micromonospora sp. NPDC002389
TCCGCTGCTGCCCCCGACGCGCCACCGCGATCGTCAAAGCCATCCTCGCCCTACATCACGTCCAGACCAGCCAAAACCCACGATGAAAAGCGCTCAAGGTTGCCAAGGACTCGGCGGTCAAGGCTCGGGTGCAAGCCACGAACCAGCTCAAGTCCCTGCTGGTCACTGCCGAGCCCGCCGTGCGCCAGCCGCTGACCGGTCTATCGACGAAGGCACTGATCGAACGCTGCGCCGAACTCGACAGCCGGACCGCAGGTGATGACAACGCCGTCTTGTATACCCTGCGTACCCTCGCGCGTCGGATTCAGCACCTGGCCGCGGAGATAGCCGAACTCCTCGCCCGGATCACCTCCATGATCAAGGCCTGCGCGCCGGCGCTGCTCGATCAGTACGGCGTCGGCCCGGACAGCGCCGCCGTCCTGCTCGTCGCCGCTGGCGACAACCCCCACCGGCTTGGCAGCGAAGCCGCCTTCGCGGCGCTCTGTGGCGTCAGCCCGATCGAGATGTCCTCGGGCAAGACCAGCCGACGACGGCTGAACCGTGGCGGCAACCGAGAGGCGAACGCCGCCCTCTTCCGCATCATCCTGACCCGGCTTCGAGTGGAACAACGAACCAAGGACTACATCGCCAGACGAACCGCCGAAGGCCGCACCAAACGCGAGATCATCCGATGCCTCAAGCGCTACGCTGCCCGTCAACTGTTCCGAATCATCCACACGGCGCTCGCGCCGGCCACTTGACACCACATAGGGGCTTCTGTGAGTATGAGGATGTCACTCCGTTCCAGCGGCTTGGCCTTCACCTGCCCTGGGTCGCCACCCAACAGGTAGCCGCGCACTGGCTACGCCACACCCTGACCTGGGTCGAGCGGAACTTCGGCTACGCCGTCGCGCGAGCCTTCGCCGGGCATGACGGGAAAAGTGACGCCGGCACCACGCCTGAGCGCCCGACGTCATGCACACTGATCATCCCGCAGCCCTTGGTCCTGATCTTCTTCCCTCGACAAGAAGAATGATCAACCAAGGGCTGCGGCAATGATCAGCCAGGGTCGATACGGACCGACCACAGGTTAAAAATCAAGTTAGTGCTGGGGTAGACGTAGGTGGACGGTGCGGGCGCGGTGCGCGAGGCGGGCGGCGAGGTTGATGAGCCGGTCCGGATCGTGGTGGTTCGGGCCGCTGGCCAGGCCCGGCTGCGAGGTGCCCGACGGCGCGGGTGAGCCTGTGTGGGACCTCAGTGGTCAGGACGAAGTCCTGACGCTTGAACCGCGCCGCCTGGTTGTGTTTCGGAGGATTTGCCAACGAAACGCCCGTTAGGCGTGTGGAGAACGGCTGTCAGCGATGCCAGGACAAGTCCGTACGACAGAGCGGACGGGCAGCGAGATTGCCGGACACCGGCGGTCACCGCTGAGCAGCCCAGACGTAGGCATCCGGAGTGGTTTCTGGTAAGGGTTGCCTACGCGCCAACGTGAGCCGGATGGGCGCGGACACGGCCGATGAACTCCTGGCTGAGGTGTCCGACTAGGTCAGGCGCGAGTGGGGCAGGGTGCCTCAAAGGGGGTGTTCGAAGCGTAGTTGGACCACTCCGACGGGGTTATCAGATCTCCGATGGTGGCGCATATTTCGGCGGCGACGCGCTCGGCGTCAATTTCCCACAGCCGTACTACTTTGTCGGCTCCTGCGCTGGCGACGACGGTTGCCCGGTCAGGATGGAACTTGACGTTGTAGAGCGGGTCTGTTGACGCGTTGATCGCCGCCAGAACCTGTGGCCTGGCGGGCTCGGTGGTATCCCAGAACCACAGGGTGCCGTCGCCGCCAGCGGCGGCGAGCGTGCGCGAGTCGGGGCTGAACGCAACGGCGCGCACGTAGTTGTGTGGTCCCGCAAGTGGTGAGCCCAGTCGTCGCGGGTGTGTCCGATCGGTCGTGTCCCATAGGTGGACGGTGTTGTCCGCGCTACCAGCAGCGAGAAGGCGCCCATCCGGACTGAAGTCTACTGAGGTGATGTAGTTGGCCGCGGCCGCGAGGGGAGGCCCCAGGAGAGTCGGGGACTGTGGACTAGTGACGTCCCATAGCCGGACTGTGGTGTCGACGCTTCCGGATGCGAGGGTGCGCCCGTCGGGACTGAATGCGACGCTGTAGACGTAGTTGCTGTGGCCAGTCAGGGCACGGCCGGGCTTTGTCGTGTCATCGGTGTCCCACAGCCATACGTTGTGGTCATCGCTTCCGCCGGCCAGCGTGTGTCCGTCTGGGGCGAAGTCCAGCCACTGGACCAACGCCGTGGGGCCGGTCAGCACTGCACGCAGCGTCGGGGAACGTCCGCCCTGGTCGACGTCCCAAAGCTGAACCGTTCCATCGACAGAGCCGATGGCAGCTGTGTGTCCGTCGGGGCTCAATGCTGCCGCACCCGATGCTCGGGCCAAGTCCGCCGGTCCGACGATGGTCGACCGTTCCGAAACGGGCGCGCGCGGATCGGTCACGTTCCAGGCCGCTGTGGTGTTGTCGCTGCTGGCGAAGATTAAGCGGTCCCGGGGGCCGAACATGACTGTGAAGATCGTCTTGTCTGGTCCGGAGATGGCCGGTTCGGTGAGCCGCCACAGCCTAGCTGTCCCATCGGCGGCGGCGGTGGCCAACGCGCCGCCGTCTGAGGTAAAAGTCAGGGACGTGACCGGCGCAGGGTGCGGCATTTTCCGGATCGGTTGGCGCGTGCTGATCTGCCAGAACCAGACGTGGGCATCGGAACTCCCGGCTGCGAGGGTGGCCCCGTCCGGGCTGAACGCGACGGAGTTGATCCAACTGGATGCGCCGGTCAGCGGTGGGCCGAGCGTTCTGGGCCGGTGCAGATCGCTCGTGTCCCACAGCCAGACGTTGTAGTCCTTGCTGCCGGCTGCCACAGTCCGCCCGTCCGGGCTGAATACCACCGAAAAGACGGTTCCGGTGGGTCCGGTGAGTGGACGGGCGACGGGTACCGGCTGGTTTCGGTCGCTGATGTCCCACAGACGGACCGTGTTGTCCGCGCTTCCGGCGACCAACACGCGCCCGTCCGATCGGAATGCGACGGACTGCACGGCATCCATCGGTCCGGTCATTGGGGTGCCCAACACGATCGGCGCCGCGCGGTCGGTTAGATCCCATAATTGGATCGTCTTGTCGGCACCGCCAACTGCGAGGGTGCGTCCGTCCGGGCTGAACGACACACTGTAGATCGTGCCACCCGCCCCGGTCAGCGGCGGAGCCAGTGACTTGGCGGTATCGGGCACGGTTACATCCCACAGCCGGACGGTCTTGTCCTCGCCACCGGTCGCGAGCGTCGTGCCGTCTGGGCTGAACGAGAGGCCGTACAGGGGCCCGTTGTGGCCGGTAAGCGGCTGCGCGATGCGGGACGGTGGCGCGACGGTGAGATCCCAGAGGTAGACGTATCCATCCGGACCACCTGTGGCCATGAGGTGACCGTCGCTGCTGACCGCGACCATCTGTAAGTAGCCTCCGGGCGTCGTCAGACGGGTGACGGTCGGCATTCCATACGACTCCAGCAGGCTGGAGCGGGCCTCCATGGTTGGCGCGATTCGGTACGCGGCGAGGGACAGCTGTGCCGCGAGCGCGACGTCTTTGCTGCGGAGCTGGTCGGCCGTGATTGCGATTTGGCGCGAGACCGCCAAGTCGCGTTCGTGGGCGGCGGTTTGGCCCTGCTGCACGGCATATCCGGTCAGGCTCGCGGCGACGAGAAGAAGCACGACGAGTGACGCGACGAGCTGGTAGAGGCGGCGGGTCTGTCGGCGGGCAGCGTCCTGCTCCGTCGCGTCATACACGACGCTGGCGTCTAAGAACTCTCGCTCCAGCGTGTTCAGCAACGCATTGTGGCCCGGTTCGCCGACCCAGTCCTGTGTGACCGCAAGGCGCGTGCCGCGGTGGAGGCTGCTCACGTCCCGCGCGGTCTCTTGCCAGACGCGCGCCGCCTCGGTCAGCTGCCGGTGGATCCGGATGCCGGCGCGGTCCGCGTCGATCCAGGCGCGAAGCCGTGGCCATGCGGTAAGCAGCGCCTCGTGGGCGATCTCGACGTGTTCGATATCTGCAGTTAGTAGGCGCTTGTCGATAAATTTATCGACAACCGACTCCACTTCGTCGTTCTGCGTGCTGTCCGCCAGATGCTGGAGTTCGGATAAGGGCACGCGACGCCGTGTGTCGGAAATGTCCGGCGCGACCTGGACAAGGCGCAGGAAGAGCTGACGGGCGAGTTCCTGCTCATGCAGGCTGAGCGCCTCGTGTACTTCCTCGGCAGTGTGTGCAACGGCGTGGCTGATGCCGCCGGTTTCGCGATAACCGGCAACGGTCATCTTCCCGCGTTGTCCCCGCTCCCACGTTACGAGTAGGGCGTGGGACAACAGTGGCAGCGTCCCGGCGTCGTGCGCCGCTCCGGCATCAGCGGTCGTCGGTGCCAGTTCGCTAAGCAGGAGTGCGACTAGTCCGTCCTCTATGTCTGCCTTGACGCGTTTAGCCGGCTCGCTGATCGCGCGCTCGATCTCTTCCACACTCATTGGGCCGACCACCACCTGGCTGTCCTGCAAGGCAGGCACGAGCTGCTCGTACCGCAGCGCGTGGCCGTAAAAGTCTGCTCGCATACCTACGGCGATGAGAACTGGCATGGCGGCCGTACCGGCCTCGGCCAGTCTATATAGCGCCGCGATGAAGATCCGCCGCTCGTCTTGGTCCTGGCATACGGCGAACACCTCCTCGAACTGGTCGACGATGAACACGAGCCCGGACCGGGTAACAGATGCCACGCCAGCTACGGAGGGACACGGCGCCTCGCGGGTGGCTGGTACAGCGGGACTGTCCGGGTCAGCCGCGGCTGCGGCAAGCACAGTTTCCAGGCCGTCGCCTTTTCGGAGTGAGTTCTCGACTTCTACAGGGTCCGCGTTCGCGACGGCGGCGAGTCGCTCCGTCAGCTCGGCCAGTGGCTTCTCGCCCGGCGTGAAGAGGACCGTCGCCCACCGTTCTACGTCCGCCAACGAAAGGCGCCCACCGTGAATCGCAGGAATAAGGCCCGCACGCAGCAACGACGACTTACCCGAGCCCGACGGCCCAACCACCGCAATGAGATGCCGGCCGGCACGATGGCCGTCGCCAAGGCTGGTTACCAGCAGATCAGTGAGGCGCTCGCGGCCAAAGAACCAGTCGACGTGCTCGGGCTGAAAAGAAGACAGTCCCATGTACGGGGTGGGTGTGGTGCGAGCTCGCGGGCCAGGCTCGCGCCACACCCGCCGCAGCGCCTGCGTCCATGACTGGATCACCGCTGGATCGCCCACTCCGCAAGAACGCAAGATGCCCTCGAGGATGTGTGGCTGGTTCGTGGGTGGCAGGTGGCTGCCGCTGAAGTAATCCCCAACCGTGCTTGCGGGGAGCCCGGCCGCCTTGGCGACCTTCCGTATCGTCAGGTTGGCGCGCTTCCTGAGGCTCGTCAACTCGCCCGCGAAGTCCTTACGGGTGGAGATCCGGGTTGGATCGGATGAATCACAGCTGTCGTGGTCACTAGGGACCATGGGTCAGCACCTCCCTTGCACGCGAGGATAAGGCATTCATATCCTCAAACCTCGAACTAGACTCGTAGAGTTTCAGCCGTGGACGGTGGGCCAAGGTCTCTGCAAGGTAGGGAAATGGCCGGATGGCAAGGTTTGTCGTAGTCACGCCGGTATCGGGCGGTACGTAGAAGAGCGCGGTCTTCGATTGATCATTTAGGTGTCTAAAGGATGTCTCGTAACTCGGTGATGGCGTTGCCGCGCAACGGTTCCTGGATCAGCCGGCCAGGATGATGTTGTGGAGGTGGGCGATGCCGGATGCGGTGTCGGTCAATGTGTGCGGCGCGGTGGTAGTCGCGCAGGATCTTGAAGCACTTCATGCGGGCCAGGGTGTGTTCGACCTGCGCTCGGACCGTGCGATGCTGCTTGTTCAGGTCCGCCTTCCACTCGGGCAGATCAC
The DNA here is from genome assembly GCF_040296095.1 of Micromonospora sp. NPDC002389. Lineage (NCBI taxonomy): Bacteria > Bacillati > Actinomycetota > Actinomycetes > Micromonosporales > Micromonosporaceae > Micromonospora > Micromonospora sp. NPDC002389. The sequence goes on from NZ_JBEOWP010000018.1 coordinate 5,973, forward strand.
TGCCGTCAGCGGGCTTGCGGTACGGGATGATCACCTCAGGGTTGCCGCGGTAGGCGCCGTCTGCCATGACCGGTCGGCCGGCCAGCTTCTGGTCGATGCCGCTGGTGCGGTAGACGATGGTGTCGTTGCGGTTGCCGGGTTGAGGATCGCCGAGGGCCACGACGAGGCGGGTGTGGGCGTCGATGGCGACCTGAAGGTTCGTGCTGTAGCGGTAGTTCTTGCTTGGGGCAGCCAGGCGGTGGTCTCGGGTCGGGATGAGGGTGCCGTCGACGATGGTGATCTGGTCGACCCGACGTCGGCGCCCCGGCACGAGAGCGAGCAGGGGGCCGACGGTGTCGATGACCCGGTGAGCGGCGGAGTGCGACACCCCGAACAGGGGGCCGATCTGCCGCATCGTCAGGTTCGTACGCCAGTACGCGGCCACCAGCAACACTCGATCGGCGAGGTCGAGAGACCACTGCCGGCCGGGCCGGCCGTCAGCGATGGCGTCCCCGCCACGCTCGGCAACCAGCCTGACGAGGCGGCGGAACTGGGTGGGCTGCAGCCCAGTGAACGGGAAGATCCACTCCTGGCGGGCCGCCGAGATCACCTGCACGCCGACATGATCCACCATGGACCAACCGCCGAGCTACGAGACGTCCTTTAGGCCAAATGATCGAGTTCTGAAGGACCGCGATCGTGGCGTCATCATCGTTGATCGGGAGTCTGTCTGCACGTCTGCCGGGCGTGTCGGATGGTTTGTGTCGCGTTCCCGCGGGGCTGTTGCAGGCTTTGGCTTAGTACTCCAGCCGCACTTGCCTGATCTGGAGTTTCGCCAGGTCATCGGCGCAATCGACGCGTGAGCGGCGCCGGCCGTGCAGCTGCGCCTGTCGATGCTATTCGTGCAGTGATCCAGGGGATCGCACTGTCTGTCTGGTGTGGTCGATCACGGGCGGGCAGGCTCCCGGGCTTGTGTTGATCGATGAGATCGTGGGCTGGCGGGCGGGTCTGGATGATCTGCTGGCGCGGTTCGCGCACCGGTTCGGGCGGGCGGAGCCGCGCCGGCAGGCGCTGACCTACCTGGTCGGGCTGCTGTCGCCGTTGGGACCAAGAACGGCTGGACCTTGGCTGAGGCCGCCGGAGATACCACGCCGGACCGGATGCAGCGCCTGCTCAACAGGTCCGCGTGGGACCCGGACGCTGTTCGTGACGACCTGTTTGCCTACGTGTCCGAGCACCTCGGTCACGACGACGGGGTGCTGATCGTCGACGAGACCGGGTTCCTGAAGAAGGGGGTCAAGTCGGCTGGGGTGCAGCGTCAGTACTCGGGCACGGCCGGGCGGACGGAGAACTGCCAGCTCGGGGTGTTCCTGGCCTATGCCAGCCCGGTCGGGCGCACGTTGATCGACCGGGAGTTGTATCTGCCCCGCCGCTGGTGCGACGACGCTGCCCGCCGCGAGGAAGCAGGCATCGCCGCCAGCGTCGGGTTCGCCACGAAGCCCGCGCTAGGTCTGCGGATGCTCGAACGCGCCGTCACCGCCGGCCTGCCAGCGAGATGGGTGACCGCCGACGAGGCATACGGGCAGGACTCGAAGTTTCGGACGTGGCTGCAGCAGCAGCGCATCGGTTACGTCCTGGCCGTGCCCTGCAACCAGCGTGTCCCGACCTCGATGGGCAGTTCCCGTCCTGATGTCCTCGCCGCCGCCGCGCCGGCACTGGCGTGGAAGCGTCGCAACTGCGGCGACGGCGCCAAAGGACCACGGCTCTATGACTGAGCCGTGGCCTCCTTGCCCGGCGCGGTCGGCGGATACGGCCACTGGCTGCTGATCCGACGTAGCATCACCGACCCCACGGATCTGGCCTACTACTTGTGCTTCGGCCCCGCAGGCACCCAAGACGAGCAGCTGATCCGGGTCGCCGGGACCCGTTGGGCGGTCGAGGAGTGCTTCCAGACCGCCAAGACCGAGGTTGGTCTGGATCACTACCAGGTGCGTCGGTACGACGCCTGGTACCGGCACATAACTCTCGTTCTGTGCGCCCACGCCTACCTCACCGCCACCGCCGCGCAGGCCAAAAAGGGGGCACCGAATCCGATTACGGCCTCATTCCTCTCACCCTCGGCGAGGTCCGCCGTCTCCTGGCACACCTGATTACCACCGCCCGCCCCTTCGACCACATCCATCGATGGTCACAATGGCGACGGCGACACCAATACCGCGCCAGAACAGCCCACTACCAGCGAAGACTCCAGCTTCATCAGGTGCGGCTGGAGTATTAGCTCTGGCAGGCCGCGGACAACCTGTTCACCGCCGGCTGACCACGGCACACAGACCACAACCAGGCGGCCCGACCACAGGCCACGAACCTCGTCCCACCTCGCAACGACCACCCCCGGAGCATGCCGATCACGTAATCGGCGATCTCGCCGTGCCCCGAAACCGAACTCAGACCGAACCGCGTCGGTGGATCGAGGCTTAGCACTCGCATCGCCGCCTTCAGTGAGGCGCACCCGTCTGCACCTCCCAGTTGCGTCAACGACTGAGCCTCGATCCACCGGCGCAGTTCGGCGTTACTGTTGGTTGATCAACTCTCGTTTCGGGTGGTCTCCACTACTTGGTGGGCAGCGCTTCGGAACCGGCGCCAATCGGCGATGACATCGGCGTGCATCCGGAGGGTGGCGTAAGCGGTGGGGGGAAAGCTTTCCTCATACGCCCCCGTCAGTCCGGCCAGGCGTCGACAACCAGCGTCTGCGGGTGCCAACGCGGTGGTCGACGGGTAGGTCCTCGGCAGCGCGACGGCGTGGGGCAGATCCCGGCCCACGCATTCACGCCAGCGCCCGGCGGCGGCCTGCACCTGGTCCGAGGTGATGGTCAACTTTACGATCATCGGTAGAAGATTGGTGACCACCATGTCGGCGCGAATAGCAGCCGCCAAGTCGTTGCCGTAGATCTCGTACAGGCTCTCACCTAGACAGCCGCCGGTGGCCGATCCACCCTGTCCACCGCCGGGAAGGGAAAACAACACCTCCGTGCTGTTGTTCGAGTAGGCAACCTGCCACTCGTCCTGCTCAAATCCGCTGGCGTTCCGGTCGCTGCTCACCCCCTCCGGTGCTCGGGTCGCTGGCACTTCGGGACCTGGCCTGGGTCCGTAGCCGCCGGTGAGATCCACCGTCAGAGGCCTGTAGGGCACCCGGTGGTAGCGGAAGCCGGCTCGCCGCATGCATTCCTGGATGAGACGCTGCTGCAAATCCCAGAGCGCACCTCGGGGCGATTGTGGGTTGCTGAGGTAGTCATGGATGTCAAGGAGGGTGGTGCGGTCGGCCGGCGCCATGGACGAAAGCAGCCGCTGCACAAAATCGGAGGGCTTCGGCGGTATCGATTGGCCAGCGTCGCCGCTGGCCAGGATCAGGCAGGTTGCGATGGCGGTCAGCAGCCCGAGGGCCCGCCGCGCCGGAGCACGACGGACCCGCACCGCTCGAGCAGATGCTGTCATCCCCGGCAGACCGAGCTGGTTTTGTCGTTGTTGAACCACGACGCGTTTTGCCAGGTCCCCGAGCTCAGGACCATGGCGACGTTGCCGCTGCACCCGGCGTTCCAGTACCAGACCACGTTGCCGCCAGTGTTGTTCTGGAAGGAGGACGCCTTGTCGTTGTAGGCGGATGGCACGCCGTTGCTGAAGCTCGAGTACACCCAGTTCCCACCTCGGTCGGCGTCGTCCCAGAAGCAGGGGCTGTTGCTTGGGCAGGAGACTGCGGAGGCGGGTGCGGCGACGATTCCGGCCCCGGCCAGCCCGAGTGCGATGGCCATGACGCGGAGGATCAGTCGGCGGTTCGTCATCTTCGAATCCTTCCCGGATGCCCTCGTCCGTGTGACGAGCGCTACGGCAAGACAAACCGGCAGGTACCCACTGTTACAAGAGAGCTCGAATTAGTCGTACGTGTTCGTACGCGGCGCGACGAGAACGACGAGTTCCTCGTACGACCTCGGACAGCCCGACTCTTGACTCGTGCCGCGAGTACGAGAGCCGACCAGAATCCTCGGTGTCACGAACGTTGTGGGCGTCGACGGCGAACATTGTGCGGCGGCTGACCGGGACCAGTACACCCTCTTGGCGGCGCCGGTGAACCTTCCCACGGTCCTCGACCTGCTCGCCGACCGCGAAGCCACCGCGCGTCAACACGCCGACCCGTCACGCGAGCAGATCACCACGCTGACCGGCGAACTCTCCCACCTCCCTACCATCGCCAGCGCTCCCTACCAGCAGAACCTGGCCGTCCTTGGTGCCGAGCCCGCCGGGATGCGCGCCAAGTGCATCTGCCTCGCCTCGGCGTCGAACCCTCACCAAACACATCGAAGGCACCCGCGCGAAGCTGAAGCGCGTGGTCAACCGCCACGTCCTCACCGAAGACGAGCCCGGAGTGTTCACCCCTCACCCCGAAACGGACCTAACACTCCGAACCGCCCTCTTACTGGACGTTTGTTTCATCTTCGCGCCGGTAATAGCTGATTCGCGCCTCGACCTCGGTATCGCGAGATGTCCGACCCAATCCAGAAAGAGGCCATATCAGCGGACATAGACCTGACCGAGTTCAGCGGATATCGCCCCAGGATCGTGTCTGGTTCACTTCCGACCCCGCATCGACGGACATGACGTTCGCCGCACCGGGGCCGCGACACCGTACGCCTGCTGCATGACCGAACGACGCCCCTACCCGTCCGACCTGTCCGACGCCCGCTGGACCCTGATCGCACCCCGCCTGACCGCCTGGCGACAGGCCCGCACCGACGCCGGCGTCAGCGGACGCACCCCCACCCACGACCTACGCGACATCTTCAACGCCATCCTGTACGTCAACCGCACCGGCATCGGCTGGCGCTACCTACCCCACGACTTCCCACCCCACGCCACCGTCTACGGCTACTTCGCCAAGGTCGCAGCCTCTGATCCTGCTCTCGCGATCACCACTCGAACAACCAATCGGAAGCCTGCCGTCAGGTCCTCTAAGCGTCACCCAACAGCAACGGACACCGTTCCGCTACGCGAGTGGGTGTGACTCGTTGGTCAACGCCGCCAGGGCACGCGCCACCTCGTGCAGCGTTGCCCGCACGTAGGTGGCCGTCGTACCGGCGCTGCTGCCACTGTCGGAGTGGCCGGCGTACTCGCGGGCTACCGCGTAGCCGAAGTTGCGTTCCACCCACGTCAACGTGGTGTGCCGCAGCCAGTGGGTGCTGATCTGCTGCACATACACCCACGGCAGGTGCTCACCGATCCGCACCCACAGGTGGTCGTAACGCCGTCGGGTGATCGGTCGCCCGTCGCGGTACCGCAACAACTGCCCCGCAGGCGGGGCGTGTCGGTCGGTGACGTGCCGTTGCAGGTGCCGCATCAGCGTCGGTGACACCGGCTGCCACCGCGTCGTGTCGCCTTTCTCCCGCAGCAGGATCAGGCACTGCTCCGGATCCAGGTCCACCGGCCTCAACGCCAACGCGCCACCCCGCCGACACGCCGTCTCCGTGTGCAACCGCAGCAGCAGACTGTCCAACACCGGATCATCCCCCGTGCTGGCCGCGACCTCGTTGATCTCCGCCAACCGGCTGTCCGCCACCGCCCGCCGGGTACTCGGCAACCGACGCGGCTTGGCCACCTTCGCCGCCGGATCATCCGCCGCCGCGATGTAGCCGTCGGCTACCGCCCGCTTGTACAGGCACCGCAACGCCGCGATCAGATGTTCCACCGCACTACGCCCACCCCGCGCATTACGGCGAGCCACCACGTGCGCCTTGACGTACTCGCCGAGCTGCTCGATCTCCGACGGCGTCGGCTCATCCAGCCGACGCTGCCCCCACTGCTCCACCACCCGCTTCCAGTACGAGCCATACGCCCGCTGCGTCCCCACACTGACCGCCGCCGACACGACCGGCACATACTCCGCGAACGTCGGCGCCAATGGACGGTCCGCCGGGGCCCCCACGAGGTCCGCCGCCGAGATGCCCATACGCGCCAACAACAACCGCGCCGCATCCAACTCGTCCCGACTCGCACCACTCACGACACACCGCCAGCCAGCACAGCGGCGTGGGCCTGAGTGACGATCTCGTCCAGCGTCGCCATCGGACACACCAGCAGCAGCCCCACCGGTGGATCCGCCATCAGAAGGAGCCGGTCGCCCGGCGTCAGAGCGCACCAGTGCCGCACCGCCGCGGGAAGACGTACATGCCCCTGACCGGTCAGCCGGAACACACCCTGATCATCACCGCGCACGACGACGATCCCGGCGCGCTCCCGAATGTCCAACCGGGTACCCGGCCGCCACCCCAGGGCACCCACCACGAACCGATCCCGCAGCCGGCCACTGCCCTCCAACGCGGCCACACCGTAGACGCGGGGACTCGTACGAGGCTCCGGCAGCGACGACATCGGCAACGGACCACGACGCAACCCACCGCTCATCGAGCGCTCGGCCGCCGGCCCCAGGTCAGACAGGACCACCGGTGGAATCACCGGGCCTGTCGAGGTGTCAACCACGGCCACCACCACCCGGAACCAACCGAGCAGCCACCGTGAAGAAGAGAAGATTCGCGTGGTCAAGCATGCTTGACCACCAGCACGTAGAACTGGGCGCAAACGCCGCGTTTTTGTGTCCGAGGGGGGACTTGAACCCCCACGCCCTATACGGGCACTAGCACCTCAAGCTAGCGCGTCTGCCATTCCGCCACCCGGACTTGCTCTGTCCAGCCTACCGTGTCGACCTCGGTGATCCATCACCAGGAGGCCGCCCGGCGGGCCGCACGGGGAGTTACTGTACACGCCGCCGGTGGATCATGCACATCAGCATCCCGCGACCGATTCCGGCCGATCTGACCAGCCCTGGCGTGGCCGTCGGTGCGGGTCCGGCTGGCGTCGCGGTACCCGTACCCGGCAGCATGGCGGTGTGTCCCATGCCTCTCCCTTGGCCCTCGCCCAGCAGCGGGCTCTGGCGCTGCGCGGCGCGGGCAACCTCGCCGCCGCCCGTGAGCTGCTCACCGACGTGGTCGAGTCCGTGCCACCGTCGCTCGGCAAGGATCATCCGGACGCACTGAGCACCGCGCACCTACTGGCCAGGTTGCACCGGGAGGCCGACGATCCGAGCGCGGCGCGGCGGGTGCTGGAGGAGGCGTTTGCGGCCGGGGAGCGGCGGTGGCCGCACGCTGACCCTTTGATGTTGGCGTTGGCCTTCGAGCTGGGGTCCGTCGCGGACGAGCTGGGCAACCGCCACGAGGCGCGACGCAACTACACCCGCGTGGCCGCTGCCGGCCCCGCGGTGCTCGGTGCCGACCATCCGGCGGTACGTACGGCACGCGAGTATCTCGGCGACGCTGCTCCGGCTCCGCAGCCGGCGGTGCCCGCTCCTCGCCAACCGGAACCGGCGCCCACGCCGACGCACGGGGTCCTGAACGAGCCGACGATCTCGCTCGCGGTGCTGTCGACCGCCTGGAAGCCGCACGACGCCTCGACCGCCGCCGGGTCCTTCCGCCAGTCGACGTCCCCGTTCGGCGAGGGTGCCGCTGCCTCGTCCGCCCCGGCCTCGGCACCACCGGCGCTGGCCGTGCCGCACCCGCGCGCCGTACCGGGCTCGCATGCCCCTGGCGTGCCGCCGGCACCGCCGGTCGTGCCTCCGCCACCGCGCATTCCGCCGCCTCCGGTCGTGCCGGAGCCTCCAACGGTGCCGCTGGCCCGGACGGCCCTCCACGACCAGGCCGCTCCCCCGGTCGCGTCGCCGGAGGCAGCCGAGCCGACCATCGCGTTGAGGCTGCCGGTCGGCGAGAGCGAGGTTCCACCACCGCCGGTACCGCCCACCGTTGTTCACCCGGCACCATCGGCCGCACCGACGGCGCGCCTTGCGCCCGTCGAGGCCGACGAGGAGACGAGCGTTCTCCGGATACCGCCGGCATCTGACGCCTCGACGCCGGACGATGCCGACTCGGCCCCGTCGAGCAAGTCGGCAGCGCCAACCGAACCGGGAGCGGTGGCAACCGAGCCGGTGTCATCGGCGTCGCCAGACGCATCAGGCGAGGCCGACGGCTCATCGCTTGCAGGGATCCCGGCCGAGCCGAGGACGCCGGTCGGGCCCGGGTCCTCAGACAAGGAAAGGTCGCCCGACGGGCAGGCGACGCCGGAGGGGAACGGCTCGCCCGGTGGGCCGCAGTGGACGCGCCCGACCGTTCGGGTTCAGCAGATCGGCCCGCTGTTGGCCGAGGAGGCAGCGCGGGCTCGCCGCTCCCCCGAGACGGCATCGCCAGCCTCGGACGCGAACTCGGACGATGCTCCGCCGAGCGACGCCCCGGTAAGCGGAGCGCCAGCCAGCGGACCCCCCTCACCACCGACGAGTGCGGTCCAGACGAACAGTCCGTTCACCGGCGGACCGCCAAGCAACAATCCGCAGATCAGCGCACCACCGGTGAGCGGACCACCAAACAGCAGTCCGTCGATCAGCGCACCACCGACCAGTGGACCACCGACGAGCGTACCGCCGACCAGCGTGCTCCCGGTCATCCCGCCGCAGGTGAGCACCTCACCGACCAGTGCGCCGCCGACCAGTGCGCCACCGGCTGGTGCAATACCTGTCAGCGCGCCACCCACCAGCGGTGCGCCGAGCAGTTGGGCACCCGTGAGTGCGCCGCCGCCCCCTCCCCCGCACCACGGTTCAACGCATCAGCCGCCGGCACCGGGATTCCCCGGCATGCCCGCCACGGGCTCGACGTCCGGGCCGCAGGATCTGACCGCGCCGCTGCCCCAGCCGGGTCCGACCAGCGGACCGACCGGTTACCCGTCGCTCAGCTCCGCGCCCCCCGGTTATCCGCCCGCGAGCGGACCGCTTGGCTATCCGAGCATCAGTGGGACGACCGGCGACGGAGCGGCCCACGGCCCAGCCGGCCATTCACCGGCCGACTATCCGGCGACGGGTGGCTCACCTGGCTACGCCCCGGTCAGCGGAGCTCCGACCTACCCGCCGTCTGGCGGGCCCTTCAGCCACACCCCCGCTGTCGAGCAGTCGGGCTACCCGCAGACCGGCTACCCGGCGACCGGCGGACCGACCGCCCCGGGGCCTGTCAGCGGCCCACCCGGCCAGGTCCCCGCCAGCGGCCCGCCGGGTTACGCCCCGACCAGCAGTCCACCGGCTGGTGGGCCCGGATTCGCCCCGACGAGCAGCCCGCCAGCAAGTGGCCCCGGGTACGCCCCCACCAGCAGCACACCGGCGAGCGGGCCGGGGTTCGCTTCCGCCAGCAGCCTGCCGGCCCATGGCCCGAGCCACTCCCCCACCAGCAGCCCACCGATCAGCGGACCCGGATGGGCTCCCGCCAGCAGCCCACCCGCGAGCGGACCTGGGTACAGCCCCACTACCAGCCCACCGGTGAGCGGACCCGGGTACGCCCCGACCAGCAGCCCATCGACGAGTGGGCCCGGATACGCCCCGACCAGCAGCTCCGGGTACGCCCCCGCCAGCAGCCCACCGGCCAGCGGTTCCGGCTACGCCCCGGCAAGCAGCCCTCCGGCGGGCTACGGGCCGCCCGGCTACCCGGGTACCAGCACCGCGCCGACGGCAGGCACCGCCGGTTACGGTCCCGCAGGCGCACCGGTCCAGCACCAACCCCACCAATACCCGCACCAGCAGCATCCGCAGGCCGCTGGCGGGCAGCAGCAGTACGACTCAGCCGGGCAGGCGGTATACCCAGCAGGGCAGAGCGGCGCGTACCCGCCGCAGGCCTGGGGGCAGCCGGGTGCCGGGCAGCCCCCGTCGGCGGGGGGCATGGCGTTCCCGGTGGCACAGTCGGGGTCGGGGCGGAATCGGGCGGCGATCGTGGTGGCGATCGTGGCCGTAGTGGTGGCGGTGGTCGCGGTGATCGGGCTCGGGGTGTTGATCGTGAACGATCGGCGGGCGGCGTCGCCGACGGCGCCGGCCGAGTCGGCGGCGGCGGATCCGGGTCCGCCGCCGACGGGGTTGGAGTTGCGCGATGATGCGGCCACGATCAGGTTGACGTGGACGGATCCGTCGGACGGGTTGGTGCCGTTCATGGTGGCTGGTGGGCGGGCCGGGCAGGCGTTGGGGGTGCTGGCCACGGTGGGTCAGGGGCAGACCAGTTACACGGTGAACGGGTTGAATTCGCGAGTGGACTACTGCTTTACGGTGTTGGCGGTGTACGGGACGAACGAGTTCGCGACGTCCAGTCAGGTGTGTACGACACGGGAGTCGGGCGCGGGTCAGAACTGAGCGTCGCTCACGGTCGGTGGGCGGGCGGGTCCTGGTGGGACAGTCGGGGCGGGACACGCCGACGACACGCCACGCTGGGTGTTCATCGGCGGACGGTGTGGGTTCCCGGGGTGCGTGGCGTGACCATATGATGGCTCCCGGTTCAGGGGAGGGGTCGCCGTCTGGGGGCGCCACCGGCCAGGACGATACGAGAGGCAGCCGGTTGTGGCGAGCACCGACGAGGCCGTTCCGACCCGTACCGCCCGATCCCGGTCGCGGGTACGCGGTGGTCTGGTCACTGTGGGGACGGTGCTGGCGTTGCTGGCGGCGATGGGTCTGACCGTGCTGGGTCTGGGGTCGGCGGACAACGCGGTGGCCAGTTTCGACGCGAGTTCGTGGTTGTGGAGTTCGGCGCGTAGTGAGTTGGCGCGGGTCAACGGGGTGACCGCGCGGGTGGACACCCGGGTGGAGGTGCCGGCGGGTCGGCGGCACCCGATGCAGGTGACGCAGACGGACCGGGTGTTGGTGCTGCGGGATCTGCACACCGGTCAGATCAGCGCGTTGGACCTGGCGACGTTGCAGATCACGGCGACCACGCCGACCGCGCCGGGGCTGGGTGTGAGTGTGGCGTTGCACGAGGACGCGGCGTTCGTGGTGGACGCGGTGCAGGGTGTGGTGCGCCAGTTGGATCCGCGGTCGTTGGCGCCGGTGGGTGAGCCGGTGCGGTATCCGCCGGGGATTACCGGTGGCGCGTTCGACGGTAAGGGTCGGTTGTGGATCGCGGTGCCGGCGGAGGGCACGGTCTCGGCGATCACCCCGGCGGTGCTGCCGTCGAAGTCGGCCGGCGACGCGCAGGTGGGGCCGCAGCGGGTGGAGACGTACGACGTGGCGGGGGCCAGTCACGAGTTGGTGGTCTCCACGCTGGACGACGGTGTGGCGGTGTTGGACCGTACGGCCGGGGCGTTGGTGACGGTGGTGCGCGGTGAGACGCGGCGGACCGCGTTGGCGCAGACGTTGACCGGGCCGGGCATGATGCCGGTGCGCACGAGTGGGCCGGTGGTGCCGGTGACGGTGGCCGGACAGCGGCAGGTGCACGCGATCACCGATGCCGGTGAGGTGCGCTCGTTCACGGTGCCGGGCGAGGGTGACCGGTTGAGTCCGGCGGTGGCCTGGGCGGGCCGGTTCTACTGCGCGGACGAGGCGTCGGGCACGGTGTACGCGTTCGACGCGGCAGGCACGTTGGTGGACACCATCCGGGGCCGGTGGCGGGGGCCGCTGGACCTGGAGGTGCGGGAGAACCACCTGTTCATCAACGCGCCGGAGGCGGCGACGGCCCGGGTGGTGGACGATTCGCACCTGGTGCGGGAGGTCGACAAGTACGCCAACGACGTGCTCGGTGGTGATCCGCCGGCGGAGCCTCCGCCGCCGCCTCCGCCGCCGAAGAAGCCGCAGGTGGGTAAGCCGGGTGCGCCGCGCAACGTGAGCGCGGCGGCCGGGAACGCGCAGGCGCGGGTGAGTTGGCGGCCGGCGCCGGCCAACGGGGCGGAGATCATCCGGTATGTGGTGGAGGGTGCCGGGCAGCGTCGTGAGGTGGGTGCGAACCAGCGGTCGGTGCAGATCAAGGAGTTGACCAACGGGGAGACGTACCGGTTCGCGGTGCATGCGGTCAACGCCGAGGGTGCGGGTCCGACGCGGACCAGTAATCCGGTGACGCCGACGGCGGCGGTGCCGGACGCGCCGGCCAGTGTGTCGGCGCAGGCCCGCGCGGACGGCACGGTGGTGGTGAGTTGGCCGGCGGCGAACGGGCAGGGCAATCGGATCGCCCGGTACGCGGTGACGGCGATGTCGGCGGGGACCAACGCTCCGGTCGGTGAGGCGACCGGTGAGGAGTTGGTGGTCAAGGCCGGTGAGTTGGAGTACGGCACGCAGTACGCGTTCACGGTGGTGGCGGTCAACGACAAGGGTGCGGCGTCGGAGTCGTCGCCGGTCAGCGACACGGTGGTGCCGTTCACGGTGCCGGGTGAGCCGGTGGAGTTGCGGGCCGGCACGGTCGGGGACCGGTCGGGGACGGTGTCGGTGCAGTGGGCGCCGGCGGCGGCCAACGGTCGGCCGGTGAGCGGGTACGTGGTGGAGGTCGGTGAGCGGCGTACCGAGGTGACCGACACCCAGACCACGGTCAGTGACCTGGGTGACGGGCAGAACGTGACGGTGCGGGTGCGGGCGGTCAACGAGGCCGGTGAGGGTCCGCAGGCCACGACGACGGCGCGGACGGTGGCGCCGCCCCGGGTGACGGTGACGGGGTCGTCGGCGACCGCGACGTCGGCGACGGTGACGTTCACCGTGGACGCCGGTGGTGGGCAGGCGACGTGCACCCTGGCCCGGTCGGGTCAGACGGCGCGCAGTGGTCCCTGTTCCAGCATCACGATGAACGGCCTGTCGCCGGGGACGGACTACACGTTCACGGTGACGGCGACGAACGCGGCCGGTGAGGGTACGGCCCGTCGGGCGCAGGAGACGGACGCGTTGTTCGGGATCGCCACCTGCAACAACGGTCCGGAGCCAGAGCAGCGGACGTACTGCGATCGGGACCGGGACGGCCGCAACGGCAACGAGATCTTCGCGGTGCCGAGGCAGGACAACGACCGGCAGGTCGGGTGGGCGCGGCCGGGCACGCGGTTGAAGGCGTACTGCCGGGAGCGGGGCACCAACATCGACTCCTGGATCTACAACGACAACAAGCAGAGCACCTGGTGGGTGCAGGTCGAGTACAGCGGACGTAACTACATCCCCTGGGCCTGGCTCAACCTGGAGGGTGGGGACGACATCGCCGTCCTGCCCACCTGCTGATCCAATTCGGCCGAGGAGCACCACCGTGAACAGCCACGAACCGCTCACCCAGCAGGAGGTGCAGGGTTTCGCCGCCCTCGCTGCGCGGCTGGCCGAGAACGTCAACTCGGTGGTGCTCGGTAAGCCGCAGGTGGTGCGGCTGGCGCTGACCGCCCTGTTCGCGCAGGGGCACGTGCTGTTGGAGGACGTGCCGGGGGTGGGTAAGACGACGTTGGCGCGGGCGATCGCGGCGACGGTGAAGGGGCAGTGGCGGCGGATCCAGTTCACGCCGGACCTGTTGCCGTCGGACGTGTCCGGCGTGACGATCTTCAACCAGGCGACCCGGGGGTTCGAGTTCCATCCGGGGCCGGTGTTCGCCAACATCGTGATCGCCGACGAGATCAACCGGGCGTCGCCGAAGACGCAGTCGGCGTTGCTGGAGGTGATGGAGGAACGCACGGTCACCGTCGACGGGGTACGCCATCCGGTGCCGCAGCCGTTCCTGGTGGTGGCCACGCAGAATCCGGTGGAGATGGACGGCACGTACCGGTTGCCGGAGGCGCAGTTGGACCGGTTCCTGGTGAAGCTGTCGGTGGGGTATCCGGACGAGTCGGTGGAGGTGGAGGTGCTGCGCGGGGCGACTGTGCGCTCCCCCGAGGCGCTCGCGGCGGTCACCGACACCGCCACCCTGGGCGAGATGGTGCGGATGGCCCGCCGGGTGCACATCGCCGAGCCGCTGTACGCGTACGCGGTGCGGTTGGCGGCGGCCACGCGTACGCATCCGCAGGTGCGGGTGGGGGTGAGCCCGCGTGGGGTGATCGCGTTGACGCGGGCGGCGTGCGCGTACGCGTTGATCGACGGTCGGGGCTGGATCATGCCGGAGGACCTCAAGACGTTGACCGAGTCGGTGTTCGCGCACCGGCTGCTGCTCACCCCGGACGCCCAGGTGCGTGGCGTGACCGCCGCCGACGTGTTGCGTCAGTCCGTCGCCTCGGTGCCGGTGCCGCTGCCGTCGGGGCAGCCCGCCCCGGCGACCCCCTGACCGGCGGGCGCCTGTCGTGCGGATCACCGCCCGGGGAATCGGGCTGCTCGTGGCTGCGGTCGTGCTGGCCGGCGCCGGTTTCCGGTTCGCGTACCCGGAGTTGGCGCTGCTGGGCGTGGCGGCGGGCGGCGCGGTCGCGGTCGCGACGGTGACCGCCGCCCGGCGGCCGCGACTGGAGGTGCGGCGGGAGGCGGACCCGGATCGGGTGGGTCGGGGTGACCCGGCGTCGATGACGGTGACGGTCCGCAACGCGGGGCGGTGGGGTGCGGCGAACCTGCTGGCCACCGACCGCTGCGGTGACCAGGTGGTGCCGGTGCCGGTGCTGCGGCTGCGCCCCGGAACGGACACCGTGGTCCGCTACGACGTCCCGACCGTACGGCGCGGGGTGGTGCCGGTCGGACCGCTGCGCGTCACCCGCCGTGACCCACTGGGTCTGGTGGTGCTGGCCCGCTCCTACGGCGACAGCGTGCCGGTCTGGGTGCACCCACGGATCCACCCGCTGTCGGCGGTACCCACCGGCGCCGGGCGCAGCCTGGACGGACGCGTCGACGCCGTCCCGCACGGCTCGATCACCTTCGACTCGTTGCGGGAGTACGTGGTGGGCGACGAGTTGCGGCGGGTGCACTGGCGCACCAGCGCCCGGGTGGGTGAGCTGATGGTGCGGGAGAACGTGGACACCAGCCTGCCGCGAATCGTGGTGCTGGTGGACAACCGCCTCGCCGCCCATCCGGACCGGGTGGACGGGGTCGCCGAGTCGTTCGAGTCGGCGTGTGAGGCGGCGGCGTCGGTGGTGGCCGCCGCCGTCCGGGAGGACCTGCCGGTGGTGCTGCTCTTCGTCGCCGCACCACCCTCCGACCACGTCGAGGACGAGGGTGCGGTGGGGCCGCTGGACCGGTTGGCGGCGGTGTCGCTTGCGGCCGAGGGCACGGTGCAGCAGGCAGCGGCCCGGCTGCGCCGCGACCGACTCGGCGACACCCTGGTCGTCCTGACCGGCCCGGGTGGCCGTGAGGACCTGGGGCACGTCGGCGCGCTGCGTGGGGCGTACCCGTCGGTGGTGGTCGGGGTGTTCGGCGCGGCGGAGGCCACGCCGCCGGGCGCGGCCGGGCTGGTGGTCGTCGACGCGGCCGACGGCGCCGCATTCGCCGCCGAGTGGGACGGGGTACGGCGGTGGTGAGCCGGCTGCGGGCGGTGCCGGTGCCGCTGGCCCTGATCACCATGGTCACGCTGGCCGGGATGGTGCTCGGCCGGGTGTACGCCGACACGCTGCTGACCCTGCTGGTGGCCGGTGCGGCGCTCGGGTCGGTGCTGGTCAGCGTAGTGGCGCGGCGGTTGCCGTCGTGGCTGGTGGCGCCGGTGTCGGTGCTGGCGATGGCCGGATACACCGCGTGGTGCCTGCACCTGTCGGCAGACCGGGCGCAGCTTCCGGGCGGTTTCGCGGAGATCGTCGGCGACGCCGCCCGCAACGCGATCCCCCGGTTGTTGACCGCGATGATCCCGGTGGAACCGACCCCGGACACGGTGCTGCTGCCGGTGGTGGCCGCGTGGCTGACCGGGCTGGCCGGGGCGGAGGTGGCGGTGCGGGCCGGACGGGTGCTGCTGGGCTACCTGCCGCCGGTGCTGCTCTACGCCGGTGCCGTCTACGTGGTGGGGCCCAACGCCGCACCGGCGATCGGCGCCACGGTGGCGCTGGTGGCGGTCGCCGCGCTCGGACTGGCCGTCTCCGGCAAGGAGGCCGGCCCCGACCCGGTGGCGGCACTGGCCCCGGAGGTACGCGACCGGGTGCGGCTCCGGTTGGCCGCCGCCTCGGCGGCCGGCACCGCAGTGGTGGTGGCGATGGCGGCGGTGCTGGGCCCGGCGGTGGCGGCACTGGTGGACACCCGACCGGTGGACCCGCGCCGGTACGTGGAGCCGCCGCAGGTGCAGACGTTGGACGAGAACCCGCTGATTCGCATCTCCGGCTGGGCACTCAACCCGGACCAGCAGTTGTTCCAGGTGTCCACCGACCGGCCCGACGCCACCCCGCCGCCGGAGGGGGTGCGGATTCGGTTGGCGGTGCTCAGCGACTACGACGGAGTCACCTGGCGCGTCGGCGCCACCTACCGCAACGCCGGACGGATCCTGCCCGCCCCCGATCCCTCCCCGGACACCACCGTGGACACCCTCCGGCAGGACATCACCGTCGGTGAACTCAGTGGACGGCTCCTGCCCGCAGTCCCCACACCGGTGGAGGTGTCCGGGGCGCGGGTGGCGTACGACCCGGCCACCGGCACCCTCATCCGTCCCGACGGGCTCTCCCCCGGACTGCGGTACACGGTGACCTCAGCGCGGGAGATCCCGGATGTGAACCTGCTGGCCACCGCGAACACACCGGCCGGAGACGAGGTGGCACGGGTGCTGCACGTCGCCGACGGAGTACCAGAGCAGCTGCGGCGGTTGGCCGCCCAACTGGTGGAGGAGAACGGCGCCCCGTACGCGCGGGCGGCGGCCATCGAGCAATGGCTCGCCGAGCACTACCGGCTGGTCGCCGACGCCCCCAGCGGGCACGCGTACCCGAATCTGGGGTTCTTCCTCTTCGGGCCGCGCAACGCCGGTGGGCAGCGGGGCACCTCGGAGCAGTTCGCCGCCTCCTTCGCCGTGCTGGGCCGGTTGGCGGGGCTGCCGACGCGGGTGGTGGTCGGGTTCGCCGCCCCGGGTGCCGGTCCGGTGCGGGCCGCCGACGCGTACGCGTGGCCGGAGGTGTTGTTCGAGGGGTTGGGGTGGGTGTCGTTCGATCCGCTTCCCCGCCCCGACGAGGAGCCCCGGCCGGTGGAGGAGGACTTCCGGCCTCAGCCGGAGGATCCGCCCCCGTCGGAGCAGCCGGAGCCGACGCTGGAACCGACCGCCTCACCCCCCGCGCAGGCGGCCCCGGGCGGCCCTGAGGACTCGGGTGGGGTGCCGAGGTCGGTGCTGGCCGCCGGGACCACCGGTGGGCTGCTGCTCGTGGTGGTGGGCGTGCTGGCCACGCTGGCGGTGCTGCGGCGGGCGCAGACCCGGGACCGGTTGTCGCGGGGTGACCCCGGGCAGCGGATCGTCGGCGCCTGGCGGGAGCTGACCGACGCGTTGCGGCTGGCCGGGCAGCCGGTGCCCGCCGACCTGTCCGCCAGCGAGGTCGCCGCACGGGCCCGCCAGGCCCTGACCGACACCGAACCCGGTGCTGACAACCGATCCAGGGCCGACACCACACGTGGGACCGACACCGAACTCGGGGCCGACATCGCGCGGGTGACCGGCAACGGGACCGGGACGACCGGGGCCACCGGCGTGGCCGGGGATATCGAGGGCGGGCCGACGAATCTGGCGTACGTCGCCGTCGACGACCTGGCGCGGCTGGTCAACCAGGTCGGGTTCGCTCCCGGTGCGGTCACCGAGGAACAGGCCGCAGCCGCCGCCGGAGCGGCCGGGACCTACACGAGCCGACTACGGGCCGGGCGGTCCCGGTGGCGACGGCTGCTCTGGTCAGTGCACCCGGGGCCGTTGCGCTGGCACCGGTGACCCTCGACCCCACCTCCTAGCATCGAACCATGGATATGTGGCTGGTGGTGATCGGCACAGTCGTCGCGGTGACCGGGGTCGCCGTCGCATGGCAGATAAGGCGTCGGCGGCGGGCCGCGCGGCCGACGACGCGCGACCAGCGGTTGGCCGCCGCTGCGGTGGCCACCCGGCAGTTGCGCCGCACCGCACCGCCACGGCGCGTCGGCGGAGGCACACGGGTACCGGACCGCCACTCGGCGGCCATCGCCGAGAACGCCACCTACGGCGACGCGGCCGGCTTCGGCGACAGCGGCGGAGGCCGGGACACGGGCGTCGGTGACAGCAGCGGAGGCGGCGGCTACGGCGGCGGAGGCGACAGCGGCGGGGGTGGAGGCGGGGGCGGCGACTGATCGGCGGCCCGCAGCCGGCGCACCAGTTTGCGCAGCCCGGACTGCCAGCCGTCGGGGTCCTCGGCGCGACGGCGGGCGTAGTCGGCCACCTCGGGGTGCGGCAGGATCAGGAAGCGCTCCTCGGCCATCCCGGCCACCGCCGCCGCAGCCACGTCGTCCGGGCTGAGCACCACACCGGAGGCCGCCGTCACCCGCGCGCCCAGATGTCCCGCGGCCAGCCCGTCGGCCAGCATCGGCGTGTCCACGCCCTGCGGGCACAGGGCACTGACCCGGATGCCCTGGTCGCGGTAGGTCACCGAGAGCCACTCGGCGAACCCGACGGCGGCGTGCTTGGTCACCGAGTACGGTGCGTCGCCGACCGCCGTCAGCAACCCCGCCGCCGAGCAGGTGTGCAGCAGGTAGCCGCTGCCCCGGGCCACCATCGCCGGCAGCACCGCCCGGGCCGCGTAGACGTGCGCGAGCACGTTGACCTGCCAGGCCTGCTCCCAGACAGCGGTGTCGACCTCCACTCCCCCGCCGGTGGTCACCCCGGCGTTGGCGCAGAACACGTCGATGCGGCCGTGGCGGCCCTGCACGTCGGCGACCAGGGCCCGCACCTGCTCCTCGTCGGTGACATCGACGGTCACCGCGTACGCCTGCGGGCCGACCGACGCCGCGACGGTGTCGGCGGCGGCGCCGTCGACGTCGGCCAGCACCAGCGCGGCGGCGCCCTCGGCGGCGAAGCGGCGGGCCAACGCCGCCCCGATCCCCCCGGCCGCGCCGGTGATCACCGCGACCCGGTCGGTGAGGTTCACACCGCCTCCGCACCCGCGTCGGGGCCGAGCCGGGCCACCAGCGTGGCCAGCGCCGCCGGGTCGCCGGCGGGCACCTCCGGGGTGGGCAGCAGGGCCAGCACCGGTACCTGCACCCCGGCCTCGGTGTAGCGGCGTACCTGGGCGCGGCACCGCTCGGGTGAGCCGTGCACGATCAACGCGTCGACCACCTCGTCCGGCACCGCCGCCAGCGCGCCACGCCGGTCACCGGCCGTCCAGGCCCGCCACATGCCCTTCAACGCCTCCTCGCGGCCGAGCCAGCGATGGAACGCCGCGTACGCGGGCACGGTCAGATAGCTGGTGATCATCCGCCGGCCCAGGGCGCGGGCGTAGTCGACGTCCTCGGTCGGGCAGACGAAGATCCGCGCGACCACGTCGAACTGCGGGCGCCGCTCACCCAGCTCGGCCACCGCCCGGGGCACGTCGGTGGCGGCCAGCCAGTTCAGGATCACCCCGTCGGCCTCGGCGGCGGCCAGCCGCAACATGCCCGGCCGTAGCGCGGCCAGCAGCAGCGGCGGCGGCACCAGCGGCGGCCGTTCCAGCGTGAACCGGCGGACCGCGAAGGTGTCGAAGTCCCCGTCGACGGTCTCCCCGCGCAACGCGGCCCGCAGGAACGCCAGCACGTCCCGGGTCCGCCGCAGCGGCTCGGTGAACTCCACCGCGTTCCAGTCGGTGACCACCACCGGCGACGACGCGCCGATGCCGAGGGCGAACCGGCCGGGAACGACGTCGGCGAGCGCGGCGGCGCTCATCGCCAGCAGGCCCGGCCCTCGGGTGAACACCGGCGCGATCGCGGTGCCCAGCCGCAGGCGGGGCTGCCACGCCGCGGCGAGCGCCAGCGGGGTGAACGCGTCGGCGCCGTTGACCTCGGCGGACCACACGTCGGTGAAACCGGCGTCGGCCAGGGCCGCGTACATCGCGGCGTGGTCGGCGAGCGGGATAGCGCCCAACGGCACCGTCATTGCCCATCGCGTCGTCATCGGTCGATGGTGCCCGCTGCCGCGCCCACCGAGCAAGATCTGATCGGCTTCCCGGAATACCCCGCTGAGCTGCCCCGCACGATGCTACGACAGCAGGATGAGCTGGACCGGCGTACGGGGCAGCCGACCGTGACGCGTTTCGCCGGTCGGCTGGAACCGGTCTCCCAGCCGGGCCGGGCCACGTTCCTGGAACTCTTCTTCGACCTCGTCTTCGTCTTCGCCCTCACCCGCATCTCCGCCCGCACGTTCGAGGACCTGGCACTGGAACCCGGAGGCGCCTCCGGCTGGACCCCGGTGACCGGCGGGCTGAAGACCCTGCTGTTGCTGCTGGCGCTCTGGGCGCTGTGGCAGAACACCGCCTGGGCGACCAGCCGCTACGACCCGTACCACGGCGGGGTGCAGGTGATCGTCATGATCGCCCTGGTCTGCAGCATGGTGATGGGCGTGGCGATCCCCCAGGCGATCACCGCCACCGGGCTGGCCTTCGCGGTCGCGTACGTGGTGGCGCAGGTCGCCCGACCGCTGATCCTGCTCGCGTACGACACCCCCGAACGGGCCCTGAAGGCCCGCACCGCGATCACCTTCACCGCCTCGGGCGTGCTGTGGATCGTGGGCGCGCTGCTCCCGGTCAACCCGCGGGTGATCCTGTGGACCAGCGCGCTGGGCCTGGAGTACCTCTCCGGCCGGTACGGCTACCCCGTACCCGGGCTGGGTCGCTCCACGGTCTCCCGCTGGGACATCTCCAGCGAACACCTGGCCGAGCGCTACCAGCAGTTCTTCCTCATCGCCCTCGGCGAGACCGTACTGGTCGCCGGCTTCTCCTACAGCGGCGGCCCCTATCCCCCGTCACAGACCCTGGCGTTCGCGCTCGCACTGGCCACCTCCATCCTGCTGTGGCGCATCTACGTGCAGCGCGCCGGTCAAATCCTCGGCGAGGCCGTCGCCCGCGCCCGGCAACCGGCCGGGATCGGCCGTTCCGCCGCCGACACCCACCTGGTCATGGTGATCGGGCTCACCGCCACCGCCGTCGGCTACGAACTGGCCATCCAACACCCGCTCTACCACCCCGAACCCGCCTGGATCGTCATGATCCTCGGCGGGCCGGTGGTGTTCCTGCTCGGCCGGGCCCGCTTCGAGTACGAGGTGTTCCACCGCGTCTCCCCACCCCGCTGGATCGCCGCACTGCTGCTGGCCGCCGCCGTGCCGGTGGCCGTACACCACCCGCCGGTCTGGTCTCAGGTGCTGGTCCTCGTGGTGCTCGGCGTGGTCGCGCTCACCGACTCCCTGCGGGCCCGCAACAAGGCACCCGAACCGGCCGCCCCGCCCTTCTGACACCCCCGGTCCGGCATCGGCAACACGGCTCTGACCAGCGCTAACCTGGCTGTCGTGACCTTCTCGCTCGTCGCCCGCTCCACCGACGGCCGCACGCACGGCATCGTCGTGGCCAGCCGCTTCCTGGCCGCCGGCGCCCTCGTCCCGGCCGCCGAGGCCGACCTCGGCGCGATCGCCACCCAGGCACACGTGAACCTCGCCTACCGGCCGCAGGGACTGGCCCTGCTACGCACCGGCGTCCCCGCCGGCCACGTCGTCGCCGGCCTGGTCGCCGCCGACCCGGAACGCGACCACCGGCAACTCGGCGTGGTCGCCGCCACCGGCCCCGGCGCCACCTGGACCGGCCCGCACTGCCGCGACTGGGCCGGCGGCCAGGCCGGCGACGGCTGGGCCGCCCAGGGCAACATCCTCACCGGCCCCGAGGTCATCGACGCCCTACGCGACACCTGGCTCACCGGCACCGACCTGCCCTTCGCGCAACGCTTGGTCGCCGCGCTGCGCGCCGGCCAGACCGCCGGCGGAGACCGCCGCGGCCAGCAGAGCGCCGCCCTGCTCGTCGTCCGAGAAGGCAGCGGGTACGCCGGCACCGGTGACGTCGCCATCGACCTGCGCGTCGACGACCACCCGGACCCGATCACCGAACTGGAGCGGCTGCTCGCGGTGCACACCCGCTTGTTCAGCCGCCCCGACCCGGCCACCCTGCTCACCCTGGCCGGTGCCCTCGCCGCCGAGGTGGCCGGACTCCTCACCGCGCTCGGGCACCCGGCCGACCCGACCGAGCCGGAGGACGCCCTGGTCGCCTGGGCCGGGATGGAGAACCTGGAGGAACGCCTGGTGCCCGGCCGCATCGACCCGGTCGTGCTGGCCCACCTGCGTACCGCCGTCCCGCACGTCCCGGCCCCCCGCTCCCCCGCCTGACCGCGCCTCGCCTGGAACTTGTATCGACGCGCACAGTTGTCGCATGCTCCAGCGATGGACTTCCTTGCCGGCGGGGTTGTTGCCCTTTTCTTCTACGCTCTTGCATTCCTCGTGCTTTATGCAATTATTCGAGCGGCGGTGCACCACGGGATCCGCGATGCCGAACGCGATCGCGAGAAGCGGTCAGAATAGCCGACGCCACTGCTCACCGGACACCCTTTGTCTCAGTAGAAGGTGTTCATCTAGAAGATCGCGCTCGATCCAGGATCGAGTGGTCTCCTAGCGCGACGACAACCACTCGATCCTGGATCGAGCGCGATCATGCAATGAAGGCGAGAGCATGGACCTGGGCATCGATCACATCTGCCCCCGGGCCCGGCCGCGACCTCGCCGCCACCGATCCGGCGGTTGTCGGCGGCCAGCTCACCATGACCACCCACCCGTTCCACCGCGTCGAGCCGCAAGAATGGCGAGCGTGACCATCGATCTACTTGCTGACGTGGCCGAGACGTTCGAGAGAACCACCCGGGTCCGCATCTTCGACTCGGCCGGGCCGGGTGAACCTCATCGCAAACGGCATGGTCGTCGTCCCGTCCTCGCCGACCAGCGTGACGCAGAGGCGCTGACTCAACTGCGGACGGCACTGGCGCTACGGCCCGATACCGAGGTCATGGACTGGATGCAGTGGCCCGATCTCTGGCTCGAACTGCTCGGACCCGACGATGGGCGGTTGGCGGTGATCGGATATCTCCGCCCCGACTGGCTGAGGTGGGAATCCGACGGTGACCTTGAGCTGCGAGACCCGACTGCCTTCGTGCAGTGGTTGACTCACTGGGCCCCCGGAGCAGCGACGATTACCGCCGGCTGACTCAGCACCTCGCGCCTTGATCCGAACGGGAGACGACCACCCGCCATCTATGTAGACGGAGTCTACGTAGATTCAATCTACGTAGATTGAATCTACCTAACTCCGGCTGAAGGACAGCAGCCGCAGCCCCGCGCTGTCGAGCAGGGCCTGTTCGGCGGCGCTGCGCGGGCTGCGGCCGGTGGCTTTGGCGATCAGGGTCAGCCGGTCCCAGCCCAGCTCCGCCGGTACGTCCCGCCCGCCGGTGAGCAGGTCGGCAATCACCTGTGCGGCGGCCGGGGTCAGCCAGGCCGGTCGGTCCAGGGCGGCGGCCAGGTCCAGGCCGTGCACCCCGACTTCCAGCACCCGGGTACGCAGGAACTCGGTCACCGTCATCGCGTCACCGTGCCGGGTGCGCACCACCCGGTCCGGCGGGTACGCGTCCACGGCTGCCACCGTGGTCCGCCAGGCGCGGTCGAACTCGGCGGCCGCCCGGGACGCGCTGTCGACCTCTCCAGAAGCCTGCGCGGAGGCGATCCGGTCGGCATCGACCTGTGGGGTGAACTTGGCCGCGCCGAAGTACTCGGCGGCGTCGACCCGCGCCTGGGCGGGTGCCGGGTCGGCGAGCATGTCGGCCAGCCTGCCGACGCCGGTGTGGACGTGTGCCAGCAGTTGCGCCAGGTTCCAGGGCGGGCAGTCGGTGGGGCGGGTCAGGTCCGCGTCGTCGAGAGTGGTCAGCACCTCACCCAGTCGGGTGCACTCGTCGGCGAAGGCGTCGCGAACGCGCTCGAACGAGTCGGTGGGCACGGGTCAGCCCTGGTGGCGGGGGACGATGCGGTGCACGGAGGCCAGTACCAGTGCCATCACCACGCCCATCGTGCCGACGATGCCGGCGGCGCTGCCGGCGTACCCGAGGAACAGGGGGCGGCGGCCGAGCGCCTGTGGGGGTGTGCCGCGGACGCCGATCAGCCACCAGAGGGCCAGGGCACAGCCGGCGATCACCAGGAGACCGCCGACGCCGAGCAGGGTGGCGGTGAGGCGGTGTGCGTCGCCCGGTTCCACCTCGGCCTGTTCGCGTTGGGTGATCAGCAGCAGCAGTCCGGCCAGGGCCGCCCAGACGCCGACGACGAGGTAGGCCGCCGCCGCGTCGCTGGGGCGGTGCCAGCCGGCCGACAGGGTGGCGACTCCGGCGGCGGCGGCGTAGGCGGCGCCGATGACCGCGCCGAGGGCGCGGACCCGGGGTGGCAGCACCAGCACCAGGGCGACGGCCACGGAGGCGGCGACGGTGGTGTGTCCGCTGGGCAGGCTGTTGCCGACGTACGCGCGTTCGGGGTCGATGCCGTAGTCGGGGCGGGCCAGGCCGTACTTGAGCAGTTGGGTAGTGACGTTGGCGCCGGCGATCAGGGCGGTGGCGGCGACGGCGAGGGCGATCCGGCCGCGGATGAGGGCGATGAACCCGATGGTGATGGTGACCGCGAGTAGGGACACCACGGACATGGCGTTGAGGATGTGGTCGACGGGTTCCTGGATGTGGTCGCGGCCGATCCGGTTGCCGGTCAGGGCCACGGTGTCGATCCACTGGCCGAGCCCGGTGTAGAGGGCCAGGCGCCACACGGCGATGAAGGCCGCCACCTGGATGAGGACCAGGACGACGAGCCAGACCGCAGTCCCACCCCGGGGCGTCACGCGCACCCGGACAACTTAGCGGCACGGTGGGGCGGGATGACCGGTGGCCCGCCGATGTCGCGGGGATAGGTTGGGGCGCAGGTGAAGGAGGAGATGGTGACCGGTACGTCGGAACGCGACCCGGCGGCGGTGCAGCGGCCGGAGTCGTTGGCCGACCTGCTCGGTGGGCGGCAGGGGGCGATCGACGCCACGGTGCCTCCGCTGGCTTTCACTGTGGGGTGGCTGGTGGCCGGTCAGTCGGTGCACGTGGGGGTGGTGGCGGCGCTGGTGGCCGGCGCGGTGGTGGCCGGGTGGCGGCTGCGGCGTGGTGACCGGCCCCGGTCGGTGGTGATCGGGTTGTTGGCCGTCTGTGTGGCCGCGCTGGTGGTGGTGCGTACCGGGCGGGCCGAGGATTTCTTCCTCGTGCAGTTGCTGGCCAACGCGGCCAGTGCCCTGGCGTGGGCGGCCAGCATCGTGCTGCGGTGGCCGCTGCTGGGTGTGGTGGTGGGGACGGCGTTGGGTCAGCGAGGGCGGTGGCGCCGTGATCCGGCGTTGCTGCGGGCGTACGGGCGGGCCAGTTGGGTCTGGACGGCGACCTACGTGCTGCGGCTGGCGGTGTTCGTGCCGCTGTACCTGGGTGGACAGGTGCTGGGTCTGGCGGCGGCCCGGGTGGGGATGACGTGGCCGCTGGTGGCCGCGGCGTTGGCGGTCAGTTGGGCGGTGATCCGCCGGTCGCTGCCGGCCGGCCATCCGGGGGTGCGCCACCCGGTGGTGTCGGAGGCGGTGGCGTCGATTGCCGGGGCGGACGGTAAAGAGCCCGCACAATAAGGGAGAGGCCGCCACGGGGGGAGCGGCCTCTCCGGTGATGTACGTTACTCCGTCCCGGGCCGGGTTGTGATCCCGGGGCGGTCACTTTTTTCCGCGATCTGCGTACCCGCCCTCACGATCGGGGCGGTGGGGTGGGTCGACCGCTCCGCTGCGTCGGCCAGAGGGGCCGACCCACCCCGGCCTGACCGTGGGTGTCAGGCCGTCATTCGGCCGGTACCTGCCTCTACCCCCGAGGCCCGGCCGAAGCCTCCGGGTGGGTCACCGCCCACCCGGAGGAGTCTCGGTCAGCCGTTGGGGAACAACTTCCCGTAGTCGGCGTACGCCATGGCGACGTCCGCCTGTGCCCAGAACCGGTGGTAGCGGAACTCCGGCTCCGGCCCACCGTCGAGGTAGGCCTGGACCTTGGGCCATGCCGGGTCGTTCTTGTAGAACGACCGGATGTCGAGGAAGCTCTTGCCCGGGGCGATGACGTCACCGTTGGGCATCCGGCCGGTCCATCCCTGCGGGATGTAGAGGCCCTGCCCGGTGGAGGCGTTGTAGACGTCGTCGAAGCGGCGGTAGTCGCCCCGCTTCTCCACCGTCGAGACACCCTGCGCGTCGCTGTTGGCGTGCAGGGCGTCCAGCAGACCCTTGGCGGTGGTCTTCGCCGCCGCGTTGCCCGACTTCGCCGCGTACGCGATCAGCGTACGGGCGTAGGCGGCGGCGACGCCGACGTCCTGGCCCTTGACCGTCACCTCGACGTGCAGGTTGGTGTTCGGCTGCGGGTTGGTCGGGTTCCAGGTGGTCGGCTGTCCGGTCCAACGCATGTCCGACGGGATCGACCAGTTGGTGCCCACCGTGGTGTTGGCGATCGCCCACGGCACCCACTTGTCCAGCAGCGCCTTGGCCTTGGCGTTGCCGCTGACCAGGTACAGCTCGGCGATGCGCTGCATCGACCAGACCTGCATGCCGAACCACTGGTTCGACGGCGGGTCGTTGTAGACCGGGTCCTCGTCGTAGAACATGCCGTAGAAGGTTGACGTACCGGCCGGCGGCGTGCCGTAGTGCCCGCCCCAGCTGTTGGTCGCGCCACCGGCGATGCCACCCTCGGCCGACTGGAGCCAGGTGTAGAACTCCAGCTGCCGGTTGAGGCTGTTGGTCCAGTCCGCCGCCGCCGTGGACGAGCGCGGCTTGAGCTCGTTGACGTTGGTCAGCGCCCACGCCGCGAACGGGTTCTGGTAGCCGAAGTGGCTGTGGCTGGAACCGATGCGCCACGACCAGTTCTGGCCGGCGTCGTACGCACCGCCCCAGGCGTAGTACCAGGACAGCAGGTAGTGCGCGGAGTCGCGGCCGTTGCCGGCGGGGCACTGGCTGGCCCCGACGCAGTTGCCGATCCGCTTGAAGTACTTGTCGAACATGGCGTACCGCAGGTAGTCGCCCATCTTGGCGGCCTTGGTCACGGTGGCCGCCACGTCGGCCTGCTTGTTCTGCTCCTTGGCCCAGGTCAGCGCCCAGTAGGCGGCCTGCACGGCACGGGCGTCGGCGTCCGGGGCGTTGGTGTACTTCCACTGCCGCGCCGGTGCGTTGGACTCCTTGACGAACAGGTCGAGGTAGCCGTACTGGCCGCCGTGGCGGAACGTGTCGCAGGACGGCTGCGGCACGGTCTCCCAGACCGACTCCTGGGTGCCCCGCTGGAAGGTGTTGATGTAGGCCGGCCGGGTGGTGCCGTTGCCGCAGCGCCCGAAGCCGTAGGTGTTGTCGACGTCGAGCAGCCAGTGCATGCCGTAGATGTCGCCGGTGCCGTAGGTCTGCTGCAGCTCCGAGCGCAGCGGGTCGCGGCCCACCGGGACCGACGTGTCCAACTGCGACGGGTACTGGTTGGGCAGGTCGTGCTCGGCGGCGTAGCTGGCGTCACCGGCGGCGCCGGCGGTCGGTTGGTCGGCCGAGGACGGGATGATGTACTTCTCCATCACCGTCCAGGCGTTGTTGAACGGCGCCCAGTTCTGGGTCACCCGCCCGTAGTACGCCTCCAGCCACAGCCAGAAGCTGAACGCCTCGGAGGTGGTCTGGTGGCCGTGGTCCGGCGCCTCGACGATCAGCGTCTCGATCGAGTGGTACGGCACGCCTTCGGGGCTGAAGTAGCCCGAGTTCTTGATCTTGCCGTACTGGGCGAGGAACCGCTCCACGTACTCGCCGTCGCCGCCACCGGGCACGTCGTTGTCGATCTCGGTGACGGTGATCGCCAGCGGCGCGTAGCCCGTGGCCGAGGCGGTGATGGTGGCGGTGCCGCCGACGGTGTCGGCGTCCTCCGCCGCCGCGACGGTCACGTTGACGCCGGTGCTCCAGTTGCTCGGAGTCAGCGTCAGCGTGGACGGAGTCACGCTGATGTCCGAGTCACCGGTGCGCGCCAGGCTCACCGCCACGTTCGAGGTGGGTGCCCGGTCCAGCTTGAGGTTGAACGTCGAGGTGCCGCCCTCCGGCACGCTCACCGAGGACGGGGTGGCGACCAGCGCCGGCCCGGTGGCCGCGGTGACGGTGAAGGTCCGCTCGGCCACCGCCGAGAGGTTGGCGTTGTCGTACGCCCGCGCCTGCACCGTGTACGCACCGGCCGGCAGGTCCTCCAGCGTGTACGCGTACGGGGCGGTGGTGTCGGTGTTGACCAGCAACCCGTTGCGGTAGAACTCGACCTTGGTGATGGTGCCGTCGGCGTCGCTGGCCGTGGCGGTCAGCGGTACGTCGGCCGGGGCCACGAACGGGCCGGCGGGCACCGACAGGCTCACCGTCGGCGGCTGCTGCGGCACGCCGCCGCAGGTGACCCCGTTGACCGAGAAGGACGTCGGCTTGGGGTTGCTGCCGCTGTAGGAGCCGTTGAAGCCGATGGTGGTGCTGGCGCCGGTGGCCAGGTTGCCGTTGTACGACTCGTTGACGGCGGTGACCTCGTTGCCGCTCTGGGTCCACCGGGCCGACCAGCCCTGGGTGACGCGCTGGTTGCCGGGGAAGGCGAACTTCAGCGTCCAGCCGGTGATCGGGTCACCGAGGTTCTTGACGGTGACGTTGGCGGTGAAGCCGTTGCTCCAGTCGTTCGTCGCGTAGACCACGTCGCAGGCCGGTGCGGCCTGTGCGGCGGCGGCGGGGACGGTCACCCCGCCGATCGCCAGCGCCGCGGCGGCGAGCCACGCCATGCGCCGACGTCTTGCCAGATTCTTCATCTGCGCGGTGTCTCCTCGGGCAGGCCGGGGACGGTGCCGCCCCGGCGCGACGCCACGCCGACAGGGTGTCCGCGAAGCGCCAAGTGGATGGTGGTCTCTCTGTCGGCACGAGGCCGGGGGCGGCGGGGGCGCCGTCGTACGACTGCTGCTCCCCGCTGCGATCAGGACGCCGGACCGGACAAGCCGGGCTGCCCTCGGCAACCTGCACTCACGCGTATCTGGCTCCACGCGGTCGATCGACAGTGTGCCATGGAAGCGCTCCCAGATCCAGCACAGGAACTTCCGGAAACACCGGCTTGTTTCGATCTCGTTTTGGGGCTTTCACAAAGCCGTGACGGGCGTTACAGTCGCAACAACGTCGATGGGAGCGCTTCCATCGACAAGGTTCCAAAAAGAAGATCACCCGGGGCTGTGCCCACGGCGCCGGGGAGTAGACCAGAGGCCGACGGCGGGCCAGCCCGGACACCGCCGTCAGCCGCCGCCCCACCACAGTGGAGGGAGGTGGACCTCAAGCCACTCGCGTGGCCCGGCTCCCGCGCGACACGCACGACTGGGACGCCAAATCCGCCCGTGCGTGTACCGCAACACAGTGGGGACGGGGGTTGCCCTCCCCCGTCCCCACACTAAACCCCCGTTCACGATGGGAAAAGAGGCCGACGGGTCAGACGCGCGTCACACGCGCGCCCCGCAACGGCAGTCGACCCGCCCGCCGACCGTGCGACGCCCGCCGACCGCCCCGGGCGCGCCACCCCGGTCCGCGCCCTGCGGAGCTCAGCGCACCCCGGTCCCGCCGACCCGATGCCCGACCGGCCGCGCCATCTTTCCCACCCCCAGCCGTCCCCGCCGCCAAGGCAGCCCCGACCTGCGACGATCCGGCCCTTGGCGGGCACCGCCCACCCTTTACCCTGTATTGGGAGCGCTCCCGAGGGCTCAGGCGGTCAACCATCCACGAGGAGAACTCATGTCGATACTCACCCGGCGCGACCTGCTGCGCCACGCGGCGCTCTCGGCCACGGCCGTCACCCCCGCCGGCGCCGCCATCGGCACCACCGCCGCGGCCGCCGGCGCCGCGACCCTCGCCGGCTGCCAGCCCGGCGACACCGACCGCACCGCACCGGACACCAGCCCAGCGGTCCGGCTGCCCTTCCCACAGAACTTCGGCTGGGGCGCGGCCACCTCCGCCTACCAGATCGAGGGCGCCGCCAAGGAAGACGGCCGCGGCGAATCGGTCTGGGACACCTTCAGCCACGCACCCGGGCGCATCCGCAACGGCGACACCGGAGACGTCGCCGCCGACCACTACCACCGCTACGCCGACGACCTCGATCTGATGCGCGACCTGGGGCTGCGCAGCTACCGGTTCTCCATCTCCTGGCCGCGCATCCAGCCCGACGGCACCGGCCCCGCCAACCAACGCGGCCTCGACTTCTATCGCCGCCTCGTCGACGGCCTGCACGACCGGGGCATCTCCCCGATGGCCACGCTGTTCCACTGGGACCTGCCTCAGGCCCTGCAGAACACCGGCGGATGGGAGTCCCGCGACGTCGCCCAGCGCTTCGCCGACTACGCCGCCATCCTCTTCGACGCCCTCGGCGACCGCGTCCCGGTCTGGCTGACCATCAACGAACCCAAGACCGTGGTGCAGAACGGCTACCTCACCGGCCACCACGCCCCCGGCCTGCGCGACCCCGACGCCGCCTACCTGGTCGCCCACCACCTGCAGCTGGCCCACGGCCTCGCGGTCCGCGCACTCCGCGAGACCAGCAGCACCGGCCGCATCGGCCCGGCCTTCAACCTGCACCCCTGCTACCCCGCCGACGACTCCCCCGCCGCCGCCGAGGCCGCCCGCCTCTACGACGGCTACGAGAACCGCCTCTACCTCGACTCCGCCCTCAAGGGCAGCTACCCCGAGGACGTCCTGGCCGACCTCGGGCCGGACAGCCGCATGGTGCGCGGCATCCGCGACGGCGACCTGGAGATCATCTCCTCCCCCATCGACCTGCTCGCGGTGCAGTACTACACCCCGATCTACGTCACCGCCAACGGCGGCACCGTCAGCCGCTGGCCCACCTCCGAAGCGGAGTGGCAGCAGATCTATCCCGACGGCATGTACGACATCCTGACCCGGGTCACCCGCGACTACGGCCCCATCCCGCTCACCGTGACCGAGAACGGCCTGCCCACCCCCGACGTACTCGCCGCCGACGGCACCGTCGAGGACACCGGCCGGGTCACCTTCCTGCGCGACCACCTCGCCGCCGCCCACCGCGCCGTCACCGACGGCGTGCCGCTGGAGAGCTTCCACGTCTGGTCGCTGCTCGACAACTTCGAGTGGGCCGAGGGCTACGACCAGCGCTGGGGCCTGATCTACGTCGACTACGCCACCCAGCGCCGCGTCCTCAAGCGCAGCGCCCACTGGTACCGCCAGGTCATCGCCGACAACGCCCTCTGAGGTGTAAGGAGGGGTCCCCTGCTAACGCCTCGTGCATAGCAGGGGACCCCTGCTAACCGTCCACCTCCGGCCATGACCCGCACCGTTGCGGCAGCGACGCGGGACCGCGCCCGCCACCGGCCCTGCACTAGGGTCGGCCGCATGGTCGATCGCGCCCCGTTAGGGCGTCCGTTCTGGACGTTCTGGAGCGCCGCCGCCCTGGCCAACCTGGGTGACGGCATCCGCGTCGCCGCGTTCCCGCTGCTCGCCGCGGCACTCACTGACGCCCCGTTGGCCGTCGCCGCCGTCGCCGCCGCCCAGTTCCTGCCCTGGCTCGTCTCCGGGCTGCTCGCCGGCACCCTCGCCGACCGCCGCAGCGCCCGCACCCTGCTCGCCGCCGCCGACACCGCCCGGGTCCTCGTGCTGGCCACCCTCGCCACCGCAGTGGCCCTGGGCGGGGCCACCATCGCCCTGGTCGTCGTCGCCGCGTTCCTGCTCGGCATCGGCGAGACCATCCGCGACACCGCCGCCCAGACCGCCGTACCTCGGCTCGTCGCCGACGCCCACCTGGAGAAGGCCAACGGGCGGCTCGTGGCCGGGGAGATCGTCGGCAAAGAGTTCGTCGGTCCCCCGGTGGGCGCGATGCTGTTCGTCGTCGGCGCGGCCATCCCCTTCGCCGTCAACGGCGCCACCCTCGCCCTGGCCGTGATGCTCATGCTCTCCCTACCGCTGACCCTGGCCCACCGAGCCACCAGCGCGCCCACCACCGACGAGACGGCGAACGCCGAGGGCGACGGCATCCTGGCCGGCCTGCGGTGGCTGCTCCGCCAGCCGATGCTACGGACCCTGGTGCTGGTCACCGCCGCCGTGGCCGCCGCCGACACCGCCTGGTTCGCGATCTTCGTGCTCTACGCCCGCGACGCCCTCGGCCTCGGCGCGTTCGGCTTCGGCCTGCTGCTGGCCACCGGCGCCGCAGGGGGCCTGATCGGCTCGTTCGCCGCCGACCGGCTGGTCGCCCGCTTCCGCCACCGCCACGTGCTCACCTGGTCGATGGCCGTCACCGCCGGTGTCCCGGTGCTGCTGGCCGTCACCCCGCACCGCGCCGCCGCCGTAGCCGTGGTGGTCACCACCAGCGCGGCGTTCGCCGTGCTCAACGTGGCAGCCCTGTCCGTCCGGCAACGACTCGTGCCCGGCGGCCTACTCGGCCGGGTGATCGCCGCCTCCCGCATGCTCACCTACAGCTGCACCGCGCTGGGCGCACTGGCCGGCGGCGCGCTCGCCGCCGGCGCCGGCATCGAGGCACCGTTCGTGTTCAGCGGGGTCATCGCCGTCACCGCCACCGTCGCCTGGTGGCTCGCCTCCCGACGCGGCACCCCCGGCGCCCTCGGCCTGAGGTAGGCCGACGGGGCGCATTCGGGGCCCGGTCCTCAGCCGTCGTCGACGAGCCCGGCCTCGTAACCGGCGATGACCAACTGCGCCCGATCCCGGGCCCCGAGCTTGGTCAGCAGCCGCCCGACGTGGGTCTTGAGCGTGCCCCGGCTGATGTGCAACGCCGCCTCGATCTCGGCGTTGGACCGGCCCCGCGCGACCAGGGTCAGCACCTCGCGTTCGCGCGGCGTCAGGTCGTGCACCGGTCGCACCGCCCGCCGGCGGGTGAACTCGGCGATCAGGCGGCGGGTGACGCTCGGTGCCAGCAGCGCCTCACCGGCGGCCACGGTACGGATCGCGTCGACCAGCCGCGCCGGGCTGATGTCCTTGAGCACGAACCCGCTGGCACCGGCGCGCAGCGCGCGGTGCACATGGTCGTCGAGATCGAAGGTGGTCAGGATCAACACCCGGGCGGCGCCGGGCAGGGCGGTGATCTGGGCGGTGGCCGCGATGCCGTCCAGATCCGGCATCCGCACGTCCATCAGCACCACGTCCACCGGCCACCGTCGGCAGAACTCGACGGCAGCGGCACCGGTGCCCACCTCACCGGCCACGGTCACCTGCGGGGTCGCCGTGATCAGGTCCCGCAGCGCCTCGCGGAACAGCGGCTCGTCGTCGGCGATCAGCACGCGCACGGACACCCCGGTCATGCCGCGAACGGCAGGGTCGCCCGGACACCGAACCCACCGGCCGGCTCCGGACCGGCCGCGAACACACCGCCATGACCCGCGACCCGATCCCGCATCCCCGTCAGCCCCCGACCGGGCACCACGGACGGCTGCCCGGCGGCCCCGTCGTCCACCACCTCCACCCGCAGGACACCAGCATCGGCCGTCACCGCGATCCGGCACCGCCGGGCGTCGGCATGACGCCGAACATTGGTCAACGCCTCCTGCACGATCCGGTACGCCGACGCCTGCACACCCGCCGGCACCGCCGACAGGTCACCACGGTCGACCACGACCTGAAGACCGGCCGCCCGCGCCTGCGCCACCAGGGCGTCCAGGCCGGCGAGGTCCGGCAGGTCGTCATGTCCGTCGTCGAGCACGGCCCGGACGTCGTCCAACGCGGTCCGGCTGATCGTCTCGATCGTCTGCAACGTCGCCTCCCGGTCGGCGCCCACATGATTGGCGACCGCCGCCTTCATCGCGATCAGGCTCAGGTTGTGCCCGACCACGTCGTGCACCTCCCGGGCGAGCCGCAACCGCTCCTCGGCCACCGCCTGGCGGGTGCGGGCCTCGGCGAGTTGCGCGGCGTACCACCGGCGGGCGCCGACCCAGCGGCCCAGGGCCCAGGCGCCGACGATGACCACGAGCGCGTACCCGATCGCCGTGACCGGAGTGCTGCCGAACGACTCGACACCCGGCTCGGTCTCCCCGTACAGCGGCAGCCGCGTGCTGACGGCGTCGAGCACCCCGACCAGCAGCACCCCGGTCAGCGCGCCGGCCAGACCGATCACGGCGCTACGCCCTCCGGCGAGCGCCACCGGGTACAGCGCGTACGCCACCGCCCAGATCACCGCCTCCGGCCGCAGGCCGACCACCAGCGCCGCCGCCCCGGCCGCCGTCACCGCGACCAGCACCGGCACCGGGGCGGCCCGCCGCAGTGCGAGCGGCAGGCCGACGCACCCGGCCGCCACCCCGGCGACCAGACCCGCTCCGGGCGGCCGCATCAGCACACCCGCCGCGACCACCGCGACGGCCACCGCGAGATCGGCCACCACCAGCGACAGCCTGGTCGTCGCCTCCCCCACCCATCGCCGGTACGTCACGCCCTCACGGTAATCCCGCCCCCGTCGTCGGCGGATCGGACCACGGTCCGATGCGCCCGGGGACCGCCCGGCGGCAGTCTCCATCCCATGCTCGCCACCATCCTGCTCGCGGTCGCCCTCGCCGCCACGCCCACCCCCACCAGCCCGTCCGGCCCCGTCACCGGCCCGGTCGACGCGGCGGCCATCGACACCGTCGTGACCCGCTGGCGCGAGGCCACCGGCACTCCCGGCGTGGCCGTCGCCGTCACCCGGGGTCGGGAGGTGGTGCACACCGCCGGGTACGGGCACACCGCCGAGGGCGACCCGGTCACCGACCGCACCGTGCTGGCGGTGGCCTCGGTCAGCAAGGCGTTCACCGGCCTGGCCGTGGCGCAACTGGCCGACGCCGGCCGCATCGACCTCGACGCGCCGGTGCGCCGGTACCTGCCCGACTTCACCACCCGCGACGACCGGTCCGACCGGATCACCGTCCGGCAGTTGCTGCACCACACCTCGGGCCTGTCGGACACCACGTACCGGCCGTTCAGCGGTCCGGTCCCGCAGACGCTGGCCGAGGCGGTCACCCTGCTGCGCACCGCCGACCTGGCCGCCGATCCCGGTGCCCGCTTCGACTACCACAACCCCAACTACCAGCTCGCCGCCCGGATCGTCGAGGTCGTCAGCGGCGAACCGTTCGCCGACTACCTGCGCCGACACGTGTTCGGGCCGCTGGGCATGCACGACAGCAGGTCCGCCAACGTCTCGGCAGACCTGCCGACCGGCAGCCGTGGACACATCAGGATCGCCGGACTGTCGGTGGCCCTGCCCGAGCCGCCGGCCTTCGGCGCCGGCTCCGGCGGCGTCCTCAGCACCGCCCACGATCTGTCCCGCTGGCTGATCTTCCAGCAGGACCCGCAGTCCCATCCGGTGCTCTCGGCGACCGGCCTGACCGAGACGCACCGTCCGTCGCACTTCGGCCACGGCTTCGGGTGGTACGTCGGCACCACCGCCTCCGGGGCGCCGCTGCGCCACCACAGCGGGCACATGCTCACCTTCACCGCCTACCACGCGGTGCTGCCCGCCAGCGGATACAGCATCGCCGTGCTCAGCAACGCCCGCACCGGACACGCCGACGCCCCCGAACTCGGCGACCTTCTCGTGGATCTCGTCGAGGGCCGTCCGGTCGGGCGCCCCGGTCCGTCACCGGCGTGGATCGACGTGCTGCTGCTGGCCGCCGTACCGGCGGTCGTCCTGCTCGCGGCACGCGGCGTGCGGCGGGCCCGCCGCTGGGCCGACCGGCCACGACACCGTCTGGGCACCACGCTGCGGCTGCTGACGCTGACCGCGCCGATCGCGCTGCTGGTCACGCTGCACCGGATCGCCGGCTTCCTCTACCGGGGACGAGACATCTCGTGGTGGCAGACCACGTACCTGTACCCGGCGTTCGTCGCGCTGCTCGCCGTCACCGCCGCTGCCGGCCTGCTCGTGCTCGCCGCCCGGCTACGGCAGCTGCGCACGCGACGCGGCCGCACCTCGTGACGGGCCGTCGCCGCCCGCCGGTACGCCGGCCGCAGCCCGTCGGCCTCGGACCACGTCGGGCCGCCTGGCCCGCGAGCGACGCGAACAGAGCAGGTCAGCGCGGCAGGGCCTGCTGCAACTCGGCGCGCAGCGCCGGGGTCAACATGTCCCCGGCCTGCTTGGCCAACCGCGCCATCTCGTAGCCCACCACGCCGATGTCGGCGTCCGCCGCGGCGAGGGTGGCCAGGATCGACCCATCGCGGACCTGCATCACCAGGAAGTAGCCCCGGCCCATCTCGACGACGGTCTGCTTGACCACGTCACCGTCGAACATCTGCGCGGCACCGGCGGTGATGCTCATCAGGCCCGACGTGACGGCGGCGAGTTTGTCGGCGTGGTCCCGAGGCAGGTTGTCCGATATCGCCACCAGCAGCCCGTCGGAGGACACCACGATCGCGTGTGCCACTCCCGGCACCCGATCCGCGAATGCGCTGACCAGCCAGCTCAGATCCCGAGCCTGCTGCGACAAGGTGGTCACCTTCGTCCCCCTTCGTTCCATACGCCTGACGGTTGCACGGGAATCTGCATGGTCTCCTCGGCCTCGGCCCGCCGCACACCGCTGTACAACTTCGACAACATGCCGCCGACCGCCTCCGGGTCGGGGTCGTGCCGGACCGGCCGCTGCTGCTCCGGGCGGGCCGGCTGGGTCACCGAACTCAGTTGCGCCATCGGCACCCGCATCGGCAGGCCCTGGGCATTGGTGCCGGCGGTCACCGGCACCGTCGGCGGGGCCGGCTGCCCGACCCCCGTCGTCGGCACGGCCCCCGACGGTCCCTCCCGGGACCACCAGCCACCGCCGCCGGCCGGGACGGCCGCCGCCGGGGCGAGCACGGTCTCGGCACGTACCGGATGGGTCTGGCGGGGCACGGTGGTCGGCCGACGGCCGGCGACCGGCAGCTCTACCGGGCCCGGCCGTCCGCCCTGGTGGGCGGTCATCCCGGCCGGGATCCGCGGCGCCGGCGCCGGGTCGACGCTCGGTGCCGGGGCCGCCGCCAGCAGCGCGCCGGGCAGTCGGATCCGGGCCACCAGGCCACCGACACCGCCGTGCAGCCGCACCTCGATGCCGTGCCGGGCCGCCAGGTGACTGACCACGAACAGACCCATCCGCTCCACCGTCGCCACGTCGGCGGCTGGCGGGCTGGCCAGGACGGCGTTGGCCTCGGCCAACGCGCTCTCGGTCATGCCGATGCCCTGGTCGGCGATCTCGATCACCGCGCCGTGGCCCTCGACCCGGGCCATGACCTGCACGACGGTGTCGGGACGGGAGAAGGCGGTGGCGTTCTCCAGCAGCTCGGCCAGCAGGTGGACCAGTTCACCGACGGCGTGCCCGACCACGTACAGGTCCGCCACGGCCTCGTGCCGCACCCGCTGGTACTGCTCGATCTCCGCGCTGGCCGCCAGCAGCACCGCGCCCAGCCCGATCGGCCGGTTCCACCGCCGGGTCGACTCGGTGCCGGCCAGCACCAGCAGGCTCTCGTCGTTACGCCGCATGCGGGCGGCCAGGTGGTCCAGCTTGAACAGGTTCTCCAGCTGGTCCGGGTCGCCTTCCTCGCGCTCCAGGTCGTCGAGCAGTTCCAACTGCCGCTCGACCAGCACCTGACTGCGTCGGGCGAGGTTGACGAACATCGCGTTGACGTTGCGTCGCATGTTCGCCTGCTCGACCGCCACGCCGACGGCGCTGCGGTGCACGGCGACGAACGCCTCGGCAAGCTCACCGATCTCGTCGAGCGAGCGGACCACCGCCGGGGACACCTCGATGGGCGGCACGCCACCGGAGACCGACCGTAGC
This sequence comes from Micromonospora sp. NPDC002389, assembly GCF_040296095.1. NCBI lineage: Bacteria > Bacillati > Actinomycetota > Actinomycetes > Micromonosporales > Micromonosporaceae > Micromonospora > Micromonospora sp. NPDC002389. Next base: position 43,511 of record NZ_JBEOWP010000018.1, read on the forward strand.
CGGGACAGCGCCTCGGGCAGTTCGACCTGGGCGATCCGCAGCGCCTGTGAGCGCAGCAGCCGGATCGACCGGGCCAACGACCGGCCGACCAGCACCGAGATCAGCACCGCCACCAGCAGCACCGTGATGATCGCACCGATCAGCAGCAGTGTCTGACGTAGCTGGGTGCTGCTGGCCGCCTGCGCCTGCTGCACCGCCTCGGCCAGCACCTCGGCCTCGTACTGGCGCAGCAGCTCGTGACGGTTGTCGCTGGCCTCCCACCACTGCCCGCCGGTCAACACCAACCGACCGGCCGCGATCTGGGCGATCGCCCGATCCTCCAGCTCACTGGTGGCGGCGAAGAGCGGGGTCACGGTCATCTCGTCGTAGCGGGCCACCTGCCCGTTGGTCGCGGCGATCCGGAACACACCCAGCGCGGTCAGCTGGCGGGCCCGCAGTTCGGCCAGCCGCGCCCCGCCGTCGGCGCTGTAGCCGCTGTCGCGCGCGGCGGCGTACACCTCCGCGCGGACCCGCGCGGACATGTCCTTGGCCCGGGCGAACTGCACGTACCGCAGCACCGCGTCGGCCAAGTCCGGGCGGTCGTTGCCCGGCGCCGGCTGGGCGAGCAGGGTCAGCAGCCCCTCGATGGCCCGGTGGTAGTTGCCGAGGATGGTGTCGTCGCTGAGCACCACGGTCGCCATGACACCGCGGATGTACTCGACCTGCTGCACCGCCTGCGCGGCCACCGAGTAGGTGTCCCGCCAGGCCGGGTCGGCCTCGGCCACCGGCTCGGCCACTTCCCGCAGCGCCCGCATCGCGTCGTCGGTGGCCTCCCGGTACTGCTGCAACGAGCCCAGCATCGCGGCGCGGCCGGCCTCGTCGGCGCTGGCGCGCAGCACGGGCAGCTCACCGGCGGTACGGTCGCGTTCTTGCTGCAGCATGTGCACCAGGTAGGTGATCTCCTCACCGACGGTGACCTGCGCGGCGAAGTCACCGAGGGTGCTCGCCCGCCCGACCAGGCTCTGGGTCTGCACCCCGGCCATGACCAGGAACGCCACCGACGGGATGACCAGCACGGCGGCGAGCTTGGTCCGCATCCGCCAGTCCCGCAGCCGGAACGCGGAACGACGCCGGTGGGGCACCACCCGGACGTCGAACCGCCGTCGGCGGTGCGCTGACACCTCGGGCGTCTGATGTGCTGCACCCACAGGGTCCTCCTCCCCACGCGTCCGCCGCGACCTCGGGGAGCGCGGTCCATCCAACCAGGCCCCCGAGCAGTGTCAACGCCCTGCCCTTACGAGGGGTTCAGGACGAGACCGCCGGTCGCCACCCTATGCCGGGGTCGCCGGAGCTTGATCATCCGTCCGGCTGATGTCGGCCACCACCACGGCATCGGTGATCCGGCCGGTCGCCACGAGCGCCGCGCCGGTGGCCCCGATCTCCGGGTGGCGTCCGAAGTCGACCCGACGGGGAGTGAGCACCTGGGCGAAGGTGCGGCGCCACCAGGGTGAGGCGGTCATCGCGCCGCCACCGAGGACCACGTCGGTGGGCCGGCCGACCATCGACTCCAGCCGCACCAGGTCGTCCACGACCTGCTCGCACACGCCGTGCATCAGCCCGGCCAGGATCTGCACGGAGGTGGTGCCGAAGCCGAGTCCGCGCAGCTCACCGGAGCCGGCCCGCCGGTCGCCCGGGGGACGGTCGCCACCGAAGCCGACGTTGACCGGTACGCCCTCGCCGGGCGGCAGCAGCGCCAGGGCCTGCTCCAGCGCCGGGCCGGTGGGCAGCCGCAGCACCCGGTCCGCCCAGGCGAACAGGTTCCCGCCCGAGGAGTACGCCGCCCCGGTGACGACGTGGTCGTGGTCGACGCGGTAGCGCCACAGCCGCTGCGGCAGCGGCGACTGCGGAGCGTGTGCGGGCATCCGCTGCAACAGCCGTACCGCCGAGGAGGTGCCGACGGTCACCGCCGCCCGACTGTCGTCGATGCAGCCGGAGCCGACGTTGGAGGCGGCACCGTCGCCGACCGGGGCCGTCCAGGACGCCTGCGCCAGGTCGGGCCAGCGGCGGGCGTACTCGCCGCGCAACCGACCCCGCCAGTCCCGACCGGCCAGGTCGGGCAGATCCTCGCCGCGGGTGTCGGCCAGCGTGCACGCCTCGGGATCCCAGTCCAGGGTGCCCAGGTCGAGCAGGCCGGTGCCGGATGCCTGCGACATCGACATCGGCGCGTCGGTGAGCAGCCGTCCCAGCGCGTACTCGACCAGGCCGGTGAAGCGGCCCACCCGGGTGCCGGCCTGCTCACGCAGCCACGGCAGACGCACGGACCAGTAGCAGCGGTGCCACCAGGTGCCGGTGCGCTGGTGGTAGTCGACCGGATCGACCGGCCCGCCCAGCGCCGACGACGGCTCGGGCCGGGTGTCCAGCCAGGTGAGCACCGGGCCGAGTGGTTCGTCGTCGACGCCCAGCGGCAGCACCGAGTGCCACTGGGCACTGACCGCGATCAGGTCCACCTCGCGCAGGTGACCGTGTTCATGCAGCTCGTCGAGGCACTCGATCAGGCAGGCCAGGTACTGCCGAGGGTCCAGGGTGCCGGCACCGTCACCGTCGACCGTGAGCACGGTCTTACGCCGCGCCAACGCACCCGGCAGGGGACGGATGTCGGCGTCCATCACGAGCCCCCGCACCGAGGAGGTTCCCAGGTCCAGCGCGAGAATGTTCATCGCGGTCAACGTACCCGCTGACGTCGCCGCCCGGCGTCACCGCCCACGCCAGTCCGCCGAACGGCTTCCCCACCTCTCGGACCGCGCGTAGGGTGTGCGCATGCCTACGCGCCTGTCCTGCTGGTGGCCCGCCGACCCGGCGGCCCTCCTGCACGCGTAGCGTCACCCACGCGGCCGCCCGACGAGGCGGCCGCCGGTTCTGGTTTCCGGCCCGTGGGCCGCCGCAACGGCGGCTCCCGGACCCAGGAGAGACCGATGAACCCACTGACCGACCTGCTCGCCGACGGCGCCGACCCGGGCCCGTTCGCCCTGGTACGCCGCGACGACGCCCCCCACCTCGACCTGTTCACCGGCACGGTGGACACCGCCGCGCGGCTGGCCGACCTGCCGCTGCCCACCGGCGTTCCCGGCCCGGCCACGCTGGCGCTGGTGCCGTTCCGGCAGGTCACCGAGCGCGGCTTCGCCTGCGTGGACGACGGCGTGCCGCTGGAGTTCCTGCGGATCGGGCAGCATGTCCGGGTGCCGCTGGCCGATGCCCTCGACGCCTTACCCGAGGGGCCGGTACGCACCACCGGCGCCGCCTTCGACGTCACCGACGACGCCTACGCCGCCGTCGTCGCCCGGGTGCTGGCCGAGGAGATCGGACGCGGCGAGGGCGCCAACTTCGTCATCCACCGCACCCTGCACGCCCACGTCCAGGGTGCGCCACTGACCGCCGCGCTGGCCGCCCTCCGGTCGCTGCTGCACCGCGAACGCGGCGCGTACTGGACGTTCGTGGTGCACACCGGCACCCGCACGCTGGTCGGCGCCAGCCCGGAACGGCACGTCAGCGTCGACGACGGGCTGGTCATGATGAACCCGATCAGCGGCACCTTCCGACACACCGGCGCCACCGCCGACCGGGCCGCCCTGCTGCGCTTCCTCGCCGATACCAAGGAGACCGAGGAGCTGTACATGGTCCTCGACGAGGAACTGAAGATGATGGCCACGGTCGCCGAACACGGCGGTCAGGTGGTCGGGCCGTACCTCAAGGAGATGTCGCACCTGGCGCACACCGAGTACCTGCTGGCCGGGCACGGCAGCCGGGACATCCGCGAGGTGCTGCGGGAGACGATGTTCGCCCCCACGGTGACCGGCAGCCCGATGGAGAACGCCTGCCGGGTCATCGCCCGCCACGAACGCACCGGCCGCCGCTACTACGCCGGAGTGCTGGCGCTGCTCGGTCACGACGACAACGGCCGGCAGACCCTCGACGCGCCGATCCTGATCCGCACCGCCGAGCTGTCCCCCGCCGGTGAACTGCGGGTACCGGTCGGAGCGACCCTGGTCCGGCACTCCACGCCCGCCGCCGAGGTCGCCGAGACCCACGCCAAGGCCGCCGGGGTGCTGGCCGCCCTCGGCCTGGGACCGCAGGCACCGCAGACCGGACCGCAGCCACCCCGCCGGCTGGCCGACGACCCCGAGGTACGCGCCGCGCTGGCCGCCCGCAACGCCCCGCTGGCCCGCTTCTGGCTCGACCAGCGGCCGACCGGCGCCCTGGCCCTGCCCGGCCTGACCGGCCGCCGGGCCCTCGTCGTCGACGGCGAGGACACCTTCACCGGCATGCTCGCCCACCAGCTCGGTGCCCTCGGCCTGACGGTGACCGTCCGACCGTGGCACGCCACCGGCCCGGTCCGCGCCGACGACCTGGTCGTCGTGGGCCCCGGCCCCGGCGATCCCACCGGCGACACCGCGAAGATGCACCGACTGCGTGACCTGCTCACCGAGCTGCTCGACGCCGGGCACCCGACCCTGGCGGTCTGCCTCGGCCACCAACTGCTCGCCGGCCTGCTCGGCCTGTCCGTCATCCGCCGCGACGCTCCCTACCAGGGGCTGCAACGCACCGTCAGTCTCTACGGCACGCCCCGCCGGGTCGGCTTCTACGCCACCTTCACCGCCCACGCCGACACCGACCGCCTCGACAGCCGGTACGGGCCGGTCGAGGTGGCCCGCGACGAGGTCGACGGCGCGGTGCACGCGCTACGCGGCCGGGGCTTCGCCGGGGTGCAGTTCCATCCCGAATCGGTACTCAGCCCGGACGGGGTCGCGGTGCTGGCCGACCTGCTGACGGAGCTGCTGCCGGCACCGGCCGGCGAGTTGTCCACCACCGGGCAGGCATAGCCGGCCCGATCCGGGGTAGCGGTGTTCACGGCCGGCGGTCCGGGCGGGTATGAGAGCCCCCGCCCGGACCGCCGGTCCCTGGGTCAGCCGGCCAGGCCCTGCTTGAGCGCCGCACCGATGCGTACCGCCCGCTTGGCCGTCAACGCCGTCGCCTCCAACGCCACGTGGTCCGGCGCGGTCTCACCGTTGTTGCTGGTGTGCGACGCGCCGTACGGGTTGCCGGAGACGAACTGGCTCGGCTCGGTGTAGCCGGGGGCGACCACGATCCCGCCCCAGTGATAGAAGACGTGGAACAGCGACAACAGCGTCGACTCCTGCCCACCGTGGTGCGTCGCCGTCGAGGTGAACGCCGAGTACACCTTGTTGGCCAGTGCGCCCTGCGCCCACAGCGGTCCGGTGGTGTCGATGAACTGCTTGAGCTGCGCGGCGATCAGACCGTACCGGGTCGGCGAACCGAAGATCACGACGTCGGCCCAGCTCAGGTCATCCGGCTGCGCCTCGTCGACGTCCTGGGTCTCCAGCCGGTGCGCCTCCCAGCCCGAGTTCGACCGGATCGCCTCGTCCGGGGCCAACTCGCGCACCTTGCGCAACCGGACCTCCGCACCGGCCTGCTCGGCGGCCTCCCGGGCCGACTGCGCCATCTGGTACGTGATGCCGGTCGCGCTGTAGTAGATCACCGCCACCTTGACCTGTGCCGCCATCGCCTACGTCCTTCCTGCCGTGATCGTCGGTAAGCTCCCGCGACTACCCGATGTTTGCGTCGACAAACATTCGTCGGACTCGACCGATCCCCGCCGACGCCCTGTCCACCGGTCGACGGACACCACGGTTCCGTCCACCGGTCGTCCCGCGACACCCCCGCGTCGACCGACGATCAGGACATGACCGACACCCCCGCCATCCGCGTCCGCGGACTGCGCAAGACCTACGGCGACACCCACGCCGTGGCCGGCGTCGACCTGGACGTCGCCACCGGCGAGGTGGTGGCCCTGCTCGGACCCAACGGTGCCGGCAAGACCACCACCATCGACATCCTCCAGGGCCACCGCGACCGCGACGCCGGTGACGTGCAGGTACTCGGCCGCGACCCGGCCCACGTCGACCTCGACTGGCGCGCCGGCATCGGCGTCGTCGCCCAGGACAGCGACGACCTGACCGAACTGACTGTCGCCGAGGCGGTACGCCACTTCGCCCGCTACTACCCCGCGCCCCGCGACCCGGCCGAAGTCGTCAAGCTGGTCGGTCTCACCGACAAGGCCACCGCCCGGGTCCGTACCCTCTCCGGCGGCCAACGCCGCCGCCTGGACGTGGCCCTCGGCGTCATCGGCCGCCCCCGGCTGCTCTTCCTCGACGAACCGACCACCGGCTTCGACCCGCAGGCTCGCCGCCAGTTCTGGACGCTGATCCGCCGACTCGCCGGCGAGGACACCACCATCCTGTTCAGCACCCACTACCTCGACGAGGCCGAGGCACTGGCCGACCGCGTCGCGGTCGTCGTCGGCGGCCGGATCGTCGCCGACGGCACCCCCGCCACCCTCGGCGGACGCGCCACCGCCCGCACCGTCGTCCGGTGGGCCGACGGCCGGCAGGAGACCGACGACCCGGCCGCCCTCGTCGCCGACCTGACCCGCCGCTACGGCGGCACCGTGCCCGGCCTGACCGTCAGCCGCCCCAGCCTCGAAGACGTCTACCTCGACCTGATCGGAGCGACCCCGTGACCGCCACCGCCCACCGCGCCGCCAGCCGCCGCCCCACCGCACTGCGGCTCGGGCTGCACCGCGCCGGCATCGAACTGCGGTGCTTCTTCCGGGAACGCGACGCCGTGGTGTTCACCTTCGCCATGCCCGCAGTCATCCTCGCCCTGCTCGGCGCGATCTTCGACGGCGTCTACGAGGGCAGCGACGTCACCTCGGCCCAGTACCTCGCCCCGAGCATGATCGCCGCCGGCATCGCCTCGACCACCTTCGTCAACCTGGGCACCGGCATCGCCGCCGACCGCGACGACGGCACCCTGCGCCGACTGCGCGGCGTCCCGATGCCCCCCTCGGCGTACATCGTCGGCAAGACCCTGATGGCCCTGGTGGTCAGCATCGGCGAGACGATCCTGCTGCTGGCCATCGCGGTGCTCGCCTTCGACCTGAAGCTGCCCACCGACCCCGGACGCTGGCTCACCTTCGGCTGGGTGTTCCTGCTCGGCGCCACCGCCTGCGCCCTGGTCGGCATCGCCGCCAGCAGCCTGGCCCGCTCGGCACGCAGCGCCGGGGCCGTGATGAACCTGCCCTACCTGGTGTTGGCCTTCATCTCCGGCGTCTTCTACACCCCCGTCGGGCAACTGCCCGAACCGCTGGTCACGATCGGCTCACTGTTCCCGCTCAAATGGATGGCCCAGGGCTTCCGCTCGGTGTTCCTGCCCGACACCATCCTCCCCCAGGAGGTCGTACCCTCCTGGGAGCACGGCCGGATCGCGCTCGTGCTCGCCGCCTGGTGCATCGGAGGAATGGTGCTGTGCCTGACCACCTTCCGCTGGCGAGGCCGACGCACCCGATGACCCCACCCACCGACACGTGGAGCGCACGCTTCCGGCTCTGGGACGGCTACTTCGCCCTGGCCACCGTCGGCGTCGCCGTGGCCGTGGCCGCCGACGGCAGCCGTACGCCCGCCGCCCGCCTCGGCTGCCTCGCGCTGTTCCTCGCCCTGACCGGCTGGTACCTCGGCGTCGGCCGCCGACTCATGCGCGACTCCGTCGAAGACTGGCGCAGCTACCTCTACCTCGCCGGAGTGGTCCTGCTCTACGTGCCGGCGGTCCTGCTCAGCGGCACCGCCTCGTTCCTGCTGTTCGTGCTCAACCCACAGATGTTCATGGTGCTGCCGGCCGTCCCGGCGGTCGGCGCGGTGCTGCTGCTCAACTCGGTGCACGTGATCGTCCTGGCCGTCCGCCTCCCGGACCTGGGCGACGTGCTCCCGCCGCTGCTGATCGCCCTGATGACCGTCCTCGTGGTCAGCGTGCTGGGCGTCTGGGCCCAACACACCGTCGCCGAGAGCGGCCGACGCGCCGAGCTGATCGCCCAACTGGAACAGACCCGGGCCGAGCTGGCCGAGGTGTCGCACCGCGCCGGGGTGGCCGCCGAACGACAGCGACTCGCCGCCGACATCCACGACACCGTCGCGCAGGGCCTGTCCAGCGTGGTGATGCTGGTCCAGGCCGCCGACGCCGACCTGGACCGCGACCCGGACCAGGCCCGCCGCCACCTCGACCTGGCCCGGCAGACCGCCCGGGAGAACCTGCTCGACGTCCGCACCCTGGTCGCCGCACTCACCCCGACACAGATCGACGGCTCCCCGCTGGAGCAGGCGCTGCACCGGCTGACCGACCGCTTCACCCGGGAGACCGGGGTCCCGGTCACCTGCACCGCCGACCTGACCACCGGCCGGACGCCGGGCACCGCCGTGGAGGTGGTCCTGCTGCGCGCCGCCCAGGAGGCACTGACCAACGTCCGACGGCACGCCGACGCCACCGCCGTCGCCGTCCTGCTGCACGGCGACGACGACCGGGTCACGCTGGAGATCGGCGACGACGGCGCCGGATTCGACCCCGCCGACGCGTACCCGGCCGACGACGGCGGCTACGGACTGACCGGGCTGCGCACCCGGGTCGAGCAGGTCGACGGCACCGTCGTCGTACGCTCGGCCCCCGGCGAGGGGACCACGATCCGGGTGGAGGTGCCGTACCAATGATCACCGTGCTGCTGGTGGACGACCACCCGGTGGTCCGCGCCGGAGTCGCCGGCATGCTCGCCGGCACCGACGACATCACCGTCGTCGGCGAGGCCGCCGACGCCGCCGAGGCACTCGCGGCCGTCCGCGCCCGCCACCCCGACGTGGTCCTGATGGACCTGCGGCTGCCCGGCGACGACGGCGCCACCGCCACCGGCCGGATCCTCACCGAACGGCCGCAGACCCGGGTGGTGGTGCTGACCACCTACGAGACCGACACCGACATCCTGCGGGCCGTCGAGGCCGGCGCCGCCGGCTACCTACTCAAGGACACCTCCCGCGCCGACCTGATCACCGCGATCCGCACCGCCGCCCGCGGCGGCACCGTCCTGGCCCCCTCGGTGGCCACCCGACTGCTGCACCAGGTACGCCGCCCCACCGCCCGCGACACCCTGTCACCCCGCGAGGTGCAGGTGCTGCGGCTGGTCGCCCGAGGGCTGTCCAACGCCGAGATCGGCCGCGAGCTGCACATCGGCGAGGCGACCGTGAAGACCCACCTGCTGCGGACCTTCAACAAACTCGACGTCTCCGACCGCACCGCCGCCGTCACCACCGCCATGGCCGCCGGCCTGCTCTGACACCGCCCCCGCCGACCGGCCCGGCAACCTGGCTGGCATGCTCGCGAGCATGCAGATCCGGACCGCGACCGCCGGGGACTGGCCCGGCATCTGGCCCTTCCTGCGCGAGATCGTCTCCGCCGGGGACACCTACACCTGGCCCCGAGACGTCGACGAGACCCGCGCCCGCGACATGTGGCTGGTCCCCCTACCCGGGCGCACCGTCGTCGCCGTCGACGACGACGGCACCGTGCTCGCCTCGGCGAAGATGACCCCCAACCAGCTCGGCCCCGGCGACCACGTGGCCAACGCCAGCTTCATGGTCGCCCCGGCCGCCGCCGGACGGGGAATAGGCCGGGCCCTCGGCGCGTACGTGCTGGACCTGGCCCGCGCCGACGGCTACCACGCGATGCAGTTCAACGCCGTGGTCGCCACCAACACCCGCGCCGTGGGGCTGTGGCGCTCGCTCGGCTTCGACGTGGTCGGCCGCATCCCCGACGGCTTCCGCCACCCCACCCAAGGCCACGTCGACCTGCTCGTCATGTACCAACGCCTCTGAGCCGCCCGCAGCGACCCCCGCCACCCCGGATAACCTGGGCCGGTGATGCTGCCCCTGCCCACCGGCGACTTCCAGGCGTACCTGTTCGACTGCGACGGCACCATCGTCGACTCCATGCCCCAGCACTACACCGCCTGGCGGCAGGCGCTCGACGAGTGGGAGTGCGCCTTCCCCGAGGAGCTGTTCTACGCCTGGGCCGGCCGCCCCACGCTCGACATCGTCGCCGCCCTCAACCAGCAGCAGGGCCTCAACATGCCGGTGGAGACCGTCGTCGCCCGCCGCGAGGAGCACTACCAGCGGCTGCTGCCCACCGCCGCCGGCATCCCCGGGGTGCTGCACCACATCGAGGACGCGCACGGACGCATCCCCTTCGCCGTGGTCTCCGGCAGCACCCGGGAAGCCGTCACCGCCTCCCTCGGCGCGCTCGGCATCCTCGACCGGTTCGACGTGCTGGTCTGCGCCGGCGACTACACCCGCCCCAAACCCGACCCGGAGCCGTTCCTGCGCGCCGCCGAGCTGCTCGGCGTACCGCCGCACGCCTGCCTGGTCTTCGAGGACGCCGACCTGGGCATCGAGGCCGCCGTCGCCGCCGGCATGGCAGCGGTACGCGTGCCCCAGCCCCGCCAGGGCGACTGACCCGCCGAAAAACCGCGCCCGTCTGTCGGTGCCCGGGCCTATGCTGCGCTCGACCGACGACGGAAGGCGACGCAGTGGCACCTACCGGCACGACGCTGACCGGATCTCCGGCGCTGACCGGCACCGAAGCGCTCACCCTGCGGATGACCAGCCTGCTGCTGAGCCCCACCCCCGCCACCACACCACACACCGTGACCGAGGTCGTCGAGTGGTTCGGCGCCATGCAGGCCCAGGAGATCAACAGCGGCCTGTGGTCGCTGGGCGTACGGTTAACCGGCGCCACCCAGACCGACGTGCACGCCGCGCTGGAGGGCCGGGAGGCCCTGCGGACCTGGCCGATGCGCGGCACCATCCACCTCGTCCCCGCCCGCGACGCCCGCTGGATGCTGGAACTGACCGGCGTACGGGCGCTGGCCGGCGCGGCAGCGCGCCGCGAGTTCCTCGGCCTGACCGAGGCCGAGGCGGACCGCGCCGCCGACGTGCTCGGCACCGCCCTGGCAGGCGGCGGTCGGCTGACCCGCACCGACTGCGTAGCCGCCCTGGTCGCCGCCGGCATCGACGGCGCCGGTCAGCGCGGCTACCACCTGCTCTGGTACGCCAGCCAGCGCGGCGTCACCTGCATCGCCCCCAACATCGGCACCGAGCAGACCTTCGCACTGCTCGACGAGTGGGCGCCCGGCCAGCACCGACCCGACCGCGACGAGGCGCTGGCCACCCTCGCCCTGCGCTACTTCCGCAGCCACGGCCCCACCACCCGGCAGGACTTCGCCGGCTGGACCGGCCTGACCGCCACCGACGCGAAACGCGCCATCGCCGCCGCCGGGGACGACCTGACCACCGTCCAGGTCGACGGCACCGAAGCGGTCCTGCCGCCCGCCCTGCTCGACGCACCCCGCACACCCACGCCCGACGTGCTGACCCTGCCCGGCTTCGACGAGTACCTGCTCGGCTTCAAGGACCGCACGCTGATGCTCGACCCCGCCCACAAACAGGCCATCATCCCCGGCGGCAACGGCGTCTTCCAGGCCACCGTCGTCATCGGCGGCCGGGTCGTCGGCACCTGGAAACGCACCCTGGCCAAGACCCGGGTCACGTTGGCCGTGAAGCCGCTGGTCCCGCTCGACCCGGCACAGCGCACGCAGGTCGAGCAGGCCCTGCACCGCTACGCCGACTTCCTCGCCCTCCCACCCCGCGTGACCTGGCCGGACTAGGCCGGGGCCGCCGCCACGGCGGCGTGCGGCCGACGGTCGCCCTCGCCAGGCCGTTGAAGGCGCTCGACCTCCGTGAAGCCGGCTCGCACCAGCCGCCGCGAGAACTCGTCGAGCGGCCAGCGGTAGGCGGTCAGGACCTTGTGATCGAAGGCCACGACCTCCTCCCCCACGAACAGAGCGGTCACCAACCGGCCGCCCGGGGCCACCACCCGCCGGAACTCGACCAGCACCGCGTCGAGGTCGGGCGGCGGCAGGTGGATCAGCGACCCCCAGGCCAAGATGCCGGTAACGGAATGATCGGCGTCATCGAGCTCCGCCATCGACCCCAGCCGGTACCGTCCGCCCGGGTGAGCCGCCCACGCATGCGCGATGAACTCCGGCACGATGTCGATCCCCGTGGCTTCCACGCCCGACGCGCGCAGGTGATCGGTGAGATGGCCCGGACCGCACCCCAGATCGAGCACCGGGCCGGCGCGGCCCGACAGGTGCCGCCCGATGAAGGCCAGATCGTCGGCGTGCACCTGCGCGCTCGTCCCGAACAGCTCGATGTACCGCTGCGCGACGGACCCGTACGCCTGCCGAACCTGCTCCAGATTCACCCCGCGACGATACGGGGCGTCGGACCCTCCGGAACGTGCACGCGCAGGTACGGGGACAGGGCGTCGAGGAAATCCGGGGGGTCGAAGACGGCATGGGCACCGCGACGACGCTGCGCCGCCACTTCCACCGCACCGTCGGCGTACCACCGGACACCTACCGCCGCACGTTCCGGACCTGACGCCGCCCGGCGGCCTCGCCGAAGGCGGCTGGCGGTGACCTACCGGCAGTTCCGAGCGAACAGACCTCAGGCGCGGGCGAGGTCTCGGCAGGCGGCGGCGATCAGCAGGCCCAGCCCGACGGCCATCAGCGGCAGCCCCAGCCCGAAGGGCAGTTCCGCGACGGAGTTCAGGTTGTCGCGTCGCCCGATGTTCCCGAAGCTGGCCGCCACCACCGCTACGGTCATCACCAGGGTGCCGATCCCGGCAGCCAGCGCGGCCATCGCCGCCTCGACGACGGTCCGAGCCCAACCCCCACCGGTGCTGCGGCTGGCGTACTCCCAACCGGAGTACCACCACTGGTGCCGTGGCGACTGCCGGAACCACGGAAGCAGGTACCCGAAGAGGGTGAGCATCGTCGCGAAGAGCATCACGCCGTCGAGACCGGCGAGCCTGCCGGGGCCGTCGACACCCTTGTCCTGAGTCACCTTCGGGATGCTAGCCACACCTCGCCAGGACCTCGGCGGTCAGAGCAACGAGTCGTCGTAGACGGCAGTCAAAGCACCACCGGCATCGCCGGTGTTCACCACACCGGTCGGCTCGATGAGAATCGCGTGCACCTCTCCGTCGGCGACCGGGCAGTGCTCGACGCCACGAGGCACGACGAACAGCTGTCCCGGCCGCAGGACCACGTCGCCGTCGCGCAACTGGATGGTCAGCTCCCCACTCACCACGAGAAACAGCTCGTCGGTGTCCTCATGCGTGTGCCAGACGAACTCCCCGCGCACCTTGACGACCTTGACCTCGTAGTCGTTCAGCCGGGCCACCACCTTCGGTGACCAGTGCTCAGAGAAGCGGGACAACTTGTCAGCGATGTCAACAGCCTCATGCGCCACGCCCACCATCCTGACATGGACGAACTCGCCTCACTGATGTCGTCACGATCGGCCTGATCGCGCATTCTTCCTAGGGGTGGGACCAGTCAGCCCCGTCATGTCGGGTCGGGTGCGTAGAACTTCGTGGTGGCCTGCACTGCGGCCGTGACGTGCTCCGGTTCACCACCGGCGGCCAGGTGAGCCTCGCCCCAGGCCGCGGCGCTACGCCGGATGAACTCGCGCCCTTCGGGCGACTTCTGGACCGCTTCGTGGTCGGCGGCGTCGCCACCGGCCAACAGTCGGGCAAGGGCGAGGAGAGCCAGGTCCCAACCCACGCCGCCGGCACCGGGGCCGTACGTCGGGAAGAGGGGCTCCTCGACGACCGCTGCGTGGATCAGCGCGAATTCGGTGTCGCCGGTCGGGCCCGGGGCCAGGCGTACCTCCACCTCGCTCGTGCCGGGCCAGGCGTCTGCGTCCGGCCCGTAGAGCCAGGACACCCGGAGCAGGCGCGGTGGTTCGCACCGGAGGATCTCGCCGTGCTCACCACCGTCCAACTCGAACTTCCCGCCGAGCCGCAGATCCCCGGTGACCGGTCTCAACCAGCGGCGCAGCCGCTCGGGGCTGGTGATGGCGTCCCAGACGTCGTCGATCTGCGCGGCGTATCGCCGCCGCACCTCGACGGTGTACGCGTCACCTGCGGGCAGGCTGCCCTTGCCCATCGTCCGCTGGGCGGCGGCCAGTTCATCCAGTACGTCTCTCATGTCCCGTTCCTTTCGCAGAGGGATCGATCGCGGCCGCACCGGGGCCGGACCCGGCCGGTCGGGTGGAATCCCCACCAGCCGAAGTGCGCGCTGCGCGCCTGCCCCGGGCCAGCTCGGTTCCCAGCGCGTCGAGGCGCTGTTCCCACAACCGGCGAAACCGGTCCAACCACGCGTCGACCTCGCTCAGTGGCGCGGGCTCGACGGCATAGAACCGGCGAGCACCCTCAGCCCGCACCGAGGCGAACCCGCTGTCCCGCAACACCCGCAGATGCTGTGAGACACCCGGCTGGGAGAGCCCGAACTCGGCCCGGATCACGTCCGTGACCGCGCCGGAGGTCTGCTCACCGTCGGCGAGCAGCTCCAGGATGCGCCGGCGTACCGGGTCGCCGAGGATGTCGAAGGCGTGCACGAACAAGGATCATGCCAGTCTTCACTTATATAAGCCAGCGCTGGCACATTCGACTCAGGTCCGGCCTTGGCCACGCCTCGCCCGACCCCGGGTTCGGTGACGCCGAATGGGTTCAGTGCGAGAACGGCTCCAGGCACCCGAATTCGGCAGCCGAGCCGGTGACCTCGACCATGACCCGCTCGGGACGCACGTCCCCGATCACACAGCCCACCTCCGCGAAGCGAACCGCGTACACCGCCCCCGGCGGGGGTTCGTCCTGCCCGATCGGCGCCCGCATGCCGGTGACCTCGATGACCTCCGCCTTGATACCCAGGTCGAGCAGCGCCCGCCGGGTGGACGCCGGGGCGAAGTCCCCCGCCGTGCGTAGCGCTTCGAGCTTGGGCCGGATCCGCGCGGCGAGCTTCTTCCCGGTGCGCTGGTCCGCCTTGGAGAGCTCGTGCCGTCGCTTCCAGCCGTTGTTGTCGCCATAGTGGGGAGGTGCGTCTGCCTGCGGACCGGTCGGCTCCGCCACCACGTCAGGCGACGCCGACGCACTCGTGGGTATCGCCTCCACGTCGCCGGCCCTGGTGCCGGGAGTCGCGCAGCCGAGCGGAAGCAGAACAAGCGAGGCAGCAGCCGCCAACCAACCGATCTTTCCTGCTCGCATCAGTGACCCCCGTCTATCAGATGCCGAGGACGTGATCGTACGACGTGCCCCCGCTTCAGACGCGGCCTCGAAGTCCCGCACGACGTAGCCGTGATGCTGTTGGCCGCCCTCCGGATGCTCGGCGAGATAGTCCCGGAACATGTTGTCGTCTCCGCAGCATTGAGATCCGCGGTGACCACGCACCAGTGCAGGACGCCGTGGACCCCGGAGGCGGGTTCTCATGGCCACGACGCTACGGGTTGTAGTTAACCTTGAAGTCAAGGGTTGTCGGGCCACGTCAGTGCCAGGCACAGGCGATCAACTGTCCGCGGAGTGGGTGTCGGCAAGGGCCTCGCCGAAGAGCCGTCCGGCGAGTTCCATGCAGCGCATCCGGGCAGGAGAGAAGTCATAAGGCATCTTGGTGATCGCCGTCGCGGCACTCATCTCTGTGCCCTCCTCCCCTTTCAGGTCGGCGTCGTAGATCTCGAAGATCTTCTCCTCGGCCGCGTCGAGACCAGCTGCCTCGATGGCCTGATTCAGGGCCATCAGGTGAGCGCATCGCTGTACGGCGAGCTCTTCGACGCGCGGGTCGTCGGGTTCGACGCCGTCGTCGAGGGCGGCCTCGGCCGCCTCAAGACGGTCCTCCTCGGCCCGCAGGTCGGGGTGGGTGGCCAGCACGATGAACGTGCCGGCCTGGATGGCGGCGCCCAGCGGCCCGAAGATCCGTTCTGTGACCAGCAGGGCGTCCAGATCGGAGGGGCGCAACGCGCCCGGGGGCAGGTGGCTGAGCCGGTCCGTGACCAGTTCAGAGAGCAGCCCCAGCGGGCTGCCCACCGCCTGCAGGCGCTGGACAGCCGCGCGCCGACATTTGATGACGGCCTCCTGTGCCGCCAAGTTTTCCTCCAGCCGGCTCAGGACCGACTCGATATCCGGGGCTTGGTCCAGGGCTTCGTCTCCAGCTTCGTCCCGGGCTTCGCCGAAGGCGGCCCGCATGTCGTCCAGGCTGATACCGGCATCAGCCATCTTGCGGATCCACAGCAGGCGGGTCATGTCGTCATAGCCGTAGCGGCGGCGGCCGTCCCCGCCGCGCTCGGGCTCCGGCAGCAGACCGATCTCGTGGTAGTGGCGGATGGCGCGTGGGGTGATCCCGGCGAACGCAGCGGCATCACCGATCTTGACCTGCCGGGGAGGCGTGAGAGAGGGGTACATCGCAGACAGAGCCTTTCGTGCTGTGGTGCCCCGACCTCACCACATGCCGCTACGGCATGTGCAACAACCTGATCCAGGTGCCACCGGAGCCAAGTACTAGACCGGTACGAAGGTGGCGGCCAACACCCGCCAGTCGCCATCCTCACGCACCCAGAGTCGGGTGTAGCGCAGCCGCGCGGACATCACGGCACCGCCCTGAACGGCATCCACCGCAGCGACCATGCGAGTCACCCCGGTCTGACCGTCTTCCTGGACGTCGAGCGACTCCTCCACCAGGCTGGTGATTCGCAGTGCACCGGAGCGGTAGCTCGCCAGGTCGTCTTCCTTCGTGAAGACCGCGCCGTCCGGTCCGGCACCCACGACCTGCGGGTGCAGTAGCGCGTCGAGGGACTCGACATCGGCGGCGCGCTGGGCGGCTTGGAGTCGCCGTTCCGCGGTGAGGAGATCCATCCACCGATCCTCCGCAGCGCGCCGCAACAGGACAAGCGGGTTCGCTCGCGGCAGAAGGATGGGAAGGACTCAGAGTGCTCGGGCCAGCATGATCGCCTGGTCGTCGCGTTCCTTGCCCTGCGCCCGTCGCACCAGGCGGCACACCTCGCGGAGACCGACGGCCTCGATGTACGAACTCAGTTCGTCCGCCGACAGAGAGCACGCCGCCTGAGTAGGTCTCGTCACGAGATCAGTCCGCCCCGCTGACCCGCCTGCGTGTGCGACAGTGATTCATGCCGTTGAGCGAGCATCACCTCAGGACGTCGATCGCCGTGTCCGACATTCAACGGGCGGTCGCGTTCTATGAAGGCAAACTCGGCCTACAGGCATTGCAGTCGGGCCCCAGCGCGAATATCGCCGACGGCAGCCGCGTCTATGGTGCCGGCGGCGTGGCGGCCCTGAATGTGTACCAGTCGGTCACTGCTGGAAAGAGTCCGGCGACACTGGCGACATGGTACGTCGACGACATCGACCGAGTCGTCGGCGAGCTCGTCTCGTCCGGCGTCGATTTCATCCGGTATGACGGCCTCGACCATGACGCCAAGGGAATCACCGCTCGGGCCGGCGGTGGACGCATCGCGTGGTTTCAGGATCCGGACGGCAACACCTTCGCCCTCGAATCCGATGTCTGACCGCTGGGCGTTCACCCTCTTCTGACCGGCGGGGTCCGGCGCCCCATAGCTCCGGATCACCGGCACCACTCCCCGAACCGGCGAGCCAGCATCCACTCGCACTACCTTGCCGCCAGGTACCTTGTCGTGGCAAGGTAGCTTGCATGCAGACCAATCCCAAGCTCGTGGCGTTGCGGCGCGGCCTGCTCGAGCCACTCGTCCTGGCCGCCGTCGAGACCCGGCAGCGGTACGCGGCGGAGATCCTCGCCGCGCTTCAGGAGGCGGGCTTCCCCGCCCAGGAAGGCACGCTCTATCCGCTGCTGAGCAAGCTCCGGCGAGACGGACTCGTCCACCACGAGTGGCACGAGTCGCCGGCCGGACCGCCCCGGAAGTACTTCTCTCTGACAGATGCCGGCAGAGACCAACTCGCCGCGTTCCGCGAGCACTGGGACGAGCTGACCCACATGATCGACACGATCGGACGCTGACCCATGGACGATTCGGTGGTCATCCGCCTTACCGGGCACACTGCGGCCTTTCCCGCCACCCCTGACGCACGCGACGCCCTGCGGCTGTACCTCGACGAGGCGCACCGCGCGCTGCGCGGCGACCCGGACGCCGACGAGATCGTCCGAGATCTCGAGTCCGCGATCGGTGACCGGTTGAGCACCCACACGGGCGACGGCCCGGTGACCAGCGCCCGGATGGCAGCCATCCTGGCCGAGTTCGGGCCGGTGAGCCCGGCACGCCCCGCGCCACCGCCCGCCGAGGGCAGGCCGCGTGGCCGATTCTGGTGCCGGATCAACGAAGGCAAGTGGTTCGGCGGCGTCTGTCTCGGCATCGCGGCGTACGGCGAGTTCCGCGTCGACTGGGTACGCACCGTCGTGCTGCTGCTGACCCTGTTCACCGGCGGACTACTCGCCGTGGCGTACCTGGTCCTGATGCTCGTGCTCCCCGTCGTCCCGACAGTCGCCGAGTATGAGCGCCGACGGGACGCCCCGCGATACCCCTGAGCCGCCGGGCGTCCGCGACGAACTGATCCTCTACCGGCAGAGGTCCCCGAAGCGGTGGAGAAGACCGTGAGCTTCCGGCTCCGCCCCACCCTGTACTGACCGGCACCTCGGCGTACCGGCTATCGGAGGGACCGCCGCCGATGCGCCGTACGCACATGCGGCAGACGGTCAAGGCAGGCAGCGCCCGGCGGCCTCAGTTCCGGGCCGAGCCCGAGGCGTCGGGCGCCCACCAGCGGGCCGTGCCGGGCGGGCCACCCTGCTGCGCCTCGATCGCCCGGATGTGCCGGTACGCGATCCACAGCGGCGGGAACGCCCCGACCGCGAAGGACAGGTCCACCACGGTCCAGAACCACGGGATCTCCCGCAGCGGCCCACAGATCAACGCCAGCGGCACGATCCCGACGCAGGCGATCATGCCGAGTTGCACCACCCAGACGTTTCGCACCGGGTCGCGCAGCGGTCCCCAGAACGCCACCGCGAGCACCAGGTGGGCGAACGCGAGCCAGTCGGTCCCGTATCGCATGAACGGATGGCGCTCGCCGGTCTCGACCAGCCCCACGTGGACCCGCTCGATCCAGCCGACCAGTGCCGGAAGCTGGTCGGCGAAGGGGTCGGCCGCCCGCAGCAGCCAACGCACCTCGATTTCGAGCGGGAACGCGGTCACCCCGCTGAGGAATAGTCCCACCACCACGACCCACAGCCAGCCACGAATTCGCCGTAGACGCGTCTCGA
The DNA here is from genome assembly GCF_040296095.1 of Micromonospora sp. NPDC002389. Classification (NCBI taxonomy): domain Bacteria; kingdom Bacillati; phylum Actinomycetota; class Actinomycetes; order Micromonosporales; family Micromonosporaceae; genus Micromonospora; species Micromonospora sp. NPDC002389. The sequence continues at coordinate 62,583 of NZ_JBEOWP010000018.1, forward strand.
TATCCACACCGTCAGGTTAGTGGGGTGCAGGAACGTCGGCGGTGCCGCGGCGAGGCTCAGGCGGCGACCCGGATGCTGAGCTGAACGCCGAGCTGACGGAATCCCAACGCCTGCGCCACCCGGCGCGACGGCTCCGGTCGCGCCCGCCACTGAGGCAGCAGACGGTGGTGCAGAGCGTCCGCGACTGCCGCCGAGGCGACGGCACGAGCCAGCCCTCGCCCACGATGATTCGGGAGAGTGAGGACGCACATGTGGGCCGCAGTCCCCGGCCAGCGACGGTAACCGGCCGCCGCGACTGGGCGGCTCCCGCGACGCACCACGAACGCGCGAGAGGTGATGTCGGCCAACCCGCATTCGTCGGCGTCGTTCACTGGGGCAGCGGACAGAAGCTCGGCCAGGTCGTCATGCCCACCGGAGGCCACCTCCACGGTACCGAGTCCGGCCGGCCGGAACTCGTCCTCGTCGAGATAGGCCAGGCTCGCCGGGCCCAGCACCTCGGCGACCGGCAGGACGGCGCGCAGCCGGTCAAGGTCGGTCAACACCTTCACGGGTACGACGCGCAGCCTCTCCCGTACGGTCCCGGCCCTGCTGTCGGCCGGCACCGTGACGATGCCGGCATCGCCCAGCCCGACGATCCCGATCCAGCCGGGTGGGCAGAGCCGCGATCCGGCCGAGACCGCTATCTCGACGCCGCCGTCAGCGGGGAACGTGATCGGAACGCCGGCCATCTCGTGCCAGACATCCCGAGCCCGGACGAGCAGCGGAACGCGCAACATCACCGCATCCTCACGCCTGGCCCGACGTTCACGCCACCGAGTTCACCACCGGCACGCCGTTCGTACTCCGAGAAGCCTGATCGCGGTCGGCGCGCGGCGATTCCTGATCGACGAGGATGGACCCATGCCCCGCCTTGTCGGCCCCGCTCTGCCCGCAGGCCTCCTCCGCGACACCGGACAGCCCCGCCTCGACGCCGGTGAGGGCATGGTCCTACGGCCGTGGCGCGACACGGACGCCGCCACGGTACGGGCGGCGTTCGCCTGTCCCGCCATTCAACGGTGGCACATGCGCCGAATGGACAGCGACGACGAGGCGCAGGAGTGGATCGCGGACTGGACCCGACAGTGGGCGGACGAGTCCAATGCGAGCTGGGCTGTGACCCGCGGCAGTGATGATCACGTCGTCGGTCAGGTCGGCCTCCGCACGATCCTGCTGTCGCAGGCGTCGGCGGAGCTTTCGTACTGGGTCCTGCCCGCTGCTCGCGGAACAGGTATCGCCGTGGGTGCGGTCCAGGCGCTGACATCGTGGGCGTTCGGCACCCTGCGGATGCACCGGATCTTCCTGGTCCACTCGGTGGCCAACTCGGCGTCGTGTCGGGTCGCGCAGAAGGTCGCCTTCGGCATCGAGGGCACCCTGCGCGGTCACCTGCGGCACGCCGACGGGTGGCACGATGTGCACGTGCATGCGCGACTGCGTACAGACACCGGCACCGTGGGGTAGATCTACCACCACCCCGGCAGCCGGCGTCGTCAGCCGTGAGTCAGTCGAGCCAGCAGATCACCGCATCACCGTCCTTGGCGGCTGCGGCAAAGAAGCTGCGGGCGTCCGGCAGGAAGTGGGCCGCCCACTCCAGCGTGCCGGGACGCTCCCAGATGCCGGGGTAGACCTCCGCCCGGTTCAGCTCCTGCGGGTCGACGCCTCGGACGAGGTCGTCCTCGGTCAGCGTGTCCAGGGTCGAGGCAGCAGCCGCCACCTGGTCCGGGGTCAGATACGAGGGCGGCCCGTAACCCCAGTCGTCTTCCAGGTTGTCCAGGAAGTCGAGCATCTCCTCACTGTCGGGTTCGACATCCGGCGACTCCACGAACTCCTCTGCGCCCAGCACCAGCGGAATCTCGAAGCCCAACCGGTCGAGGAGGAAGTCGAGGCCATGCCACGCCTTGTCGGTGGTGGCCCAACGGTCGGAGTCGTCGTCCCGCGCTGTCCTGGCGATGTCGTAGGCCCAGGCGAGGTCGGCCTTTGCCCGCTCCAGCTCGTCCGGAGAAACCCGCAGCCAGTTGCCGTTCATGCTCACGGCGCCACCCTAGGTGCCGCCTGTGACAGCACCCTCGCGGCGGGACGCAGCCTGAGCGGGACGGGTGGACCCTGCGGTACTTCACCCGGACGCCGACACAGACCGCCGACGCCGCTCCCACAGTCTTCCGGGCCACAGCCCACGAGACGGTACCGGCATTGTGGTGCACCCTGTGTTCCCAGCCGATCATCCCGGGACTCACCTGCCCGCGCGCTCGTCCGACGGGGTGAGACGACCAGCCTGCGGACGACAGGCCGCCGCCGCTCACCGGCGTCGCCGTGTCATCGACCGCCAGGACTGACAGAATCGTGGTCACGGAGCCGATGCACGGGGGCGAGGGGGATCCATGAGCGACTGGAACGAGAAGATCATCGCCGAGTTTCGCGCCAACGGTGGGCAGGTGGGTGGTCAGTTCGCGGGCGCACCGCTGCTGTTGTTGCACACGGTGGGCGCCAAGAGTGGCCAGACGCGCGTGAGCCCGATGATGTACCAGAAGCTGGACGGCGGTTACGCCGTGTTCGCATCCAAGGGCGGGGCTCCCACCAATCCCGACTGGTACCACAACCTGGTCGCGCATCCGCAGGTCCGGGCGGAGATCGGCACGGACACGGTCGGGTTGGTCGCCCGGGTCGCCGAGGGAGACGAACGGGAGCAGATCTGGAGCGCGCAGAAGGCCGCCTACCCGGGCTTCGCCGACTACGAGCGCAAGACCACCCGCCAGATCCCGGTCATCGTCCTGGAGCCTACGCCGTAGGCGGACACGACACCGCTCCTTGACCTCAACCTAAGTTGAGGTGCTTCACTGGCGGCCATGGATCTTGGCGGTACGCGCGTCGCCATCACCGGCGCGGCACGTGACACGGGCAGGCTTCTCGCCGAGGCGTTCGCCGCACGCGGTGCTCAGGTCTTCCTCTCGGCCCGCGACGTGGAGGCGGCACAACGTGTCGCGGAGGCGATCAACCGGCGAGGAGCAGGCCGGGCCGAGGCCTTTCACTGCGACCTCGCCACGCCGGACTCGGTGCGGAGATTCGCCGCTGCCCTGGCCGACCGGACGAGCCACCTCGACGTGCTCGTCAACAACGGTGCCCCCTACATCCACGGTGACGACCTGGCAGACGCCGACGACGACACGATCGAGAGCGTGATGGCCGCCGGCGGGACCGGCACCGTGCTGCTGACCAAGCACCTGTTGCCGCTGCTACGCGCGTCGGCACGGCCCGACGTCGTCAACATGATCTCCGCGTGTGGCGAGGTGGGCCAGCACCGGTCGGGCGCGCATCCCGCGTTCTACGCGGCCAAGCACGCCCACGCCGGATTCGCCGAGATCCTGTCGCACCGACTTCGCCCCGAGGGGATCCGAGTGATCTCCCTGTTCCCACCGGACTTCGTCCAGGACGGGCCCCGGCGGGCGGACAGCGACCTGACCGCACAGTCGGTCGTCGACTGCGTCCTCTTCGCCGTGGCGCAGCCGCGTGACTGTTTCATCCGCGAGTTCCGCTTCGAGCAGGTGACCGGTCCACACTCCTGAAAACCCATCCTTGCTGCCGTGGCCGAGACCTCGCGCAGGACAGGCACCGTCGGTCACGAGTCGCGGCGTAGTTCCCGGAGTACGCCGTGCCGGCGCAGGGCCCAGGTGAGGCGCCGGACGCTGGCGTGCCCGACGAACAGCACCGCCGCCCGACGGATCAGTCCGAACCGGTTGTTGCTCTTCTGGTCGTCGATCGCCTGCCAGATCAGCTCACGCACCCGGGCGCTGTCCAGGGCCGCGCGCACCTCGCGTCGCACCGTGGGGTCCTCGGCCGCCGACGCGATGGCCGCCGCCTGACCCGGTTGCCTGACCAGCGGTTGCACCGCTGCGACGAGAGGGCGACGCACCTCGCCCTTCTCCAGCAGCAGCAACACCGCTTCCCGGATCTCGGTCGTGTCCAGGCCGGTACGCAGCAGTTGCAACAGGCTGCGTTCCACCTCATGATCCTGGTCCGCCACGGACAACCTCGCCAGCAGGTGCGTCACCTCATCGAGATCGACCAGATGACGCAGCCCGTCCCGGAACTCCGGCAGCTCCCACGCCACCTGGAGGGCCTTGGCCAGATTGCGATCCATGGATAGCCGCTACCCGTTGCCACCGACCGCCGAAACCCCTCCGGCGGCCAGCGACTATCTGGGTTTCGTCGCGGGCCAGGACCCCGAGCAGTGGCTGCACCGGACGGCTGCCGGCTGACCCCGGGTCGAGGCTGGCGGCGCCGACCACGATCGGCCCGGGACCTAGGATGGTCTCGATGACCGTTCCCCAGGTACGACCCGACGACCTCCCCTCCGACGAAGAACGAGTCGAGGCGGCCCTGCGGCTGCTCTCCGGCGTACCGGTCGAGCTCGATGTCGCGACCAAGCGGCTCAGTCGGGGCAGCGGCGTCTACGCCTGGTGGGCCGACCCGCTGGTCCTGCCCGATCTCCCCGGGCCGCCGAACGAGCACGTCCCGTCGCTGCGGATGCTGTATCTCGGACGGGCGACCAGCCTGCGGGGCCGGATCCTGCGCAACCATCTGCGGCGGTCGGGCAGCTCGACGCTGCGCCGTACGCTGGCCGGGCTGTTGGTGGCGGAGGAATACCGGACGACGTGGACCGACCGGGTCGTCCTGGTCCCGGAGGACGAGGCACGGCTGACCGCGTGGATGACCGCGCACCTGCGGTTGACCTGGGCCGAGGACCCGGAGCCCACGACCATCGAGGCGGAACTCGTCCGGCGTCTGCACCCGCCGCTCAACGTTCACGGCGTCGGCCCGGAGCACCTTCAGGCGGCCGTGGTCGCCGCCAAGAACGCGTACCACGCCAGCAGCCAGCCGGACCAGCCCGCGCAGGCCCCCTGACCGGCAGGCGGTCGACGAATGAGCGGGGCAGCGACATGAGCGGCCACGCACACAGCGGCATCACCGACGCAGAGGTCCGCCAGGCGTGGGAGGGCCGGCTCGCACCGATCGTCCCCGCGCTGGTCCCGGCTGCGATACCACCGGGTACCCGCAGATTCCTCACCGAGGTCGGCCTACCCACGGTCGAGGTGCTCAACGTCTATTTCCCCGAGGGTGGCCACCTCCCTGACCCAATACGCCAAGGGCAGCTCCAGTTCCTCGTCGTCACCGCCGACCACTCGCACATCTGCCTCGCCGTCGAGTTGTCGTCCGAGCAGGCGTTCGAGTTCGCCGCTGCGGCAGCGCACCACACCCGTGTGATCAACTCCGACATCGCCGCACTGCTCTACTTCCTCGGCGTGCTGCGATCGACGATCTCCCGCCTGGACGACCTCGACGAGCAGGGACTACTCGATGCCGAGACCCTCGCCGAGGGCATGGCCGGCATCCGGGCGTCCCTGCTCGCCCGCGACCCCACGGCCGGGTACGGACAGACCCCGTGGACGCTCCTGTTGAACGACCTCGAGTCGCAGTTCGAGTGATGGCCGCCGGCTCGTGACGCTGTGCGGCCGGCACCGCCGGTCCGGTACGGCCATCGCCGCTGATGGAAGTCGTCCTCCCACCCGCACAGCGGGCAGAGTTCGTGGGATCCCGGTGGCGCCGAGAGCGACCGGTGTCCGCAGCACACACAGGGGTGACGGCTCCCCCGCTCAGCGTGCACTTCGGAGGTGTCAGGCAGGCGGGTCGGGGTCGGGGTCGGGCTGCGGTGGGGTCCGGGTCAGGATGACGTGACCTTGATATCCGGGGCCGAGGACGATGGTCGCCCGATGAACGGGCGGGGCGCCGTAGGCGCTGCTCTCCACCGCTGGCACCACCGGAGCGAAGTCCGGTCCGCCGAGGTCTCCGGCGTCTGCCGCGTCACCGTCGCCCATGACCACTCCCGCATCGTCGATTCCTGTTCCCATCATATCTTGTCTGCCACTATATTGGGTGGATGAGTTCTCGGGCGATGACCGAACCGGCCTTTTTCATCCTCACCGCACTGCTGGACGCCCCCCGTCACGGCTACGGGATCGTCGCGGAGGTCGCCGAACTGTCTCAGGGACGGGTGCAGCTGAAGATCGGCTCGCTGTACGGGGCACTGGAGCGGCTGGTCGGCGACGGCCTGGTCGAGTTGGACCGCGAGGAGGCATGGCAGGGACGACTGCGCCGGTACTACCGGCTGACCGAGCCCGGCCGCGAGGCCCTCGACGCGGAGGCCCAGCGGCTCGCCGCCAACGCGCGCCTCGCCTCGACCCGGCTGCGTGACCGGCGCAACCCGATCACAGGGACGTCCACGTGAGCCGGCTGGAGGAGCGCTACCGGCGCGTCCTGCGGCTGCTGCCCACCGCGTACCGGCAGGAGTGGGAGGACGACATGGTCGCCGCCTTCCTGGACAGCATGGACACCGGCGACCCCGAGACCACCGAGTACCTGGCCGACTACGGACGGCCGAGCCTGTCGGAGGTCGCCAGCATCGTGTCCCTGGCCGTCCGGCTGCGCCTCGGCGGCGCGGACGCGTCACCCCGCTCGTACGCCTGGGGTCAGGCCGTGCGCCTGGCGACCCTGATGACGATGCTGACCCACGCCGTCATGGTCACCGCCGGCATCGGCGTCACGCTCTGGCTCGCCGGGAAGATCGCCTGGCTGCCCGCACCGGCATCCGACTGGACACCCGCCACGTCGTCGAGCGTCTGGCTCACCACCTGGAATCTCGCCGGCTACGCCTGGCTGCCCGCCTACCTCGCGCTGGTCCTCGGGCAGCGGCGCGTGGCCCAGGCCATCGCCCTGATCGCCGTGGTGCCTCCCGTGATCACCACCGTCGTGACCCAGGCCGCCGGAGACACCCCACTGTCCGTCTCACCGTGGGCGATGCGGTTCGTCGACGTGCTGCTGCTCCTGGGCATGACGGCCTTCCACCAGGGCGCCCCACCGGTGTCGCGCCGACCGTGGCTGCTCGCCCTGCCGATCGGCATCCTCCTGGTTCCCGTACCGCTGTTCACCCTCCAGGCGGTCGAACCCGCGCTACGACTACTGGACTGGCCGGGCCTGTCCTGCGCCGCGGTCACCGTCGCCATCGCCGTCCACCTGACCGTACGCGGACCGCGTCGTCCCGCCCGTGCGCTGCCGTGGTCACTGGCGCTCACCCTGCTCGCCGCGGCCACCGTCATCCTGCGGGCCGCGACCCTGCCCGACTACCACCACCAGATCCAGCGCACCGCACTCACCACGATCGCGTCCGTGGAGGTCCTCGCCGTCCTGGCAGTGGGCGTACCCCTCGCCGTGCTGGCCCTGCGCGCGCTGCGCCGACTCCCGCCGGTCGCCGCCTCGACGTAGGGTCGGATCCATGCTGGAGTCGCAACGCGAAGGTGTCCCCCTCAACGACGGCGGCGAGCTGGACACGGCGCTGGCCTTCCTCGCCTTCGCCCGGTCCTGCGTCCTCAAGAAGGTCGACGGTCTGGACGACCAACAGCTACGACGCCGCCTGGTCGTCTCCGACACGACGCTACTGGGACTGGTCCGGCACCTGACCGACGCCGAACGGTACTGGTTCGGGTACACCCTGGCCGGCGACAATCGCCATGCCGACGTCGACTTCGACATGGCGGTCGACCCGGACCTCACCGGGGCGCAGATCGTCGACGACTACCGCCGCGCGATCGCCGAGAGCGACGCACACATCCGCGCGGCGGACGGCATCGACAGCCGCACCGCCCAGCCGGTGGACGACGGGCCGCGCACCCTGCGCTGGGTGCTGGCCCACATGACGAGCGAGACCGTGCGGCACGCCGGGCACGCCGACATCCTGCGGGAACTCGTCGACGGCGTCACCGGACGCTGAGCAGCCCTCGGTCAGCTCTCGGCGGCCGGGTCGGCGGTCGACTGCGTCGGCCAGAAGGGCCACTCCTCGAACGCGACGCAGCGACCGTCCTCGGCGAAACGCATGATCCACAAATCGCGGTACTCCTGGGGGACCCGGTCGCCGTAGCGGACCTCCAGCCGCGCCACCGCGGTGTCGCCCTCCACGGCGACGATCTCGCTGGCCATGTGGAACATCTCGTCGGGGCCGGTCCGCTCGCCCTCCCACATCGCGGCAATGGCCGGCAGGCCGACGACCGGCTTCCGGTACGGACCCTGCTGGTAGCTCGCCTGTGCCGTGAAGATCGTGGCGAGTACGTCCGTCCCCGGCGTCCGCCACGCCTGCTCGTAGGCCGCGAGCCAACCGGTCACCTGTTTCCTGTCCACGGATCTCAGCTTGCCACTCGGCCGGGCCGTCGGCGGCGATGTTCGCCCGACACCCGGGTCCGTCCTGAGGATCGCGACACATGACCGGCGACGCCCGTCGTGGGCAGTGCGGCGACCTCGACGCGTACGCGAGAAATATCCGGCGCGGTGAGACCCGGGCAGCCGATAGGTTGCAGCCCATGGGCAGAATCCTCTCTGTCAACCTGGCCGTGCCGGAGCGCAGCACCGCCAAACGGGTCGGCATCACCGGAATCAACAAGCAACCGGTTGACGGTCCCGTGACGGTCCGCGCCCCCGGGCCGAAGACCACCGGACTGCACAGTGGACTGATTGGCGACCAGATCTTCGACATCGCGCATCACGGTGGTGACGACCAGGCCGTGTACGCGTACGCCCGCGAGGACTACGACTGGTGGGAGGCGCGACTCGGCCGGGTGCTGCCCGGCGGGATCTTCGGCGAGAACCTCACGACGGTCGACGTCGACGTGAACGGCGCGGTGATCGGCGAGAGGTGGCTCATCGGCGACGGCCTCGTGCTGCAACCGACCTTCGGTCGCATCCCGTGCGTCACGTTCCAGGCCAAGATGGCAGAGCCCCACTGGCTCAAGACGTTCACCCGTGAGAACCGCCCCGGCGCCTACCTGCGCGTCCTGGAGCCCGGTGAGGTCCGTGCCGGTGATGCGGTGACCGTGACGGACCGGCCGGCCCACGGCGTGACGATCGCGGACGCCTTCCGCGCCTACATGACCGAGCCGGAACTGGTGCCCACGCTACTGGCGATCGACGGCCTGCCCGACGACCTCCGGGACGTCCTGAGCGGGCGGGCGTGACGTTCGGGATGCCGCGGGCCTCGGCGGACTCGCGCTGGCCGGTCCCGCCCCACCAGCCGAGGCGGGATACAGGGTCGCTGTCTCCAGCGGCCATGTGCCAGCATCACTTCCATGTCTGAGCTGACCGTCCGGAGCATGACCGAGATGGAGTTAAACCAGTGGTACTCCGGCCTCGTCCGCGCCTACGCCGACGAGCAGGTGGCGGCCGGCGAGGACGTCGTCCGCCGGCACGGCATCGCGGCCCTCGAACTGAACATGTTCGGTGACAACGACCGCGCACGGCGGCTCTATCAGAGTTCGGGCTACCGGGTGGTCACGCAACAGATGCGCAAGACGCTGACCGGTGAGGCGCGGTGAGCCGCCGCCACGATTGCACGCGGCGGTGCCGGCCGGCCCGAGGCGACGGTAGGTGACGGTGCCACTCCGGCGAAAGGGCTAGCCTACTGACATGGCGAGCGCTGAGCTGGATGAGTTGATCGTGGCGGACGCCGAGGAGCTACGCGCGTGGTTGTCGGCCAACCACGCCACGTCGCCCGGTGTCTGGCTCGCCCTGACCAAGAAGGGTGGCACGGTCACCACCCTGACCTGGCAGCAGGCGGTCGACGAGGCCCTGTGCTTCGGCTGGATCGACGGGCAGGCCAAGAAGCGGGACGAGGAGAGCTCCTGCATCCGGTTCACTCCGCGCCGGCCGCGCAGCATCTGGTCCCAACGCAACGTGTCGCACGTCGCGCGGCTGGAGGAGCAGGGGCGGATGCTGCCCGCCGGGCGTGCCGCCGTGGAGGCCGCGAAGGCGGACGGGCGGTGGGCCGCCGCGTACGCCCCGTCCTCGGAGGCCGAGGTGCCCGAGGATCTTCTCGCCGCGATCGCCGCCGAGCCCGCCGCCCAGGCCATGTTCGACGTGCTCACCAAGACCAACCGGTACGCGTTCGTGCACCGCCTCAACGCGGTGAAGCAGGCCCGGACCCGGGAGCGGAAGATCGTCGAGTTCGTCGCGATGTTGGCCCGGCACGAGACGTTCTACCCGCAGAAGGCCAAGCCGCCGCAGTCGGCGTCCGCCTGAGCGCCTGCTGCCGGTGGCGGACGGCCGGGCGCACTATCGTTGCGGCGTGCACATCCGTTTCGACATCCCCGCCGATCCCGCCTACCCCGGCCGCGTGGCCGCCGCGATGAGCCGTGACCAACTGCGCAGGTACGCCTCCGTCGGCGCGGTGCTGCTGACGGTCGGCGTGATCGGTCTGGTGGTGACGCGGGGGTCGTCGTGGGGCGAGCAGATCACGCCGTTGTGGATGGCGATGGCCATCGGTGGTCTGCTGGCGATGCTGTACTGGCCGTGGGTGCAGTGGCGGGCCCGGCGCCGCTCCGGCGGCTACGCCGTGGACGGTAGCTACGACATCACCGACGAGAACATCATGATGCGCAGCGGCTCGGAGTCCGGTGGCATCGCCTGGGCGGGTGTCTCGCGGGTGAAGGACACCCCGGAGTTCTGGGTCGTGTACGTCGACCGGATGCCGGCGACGGTGATCCCCCGCCGGTTGATGTCCGCCGGGGACGCCGAGACGCTGCGAGCCTTCATGGCCGCCCGTGGGCTACTTGAGGACGATGCGCACCGGCGCTGATCCGGCGCTACCCGGAATACTGGGCGTGGAGTTCGGCGTAGGGTCGACGCCGGTCGGGATGCCACCGGAGTCTGCCCATGCCGATCTCGGCGCAGCAGTGCGTCCCGGGTACGCGGGCTTGATGCGCCGGGCATTCCTCGGCCAGGGCGCGTACCTGCTCGGCCTCCCGCTCGAACGCTGCGCGGCTGCCGGTGAGCACCAACGTCTCGGCGGCAATGTCCCACCGCAGATGATCGCGGAACTCCTGATGCCAGCCCCGCCTATGCTCGGCGGTCGACAGCGAGGGCCACGCACCGGCGGGCAGGTCCACGGTGTGCGGCCGTCCCGGGCCCAGCCGCGTACGGACTTGTTTCCAGCGTGACGGCGGGAACGCGAGCCGGTGGTGCACCAGTATGAGGTCGAGCGGACGTCCCCATCCGCGATCGTCGCGCGAGCCGGTGCGGCGCAGCGGGAGAAAGACAATCGTGTACGGCGATCGGGCGGCCAGGCCCCAGGCCAGGGCGAACATCGTCGCGGTGGGCGCGTCGAGGCAGAACTGGGCGCCGAGACGGCCCTCGTAGAGGCCGGCGGAGCCCGGCACCCTCGCCGGGCGCACCACGCGGTGCTGCTGGTGCCCGAGCCGGACCGTACTGACCAGCACCCGCCAGGGGTGTCCGCCCAACCGTCGACCCACGCCCCATAACCTCCGATACCCGCCGTCCGGCCTCGCGTCGAGCATTGTCGTTGCAGCAGCCGCCACCCGGCCACGGAGTTTCCCTGTCGCGGGCTCAGAGGGGACCCAGGACCTCGTCGGGTGAGGCGTCCAGGGAGAGCGTTTCGAGCACCTGGAGCAACTGTCGCTCCTCGTACCGGAAATGGCTCTCCATGATCGCGGCGACACCCTCCAGGTGACGATCAAGCTCGGCGACCGGCGCGGCCCGGTCGATGGCGGCCTGCAGGCCGCCGAGCAGGTGCGCGATCATCGAATGATCCTGGCGGAGATAGCGCAGCACGGGCGCCAGCTCCGGGTGGGCCGCCTCGATCGCCGGAAACAGGGTGGCGTCCTCGCCCCGATGGTGTCCGTCGAGGGCAGCGCAGAACCCGTGGCAGTACAGCAGCAGGTCACGGGTGGCCGCCTCGCCGGATGTCCCGTCGGCGACTGCGGTGCGGACGAGGTCGAGCGCCTCACGGAGGCGGGTGTGGACCTGGCGAAGCTCGTAGCTCCAGGCGACGAGCCTGGTCGTCTCGCGCTCAGTCACGCGAAGACGAAGGATGCGACGTGAACACCGTCGGCCTCCCTCGGTAGGGCGCCTCCATGCCTGACACGGTCTGCCACCGGCACGCGACGCTCACCGGAGCATAGTTCATGGGTAGCCTGCCGTCGTGATCGATCTTGTCGCACGGCACACCGTCCTCGCGGTCGTGGTCGGGTCGCGGGCGTACGGGCTGCACGGCCCGGACTCCGACCATGACCGGCGTGGGGTGTTCGTGGCACCCACGCGTGCGTTCTGGCAGCTGGACAAGCCGCCCACCCACCTGGACGGACCGGCCGAGGAGCAGTTCTCCTGGGAGATCGAGCGGTTCTGTGTCCTGGCGCTGCAGGGCAATCCGACGGTGTTGGAGGTGCTCTGGTCCCCGCTGATCGAGGCGATCACGGTCGACGGGGAGGCGTTGCTGGCGACGCGGCGGGCGTTCCTGTCGCGGCGGGTGGCGGAGACCTACGGCAACTATGCCCGGGACCAGCTCGACCGGGTGACGGCACGGCGGGAGCGGACCGGCCAGACGAACCACAAGCAGGCCATGCACATGATCCGGCTACTGGTCGCCGGGGCGCACGTTCTGCGTACCGGTGAGGTGCTGGTCGACGTGCGGCATCTGCGTGAGGAACTCCTCGCGGTGCGGCGCGGTGATCTGGCCTGGGAGTCGGTCACCGCCTGGGCCGCCGACCTGCAGGCCGCCCTCGCCGACGCGGCCGTCGCCACCGCGCTGCCGGAGCAGCCCGACCGGACGGCCGTGGACCGTCTGCTCACCGCCGTCCGGGAGAGGAACCTGCGATGACCGTCGAGGTGCCGTCGTGGGCCGCCGAGGCCGCCCGATTACCGGCCCTGCCGACGACGAAGGGCAAGGAGATCTCTCCCTGCCCTTCTTAAAGATATAGCGCACCGGGGGGCTTGCGGCAAGGCCCCGGGTATGCCGCAGAATCGGCCGGCCGAGCCCACAAGCTGCGGAAACGGGGGCAGACGTGCGGGTGTTGATGTCGACTGGCGGCAGTCACGGGGAGGTCGGGCCGGGGTGCCCGACGGTGTCGGAGGTGTCGCGATGACCGAGCAGTACGTGGTGGATCTTCAGGAGGTCGACGCGACGCAGATCGCGATGGTCGGCGGCAAGGGCGCGCACCTGGGCGAGTTGTCCCGCATCGACGGCGTCTGGGTGCCGGCCGGGTTCTGCGTGACCACGGACGCCTTCCAGCGGATCATGGCGTACGCACCGGTCGGCACGCTGCTCGACGATCTGGCGGACCCGGCGGCGGACGACCGGGAGGTGATCGGCACGCACAGCGCGCGGATCCGCCGGATCATCGAAGGGGTCAGCGTCCCGGCCGAGGTCACGGCCGCGATCACCGGCGCCCTGGCGTGGTACGGGGAGCAGACCGCCTACGCGGTGCGGTCCAGCGCGACGGCCGAGGACCTGCCGTCGGCGTCGTTCGCCGGGCAGCAGGACACGTACCTGAACGTGGTGGGACCGTCGGCGGTCCTGGCGCACGTCCGGCGCTGTTGGGCGTCGCTGTTCACCGAGCGGGCCGTGGCCTACCGCCGACGCAACGGCATCGACCACCGGTCGGTGCGGATGGCGGTGGTGGTGCAGCAGATGGTCTTCCCGCAGGCGTCCGGCGTCCTGTTCACCGCCGACCCGGTCAGCGGCGACCGGACCGTCGCCACGGTGGACGCCGGCTTCGGTCTCGGTGAGGCCCTGGTCGCCGGGCTGGTGACCCCGGACGTCTACCGGGTACGCGCCGGCGAGGTCGTCGGCAGGTCGGTCGCCGCGAAGCAGTTCGCCGTGCAGGCCCTACCGACCGGCGGGACCGCGCAGGTGACGGTCGACGCGGCACGGCGTGCGCAGCCGGCGCTGACGGACCCGCAGGTCGTGGCGCTGGTGCAGCTCGGGCGGCGGATCGAGGCGCATTTCGGTCGGCCGCAGGACATCGAGTGGTGCCTGGCCGACGACCGGTTGCATGTCGTGCAGAGCCGACCGATCACCACGTTGTTCCCCGTTCCCGACCGCGACGACAGCGGTAACCACGTCTACGTCTCGGTGGGTCACCAGCAGATGATGACCGACCCGATGAAGCCGTTGGGCATCTCGGTGTGGCAGCGCACGGCCATGGCCCCGATGATCGAGGCCGGTGGCCGGCTGTTCGTCGACGCGATCCGGTTGTTGGCCGGTCCGGGCCGCGCCGCGTTCCTGGACATGATCGGCAGGTCCGACCCGTTGACCCGGGACGCGTTGCAGACCGTCCTGGACCGGGGCGACTTCGTCCCGACGCCGCCGGACGCCGCTGTCGCCGCTCCATCGGCCGGCGCAGCGCCCGCCCCGATCCCGACCGACCCGGCCGTCGTCGCCGAGCTGGTCGAGCGCAGCCAGGCGTCGATCGCGGCGCTGCGGCGGGACATCGCGCCGAAGACCGGGCCCGAGCTGTTCGATTTCCTGCTGGCGGCCTTCGAGGAGCACAAGCGTGTCCTCGCCGACCCGTTGAGCGGGCAGGCGATCATGGCGGGGATGGAGGCCACCTGGTGGCTCAACGACCGGTTGTGGGAGTGGCTGGGTGAGAAGAACGCCGCCGACACGCTCACGCTGTCCGTACCCGACAACGTCACCTCGGAGATGGGCCTGGCGCTGCTCGACGTCGCGGACGCCATCCGCCCGTACCCGCAGGTGGTGGCGTTCCTAAAGGGTGTCGACGACGACGGCTTCCTGGATCGGCTGCCCGAGGTCGCGGGCGGCGGCGAGGCACGCGACGCGATCGAGGCGTACCTGGAGCGGTACGGGATGCGGGGCGTCGGCGAGATCGACATCACCCGGCCACGGTGGCGTGAGCGTCCGAGCACCCTGTTGCCGGTGCTGTTGGACAACGTCCGCAACTTCGCTGCGGGCGAGGCCGGGCGACGCGTGGCGAACGGGCGGCAGCAGGCGCGGGAGAAGGAGCAGGAGATCCTGTCCCGGTTGCTGGCCCTGCCCGACGGGGAGGACAAGGCCGCCGAGACCAAGCGGATGATCGACCGGGTCCGCACCTTCGTCGGGTACCGGGAGTACCCGAAGTACGACATCGTCAGCCGCTACCTCGTCTACAAGCAGGCCCTGCTGGGCGAGGCCGAGCGCCTGGTGCGGGCCGGGGTGCTCGCCGAGGCGGAGGACGTCTTCTTCCTCACGTTCGGGGAGTTCCACGAGGTGACACGGACGCGCCGGGTGGACGCCGGGCTGATCCGGCAGCGCAGGGAGGCGTTCCGGTCGTACCACGCGCTCACTCCGCCCCGGGTGCTCACCTCCGACGGTGAGGCCCTGAGCGGGGCGTACCGGCGCGACGACGTGCCGGCCGGTGCCCTGGTCGGCCTGCCGGTTTCCACCGGGACCGTCGAGGGGCGCGCCCGGGTCGTCCTGGACCTCGGGCAGGCCGACCTCGCACCGGGAGACATCCTGGTCACCGCCTACACCGATCCCAGTTGGTCGCCGCTGTTCCTCGGCGTCGCGGGTCTGGTGACGGAGGTGGGCGGTCTGATGACCCACGGCGCGGTGATCGCCCGCGAGTACGGCCTGCCGGCCGTGGTCAGCGTCGAGGGGGCCACCCGGCTGATCCGGGACGGGCAGCGGATCCGGGTGCACGGCACCGACGGCTACGTCGAGATCCTGCCCTGACGCCGACCGCCGCCGACTCAGCCGCGAGCGGTGCCGGCCTGCGGTGGTAGCAGGCGAAGGTCGGCCTCGATGCGGGACGCGGCGGCCACCAGCGGCGGTATCAGGTCGCGTCGGATCGACTCGATGGAGTTGCGGCTGGCGTGTGCCGGGATGTTGACCGCTGCGACCACACTTCCGTTGCGGTCCCGGATCGGTGCGGCCACCGAGCGCAATCCCTCTTCCAGCTCCTGGTCGACGATGGCGTATCCCTGGTCGCGAATCCGGGTCAGCTCGTTGCGGAGCATCGTGGCGGAGGCGATGGTGCGGGAGGTGGGCCGTGCGAAGGGGACACGCTTGAGATGCAGTTCGAGCTCCTGTTCTGGCAGGTGGGCCAGCAGGACTCGGCCGACCGAGGTCAGGTAGGCCGGGAAGCGGGTGCCGACGGTGATCGACACCGTCATGATCCGGCTGGTCGGCACTCGGGCGACGTAGACGACGGCGTCGCCGTCGAGCACGCAGACGGAGGAGGACTCGTGTACCTCCTGGACCAGCCGTTGCAGGTGTGGTTGCGCGATCTCCGGCAGGCCGATGCTGGACAGGTACGCGTAACCCAGTTCCAGGATCTGGGGGCTGAGCCGGAACATCCGGCCGTCGCTCTGGACGTAGCCGAGATCGGTGAGGGTGAGCAGGAAGCGTCGGGCGGCGGCCCGGGTGAGGTCGCAGGCCCGGGCCACCTCGCTCAGCGTCAACTCGGGATGTGCGGCGTCGAAGGCGCGGATGACCGCCAGCCCACGTTCCAGGGACTGCACGAAGTGCGGCTCGCGGGCGGAGTCGGTCATCGATGGCCTTCCATGCAGTCCTGCTGATCCGGATCAGCGTAGCCGGGGGCGTGCCGGTCAACCGCCGTACCTGATGGTCGCGTGCGCCGCCCCACGGTCAGCCCTGGTCGGCGCCCGGTCCAGCCGTCGTCTGCAGTTCGCGCAGCGTCGCGAGTTCGACCGGCGTCGGCGCCGGCACGGGCTCCAGGGAGTCGGCCACGCGCAGCTCCCACCCCGTCTCGGCGCGCACCTGCTCGACGGTGACCCCCTGGTGCAGTTGGGTGAGGGTCAGTTCACGGGTGACCGGATCGGGTTCCAGCACGCCGAGGTCGGTGATCACACGTACGGGTCCACGCCCGCGCAGGTTGAGTCGCTCCCGGTCACCGGGCCCCTGACCGTGACCGACCGAGGTGACGAAGTCGACGCGTTCGACGAACGCACGCCGGTTGTGGCGCGCGACGACGAACACCTCGCGGCACGAGGCGGCGATCTCGGGCGCGCCGCCGGCGCCCGGCAGTCGCACCTTCGGGCGGTGGTAGTCGGTGCCGATCACCGTCGTGTTGATGTTGCCGTACCGGTCGATCTGGGCCGCACCGAGGAAACCGACGTCGATGCGGCCGGGCTGGAGCCAGTAGTTGAACATCTCCGGCACCGAGACCACCGTGTCCGCGGTCTCGGCCAGCACGCCGTCGCCGATCGACAGCGGCAGGTGGGTGGGCTTCGCACCGATGGTGCCGGACTCGTAGACCAACACCAGGTGGGGAGCGTGCACGCGGCGTGCCAGGTTGGCCGCGACGCTGGGGCGGCCGATGCCGACGAAGCAGCGGGCGCCGTCGTGCAGCGCTCGGGCCGCGGCGACGATCATCATCTCCTCGCCGGTCCAGGCGAGGGGCGTCGACGAGGGCTGTGCGGCAGCTTCCAGGGTCATCTCGGCAGACCTCCGTCCATGCTGGTCGTCCCGTACAGGTTGTCGTCGAGCCAGCTCTGGAAGGTCTCGCGGTTGCGGCTGACGGCGTCCCAGGCGACGTAGAAGTCGTTGTCCCGGTCGCTGTGGCCGTGGGCGTAGGAGGGGTGCGCACCACCCGGCACCTCGGCCACCATGGTGACCGCCCAGTGCGGGAGGACAACCGCGCCCGGGCGGTCCTCGAGCCGGTCGACGATCTTCTCCACGGTGACCAGTGCGCGGGTGGAGGCGAGGACCACCTCCTTGTGCACTCCGGTGATGCCCCAGAACTGGACATTGCCGGAGCGGTCCGCCCGTTGCGCGTGCACGATGCCGACGTCCGGGTTCAGCGCCGGCACCGCGGTCAGGGTCTCCCCGGTGAACGGGCAGGTGATCGGCTTGATGGTGTCGGTGAGTCCGACGAGGTCGGTGCCCGAGTAGCCCCGCAGCACCGCGAACGGAAGCCCGGACGCGCCGGCCACGTAGCGATTCGCCATGCCGGCGTGGCTGTGCTCCTCGATCTCCAACGGTGCCGGCCAGCCGCTCTGTACCGCGTCGCGGAACCGGTGCAGCGATCCCACCCCGGGGTTTCCCGCCCAGGAGAAGATCAGCTTGCGGGCACAGCCGGCACCGATCATCTGGTCGTAGACGATGTCCGGCGTCATCCGCACCAGGGTGAGGTCGCGGCGGCGCTGGCGGATGATCTCGTGACCGGCGGCCACCGGGATGAGATGGGTGAACCCTTCCAACGCCACGACGTCGCCGTCGTGAACCAAGGCCGCGACAGCATCACGCAGACTCGCGATCTCCCCCACCCAAGCCCCCTGTGCGCTATATGAACATTAGTTCGCTCTGCGCCTACCGTACGACTCACCAACAGCGACCGTCAAACCTGCGTGCCGGGGAGTGAGCACGCCAGGGCGATGCACCACCGCCGAAGTGGGTCAGTCATTGACCAAACATGAGAAGACTCGTACGTTCCCTTTGAGAACGATCGTGCGGATAAAGCACCAGCAGCCATCCGCGTCGGTGTCGGTCAGGGTCTCGCCGTCGTCCTGGAAGGAATCGGCTGATGAGTTCTTTGGAGCTGCCCTCCTACGAGCGTCCCCGCGGTCTGCACCCACCGCTGGCCAGTCCCGGTTACGGCTCCACCCTGTTGCGGGCACCGACCCAGCCACTGGTGCTGCTCCCGCACAACCTGACCGAGGTGACCGGCCCGTTGCTGGGCGAGGAACGGGTGAGCGAGGCCGACGCCGATCTCACCCTCGCCGCCGGAGGAGAGCCGCAGGGTCAGCGGATCATCGTGCAGGGCCGGGTGCTCGACGGCGACGGCCGTCCGGTGCCGCACACGCTCGTGGAGATCTGGCAGGCGAACGCGGCCGGGCGCTACCGCCACGCCCGGGACAACTGGGCGGCGCCGCTGGATCCGCACTTCACCGGAGTGGGGCGGACACTCACCGACGAGGCGGGCCGCTACCGTTTCGTCACCATCCGGCCAGGTGCCTACCCCTGGGGCAACCACCACAACGCGTGGCGGCCGGCGCACATCCATCTCTCGCTGTTCGGCCGGGCGTTCACCCAGCGGCTGGTCACGCAGATGTACTTCCCGGACGACCCGCTCATCCCGCTCGACCCGATCGCCAACTCGATCCCCGACGAGAAGGCGCGGCAGCGGTTGATATCCCGGTTCGACCTGGACGCCACCGTGCCGCACTGGGCCCTCGCGTACGAGTTCGACGTCGTGCTGCGTGGCCGCGCGGCGACCCCGATGGAGGAACCGCATGAGGACTGAGCTGACCGCGTCGCAGACCGTCGGTCCGTTCCTGCACATCGGTCTGCCCTGGCCCGACGGGCCGGACGTGGTGCCGGCAACGGCGGCCGGAGCGATCGTGATCAGCGGACGGATCGTCGACGGTGACGGCGCGCCGGTGCCGGACGCCCTGGTCGAGACGTGGCAGGCGGACTCCGACGGCAGGTTCGCGCATCCGGACGATCCGCGCGGCCCGGTGTACGGCTTCCGAGGGTTCGGCCGCTGCCCCACCGACGCCAACGGTGTCTACCGGATCCGTACGGTCAAGCCGGGGCCGCTGCCGACTCCGGACGGTGGCACCGAGGCGCCACACATCAACGTCTCCATCTTCGGCCGAGGTCTGCTCGACCGTCTCGTCACCCGGCTGTACTTCCCCGACGAGCCGGCCAACGCCGCCGATCCGGTGCTCACCGCGCTGCCCGACCCGGCCCGCCGGGCCACCCTGATCGCGGCCACCGCCGCCGACGGATACGTCTTCGACATCCGGCTCCGGGGCGAGCCCGAGACCGTCTTCTTCGATGTTTGACGCCCTGTTCTCCACGCCGGACGCGGTCTGCGCCACCGACTCCCGGGCGTGGCTGCAAGAGATGCTCCGCGTCGAGGCCGCCCTGGCTCTGGCCGGGGCGGCCATCGGGCTGATACCGCCCGATCGCGCCGCCGAGATCACCGCCGCCTGCCGACCGGAGCGGTACGACGTCGCCGACCTGAGCCGGCTGGCGGTCGCCTCGGCCTCGCCGGTCGTACCCCTGGTGGCGCAGTTGCGGGCCCGGGTGCCGGAAACCACTCGCCCTCTGGTGCACCTCGGCGCGACCAGCCAGGACGTCATGGACACCACCTTGGTGCTGGTCTCCCGCCGGTGCCTCGGTCCGCTCCTGGACGACCTGTGGGCGCTCGGTGACCGGCTCGCCGCGCTCGCCGACCACCACCGGAACACCGTCCAGATCGGGCGAACGCTGCTCCAACAGGCCGTGCCGACCAGCTTCGGCCTGGTCTGCGCGGGCTGGCTGGCCGGGGTGACGGAGGCCGCCAGCGGCCTCGCCCGGGCACACGACCGACTGCCCCTGCAATACGGCGGTGCGGTCGGTGCCCACGACGCGCTCGGTACGCACGGCCCCCGGATGGCCACCGCGCTCGGCGAGATCCTGGAGCTGCCGGTGCCGGCCCTGCCGTGGCACACCCGACGCGGCCCCGTGGTCGACCTCGGTACCGCGCTGGGCGCGGTCTGCGGTGCGCTCGCCACCATCGCCACCGCCGTGGTCTTGCTCGCGCAGAACGAGGTGGCCGAGGTGACCGAGGGCTCGCCCGGCGGTTCCTCGGCGATGCCGCACAAACGCAACCCCGCCCTCAGCACGCTGGTCATCGCCTGCGCGCACCAGGCGCCGGGCATGGTCGCCACCATCCTGGCGAGCCAACCGGTCGAGTTGCAACGCTCCGCCGGGCGCTGGCAGGCCGAGTGGCCGGCCGTCACCTCGCTGCTGCGGCTGACCGCGGCGGCGGCGCGACACGCGCGGACCGCCGTCGACTCGCTGCGGGTCGACGCCGCGCGGATGCGCGCCACGGTGGCCGGACAGGCCGGCGGTACGGCGGCCACCGACCCGCCCGGCGTACCGGCAGCAGCCGGGCAGCTCATCGACGACGCGTTGGAGGCGTACCGTGCCGCTCGCCCATGAGGTCACCGGGCCTGCCGACGCTCCCGTGCTCGTCCTGGGCGGCTCGCTCGGCACCACCCGAGCGATGTGGCGTCCCCAGGTCGCCGCGTTGTCCCAGCGGATGCGGGTGGTGACCTTCGACCACCGTGGGCACGGACGGTCGCCCACCGCCATCGGGCCGACCGGCCTCGCCGACCTGGGCGCGGACGTGGTCGACCTGCTCGACCACCTCGACCTGGGCCGTGTGCACTACGCGGGTCTCTCGCTCGGCGGCATGGTCGGCATGTGGCTGGCCGCGCACCGCCCGGCGCGGGTCGACCGGCTCGCCCTGCTCTGCACGGCCGCCCATCTGCCGCCCGCCGACGCCTGGCTGGCCCGGGCCGCCCAGGTCCGGGCGCATGGCACCGCGAGCCTGACCGACGTCCTGCTCGGTCGGTGGTTCACCGCCGGCTTCGCCGACCGTCATCCCGAGGTGGTGGCACCACTCGTCGCGGACCTGACCGCCGGTGACAGCGAGGGGTACGCGGCCTGCTGCGAAGCCATCGCCGCGATGGACCTGCGCCCGCTGCTGCCGACGATCACCGCGCCCACTCTGGTGGTCGCCGGTGCGGACGACCCGGCCACCCCGCCCCGCGACGCCCACGTCATCGCCGACGCCGTGCCCGGAGCACGGCTGGCGGTCCTGGACCGCGCGGCGCATCTGGCCAACCTGGAGCAGCCCGTGCGGGTGACCGACCTGCTGGCCGAACACTTTCTGGAGGAGTGATGGACGAACGCCGCGTGCAGGGGATGGCAGTCCGGCGGGAGGTGCTCGGCGACGCGCACGTGGACCGGGCCGTCGCCGAGACCGACGAGTTCACCGCCGACTTTCAGAACCTGATCACCCGGTATGCCTGGGGCGAGATCTGGACCCGACCGGGCCTGGACCGCCGTACCCGTAGCTGCATCACGCTCACCGCGCTGGTCGCCCACGGTCATCTCGGCGAGTTGGCGATGCACGTCCGGGCGGCGCTGCGCAACGGCCTCACCCCCGAGGAGATCAAAGAGGTGTTGCTGCAGTGCGCCGTCTACTGCGGTGTACCGGCCGCGAACGCGGCGTTCGGCGTCGCCGCGCGGGTGCTGCGGGAGGAGGCCGGCACCGGCTAGCCCGGGCCGCTGTCGCAGGACCAGGTCGCACCGGGCCCGACGCCCGGTGTGACGACATGTCAGGACGTCGGTTTCGGAAAGGGGAGAACAGGTGCGTACCCAGGTCGCGATCGTGGGGGCAGGCCCCGCTGGACTCTTACTGTCCCACCTGCTGCATCGTCAGGGCATCGACTCGGTGGTGGTGGAACGCCGCAGCCGCGAGTACGTCGAGCAGCGGGTCCGCGCCGGCGTGCTGGAGCAGAGCACCGTCGACCTCCTGCGCGAGATCGGGCTGGCTGACCGGCTCGACCGCGAGGGTCTGCCGCATCACGGCATCGCACTGCTCTTCGACGGCGTCGCGCATCGCATCCCGATGAGCGACCTGACCGGTGGGCGGGCCATCACCGTGTACGGGCAGCAGCACGTCGTCCGGGATCTGACCGAGGCGCGGCTCGCCACCGGCGGCCAGGTGTACTTCGAGGCCGACGACGTGACCGTGCTGGACGTGACGAGCTCGACACCGCGGGTCCGGTTCACCGTCGAGGGGCGGTCGACGGAACTGGAGTGCGACATCGTCGCCGGTTGTGACGGCTTCCACGGCGTCACGCGTGGTCTGCTGCCCGCGTCGGCACGATTCCTGGAGCGCGAGTACCCCTTCGGCTGGCTCGGTATCCTTGCCGCCGCTCCGCCCGTCGACGACGAGCTCATCTACGCCTATCACGAGCGGGGCTTCGCGCTGGCCAGCCTCCGGTCACCGACGATCAGCCGGCTCTATCTCCAGGTCGATCCGACCGAGGATCTCGCCGAGTGGCCGGACCAGCGCATCTGGGACGAACTCGGCACCCGGATCGGGCACGATGGCCGGAGTGTCAACGAGGGACCGATCCTGGAGAAGTCCATCGTCCCGATGCGCAGTTTCGTGTGCGAACCGATGCGACACGGGCGGCTGTTCCTCGCGGGGGACGCCGCGCACATCGTGCCGCCGACCGGGGCCAAGGGCCTGAACCTCGCGGTCCACGACGTGCACGTGCTGGCTGCCGCGCTGTCGCACTGGTACGCCACCGGCAGCGAGACCGGGCTCGACGAGTACTCAACCACCTGCCTGAACCGGGTCTGGCGGGTACAGCACTTCTCCTGGTGGATGACGTCGATGCTGCACCGCTTCCCACAGCACGACGCCTTTCAGCAACAGTTGCAGCGCGCGCAGTTGGAGTACGTCGTCTCCTCACCCGCCGCGGCGACCAGCCTCGCCGAGAACTACGTCGGACTGCCCTGGAGCTGATTCCGAAACGTCGCCGCTGGTCGTGTCGGCCGTGTCGCGGCGACCACGGAGACAGGCTTAAGGACGCCCGATCAGCTCACGGCGGCGACGGCGGCGTGCAGCCAGGTCGACGCCGGGGCGTGCCCGACGGGTTGCGGCGTGCCGTTGATGGTGGCGGTCAGCGAGTGGTACCTGCCGAGCAGCGCGACATGTCGGCTCACCTGCGGCCCGGGGTCGGCGGCGACGATCTGCCGCCGTACCCCGGTCAGATCCCGCTCGCCGCCGCGACTCGCGGCCAACGCCACCCACCGCGTCGCCAACCGCCGGGCCTCGCGGGAGTCGACCGGTACGCCGGCCTCGGCCGCGGCCCTGGCCTGCGCGAGGATTTCGACCTGTTCCGCGATCTCCGCCTCCGCCGCCGGGTCCTCCCGCTCGCGATCGGCCGCGCTGGCGAAGGTCTCCCCGAAGTACCGCCGGACCGCGTCCCGGAACCCGGCGTCGCGCACCATGTCGGCCAGCTCGATCCACGCGTCGAGTTGCTCGCCGGTGGGGTCCTCCGGCAGCCGGGGCCGCCACGGACGCAGGTAGTCGACGAACTCCCGCAGGTCGAGACCGGCGGTGACCTCGGTCCAGAACGCCTCCACGAGTTGCTCACGGTCGTCGTCGGACATCGACGCCAACCGGTGCACGAGACTCACCTGCCCGGCCTCGCTGTCCTGCCGCACGACCGCCCGCAGCACCGCCCGCCGGGTACGCAGCTGACCCATCTGCCGCTCGACGAGCGCCAGATGGGCGGCCGCGAGATCCCGCACCGTGATCTCGTCGGCCAGCAACCGACGGATCTCGTCCAGCCCCGCCCCCAGGTCCCGCAGCGTACGCACCAGTTCGAGGGCCGCCACACCCCGCGCGTCGTAGCACCGGTACCCGGCACCGGTGTACCCGGCCGGTGCGACGACGCCCTCGTCGGCATAGAACCGGATGGCGCTGACACTCAGACCCGTACGCCGGGCCGCATCCCCGATCGACAACCACTCGTCCATGGCCACCACCCTGGCGTCTCAAGCCGCTGGAGAGTCAACCGCGGACTCGGCTACTGCTCTGACCATGAACGTCACCGTGTTGGACGACACGCCGTCTGGCCTGTCGGTCGGGTGGGGTCGTGGCGGTCAGGCTGTGGCGATGTTCGTGTTCGGCGGAGACAACGCCGAAGTCCGACACCCGCCTACGGGTAGCGTCGCCCGCCGAGCGTGGATCAGTCGACGACCAGTGCCACCTTCCCCCGGACGTGGCCGGTCTCGACCTCGCGGTGTGCCGCAGCCGCGTCCTTCAGCGCGAAGGTCTTCCAGATCGGCAACTGCAGCTCTCCCGACGCGCAGAGCGCGGCGAGCTCGCCCAGCGTCTCGGCGGAGCGCGCACCCCGCAGACGCTTGATGCCGAGGCGGTTGGCCGCTTCCTGGTCGACCAGGGTGCCGATGCGCTCGCGGTCCTGCACCAGCTCGACGGAGGCGGTGATGGCGTCGCCGCCGATCCCGTCGAGCGCGGCGTCCACCCCGGACGGCGTCAGCTCACGTACCCGGTCGACCAGTCCGTCACCGTAGCTGACCGGCGTCGCGCCGAGGGAGCGCAGGTACTCGTGGTTGCCCTCGCTCGCGGTGCCGATGACCTTGGCGCCGAGTGCCACGGCGAGCTGCACCGCAACGGTGCCGACGCCACCGGCGGCGGCGTGCACGAGGAGCGTCTCGCCGGCGGTGATCCGCAGCTCCCGCAGGGCGTTCCAGGCGGTCTGCCCGACGGCCGACAGGCTGCCGGCGACCGCCCAGGGCAGGTCGGCAGGCTTAGGGGCAATCTGGTCGGGGGCGACGACCAGGTGTTCCACGTACGCCTCGGCGCTGGCGAACCCGAGCACCTCGTCGCCCACGGACACACCGCTCACGCCCTCGCCGACCTGGTCGACGACGCCCGCGAACTCGTTGCCGAGGGTCTGCGGGAACACGTCCGGACCGCCCATACCGGAGAAGGCGCCACGGCGGATCTTGCAGTCCACCGGGTTGACCCCGGCGGCACGTACGCGGATGCGCACCTGCCCGGGGCCGGCCTCGGGATCCGGCAGATCCACGGGCCGCAGGACGTCGGGATCGCCGAACTCGGTGAACTCGATCCTGGTGGTCACTCGGCAGCTCCAATATCGGGGGTGCGGGACATGGCGGCCGGTCGGCGCGGTTTGTCGAGCCGTGTCGGCTGTGGCCGGTTGGGCCTTGCGATACCGCCCGAAGTGCCGTGACGGCGACCCGATGCTAGCACGAAGCGGAGCGCTCCATTCTGCAACACGAAGGGCTCGCCACTGCTCTATGGTGAACGGAGCGCTCCACTTCAGACGGGGGGATCATGCCAAACCACCGCAGTCCTGGCCTGGCCGACGGCCAGGAGGACTCCACAACCGCCGCCATCCCGAGGCCCGCCAAGGTCGAGCCCACGACCGAAAACCGCCTCGATGGACGACTCATCCGGCTGAGCATGATCATCGTGGCCGGCGCCTTCATGTCCGCTCTCGACGCGACGATCGTTGCCGTGGCGCTGGACCGGATCGGTACGGAGTTCGAGAGTCCACTGTCGGCACTGCAATGGGTGACCATCGGATACTTGCTCGCGCTCGCCATGGTCGTGCCGGTGACCGGCTGGGTGGTGGAACGCTTCGGCGCCCGCCGCATGTGGCTGGTCTCGCTGAGCCTCTTCATCGTGGCCTCGGTGTGGTGCGGGTTCGCCTGGTCGATCGGCAGCCTGATCGCCTTCCGAGTGCTGCAGGGCCTCGGCGGTGGCCTGATCCCGCCGCTCGCCCAGGTGATCCTCGTGCGTGCCGCCGGGCCGAAGCGGATCGGCCGGGTGATGAGCGCGGTGAGCGTCCCGACCCAGCTCGCGCCGATCATCGGCCCCACGGTCGGCGGCCTGCTGGTGGACAGCGTGGGCTGGCGGTGGATCTTCTACATCAATATCCCGCTCGGAGTCCTCGCCCTGGTGGTCGCCGGGCGCGGACTGCCGAAGGACGAGCGGCTGTCCAGCCCTCGGCTCGACGTCGTGGGTCTGCTGCTGCTGTCCCCAGCGGTCACCGCGCTGGTCTACGGACTCTCCGTCGCCGGCGAGGGAGCGGGGTTCCGTTCGACCGGGGTGATCGTCGCCCTCTGCGCGGGTCTACTCCTGTTGCTCGCCTTCTTCTGGCACGCACGCCGTGAGCACCCCAGCCCGGTCATCGATCTCCGGCTGTTCCGGCACCGCCCGTTCGCGGTCTCCTCGGTCCTGCACTTCCTTGCCGGCGCGTCGCTGTTCGGCCTAATGTTCCTCCTGCCCCTCTACTACCAGCAGGTGCGCGGGGTCGACTCCCTACAGGCCGGGCTGCTGCTCGCCCCGCAGGGGTTGGGCATGGTGGCGGCGCTGATCGTGGCCGGCAGCCTCGTCGACCGGTACGGTGCCCGTCGTGTCGCCCTGGCCGGCATCCTGCTCTCCGCCATCGGCACCGTGCCGTTCACCTACTCCGGGGCGACCGAGGACGACATCGTCTCGGCGACGGTACTGGTGGTGCGCGGGTTGGGCCTTGGCATCGCTTCGATCCCGCTGACCGCGGCGGCCTACTACGGGCTCACCCAGGAGATGGTGCCCCGCGCAGCCAGTGCGCTGGTGATCGTGCAGCGGCTCGGTGGCTCACTGGGTACGACGATGCTCGCCCTCATCCTGCAGCGGCAGACGAGCCACGCGTCCGGCAACGTCCGGCCGCCCACGCCCGAGGCGCTCGAGACGGCCTACGTCCGGACGTTCTGGTGGACGGTCGTACTCACCGCGGTGGCGTTGCTACCGGCGTTCTTCATGCCGGGTAGGGCCGAACAGAACCGGGCCGGGCAGGCTGATCTCGAACGGCACACGAAGCGAACCTGACAACACGTGGTGGGCCGGCTCCGTTGAGGGGCCGGCCCACCAGGTGTCGGGGGGTGTTGCCGCGTTGACGTCTCCGCACCGAAGGGGGTGCGCCATGCCCGAGAGGGATTCGGTCAGCCCACGTAGGGCACTGCCTGGCGTGCCGTGCGAAGTGCGTGCGCCCACCACAGCAACTGCTCCATGAAGGTCTTGGCCGCCGTGTTGACGGCCTCGGCCTGGTGCGGCTGGCCGTCCTCGTCGAACTGACCGTGCGCCAGGTGGAAGCTGACGGTCTCGCGGATCGTCACCGCCTGCAGCTCCGCGAAGACCTGCCGGAGCTGTTCGACCGAACGCAGGCCTCCGGACAGCCCGCCGTACGAGACGAAGCCGACCGGCTTGGCCTTCCACTCGTCGAAGACCGAGTCGATGGCGAACTTCAGCGAGGCCGGGTAGCCGTGGTTGTACTCGCAGGTGACGACCACGAAGGCATCGGCGGCACCGATGCGAGAGGTGAACTCCACGATCTCCGGTGAGGGCTCACTCCGGTGCACGTTCGGCAGAGCGAGGTGAGCGAGGTCGATGACGTCGAGCTGCACGTCGTGCAACGTGGCCTGGCTTGTGAACCAGCGGGAGACAGTTTCGGCGAACCGCCCCTCACGGGTGCTGGCGACGATGACGGCAAGGCGGATTTGCTCCTGCGACATAGCTGAGATCTCCCGAACGGTAAGGGATTAGGGTGATTCGGCCGTGCCGCGGTCCTTGTCGGCCATGGCCTGCCACGCCCGTTCCACATCAGACCACGTGGCCGCAGGCGCGGGGAGCGTACTGGAGTTGCCGGCCCGCAGGCCGTCGAGCACGATGCCCAGGAATCGAATCCGGAGGGCCGGGTCGCGCTTGCGGTGGGCCACCCGCAGCTCCCGAAGAGTGTGCAGGAGCAGCACCAGGTCGTGCGCGTTCACGTCCGGGCGAAGGACCCCGTCATGCTGAGCCCGATCGACCAGTCGCTGCACGGCCTCCCGCGTGCGCTTGCTCGCCTGCAGGATCTCCTCGGTCACCTCGAACAGGCCCGACAGCCGTGGTGAGCCGTCGACCCCCGCTTCGACGCAGGTGTCGAGGAAGCCGGTCAGCCCGGCCCAGGCATCCGACGCCTCGAGTGCCGCCTCGGCGGCCAGACGAGTCTCCTCCATGTTCGCGAGCGACAGCTCACGCATGAGGTCGTCCTTGCTCGGGTAGCGACGGTACAGCGTGCCCATGCCGATGCCGGCTCGCTCGGCGATGACCGAAACCGGGGCGTCCGAACCCATCTCGCTGAAGACGGCGCGGGCAGCGGCCAGGATGCGGGCGTCGTTACGACTGGCGTCGGAGCGACGCGCAGGCGGCTTGTCGGGGGCGACCACGCGACGATGCTAGCACGGAACCGAGCGTTCCGTTTCGCTCCTCCGCGATCATCAGACGCGGCCACCGTCGACCTCCAGCACGTGGCGAAATCGCTTGATACGTCTGCCACGGAGCACGCCGTACCCGCCTGGTCGCCCCGCTCGTGTCGCTGACGCGAGGTGGGCGGTCGAGGAGAAGAGCGACCAGCCCTCGCGACGGCACTAGCCGGTGGCGTTGACGACGGCGGCGATCGGCTCGGGCAGCGGATACACCTGCTCGACCGGCAACCGGGCGGCGGCGGCCCGGTCGTCGCCGCTGCGCACCAAGTCCCGGATCTGCCGCACGTCGGCGGTCACGTCGCGGATGGCCACCACCCACTCGTCGACGTACCCGGCGACGGCCGGGCCGGAGAGACCCACCTGCAACGACCGGTACGGCAGCGCCGCCAGGCGCAGGGACCGTTCCGGATCCCACTGCACCCGCACCGGACTGGACTTGAGCTGTCGCGACCAGGCTTCCCGGTCGGCGTGCAGCTCCGGCACGTAGTGACTCAGGCAGGCCCGCTTCAGCGCCCACTCGAAGCCCTCCCGGCGCAGGTCCACGGCGAGCACCCGCTCCTGGCCCTCCTTGGTGGCCCAGCCACAGCGGTACATCATCCACAGGAACGACGGCTTGATCCACGTCATCCGTTCCCGTTTGAACGGGGCCACGAAGCGGCCCGCCGCCACCGCCGGCTCCGCGATCTGCGGCGAGTACGCCTGGTAGACGGTGATGGTGTCGGCCGAGTATCGGGCGCGGATCTGACGCAGGGGCACGGACATCCGCCGATCGTCGCCGACCCACCCG
The DNA here is from genome assembly GCF_040296095.1 of Micromonospora sp. NPDC002389. Classification (NCBI taxonomy): domain Bacteria; kingdom Bacillati; phylum Actinomycetota; class Actinomycetes; order Micromonosporales; family Micromonosporaceae; genus Micromonospora; species Micromonospora sp. NPDC002389. Next base: position 91,889 of record NZ_JBEOWP010000018.1, read on the forward strand.
AGCACGAGCCACCGAATTCGGCGGCGCGGACCGTCACATCGAGAAGCGGTTCACCCGCTCGGGACGCAGCACGATCCGCACCACTCCCCCGCTGCGCCACTCGTCGACCAGGCTCTGACGCGTCGGGTCGCTCATGTCGTAGTACCGCTCGGCGAGCCGGGTCGCCAACTCCACGCCACCGTCGTCGTGCAGCGTGACCGGACCCTCCACCGACACCCAGTGCTCCGGCTCACCGGTCGGCGCCGCCACGACCACGGAAGCCCGTGGCCGTTCCCGGATACGGTCCAGCTTCGGCGCGTCCGGCAGCGAGAACATCTGCAGGGCACCGTCGTCGGTGACCTCGAACCACACCGGGCGCGGCGCCGGCCAGCGGTCGCCCCGGGGCGCCACGGTGAGGAAGGCGTGCAGCGGCCGGGCGAGCAGGGCGAGATCCTCGTCGCGGAACATGACATCCAGCCTAGAACCGGTGGCGTACGCCCGCAGGCTTCTGCCGTCGGCGAAGAACCTTGGCGTGCCGCGTACCTCGCTGCTTGGCTCACGGACATGGAGATGCTGGTGTTGGGCGGGACGGCATGGCTCGGGCACGAGGTGGCCCGGCAGGCGGTCGACCGGGGGTACACGGTCACCTGCCTGGCCCGGGGCGAGAGCGGGACGGTGCCGCCCGGCGCGGTTCTCGTGGCCGCCGACCGGGGCGACGCCACCGCGTACGACGGGCTGCGCGACCGCGACTGGGACGCCGTCGTCGAGGTGTCGTGGCAGCCGCGCTTCGTGCGGGAGGCGCTGAAAGCCCTGGGTGGCCGAGCCCGGCACTGGAGTTACGTCTCCTCGGTCAGCGCCTACGCCGACCACGACACCCCCGGTGCCGACGAGTCGGCGGCCACGCTGCCCGCCACCAGCCGCGACACGGTCGACCGCGACGAGTACGGCGCGGCGAAGGTGGCCTGCGAGCAGATCACCACGACCGAGGTGGGAGACCGCGCACTGGTGGCCCGCGCCGGGTTGATCGGCGGGCCGGGTGACCACAGCGACCGGTCCGGTTACTGGGTCGCCCGCGCCGCCCGCGATCCCGACACACCGCTGCTGGTACCCCACGCCCCCGACCTGTCGACCCAGGTCGTCGACGTACGCGACCTCGCCGCCTGGCTGCTCGACAGCGCCCGGGCCGGCACGGTCGGCACCTTCAACGCGGTCGGCCCGGTCGTACCCTTCGTCGAATGGATCGCCCGGTCCCGGGCCGTGGCCGGCCACACCGGTCCGCTCGTGTACGCGGACCCGGCGTGGCTGGTGGCGCGGGGAGTGGCCGAGTACATGGGTCCGGAGTCGCTGCCCATGTGGATCGCCGATCCGGCAGCGCGCGGTTGGGCGGCCCGCAGTGGTGCGGCGGCCGAGGCCGCCGGTCTCCGCCACCGCTCGCGGACCGACCTGCTGGCCGACACCCTCGATTGGGAACGAACCGAAGGGTTGCACCGGGATCGCCGCGCCGGGCTGAGCAGCGCCCGGGAAGCCGCGCTGATCGACGCCCTGCCGGACGCCGCCGGATGACCGGTGCCCGCTCGGGTGGGGTTCGGGTCGTCGTTCGCAGAGCGGTTTCCGTGCCGCGCACCGGCACACCCGCATCACCTCACGCCGACGAAGACACCTCTGGCGGTACGGTTTGGCGGTGATCGTCGATCCGACGCTCGTTCGCATCAACGAGGGTGTCCAGTTGCACCACGGTCAGGGACGACGTGACGCCGCCCGCGACCTGTTCGCGCAGATCTGGGACGAGATCGGCGGCGAACACGGCGACCCCCTGCACGTGTGCGTCCTGGCGCATTCGATGGCCGACGTGCAGGACGATCCACACCAGGAGTTGATCTGGGACGAACGGGCGCTGGCAGCGGCCGACCGGCTCACCGACGACCGGGCCGCGCAGGCCGGCGTACCGATGTCGGTTGCCGCCCTGTATCCCTCGCTGCACCTCAACCTGGGCGAGTGTCACCGCAAGCTCGGTGATCTCGGCCGTGCCCGCGAATGCCTCCAGCAGGCGCAGGCGGGTATCGGCGCGCTCGGTGACGACGACTACGGGCGACTGATCAAAGCCGGCCTGGAGCGCTTGACGCAACAGTTGACCGCCGAGTAGCCGCACCTTGTTGCATCCCGCAGCGTCGCTGCCAGCCGTTGCAGCACGGCTGCCTGGTCGGCGGTGGCGGTCAATGCCGCCCGATGAGGTCACCCACCTCGGTCCGGGACGAGACGCCCAGCTTCCGCAGAATGTTCGAGACGTGAACGGCGGCGGTTTTCGGTGAGATGTAGAGGCGCCGGGCCAGCTCGGCATTGGTCAGCCCGTCGCTGATCAGTACTGCCACCTCCCGCTCGCGGGGGGTCAGGGCGGTCGGACCTGTGACTGCGGGTGCCGCGTCGACCGGTGCCATGCCCAGCTGGGCGCGGACGTGGGCGAGCTGGGCCACCCGCCAGCCACGCCATTCGGCCAGCAGGGGTGCGGCCGCCTCCACCTGCGCGGCAGCCTCCTCGCGCTGGTCGTTTGCGAGCAGACAACGGGCGGCGCCGACGCGTACGGTGCCGCGGGTCGCCGGTGCCAGGATGTGGGCCTCGGCGATGGACAGGTAGCTGGCCAGCGCCTCGACGTGCTGGCCGCGTGCTTCCGCGAGCTGGGCGTCGACGAGGGTCCAGTAGGCGTCCCATACGCTGGCATCGAGTAGCGCGGCGGCCATCTGGTCGAGCCGGTGCGTCGGCAAGCCGATATGAAGCGCGGCAGAGATCAGATCGTGGGCCGTTTCATTGCTGCGCCACGGCTGCTCGGATAGGGCCGCGATGAGTTCCTCCAGGCTCGCTTCGGCGCGCGGGAGGTCGCCGCGACGGCACGCGAGGTGGAACGCGAGGCTGGGAATCGTCGCCGGCCAGTTGTCGGGCAGCGCCGCCAGGTCCGCGATGAGCTGCTCGACGTGGTCCAGCTCGCCGGCCTCCAGATAGAGCCCGGCGAGGAATACGCCGTGATAGTCGGCCCAGCGGCCCCGGCGTCGGTAGCTGCGGTCCTGCTCGCGCCCCTCCTCCAGCGCCCCGGTCGCGGCGCGCAGGTCGCCGGCCCGCACCGCGAGCCGGGCTCGGCCCTGGAAGTACGTGGCCACCGCGAGCGACTCGAAGCCGGCCCGCTCGGCGTCAACCCGCATCCGCTCCAGTGTTTCGGCGTGCTCGATCGGCGAGGTGGGTGGCTCGCCGTGCACCAGGGAGTCGAGGGCACGGGCAGCCAGCACCCACTCGCCCGCCTTTTCGGCCTCGTCGACGAGAGCGGACAGGATCTTGCGGCCGTCGGTGGCGGTCTGCGGGCGCTCGACAAGCGTCGCACCCTTCTCGATCAGCGCGGCCAGGCGTACGGCTGGCAGGTCGAATTCGTCCGCCAGCGCCAGCGCGCGGTCGGACCAGAGCAGCACGGCGTCGCAGTCGCCTTGCAGATACGCCGACTGCGCGATCGCGGTCATCGCCCGCGCCTGGTCAGCGCCGGGAGGAAGCTGCGCGATCAGGGTCCCGATGTCGTGCGTCAAAGCGCGCATCTCGTCGGTCTCGCGGGACTCCCACGCGATGCGGACCAGGAGGTACAGCGACTCAGCCCGGTCGGTCGTGGTGTTGGCGAGGTCGCGCCAGCGCCGGCCGTACCGCAGGGCGTCATCCAGCAGTCCGGCCAACCACGCCGCTCGGGCGGCGGAGGCGAGCAGGTCGGTGTCGTCGGGCATCTCGTCGAGGCCCATTTCCGCCAGTTGCAGGGCCTGGTAGGCGGAGCCGATGGAGAGGTAGAGCTCAGAGCCGCGGCGGGCCGCGGCGATCATGTCGTCGTACCGGCCGGCGCCGCGAGCGTGGTGCGCCACCATGGCCGGGTCGGAGGCACCGCCGTTCAGGAGTACGTCGAGTGCCCTCTCGTGAAGCCGGCGGCGCTGCCGGCCGAGCATCTGGTCGACGATCGCCTCGCGCACCAGTGCGTGCCGGAACGCGAACTCGTCGTCGCCGGACTCGACCAGGACGCCCTGGGTGACCAGGTCTCGCAACACGGCGATGAGCTCGTCCTCGCCCAGACCGGTCACGTCGGCGAGCAAGTCGAACGGGATGCGGTGGCCGAGCACGGTAGCCGCCTCGACGACGCGGTGGCTGACCGGGTCGAGGTCGTCGACCTGTCGGCGTAACACCTCGGCGAGACTCCACGGCAGTGGTTGCTCGACCAGCGCCTCCACGTCGTACCCGGGCAGCGCACGCAGCAACTCCTCCAGGAAGAACGGGTTGCCACCGGTGCGGTGGTGCAGTGCCGCCACGGCGCGCAGCGGCGCCGGAGCGCCGGTGGCCGCCGCCAGCAACGCTGCGGTCTGTGCGGGGGTGAGGCGATCCAGACGTACGTGGGTGACGGTGTGCCGGCGTTCCATCCGGGCCAGCAGGCCAGCCACCGGTTGGCGGCGGGTCACCTCGTCCGGCCGGTACGTCCCGATGAGCAGCCGCGGCCCGCGCTGGTCGGCGATCCGCTCGAACAGCGCCGCGCTCTCCGAGTCGGCCCAGTGCAGGTCCTCGAAGACGATGACCGCAGGGGAGTCGCCGATCAGGTCGGCCAGGATGGCAAGGCCGGTGTGCAGGCGCTCGACCGGGCTGCGACGCGGGTCCGCGAGGGCCGCAAGCTGCTCCTCGTCGCTGCCTGGACGGCCGTCGATGGCGCCCAGGAGCACCTCGTACGGCCGGGACAGCGAGCCGGGTTCCGCCTGGCCGACCAGCACCACGGTCTCCGCCGACACGGTTGTCAGCAGCTCGTGCACCAGCCGGGTCTTCCCGATGCCCGGCTCGCCCGCGATGAGCGCAACCGCCGGCTCACGTGCCGAAGCGAGCTGCGCCAACCGGCGCAGCTCGCTTTCCCGCCCGATCATCACTGGGCTGGCACCGCCGCGGATGGTTCGCACGACGTGAGGTTACCGTCGGGCTGTCCACGGGCGGCCAGGGTGTTACGGGCTCGGCGGGCTCGGCGGGCCCGGCGGGCGTTGGTGAGTAGGCGCTCGCTGTCGGCCTCGGCGATCAACTCGCGGCGACGATCGTTCGCCAGAGCCAGCATCGTGCCCGGGTCCATCAACATGGCTTGTCTCCTTGTCAACCGCTGATGGATCAATCGTCGGTTGACAAGAGTGCTGTCACATCGGGCAACGCTTACCTATCTTCACTGCTCACCGGGGTTTAGCGGCGTACGCGGGCCACCTAGGCATACCTAGTGCCTGCATCTTCGAGGGCGTCCACCAGTAGAGGCCGGCCTCAGCGGCCTTCTGCGTCGAGGAAGGTCGCGACGTCAGCGGCGATCTCGTCCGGGTGCTCGCCGTTGATGGCGTGGGAGGCGTGGGGAACGATCGCGACGCCAGCGACTACCGGCCCGACATCGACCCGGACGCCACCGCTGTGATCATGAACGGCGCCCTGGACGCGATCGTCTCGAAGAACCTGACCGCCCCGGACTTCGACACCGCACGGGCCGCCGAATACCTGATCGACCTGCTCCGCCGGTCCTGCACTAGCCTTTCGCGCGGTCCGAGCGGACGCGGGGCCGACTGAAGGCGATCCGGTCGTCTGATCAGTCGCGGACGATCGGGCGTACGTGGTTCTCGATCCCGAGTTCGACGAACACCTTCTGGAGTCGCTCCAGGGCCGCAGTGCGGTCTGCGCTCTCCGCGATCTCCAGGTCGAGGTTGCCGCCGTGCTCGCCGGTGCCCGCGCCGGTGACCTCGCCATCCAGCGCGAACTCCGCTGTCAACGCGTCCTCCAAGTCGTCCCGGTCGATCGGCAGCCCCGAAAAGATGATCTCGACGAACACCCTGTTCCTCCCTCTCCGCCCGGGCACCGTAGCGCCCGGGTGAGACAAGACTGGCGCCCCTCGACGGGGAACGTCGAGGGGCGCCGGGCGTACGCGGTCAGGCGTCCAGGGTGCCGGCCGCGCGGCCCTCGTGGAGGGTGAGGTTGCGGCCGTTGGACGGGTCGAACAGGTGGATCTTCTCCAGGTTGAACCAGACCCGCCGGTTCTCGCCCTCGCTCACCGTCGACTCGGCCGACAGGCGGGTGACCAGGTTCGATCCGCCACCGGCGAAGTCGGCGGCACCGGTGTCGGCGGCCAACTCCTCCAGCTCGGCGGCGGTGGCCCGCTCCCCCTCGACGGTCAGGTAGACGTACTTGTCCGAGCCCATCGACTCGACGATGTCCACCGGCGCCTCGAACTCCATGCCCCGGCGGCGGGTCTCCTCGTCGATCAGTTCGGCGTCCTCGAAGTGCTCGGGCCGGATGCCGAGGATCAGGTCGCGGGAGGCGTCGGCGGCCTCCAGTTCGCGGCGGATCCGGTCGCCGATCGGCACGTCACCCAGGGCGGTACGCAGGGTGCCCTGTTCGAGGGTGGCGGGTAGGAAGTTCATCGACGGTGAGCCGATGAACCCGGCCACGAAGAGGTTGTTCGGGTTCTCGTACAGCTCCTGCGGCGGGCCGACCTGCTGGACCGCCCCACCTCGCATGATCACCACGCGGTCGCCGAGGGTCATCGCCTCGGTCTGGTCGTGGGTGACGTAGACGGTGGTGGTGCCGAGCTTCTTCTGCAGCCGGGACACCACGGTCCGCATCTGCACCCGCAGCTTGGCGTCCAGGTTGGACAACGGTTCGTCCATCAGGAACGCCTTGGGTTGGCGAACGATCGCCCGGCCCATCGCGACCCGCTGCCGCTGCCCGCCGGAGAGGTTGGCCGGGCGCCGGTCCAGCAGCGACGTCAGTTCGAGGACCTTGGCCGCCTCGTCGACCTTGCGGTTGATCGTCTCCTTGTCCAGCTTCGCCAGCCGCAGCGGGAACGCCATGTTCTCCCGGACGGTCATGTTCGGGTACAGCGCGTAGGACTGGAAGACCATCGCGATGTCCCGGTCCCGGGGGGCCTTGTCGTTGACCCGTTCGCCGCCGATGCGCAGGTCACCGGAGCTGATGTCCTCCAGCCCGGCGATCATGTTGAGGGTGGTGGACTTGCCGCAGCCGGAGGGACCGACCAGGATCACGAACTCGCCGTCGGCGATCTCCAGGTCGACGTCCCGCACCGCCGTGGTGCCGTCCGGGAAATTCTTGCTCACTTTGTCGAGCACGATGTCAGCCACGAGTTATCACCTATCCCTTGACGGCGCCGGAGGTCAGGCCGGAGACGATGCGGCGTTGGAAGAAGAGGACGAACAGGATGATCGGTACGGTGATCACCACGGCGGCGGCGCAGATCGCCCCGGTGGGGTCCTCGAACTGCGACTCGCCGGTGAAGAACGACAACGCCACCGGCACCGTGCGCGAGCGTTCGGTGGAGGTCAGCGAGATGGCGAACAGGAAGTCGTTCCAGCAGAAGATGAAGACCAGGATCGCCGTGGTGAAGACCCCCGGCGCGGCGAGCGGGGCGATGACCCGCCGGAACGCCTGGCCCTGGGTGGCACCGTCCATCTTCGCGGCCTTCTCCAGATCCCAGGGGACCTGCTTGAAGAACGCGGACAGCGTATAGATCGCCAGCGGTAGCGCGAAGGTGATGTACGGCAGGATCAGCCCCGGCCAGGTGTCGAAGAGCCCCAACTGCCGTTCGATCTCGAACAGCGGCGAGACCAGCGACACCTGCGGGAACATCGCGATCAGCAGGGCGACGCCGACGAGCAGGCGCTTGCCGGGGAAGTCCAGCCGGGCGATCGCGTACGCGGCCATGGTGCCGAGCACCACGGCGATCGTGGTGGCGATCAGCGCGATGCCGATGGAGTTGATCAGCGCTCGGACGAACTGGTCGGTGGCGAAGATGTTGCGGTAGTTCTCCAGCGTCCACTCGCGCGGGATGAAGTTGCCGTCGGTGAGCGTGGCCGGCGTCTTGAACGACAACGACATGATCCACAACACCGGGATCAGGGCGAAGACGACCACGATCGTGTTCATCACGCCCCACTGGAGCTTGACCTTGGTGGTGTCCGCCATCTCAGCGCCTCTCCCCGTCGTCACTGCCGGGGGCAGCGGTACCGAACAGCTTCACGAAGATGAATGCGATGATCGCCACGGCGATGAAGATCAGCACCGACATGGTGGACCCGATGCCGAGGTTCAGGCCCCGGATCAGGTTGTTGTAGGCGATCATCGACACCGACGAGGTCTGGTTGGCCCCGTTGGTCAGCACATAGATGTTGTCGAAGACCCGGAACGCGTCGAGGGTGCGGAACAGCAGGGCGACCAGGATCGCCGGCTTCATCACCGGCAGCATCACCTTGGTGAACCGCTGCCACGCGGTGGCCCCGTCCGTGGAGGCCGCCTTGAGCAGGTCCTCCGGCACCAGCGCCAGACCCGCCATCAGCAGCAGCGCCATGAACGGCGTGGTCTTCCAGATCTCCGCCAGCATGATGATCGCCAGCGAGCTGGCCCGTTCGGTCAGCGGTGCGCCGTCGGAGAAGAGGTTGGCCAGATAACCGGTGCCGGGGGTCCAGGCGTACCGCCAGGAGAAGGCGGCGACGACCGTGACGATGCCGTACGGGATCAGCGCCGCCGTGCGCACGATTCCCCGGCCGACCAGCGTCCGGTGCATGACCAGCGCGAGCCCCATGCCGAGCACCAGTTCCACGGCGACGGTGACCACCGTGATCAGCATCGTCACGCCGAACGCGGTCCACCAGAAGTCGTTGGTCAGCACGGTGACGTAGTTGTCCAGGCCGACGAACTCCCGCTCGTCGGGGAAGCGCAGGTCGAAGCGCTGCAACGACAGCCACACCGAGTAGAGGATCGGATAACCGGTCACCGCGACCATGACCAGCGCGGCCGGCGCGCACAGCAGCCAGCCCAGTTTCCGTTCGGCCCGCTTGTTCTCGCTCAGCGGGGCCTTGCGGCGACGGTTGGACCGCTGCGCGGGCACCGTCGCGTGCCGGGGACCGTCGGTCGTCTCGTCGACCGTGTCCGTGCCGCTCGTCGTGCTTCGCTCGGTCACGGCAGCACTCCCCTCGACTCCAGCGCGTCCGCGACGGCGTCGCGCAGCTCGTCCGCAGTCGCGGGCGGGTCGATCGCCGACGGCGGCGACAGGATCGCCGACATCACCGTCGAGATGCTCTGGTACGCCGGGGTCAGCGGCCGGACCGCCGGGTCCCGCAGCTGTTCGAGGATGGTCTCCTTCATCGGGTACGCCTCGTCCATCTCCGGGTCGTCGTAAACGCTCTCGATGGTCGGCGGCACACCGTCGTTGATCGCCGAGAACTTCTGGCTCTCCGCGTTGCGCAGGCACTTGGCCGCCTCGAAGGACTCCGTCGGGTGCTTCGAGTGCGAGCTGACCGCGAGGTTGATCCCGCCGATGGTGACCCGGCCGGGCGTACCCTCGTCGATGCCGGGCACCCGCGCCCAGGCGACCTGCTCGGCCAACTGCGGGTTGGCCTCCTGCATCGCCGGATAGACGAACGGCCAGTTGATCTGGAAGGCGCCGTTACCGGCCTGGAAGTCCAGCCGGACCGGATCCTCCATGGCGTTGCTGAACGACGGCGAGGTCACGCCGGACGTGGCGAAGTCGCGGAGCTGCTCCAGCGCCCGCACCGCGCCCTCGTCCATCGCGGCCTCGGTGCCCTCGGCGTTGAGGATGTTGCCGCCGGCACTGGCCACCAGGGTGTTGTAGAGCACCACCAGGCCCTCGTACTGGGCGCCCATGGTCAGCACCTGATGCGGCTGGCCCTGCTCCTTGAGTCGCTGCGCCATCTGGATCATCTCGTTCCAGGTGGTCGGCGGTTCGGGCACCAGGTCCTTGCGGTACCAGAGGAGCTGGACGTTGGTGTTCTTCGGTGCGCCGTAGAGCTTGTCCTCGTACCGGGCGGTCGCAAGCGGCCCCTCCAGGGTGCCGTCCTCGACCTCAGTCCGGTCCTGCCCGGTCCATTCCAGGATCCACTTCGCGCCGGCGAACTCCTGCGTCCAGGTGACGTCGAGGCCGAGCACGTCCATGCCGTCGTCGTCGGCCGCGAGCCGGCGCACCATCTGCACCCGCTGCTCGTCGGCCTCACGGGGCAGCACCCGGTAGTCGATCCGGTAGCGCCCACCGGCCTGCGTGTTGCACTGGTCGACCACCTGCTGGAAGTTCTCCTCCGGCGGGTAGTAGAGGTTGATCGTGGGCACCCCGCCGTCGCCGCCGGAGGCGCAGGCGGCCATCGGTGCCAGCAAGGTCAGCGCGGCGGTCGCCGCCGCGACACGTGCCCGAGGTCGGCGTCTGCTCATACCGGTACTCCGCCGCGCTCCGGGGCGCCGCCCGGCACCACGGCGCCGGGCCTGCTGTACGGCTGATCCATGACCCCTCCCTCGGTCTCGACCAACAACCCGGGGAAAGAGGTCTCGTGCCCCGGCGCACGACGACGCGGCCAGGGCTTCTGACCTGCCGGTTCGCCGCCCTGGCGCCTCGTGGGTGCAACACTGCCCGAGCTGGGAAGCCGCGAAACCCACCGCGTGACACGACTTAAACGTCACTTTGCGTGGTCCAGGTCACACCGGAGGCCGACCCGAACGGTGGGCGTTAGTCTCGGGCGGTGGACGCCACCTTCTTCTTCGATCCCGCCTGCCCGTGGACCTGGCGCACGTCACGCTGGCTGGTCGCCGCTGCCGAAGCCCGTGACCTGCGCATCGAGTGGCGGGCGTTCAGCCTGAGCATCCTCAGCGGGGGCCAGGCCCCACCGGAGTACGCCGAGGCGATGGCGGCGTCGAGCCGGGCGCTGCGGCTGGTGGAGGCGCTGCGCGCGGAGGGCCGCCACGAGGACGCCGGCCGGTTCTACACCGAGCTGGGCACCCGTACCCACGACGCCGGCAACCCGCCCAGCGACAAGCTGGTCGCGGAGGCCGTGACGGCGGCCGGTCTCGACGACATGGCCGCCGCGCTGGACGACGACCGCTGGGACGCCGAGGTGCACACCTCGCACGCACTGGCGTTCGGCTCGGCCGGGCCGGACATCGGCTCGCCGGTGCTGATGGTCCCCGGCGCCGACCGGGGTCTGCACGGCCCGATCCTCACCGAGGTACCCGACCTCGACGACACCCTGCTGCTCTGGGACAGCCTGCTCCCCCTGTTCCGCATGTCGGCCTTCCACGAGGTCAAGCGCGGCCGCCGCTGACCTCTCCCCCGCCGCACACCCACCTTGCCGCCCCGCGCCGCTCGGTCACCCCGGGCGGCGCGGCCACTCTTTGCGGAACCTGCCCACCCCGCCCTGGTCGCCCCCACCACGTCGATCATGGTCGTGTGGCACCCGAGATGTCCGAACACTCCACATCGACGGCGACCTCAACTCCATGATCGGCGTGCCAGGGCAGGCAGCGGCGGACACGGTGCGGCGGGGCGGGGTGCGGCCGGGCGGGGTTGGGGGCAGGATCGGTGGCATGCTCGCGCGTTTCAAGGACCTCTGTCTCGACGCCGCCGACACCCGTGCCCTGGGCGGGTTCTGGGCCGGCATTCTCGGCGGAAGCCTGGTCGACACCGGGGACGGTGACGGCAGGGTCGACCCGCCGGTCGGGCGGTCCTCGGCCGAGGCGATCTGGATCAACCGGGTGCCCGAGCCACGAAGCGTCAAGACCCGCGTACACCTTGATCTGTGGCTGGCCGAGCCGCAGCCGACGGCGCTGCTGGCGGCCGGGGCGCGGATCGTCCGCGAGCCCGACTCGGAGATCGACTGGTGGGTGCTGGCCGACCCGGAGGGCAACCAGTTCTGTGCCGTCCCGCCCGGCGAAGATGCTGCGCCCGGCCCGTTCGAGCTGGTGGTCGACTCCGCCGACGCGGCCGCCCAGGCCGCCTGGTGGTCCGGCGTCGTCGGCGGCGAGGTCCGCCCCAGCGACGAGGGGTACGCCAAGATCGTCGGCGCGAGCGGGTTCCCGTGGGACTTCTGGATCTTCGACACGGTGCCGGAACGCAAGACGGTCAAGAACCGACTGCACTGGGACGTCGATCTCGTCGACCCCGAGCCGACCGCGCTGATCGCCGCCGGAGCGAGCCTGCTGCGGGAGCCGGACGACACGGTCAGCTGGTGGGTGCTGGCCGACCCGGAGGGCAACGAATTCTGTGCGTTCGCGCCGCATCCCACCACTTGAGTGATACCGGGCGGCCGTCGGGTCGACTAGCGTGACACCTGCCGTGCCGTCAGCGCGTACGCCGTCGCCGCCGTAACGCCACCGGCCCACCCCGATCCGCCGATCGGTGGGTTCTCGCGGGAACACCCCGTCACCGGTCCACCGGTTGGGCAGGATCGTCCCCAACGAGGAGGTGCCGTCGTGGTGCAGGACACCCGCGCTCTCGCCCTGACGTTCGAGGTGAGCGGCCTGCCACCGGTCAAGACCGAGGCGCTGTCCATCTTCGCCGCCGGCCACCGGCAGGCGACGAGGGTCCGCGCCCTGCTCCAGGCCGCCTGCGAGGCGGCACAGAAGACCGGCTGGACCCCGCTGTCCGGCCCGATCGAGGTGGACCTGACGCTGCGTTGCCCGCCCGGGCACCGCACCTCCGACGCCAGCACCCTGCTGGGCGGGGTGTGTGCGGTGCTGCAGGACAAGAAGCGCGTGACCAGCATCGGCCTCGCCCACCTCGGTGTCCTGGTCGACGTCGCCCTCTACGACGACGACAAGCAGATCCGCCGGTTGTCGTACGTGGAGGAGCCGGGCGAGGACTTCTCGTATCAGGTCCGCGTCGCGGCGGTACCGAACGTGGTTTGACGGACGGTGGCGGTCGGGTACCGCTGCCGCCGACGAAGGGAGCACCGATGTCGGAGCCACATGTCACGCTGGAACCTCGTGACCCGGTCCAGGAGAAACTGCGCGGGCCCTTGGAGCAGCAGCTGACATCGGCACTCCAGGTGGCCGCCGACCGGATCCGGGACTCCTACACCGGCGAGCCGGTGGAGCAGGTGTGTCAGCAGCTGCTCGACGAGACCCGCGCCGGTCTGCACCCGGACATCGCCGCTGCCTTCCAGCCCGACATGGACGAGTTCTGCCGGGTCGCCGTCGCCATCGTGCGCGGCGAGACCACCTGAGCCGGGCTCGACGACGACACGGGTCAGGACCGGACCCGCACGCTCCGGCCCTGACCCGTCCGGCGTGGGCAGCGCACCAGCCGCATGCCGGCGCGCGTGTCAGCAAGCCCCAGCACGGCAGCCGGCCCGCCAGCACTCAGCTCCACGGTGCCCCACGACCGAACCCGGTACCGCGACCCACCCCGGCGAGTCGCGGTACCTGGGGACGAGGCTAGGCACGCCGGGGCCGAGCCCGCGCGGGCCGGCACGGACTCTTGCCAGCAGCGGGAAAAGCGGCAGGAGCCTGTAACACCCGGCGGGCGCGAGGCGCTAACCCGGTCGGACCAGCCGGCCAGCGGAGCACCGCGCCACCGGCCCGGTCGGCGTCAGAAGTGCCTGAGCAGGTCGGGAAAAGCACGCAGATGCAGTACGCCCTCGTCGCTCGGGTCCAGCTCGTCGTGCTCCAACACCCAGGTGTTGGCGTTCGGGATGAACACCGCCCGCCAGCCGGCCGCCCGCGCCGGCAGGATGTCCGAGCGCGGAGAGTTGCCGATCATCCACGCCCGGGTCGGATCGACGCCGTGCTCCCGGCTCAGCCGGTGATAGGTCGCCACGTTCTTCTCCGGCACGATGTGCGCCGCCGCGAAGTGGTGCAGCAACCCACACGCGTCCAGCTTGCGCTGCTGCTCCTCGCGCTCCCCCTTGGTCAGCAGCAGCAACTCGTGCCGCCCGGCCAACTCGTCCAGCGCGTCGGCCACCCCCGGCATCAGCTCGACCTGGTGGTTCACCAGCGCCACCGCCAGCTCGTCGATCTCGCGGCGCTCCGCCTCGGTGGCCGGCCGTTCCCGCAGCCGCTCCAGGCACTCCCGCAGGCTGCGCAGGAAGACCTTGCTGCCGTACCCGTGCGCGACGGCGTTGGCCCGCTCGATGTCGTCGAGCACCGCCCGCAACTGCGTCCGGTCGAGCGTCGGATGGTCCACCCAGGTGAGGAAGTCGTCGATCACCCGCTCGAAGACGACGTTGTTCTCCCAGAGCGTGTCGTCCGCGTCGAAGACGAGCACCCGGCCCGGCTCGATCAACCCGTCATGCGTCACGCCCGCGACCCTAGGCAACCCGACCCCCCTCGGCCACCCGATTACCTTGCCCTGGAGGGCGGCGGCAGGCACCGATCGTGGACAGTTTCCGTTTCGCTGGCGGAAACTGTCCACGATCGCGGGCCTGAACTGCGGTGCGGCGTGCTGCGGGTCAGGCTTCGGCTGGTGCGAAAGTCACCCGGGCACGGATCCGGCGGAACCCGGTTCGTTCCAGGTCCGCCACCACGGCCACCCGGTGCGCGTCCACGTCGGCGATCACCTCGTGGGCACCCCCGGTGTGCAGCGTGCCGACGGCGTGGGCCAGCAGGTCGGCTCGCGCCGACTCCTCCCGCACGCCGAGATAGGCGATCATGGGGAAGCAGGCCCGACCCACCGGTGCCGCCAGACCGACCGGTTCGCCGCCGTCCAGCGCGACGCGCCAGTCCTGCACCGGGCCGGTCAGCCAGGACAGCGGATCGGTGGCCAGATCCACCCCCGCCACCGCCCGCGCGGTCTCCGCACCGGTGAGCAGGTCAGGCTCGCCGATCCGGGCGACCAGCGCGTCGATCTCCGCAGCGTCGGTCGCCGGGCGGAACGAAAACCGGCCGGCGGGCACCGGCAGCGGTCCGCCCGTCCACGAGCACCGAAGCCGCTCCCCCTGCTCAACCAGGCCGGCGAGCCGGGCCGCCGCCATCGGGGCCGCGACCACGGCGCGTACCTCCGGCTGCCGACGCCAGTACGCGGGCAGCGCGGCGTGGTACGTCTTCGGGCCACCGAGCGCCTCGTGCGCGGCGCTCAGCAGCGCGGCACCGTCCTGCGGCGCGGTGGCCAGGTCGAACCGGTCCAGCCACGGATCGCCGACGGAACCGGGCGGAAGTGCCCAGGCCGCTCGGGCGACCACTCGGCCGGCGCGCACCGCCACCCACGTGTGCTCGGGGCGGAAACCGCCGCAGGCCAGTCCGTCGGCGTAGCCGACCTGCCGCAGCTGCGGCAACGGGTCGGGCATCGATTCGAACAACTCTTCCTCGCCCGCGACGAGCGGGCGGATGACCAGATCGGCCATGGCGTGATCCTCCGGGACGCGGCGCCCCGGCTCAGATCCGCGTGGACGCCGGGTCGCGGAGGGGGCGCAGAACATCGGACATTGTTCTGACCTCCTTCCGGTTCGACGGCGTGCCAGCGAAGCTACGTGCCGTCCCCGACTGCCGCAACCCGATTCGTCGGTCGTGCGGTCCCCCGCCCCGGACCTGCGCCGCACGGTCCCCGCCCCGGACGGTGCCGCACGGTCCCCGCTCTCGGACCTGTCAGCAAGGGACCGGCAGGGTGAGGTCCGCCAGCGTCACCGGTCGCGGAGGCCGAAGAGATGGTTGCCGACGAGTTGTTCGCGTTGCTCCTGGGCCTCGGGACGCAACCGACCACCCCGGGTGAGCATCACCATGCCGTGCAGCAGGCTCCAGCCGAGTTCGGCGAGCGTGTCGTCGTCCTGGGCGGCGGCGGACGCGGTCAGCGCCGCCCGCAGCTCACCGAAGGCCGCCGCGACGGTCTCCGGCACCTCCTCGGCCCCGAGGGTGAGGTCCGGAGTGTGAGCGAACATCGCGTCGTAGATCTCCGGATGCGCGTAGGCGAAATCGAGATAGGCCGCCATCACCGCCGGCCACACCTCGGCCGGGCAGTCGACCGCCGTACGGGCAGCGGTCAGCGCGGCGGCCAGGTCGGCGAAGCCCCGCACCGCGACGGCGGCGACCACCGCATCCCGGTCGGCGAAGCGTTCGTAGAGGGCCCCGAGGTCGACGTCGGCGCGCTCGGCCAGCCGGCGGGCGGTCACCCCCGCCCAGCCCTCGGCCTCGGCCAACCGCCAGGCGGTGGCGACGATCGCGTCGCCGCCCGGCTCACCGTCTCCGTGCTCTGCTCCGGACACCCCGCCGAGGGTAGTCGCGGTGCCGCCCGGTGGACCCCTCGCGACGGAATGGCGACTCTGACCCGGCCGGTCAGCGCCGCAGCGTGAGGATGAGGTCGGCGACCAGCGCCGACCAGCCGGTCTGGTGCCAGGCACCGAGCCCGGCGCCGTTGTCGCCGTGGAAGTACTCCGGGAAGGCGATCAGGTCCCGCCAGTCCGGATGGGTCTGGAACAACTGCGCCGCGCCGTAGATCGGCCGCCGCCCCCAGTCGTCGCGGGTGAACAACGCGATCAGCCGGGCGGAGAGATCGTCGGCGATCTCGTCCAGGGTCTTCTTCACCCCGGAGCGCGTCGGGTACTCCACCTGGAGGTCCTCACCGAAGAACGCCGCGTAGTCCCGCAGCGCGCTGATCAGCAGGAAGTTCGTCGGCATCCAGATCGGGCCACGCCAGTTGGAGTTACCGCCGAACAGCCCACTCGTCGACTCGGCCGGCTCGTAACCGACGCAGAACTCCTGCCCACCCAGGGTCACCGCGAACGGCTTGTCCAGATGCGCGCGTGACAACGTCCGCAGGCCGTACTCGGAGAGGAACTCGTCGGTGTCCAGCATCCGGGCGAGCACCCGGACCACCTGCTCCGGACCGCACATGGACAGCAGCCGCTGCTGCCGCCCGTCCGGACCGATGCGTCGGGCACCGACCACCGAGGCGTACTCGGGGCGGTTGGTCAGGAACCAGCGCAACCGGGCGCCCAACTCCGGCAGCCGGTGCAGGGTCCGCGCGGGCAGCCGGGTGACCGCCGCCAGCGGCAGCAACCCCACCACCGAACGCACCTTCAACGGCACCTTCGTCCCGTCGGCCAGCCGCAGCACGTCATAGAAGAACGCGTCCTCGTCGTCCCAGAGCCCCTGGTCGTACGCGGCCGCGGCGATGTAGGTGAAGTGCTCGAAGAACTTCGTCGCGGTGTCCACCCAGGTGCGGTCGTGCTCGGCCAGCACGATGGCGATGTCCAGCAGGTTGAGCGCGTACATCGCCATCCAGCCGGTGCCGTCGGACTGCTCCAGCACCCCGGCCACCGGCAACGCCGCCGACCGGTCGAACGGGCCGACGTTGTCCAACCCCAGGAAACCGCCCTCGAAGACGTTGTTGCCGCCGGTGTCCTTGCGGTTGACCCACCAGGTGAAGTTCATCAGCAGCTTGTGCATCATCCGGGCCAGGAAGTCGTGGTCCCGGCTGCCGTCGATCTCGAACACCTTCAACGCCGCCCAGGCGTGCACCGGCGGGTTGACGTCGCCGAACGCCCACTCGTACGCCGGGATCTGCCCGTTGGGGTGCAGATACCACTCGCGCAGCAGGAGCAGTAGCTGGTCCTTGGCGAAGCCGGGGTCCACCCGCGCGATGCTCACGCAGTGGAAGGCCAGGTCCCAGGCCGCGTACCAGGGGTACTCCCACGGGTCCGGCATGGAGATCACGTCGAAGCTGGTCATGTGCCACCAGGCACTGTTACGGCCGTGTCGACGCCCGGCCGGCGGCGACGATCCCGGATCGCCGTCGAGCCACCGTTTGACGTCGAAGTGGTAGAACTGCTTGCCCCACATCAGCCCGGCGATGGCCTGCCGGGCGATCAACGCCTCGTCGGCGCTGGCCTTGGCCGGGATCACCCCGTCGAAGAACCGGTTCGCCTCCGCCCGCCGCGCCCACACCACGGCCTCGAAGCCGTCGCCCAGGTCTGCCGGAGGCGGGTCGACGGCACCGGGCGGCGGGGCCGTACGGGTCAGCCGCAGCCGGATCTGGCGCTGCCCACCCGCCGGCACGTCCAGCACGTAGTGCAGCGCGCCCTTGGTGCCGGTCAGCTCCGGGTTCACCGTCTCGGCACCGTCGACCACGTGGTCGTTGATGCCGTCCTTCGGGTACGGCGTCCGGCTCGGCAGCCCCCACAGCCGCTCGGCGTTGGTGTCGTTGTCGCAGAGCAGCGGGGTCGGGTCGCCGTCGCCTTCGAGCCGGACCTGCCCGAGCACCCAGTGCTCACCGACGAGCCGAGCACCCTCCCCGACGATCTGCGGCACCCGGTCACCGCCGGGCAGCCCCCAGGCCCAGGTGTTGCGGAACCACAGGTGCGGCAGCACGTGCAGCCGCTCGGCCCGGTCCCCCCGGTTGACCACGGTCACCACCATGCACAGGTCGGTCGGGGTGGCCTTGGCGAAGTCGACGGTCACCGCCCAGTACCGGTCGTCGTCGAAGATGCCGGTGTCGACCAGCTCGTACTCGGTGTCGTCCCGTCCGCGCAGCCCGTTGACCGCGACCAGCTCGTCGTACGGGAAGGCGGCCTGCGGGTAGTGGTAGCGCCAGCGCATCCACGAATGGGTGGGCGTGGAGTCCTCGTACCACCAGTAGTCCTTGACGTCCTCGCCGTGGTTGCCGCCGTCCCCGCCGAGACCGAACATCCGTTCCTTGAGGATCGGATCCCGCTCGTTCCACAGCGCGAGGGCGAAACAGAAGGTCTGTCGGTCGTCGCACACGCCCGCCATGCCGTCCTCGGACCACCGGTAGGCTCGGGACCGCGCGTGGTCATGGGGGAAGTAGTCCCAGGCTGTGCCGTGCTCGCTGTAGTCCTCCCGTACCGTCCCCCACGCCCGCTCGGACAGATAGGGACCCCATGCACGCCAGTCCTGCTCGCCGGCATCGGCCTGGGCGAGCCGGACCCGTTCCGCGTCGGGGGCCGGGGCGGAGGACGAACCGTCAGTGATCACCTTTACATCTTCGACGCCGCTGGGGTACTTCACCACAGCGGCCATTGTCGTCGTGTCGTGTTACACCTCGCCGCCGGTGGAGGAAAGTTGATCGAGATTCGCTTCGGCTCGCAGGTCTGCGGAGAGCTGACCAGCGCCGCCGGCCGCGAGTGGTTGGTGCCCGACGGCCTCGGCGGGTACGCCATGGGCACCGTTGGCGGGCTGCGTACCCGCCGGTACCACGGGCTGCTGGTGGCGCCCGGCGACACCCCGGCCGCCCGCAAGGTGGGGCTGGTCAGCCTCGACCCGGCGGTGCTGCTGCCCTCCGGCGCCCGGGTCCGCCTCGGCGCGCACGAGTGGGTCTCCGGCGACGTCGACCCGCGCGGCTTCGAGCTGCTGGAGCGCTTCGACCTGACCGACGGGCTGCCCCGGTGGCGGTGGCGCATCGGTGACGTGGTGATCGAGCGGGAGCTGGCCATGCTGCACGGCCGCTCCTGCGTCGCGGTGGTGCACCGGTTGATCAGCGGCGGGCCGGTCGAGCTGGAGCTGGCGGCGGCCTGCACCTGGCGCGACGCCCACGGCGAGCGGCGCGCCGACGGTCCGCCGCTGCGGATGGACCCGGTCGACGGTGGCGCGGTCATCGAGGGCGCGTACCGGTTGTCCGGGCCCGGCTGGTCCCCGCAGGGCCACTGGTGGCGGGGCGTCTACCACCGTGAGGAGGCCGCGCGCGGCCTGCACCCGGAGGAGGATCTCTGGTACGCGGGCCAGTTCCGCGACACCCTGCGCCACCCCGGCGACACCGTGTCGGTGCTGGCCTGGGCGCAGGACCCGGCTCCGGCGCCGCCACCGGCCACCGAGGTGGTCGCGGCGGCCCGCCGCCGCAACCGGGAGGTCGTCGCGTCGACCAAGCCCGCCGACGACGTCGAGGCCACGCTGGCGCTGGCCGCCGACGCGTTCATCGTGCGCACCAACGACACGCCCGTGGACGTGGTCGCCGGCTACCCGTGGTTCGGCGCCTGGTCGCGGGACACGATGATCTCCTACGAGGGTCTGTTCCTGCGGACCGGCTGGGCCGATCGCGGGCGTGAGCTGCTGCGCGCGTACGCGGCGACGCTCTCCGAGGGGATGCTGGCCAACACCGCCGACACCGGCCGGGTCGAGTACAACACCGTCGACGGCACGCTGTGGTTCCTGCACGCGGTCAGCCGACACGTCACCGTCACCGGCGACACCGACCTCGGCGACGAACTGCTGCCGGCGCTGCGTGGCGTCGTCGACGCCCACCTGGCCGGCACCCGCTACGGCATCGCCGTCGACCCGGCCGACGGGCTGCTCACCTCCGGCGCCCCCGGTGCCGCACTGACCTGGATGGACGCCCGCGTGTACGGGGTACCGGTCACCCCGCGCCACGGCAAGCCGGTCGAGGTCAACGCGCTGTGGGTCAACGGGGTGGCCGGGGTCGCCGAGCTGGCCGACCTGGCCGGGCAGGACTCCGACGGGCTGCACCGACTGCACGAACGGGCCGCCAAGGCGTTCCGGGACCGCTTCCCCACCCCGTCCGGCTGGCTGCACGACGTCGTCGACGCCCCCGCCCCGGCGTACCCGCTCGGTGGTGCGGCCTTCCACGACGACGACCTGCTGCGACCCAACCAGCTCCTGGCCTGGTCGTTGCCGTTCGCGCCGCTGGAGGCGGACCCGCGCGCGGTCGGCCTGGTCGGTGCCGGGCTACTCACCCCGCTCGGCCCGCGCAGCCTCTCCCCCGACTGCCCCGGCTTCATCGGCCGGCACCGGGGCGGACCGGCCGAGCGGGACAGCGCCTACCACCAGGGCACCGTCTGGCCGTGGCTGATCGGCCCGTACGCCGACGCCAGCCGACGCGCCGGTCTGCCCGTCGACACGCTGTTCACCGGGCTGGAGGCGCACCTGACCGAGTACGGCCTCGGGTCGGTCAGCGAGACCGCCGACGGCCGGGCCCCGCACATCGCCACCGGCTGCCCGTTCCAGGCCTGGTCGGTGGCAGAGCTGCTACGCGCCCGCCGGTGACCCGGGTGGTGGGGCACCCGCACGGGCGCCCCACCACGTCAGCCCAGGCCCACCGGGTCAGCCCAGGCCCACCGGGTCAGCCCAGGAACACCGGGTCAGCCCAGGCCCGCCGCCACGGCGGCCTGGCGGCCACCGACCACCGGCAGGGTGATCCGGGTGCTGTCGAAGTGCACGGTGATCTGCGCCCGGGTCTGCTTGGCCCGGCTGCTGTAGCCGGAGTAGGAGCCGAGCAGCACCACGCCGATCTGGTGGCCGGTCTCGAAGACGTAGTCCTCCGGCATCAGCGGCACGTCCACGCCGTACTTCGCGCCCGGCACCAGCGGCGTCGACACGTACAGCGAGTCGAGGTTCAGCCCGTCCACGACGCCCTTGGTCACCAACTCCTGCGGGTTGCTCGCCACGGTCTTGACGGTCTGCCGGTAGCAGCCCTCCTCCGCGTACCCGCCGAAGGTGGCCGCCTCGCCCCAGCAGTCCTCGGTGCTGCGGGTCTGGATGCCGTCGCCGCTGGTGCTGAACCGCTCCCGGGTGCCGTAGTCGACCAGCAACCCGGCGAAGCTGGTGTCCGTACCGTCGACCGACGCCTTGATCCGCACGATCGGCGTACCGGAGATGTGCAGCGGCGCCGTCAGCGGCGCGGAGAGGAACACCAGCCGGTTCTCGGTGTTGGCCGACGAATCCGACGGGTGCCGGATCGCGGTGGCCTGGCTCATCGTCGGGGTGTCCCGGAACGTCGCCGAGCGGTTACCAGGGCCCGATTTCACCGACAGCCCGCCGGGGCCACCGTCGGTGCCGGGCCGCAGGAACACCTGGGTGGGCCGGCTGCCGGGGATGGGCCAGTCGGCGTGCGTCTCCCAGACGTCCGGCAGCCGCTCGACGTCGACCGCCGGCTCCCGCATGATGCCGTTGTCGATGCCGTGCAACCAGAAGTCGAACCAGCGGTGCAGGGTCCGCACCCACTCGGCGCGGCGGAAGTCGAACGGGTCGATGTGCCCGGTGCCGGTCAGCCAGAGCTTGCGCGGCACGTTCTGCTCGGCCAACGCGTACCACCACTTGCTGAAGTGGTCCGCCCGGACGTTGTCGTCGTTGATGCCGTGCACCACGAAGACACTGGCTTTGACCTGGCCCGCGTGCGGCAGGTAGTCCCGTTCCGCCCAGAAGTCGTTGTAGTCGCCGGTGGCGTCGTCGCCGCCCTGGCCGAGCTGGGTCCGCACCGGGGCGCAGTACTGCCGCCGGTCCGGGTTGGTGACGTTGTTGGCCAGGCTGCCCGAGTAGTTGTTGGCCCGGGTCACCAGCCCGTTGCTGCGCGAGTAGTCGTACCAGTTGGAGATCGCCGAGATGGGCACGATGGTGGTCAGCCCGTCGACGCCGGTCGCGGCGGCCGCGTTGGCCAGCGTCCCGTCGTACGACTTGCCGATCATGCCGGTCCGACCGTTGTGCCAGTCGGCGACGACCTCGTTGCCCTCGGCGTCGACGCCCTTGCGCCGGCCGTTGAGCCAGTCGATGCCGGTCGGCGCGCTGATGTTGTCCGCCCGCCCGCCGGTCACCGGGCAGCCGGTCGAGTTGTTGGTGCCGATCATGTCCAGCAGGATCACCGCGTAGCCGCGCGGCACGAAGTAGTTGTCGTAGAACAGCGGCCAGCGGTCGTTGAGGCCGTCGCCGTCCAGGTCCGCCTTGCACTCGCTGTCGTTGCCCCGGCAGACCGTCGAGAAGTACGGGCTGGCGTCCATCACCACCGGTACCCGCAGTCCCTGCTCGCTGGCCCGGGGCCGGATGATGTCCATCGCCACGACGTCGAGCGCGCCGTCGGCGTCGGTGTCGACGTCGGAGGTCACGAAGATCCGTTCGCGGATCGCGTCGGCGTACCCGAACACCGGCTGGGTGACGCCGTCCGCGACGACCGGTCCCGTACCGGCGGTCACCGGCTGCGCCGTCGCCGGGGTCACCGGCAGGACTGCCGCGATCACCGCGACCGCCACCGCCGGAACCCACCATCGCCTCGTGGTTCGCATCCTGCTTCTCCTTCCCGGCACCCGACGTCGGCCGCCGCACACCGGAGCTGGCGGGCGGACCCAGGGCCCGTCGGTACACCGTCCGAATAGAACCTACGAAGCCGGACGTGGCAGGTCATCCGACACCTGTGGGACATACCAACGATCGACTCCTACGAATGTCGCAGAGGCGCGGCGCGCGCCCCCACCGCACCCGGGCGACCCGGCCGCCGCGCACCCGCCGGCAGCCCTTTACACCACCGCAACGGCTACGTCTCCGCTGGTTATCCAGCCCCGACCAGGATTGGTCCCGATCCAGCCGCGACACCGACAGGCCCGCCGGGGGGCCTGATGCCGGCCGCGCGGGGACAACTCCAAGGGGGCGCGTATGTCACCGAACGCCGACGTGATCGACATCAACGCCGCACGCTCGCAGCGGGTGCTGATCCTGTCCTGGGAGTACCCACCCGTCCTCGTCGGCGGGCTCGGCCGCCACGTACACGCCCTCTCCGTCGCCCTGGCCGCCGCCGGGCACCAGGTCACCGTCGTCACCCGCCACGCCGACGGCGCGCCGCTGGAGGAACACGTCGACGGCGTACGCGTCGTGCGCGCCGCCGAGGATCCGGTCACCTTTCCCCTGGCCACCGGCTCCCTGCTGGCCTGGACCATGGCGTTCAACCACACCCTCACCCGCGCCGCCCTGCGCGCCGCCGACACCGACGACTACGACGTCGTCCACGCCCACGACTGGCTGGTCGCGCACACCGCGATCACCGTCGCCGAACACCTGGACCTGCCGCTGGTCACCACCATCCACGCCACCGAAGCGGGCCGGCACCAGGGCTGGCTGCCCGAGGAGATGAACCGGACCATCCACGGCGTCGAGCACTGGCTCAGCAACGCCTCCACCCGGCTGATCGCCTGCTCCGGCTACATGCGCGAGCAGATCACCACGCTGTTCGACGTCCCCGCCGGCCACGTCGACGTGGTACCCAACGGCGTCGACGACCGGGCCTGGCGGGCCCGCCCCCGCGCGGTCGCCACCGCCCGCGCCCGCTTCGCCGGAGACGGCCCACTCGTCGGGTACGCCGGCCGGCTGGTCTACGAGAAGGGCGTGCAGCACCTGGTCGACGCCGTACCCGAGCTGCGGGAACGGCACCCCGGGCTGCGGGTGCTGATCGCCGGAGACGGCCCGTACCGGGGCGAGTTGGAGGAGCGCATCGGGCAGCTCGGGCTCGGCGGCAGCGTCCGCTTCGCCGGCTTCCTGGACAACACCCAGCTACCGGCGGTGCTCGGCGCCACCGACGCCACCGTCGTCCCCAGCCTCTACGAACCCTTCGGCATGGTCGCGCTGGAGGCCGCGGCGGCCGGCGCGCCCCTGGCGGTGGCCCGCACCGGCGGCCTGGCCGAGATCGTCGAGCCAGGCGTCACCGGTGTGACCTTCCCGCACAGCGACCCGTCGGCACTGGCCGGCGCGGTCGGCCACCTCCTCGGCGACGAGGTCTTCGCCCGCCGGGTCGCCCGAGCGGCCCGCACCATGGTCGGACGGCGGTACGGCTGGGCCACCATCGCCGCCCGCACCGCCGAGACCTACGCCGTCGCCCGCCGCGAACACGGGCCCACGCACGCCCGGCACCCCGCCGTCGACCCGTCGCCGCGCCGCCGCACCATCACCATCCCCGACGGCAACCTGCTGGCCGTGTGAGGGGCCGCCTGCCGACCGTCGAGACACGCGCGCGCGAAATAGGTGATCCCCGATCCACTGGCTAGTGTGTACGCCGGACGGTGGATGGGGGACACGTGCGAGCGTTGATCGCCGGCCGGTACCGGCTGCTCGACCTGGTCGGTCGCGGCGGGATGGGCACCGTGTGGCGGGCCGACGACGAGCTGCTGCACCGGCAGGTCGCCGTCAAGCAGGTCGTCCTGCCCGCCCGGCTCGGCGGTGACGAACTCGACCACCTGCGCGCCCGTACGCTGCGCGAGGCCCGCACCGCCGCCCGGCTCAACCACCCCAACGTGGTCCGCGTCTACGACGTGGTCTCCGACGGCGGCACACCGTGGATCGTCATGGAGTACGTGCCCTCGCGTACCCTCCAGGACGTCCTCGACACCGACGGGCCACTGCCACCGCAGCGCGCCGCCCGCATCGGCCTGGCCCTGCTGGACGCGTTGCGGGCCGCCCACGAGGCCGGAGTCCTGCACCGCGACGTCAAGCCCGCCAACGTGCTCCTCGCCCACGACGGCCGGGTGCTGCTGACCGACTTCGGGCTGGCCGTCTTCGACGGCGACGGGGCGATGACCGGCGCGGGCACCATCCTCGGCTCCCCGCAGTACGTCGCCCCCGAACGCGCCGCCGAGGGCGTGTCCAGCGCGCCGGCCGACCTCTGGTCGTTGGGCGCCACCCTCTACGCGGCCGTCGAGGGCCGCTCACCGTACGCCCGCAGCACCGCCATGGCCACCCTCAGCGCGCTGGCCTCCGCGCCACCGGACCCGGCCCGGCACGCCGGACCGCTCTCGGCGGTCCTGGCCGGGCTGCTGCGCCGCGATCCCGCGCACCGCGCCGACCACCCCGAGACCCGCCGCCGACTGCTCGCCGCCGCCGGCCCCGACGAGACCCCACCGCAGACCGGTGACGAGACCGCTCCTCTGCCCACCGACCCGTCACGGGTCTCCGAAGCCCGGGACTCGCCGGTCGAGGATCCACAGGTCGCCGCAGATGCCGAGCCCGCGCGACACCCTCGGGGCTCCGCCCGCTCCGCACCCCGAGGTCGCGCGCTTCCCGATTGGGCGTCCGGAGACCGAGCCGATGAACGAGCAGGCGGCGACCGGGACGACGACCGGGACGAGCCGCCACCTGCGCCTGCCCTGGTCACGCCCGAGGACCGCGCGGGCGACCCGGACCGCGACCGGGTCGCCGTACCTCGGGCCTGGGCGCTCGCCGCCGTCGCCGTCCTGGTGGCGATGGCCGCCGGCATCGGCACCGCGCTGACCGTGGTGGGCACCGGCGACGACCACCCGGACGCACCCCACGGGGCCACCGAATCGTGGCCCGGGACGGCCCCCTACGAGGCCGGCGGCCCCGACCCGGGACCGGGCGGCCCGGGTCCGCGCGACGGGAGACCTCCGCCCCCACCGCCACCGGGCGGACTGGTACCCCCGCCGCTGCCCTGCGTGCGGCCCTGGGTCGACGGCGGGCCGATCGAGACCGCCACCCCCGAGACCGACGACGAGACGTTCCGGCCGCCGACCGGCTGGGCCTGGCACACCGACCGCACCGGCTTCCGGGTGGCCGTGCCGGAGCAGTGGCGGTACTCCCGCGACGACGACGTGGCCTGCTTCCAGGATCCGGCGACCGGGCGCGCGCTCACCGTCGCCCGGACCACCGACACCAGCCTCGGGCCGGTGGCGCGGCTGCGCGCGGTCCGGGACCGGGAACTGGCCGCCGGCACCCTCCCCGGGTACCAGGAGTTCCGGCTCGGCCGGGTGGGCGACGCCACCGCGTGGGAGTTCGGCTGGCTCACCCCGCACGGCGACCGGCTCCGCGCCACGCAGATCGTGCCGGACGGGCGGACCCGCGACCGCGCCTGGACGCTCGGCTGGATCACCCACGAGTACGACTGGAAGCCCTCGACCACCCAGTTCACCACCATCCGCACCAGCTTCCGCCCCCGCCGCTGACTCCTCAGCGCCGGGACCAGGGGCTGTGCTGGGGCATCGACGGAGGCGGGGTGCAGTGGGTCGGTGCGCGACGCCGCTAGGCTCGGGGGCGTGGAACGGGAACGGCACGACGACACTGACCGGCTGCGAGTCTCCGACCGGGAGCGGGAGGAGGTCGTGGAAGTGCTCGGCAAAGCGGTGACCGAGGGCCGGATCACCCTCGACGAGTACACCGAACGGGCCGGTGCCGCACACGCCTCCCAGACGCGTGGTGAGCTGGCCCGGCTGACCACGGACCTGCCGGACGTCCCGGGTCGGACGCTGGGCCGGTCGACCGGGGCGCTCGCCCCGACGCCGGAGAAGCTGCTGGCCGTCTTCGGCAACGAGGTCCGCAAGGGTGCCTGGACGGCACCGGAGCTGATCGAGGCGCGGGCGATCTTCGGGGACTGCCGGATCGAGCTGCACGAGGCCGAGATCTCCGCCCGGGTGACCCGGATCGACGCGGACGCGATCTTCGGCAACGTCACCGTCGTCGTGCCGGAGGGCACGGACGTTCGGCTCACCGGCAGCGCGGTCTTCGGCAACAAGAAGTCGAAGCTGACCGGGCCGGTCACCCCCGGTTCCCCGGTGATCGAGGTGACCTGCCGTGCCATCTTCGGCGACGTGACCGTCCGGGCGCCCCGCAAACGCTGGTGGAGCTGATCACCCCTCGCCCTCTGCGGCACGGGCCCGCCGGACCCGCCGGTCATCGAACCAGAGCGCCAGCCCGACCCGGCCCCGATAGGCGGCGATCCCGCCCCAGACCAGGATGATCAGCCCCGTCCACCACCAGAACCGGCCGCCCACCCCACCGGGCGGACTCGCCTCCCGCACCCGACCGCTCTCGATCACACCGTCGGCCACGTCGATCGCGAGAATCTGATCCGGAGCGGTCAGCACGGTACGCGGCTCGGCAGCACCCGGCGTCAGCGCGAGCACCCGCACGCCCCGCACGCTCCCGTACGAGGTGCGCTGGTCGATCTCCAGCGGCTGGTCGAACCGGTCCTCGGACAGCGGATTCGGGGTGAAGGCCACGACCAGCGCGGATCCGTCCGGCCCCCAGCCGAGCAGGCGAATGGTGGTCACGTCGGAGACGGCCGGCAGGTCCAGTGGCCTGGCCTCCCGCCCGGTGGCCGGATCGAGCAGGCGCAGGCTCCAGTCGGTGCTGTCCGCGCGACGGGTGGCCACGGTCAGCCACCGGCCGTCCGCGGTCCACGCGCCCTTGCCCGCCAGCCAGGACTCCGGCGGTAGGAAGTACGACGCCAGCCGCTTGCCGTCCAGGCCGACGACCGTCACCTCGCGGCCCACCTGGTAGGCCAGCCGTTGCCCGTCGGGAGAGAAGGCGGCGGGATGGCCGACGATCGCTTGTCGCGGCACGTCGGGCAGTTCGGTGCGGTGTCCGCCGTCCAGCGTGACGATGCTGAGCACCACCCGATAGGTCTCTCCCTGCGGGTCGAGGTCCACCGTGTCCCGGACCACCAGCCGGCTGCCGTCCGGCGACCACGCCACTGGTCCTCCGCCGGGCAGACCTCGGGTGCGGCCGGTGACAAGGTCGATGATCTCGACGCCGTCGTCGTCGGACCAGGCGACGTACCGGCCGTCCGGGGAAAGTAGGACCTTGTCGCCAGCCGGTGCCCCGGGCCCCGGTCGCAGGATCCGGTAGCGGTCGGAGTCGGCACCGACCGCCCCGACGTATTCCGTGGCGTCCGGTCCGTTCAGCCGCCCTCGTTCCCCGCTGAACAGGACGGCAGCCGGACCGATACGAGGTCGGTCGGTGACGTGCAGCGCACCGATCGGCGGCAGGTCGATTCGGTCGGGCAGCGCGGCGGTTCCGGCAGCGGCCGGGTCCACGCTCGGGGCACGCCCCGACGGAACCACTGTCACGGTCAACACGATCAGGACCAGAGCAGCCACGACCGCACTCCAGTTCCGGCGGCGAGTGCGGCGTGCGGTGGCCAGCGCCCGCTCGTACACCGGATAGACCGGCGCCTCCTCGGCACCGGACCGCAGTGCTTCGCGCAGTCGTGCGGTCATCAACTGCTCCTTTCGGTCGTGCCGTCGACCAGATCGGGGGCGATCTCCCGCAGCCGCCGCAACGCGTCATGCCCGTGCCGTTTGACCGTGCCGACCGAACAACCCAACACCTCGGCG
>NZ_JBEOWP010000019.1:0-108637 GCF_040296095.1 Micromonospora sp. NPDC002389
CCCCTCCTTTTTTCCGCCGCGCCCGCCCCCGCCACCCCGCCCCGAGGCTTCCGTGGCGGACGGGTACCCCGGCGCCGGGCCGCCCCGCCCCCCCCGGCCCCCCCCCGGGCCCCCCACGGGGCGCTCTCGGCTGCCGCGCCGGGCCGGCGAGGTCCGGCACGGCAGCCGAGGTCAGCCCAGCATCACCCGTTGCGCAGCCGGTACGCCCGGATGACCGTCTGGTCGAGGCTGTTGCCCGCCCGGTCGGTGACCGAGGTACGCAACGACACGTACCCACCGGAGCGGGGGTGCTGGACCGTCGCGGTCCACTTCGTGCCGGTCGACCGGACCGTGGCCGGCTGCCAGGTCCTGCCGTCGTCGTAGGAGACCTGCACGGTGACCTTCTTCGGCGTCACCGCGACCCCCTCGTTGCCGAGCACCCGCAGCGGGATGTCGAGGCGCCCACCGGCCGGCGCCGCCGAGTCGCGGTCCAGCTTCGGATCGAACCGCACCACCATGACCGGCAGGCGTTCCCAGTCGTCCCCGGCCGGCCGGGCGGACCGGAACTGCCAGGTCAGAGCGACCTCGGTGGACAACTCGGTGAAGCTGCGCCGGGAGGAGGTCTCCAGTCGGTACGACGCCGCTTCCGGCGGCACCTCGAAGAAGCCGAAACCGGCGTCGAGCGCCCCGGTGTACTCGTCGACCAGTTCGTCGCCCCGATAGAGCGCGGTCCGGCCGGTGTCCCCGTTAGAGACGCCACCGTGCCCGGCCGCGTCACCGTGCAACGGGATGTCGATCCGCATGAAGTCCTCGAGCCGACTCGCGCTGCTGAACGGGGTGTCGTTGCGCAGCAGGGTCGGCCCGATCGGCGCGGCGTTCCACACGTCCCGGTAGGTGCGGCCGGCCCGGTATCGCTCCGACGCGCCGTAGAGGATCTTCCGGAACTCCTCGTCGAGCTCTCCGTCGCCGCTCTGCGCGACGCGGACGCCGCCCGACCAGGCGGTGTCCGTGGTGCTGTGGTACTCGGTCCAGGCGTCGCCGACCGGCACCGACGCGCTCGCGGTCCAGCCGTACACCCCGTCGAACTCCGCCGACATGCTCCGCTCGATCACGTCGCCCAGCCGTTCGCCGCGCAGTTCGTGCCGCACGGTGGCCAACTCCGCGCGCCGCACGTCCTTGCGGTAGCCGGTGGGCAACCGGCCGGGGAATCCCTCACCCAGGTGATAGATGTACGGGCTACCGGCGAAACCGCCGTCGCCATCCGGCCTGGCCCACTGGTGCGCGACGAAGCCGCTGATGTGGTCGTGGGTCGCCCGGTCACCGAGTTGGGCCGTGTAGATGCTGTCGAAGTCGCCGGCCCACACGTCGATCTTCGCCGGTGAGTTCTCGTACATGTCTACGAGCACCCCGGCCTGCACCAGCACCGGGCGGGCGGTGCGCTCCGGCACCGTCGCCGTGATCCGCTTGGCCTTCCGGGCGTCCAGCGTGATCGTCAGGTCCCGGGTCAGGTCGATCTCCGGTCGGCTGAGCACGGTGCTGCGCTCCCGCTCGCCGAACTCCTCGACGAGGCCGGTCACGGCGTAGCGGCCGGTGGGGATCCGGATGGTGGCGGGTCCGCCGGACGTGCCGTCGAGCGCCTCGTACGCCGGACCGTCGATCCCGTTGACCAGCGTCCAGTACGTGTCGGCCGCCGCCCCCGTCGAGTCGAGGTGCCGAACGGTCAGGTCGTAGCTCTCCACCTCGCGGTGCACCCCGACCGGGACGACGGTGCGCAGTTGGCCGGCGGTCGCGACCAGGTGCCCGCTGTAGTAGCCGTCCGCCCCGTCGACGCTGGTGTCCACCGTGGCGGCGACCTCGGCGGTGCCACCGGCCGGCACGGTGACCTTCGGCGCGGCGGTGCGGAACATGCCGGCGGGGGCGGCCTTGCCGTCCGGCCCGATGATCTGCCAGGTCAGGTCGAGGGTGAGCGGCTCGGTCCCGTCGTTGCGGAGGGTGACCGTCCGGGTGATCGGGTCGTCGTCGTGGTGCGGCCACTGGGTACGGCCGTACGACACGCTCGGCGGATCGGCGGTCACCGCCTGCCCGACGGCCCGCGCGACGTCGACCAGCCCCGCTCCCTGCTGGTACGCGGTGTCACCCGGCCGCGGGTTGGCCGAGCCCATCAGGGTGGACTTGAGGCGCGTCGCGTCCCAGTCGGGGTGCTGCTGCGCGAGCAGTGCCGCCGCGCCCGCCACGTGTGGCGCAGCCATCGAGGTGCCGGACTCGGCGACGTAGTGCTCGCCGACCGGTACACCCATCACGCCCTCGGCCGCCCGGGCGGCGACGATGCCGACGCCCGGCGCGGTGATGTCCGGCTTCACGGCGTCGTCACCGACCCGCGCGCCCCGGCTGGAGAAGTCCGCGAGACTTCCGTCCCGGTCGACCGCCCCGACGGTGAGCGCGGCGTCCGCGCTACCCGGCGAGCCGACCGTACGCGCACCCGGTCCGTCGTTGCCGGCGGAGACCACGAAGAGTGCGCCGGTCTGCGCGGTGAGGGAGTTCACCGCCTCCTCCATCGGGTCGATCTCCGGCCCGTCCCACCCGCCGAGGCTCATGTTGATGACCGTGGCCTGCTTGTCCACGGCCGCCCAGTGCATCGCCGCGAGGATCGCCGAGTCCTCGCACCAGTCGTCGCAGACCTTGGCGGAGACCAGGTCGGCGCCCGGGGCCACGCCCCGGTACGTGCCGCCGGAGGCGGTGCCCCGACCGGCGATGGTCGAGGCCACGTGCGTGCCGTGCCCGAACCGGTCGACCGGGTCGCCGTCCGGCAGGAAGGAGACCGCCTCGGTCACCGCGTCGGCCAGGTCGGGGTGGGTCAGGTCGACGCCGCTGTCGATGACCGCCACGGTCACCCCGACGCCGGTGAATCCGGCCTCGTACGCGGCCGGCGCGCCGATCTGCCGTACCCCACGATCCACCGCCGGTCGGCGCTTCCCGTCGAGCCAGATCCGTTCGACGCCGGGAATGCGGTCGGCCGCCTCCGGTCCGCCCCCGGTCAGCTCCGTCCAGACGTCGGCCAGGTCGCCCTTGTCCGCGCTGACCGCGACGCCCTCGATCGCCGGCAGCGCCCGGTCCACCCGGACGTCGCCACCGGGCACCGGCGAGCCACCCCGCCGGGCGGCGCCCCCGTCCGGGTACGCCATGATCATCGGCAGCCGGTCGCGAGCCGCGTCGTGGTAGCCGTACTCGATGAGCTTGCTGACGTTGAACAGTCGACGGTCCAGCACGCCGGAGGCGATCAGCGGCACCGCGTCCACGGGTACGACGTGCAGCTCGCCGCCGATCCGGTGGGACCGGAAGCGCATGTCCGCGCGATCCTTCGCCGGACGGATCGTCACCCGACCGCCCCGGTCGACGGTGATCCGGTCCCCCGTGATCAGCGTGACCGTGGCCGGCTGATGGTCGGCCCTGGCCGGCGTCCCGCCACTGCGGCCGGGTCCGCCGCCACCGGGCGTACCGCCGCCCGGCGCAGACCAGCCGGGTTGCCCCAGCCCCAGCACGAGAGCGGTGGCCAGCCCGGCCGCACCGATCCGTTTGAGTCCCCTCATCAGACCTCCACATCAGACGATCAAGACGTAGAAGCATCATCCGGACCACTCATCAGATTCCTGTTAGGACGGATCATTCACGGGCGCGCCGCAACACGGTGGAGCGGCATGGTCGATCATTGAGCGGTGATGGATCCCGCCGCGTCGTCGGCCGCTCCCGGTGGGTTCTCGTTGGCGGTTCCGCCCTTGTTCGCCGCGCTGGCTCCCGCGCGAAGCGTCCTCGTCGCCGGGGCCGGCGGAGGCTTCGACCTGTACGCCGGCCTGCCCCTGGCGCTCGCCCTGTCCAGTGGTGGCGCTCAGGTGCACCTGGCGAGCCTGTCCTTCTCCGAACTCGAACTGATCGACCGCACCGCGTGGCTGACGGAACATGTCGCGGCCGTGCAGCCGGACACCGGCAGCCCGGACTGGTACTTTCCGGAACGCACTCTCGCCCAGTGGTTGGCGACGCAGGACCTCCCGTCGACCGTGTACGCCTTCCCACCATTGGGCGTCCAGCCGCTACGGGCGGCGTACCGGCATCTGGTCGAGCACCTTGATGTCGACGCGGTCGTCCTGGTCGACGGCGGCACCGATGTGCTGCTGCGCGGCGACGAGAGCGACCTCGGCACCCCCGTGGAGGACATCACCAGCCTGGCCGCCGTCACCGCCCTGGACGTGCCGATCAAGCTGGTCACCAGCCTGGGCTTCGGCATCGACGCGCACGACGGCGTCAACCACGTCGAGGTCCTGGAGAATCTCGCCGCACTCGACCGTGAGGGCGGCTACCTGGGCGCACTGTCGATACCCAACTCCAGCCGTGAGGCGACCCTGTACCGCGACGCGGTGGCCCACGCCCAGCACGCCACTCCGGACCGGCCCAGCATCGTCCAGGGGCAGATCGCCGCAGCCACCCGTGGCGCGTTCGGAGACGTCCGATTCACCCGACGCACCAGCGGAGGCGACCTGTTCGTCAATCCGCTGATGGCGATCTACTTCACCGTCGACCTCGACGCGCTCGCCGCGCGGTGCCTGTACCTGGACCGCATCGAGAACACCATCGGCCGGCGACAGGTGATCGCACGCATTCAGACGTTCCGCGACGAACTCCTCCACTACCGCGTTCCCCGCGCCTTCCCGCACTGACCACCCCTCCCGTTGCCGGCCTGCGCGATCCGGGGCAGCTCTGTCGTACCCGCCTGAAGAATGGTGGGCATGTCGCAGCAGACCACGCACCGGCACCATGCCATCGACTACGTCGAGCTCACCGTCACCGACCTGGCCGACGCCAAGCGCTTCTACGCCGACGCGTTCGGGTGGCAGTTCACCGACTACGGGACGGCCTACGCCGGCATCCAGGGTTCGAGGCCCGGGTCTGAGGTGGGCGGTCTGCGCCTGGATCGTCGCTTCCACTTCACCGACCCGAGTGGAAACGAGCTGGGCGTCTGGGCCGAGGCGTAGTGGCACGCAGACAGTGACGAGAGGTCGGCGCCGGGCCGGTCGGTCCTCTCGTCCTTGGCGCCACCGGCACGAGCGTCGGGGGCGCAATCGGCACCAATGCCGGATACCCTTGCCGCATATGGCTACTTACCGCAGCGCCTCAGTGCTCCTTTCCGCCGACGGCACCAGGACCCCCGGCACCGCCGCACTCTTCGCCGAGCCGGCCCGCAAGGGTGGGATCCCGCCGTGGGCGGGTGACTTCCGGCCCGCCAACAGCGCCGGCAACGGCCCCAAGAACGCGGTCGGGAAGACCTTCACGTTGGAGCTGCCCGACGGCAGCACCGGCACGGTCGTGGTCCAGAGCCTCAAGCGCGGCAAGGGGGGCGTCGTCCTGGCGCTGATGGGCGAGGACGCACCCCCCTTCTGATCACGGCGACGGATCGCCGCCGCCTGCTGGTAGCACCGGTGACAGCGGGCGGCGGCGCTGCGTCACGACCAGGCGCCGGCCGTCGCGGCCCGCTCGGCGTAGGTGTCGAAGTCGATCGGTTCACGTCCGAGCAGCCGCCGCACCGTGTCGGTCGGCTCGGCGAGGTAGCCGGCCCGCATGCCGGCGAACATGAGGTTGAGCGCCGTCGCGTCCGCCTCCGACCAGCCCTCGGCGAGCACCTCGGTCCGGTACTCCTCCGGCGTCAACTCCACGTACTGGATCGATCGGCCGGACGCCTCGGCGATCGTCGCCACCGCCTCGGCGAAGGTGAGTGCCAGTCGACCGGACAGCTCGTACACCTGTCCGTGGTGGCACTCCTCGGTCAGCAGGGCCGCCGCCACGTCGGCGATGTCCTGGGCGTCGATGAAGGGTTCCGGCGTGGCGCCCATCGGCAGGGCGAGGCGACCGTCGACCAGCGGTTGGCGCCACAGGTCCTCGTCGAAATTCTGGTGGAAGTTGTTCGGGCGGATGATCGTCCACTCCACGCCGGAGTCGCGTACCGCCTGTTCCGCGCCGAGCATGCTCGGCGAGAAGTCGCGGTCGATCTTGTCGATCCCGCGTCCGGAGAGCGCCACGAATCGGCCGACGCCCGACTTGACCGCCGACGACACGAAGGCGTCGGCCACTGCCGGGTCCGCCGGGGCCGTCAGGTAGACAGCCGAGGCTCCCGCCACCGCCGGCTCCCAGGTGGCCGGCTCCGTCCAGTCGAAACGCACCTCGCCCGAACGGGAAGCCGCCCGTACCCGCTCGCCCGACGCCCGCAGCGCGCGCACCAGCCGACGTCCGGTCTTCCCGGTCCCCCCGATGACGAGGATCTCGTTCGCTTCTTTCGTCATGACCACGAGTCAACCCGCCCGGCCAGCGGCAGGACATGGCTCGTCGTACGCCCGGCATACGCGATCGTCCGCACCCCTATGGTGAGGCGATGGACCCGTTCGACACTCTGCTGCGGGACGTACGCGCCGAGGGTGCCGCCTTCGGCAGATCGGTACTCACGCCGTCGTGGGCGCTGCGGTTCACCGACGGCGCACCCCTGACGCTCTGCGTACCGCTGCGCGGCGAGGCGTGGATCGTCCATCCGGAACGCGACGAGCCGACTCGGGTGCGGGTCGGCGAGGCAGTCGTCGTGCGGGGGCCACGCCCCTTCGTCCTCTCCGCCGAGCCCCGGTCGACCTTCCGGCCCGACGAGCTGCGCGACGTCGACTGCCGCCAGTCGTCGGACTCCCGGCCACCGGTCCCGGGCACGGCCGAGCAGATGCTGCTCCTGGCCGGGGCGTACCACGTCCGGGGTCAGGCCCCGCAGCGGCTGCTCGGAGTGCTCCCGCCGGTGCTGGTCGTACCGGACGACCACGACTGTTCGTCGCTACGTGACTACCTGGACTTCCAGCTCGGCGGGTGCCGCCCGGGTCGGCAGGTCGTGCTGGACCGTCTGCTGGACTGGCTGCTGGTCTGCACGATCCGGGACTGGTTCGACCAGCCGGGCGCCGAGGCTCCCCGCTGGTATCGGGCGCTGGGCGACGACACGGTGGGCCCGGTGCTCCGCGCCATGCACGACGCCCCGGGTGAGCCGTGGACGCTCGCCTCCCTGGCGGCCCGGGCCGGGGTGTCCCGCACCACGCTGGCCAAACGATTCACCGAGCTGATGGGCGAGCCGCCGCTGACCTACCTGACCGACTGGCGGATGACCCTCGCCGCCGACATGCTGACCGACACCACCGCGACGGTCGCCGCCATGGCGCGTCGACTCGGATACTCCGACGCCTTCGGCTTCAGCACGGCCTTCAAACGGGTCCACGGGGTGAGCCCCAGTGAGCACCGCAGGCTCGCGCAGTCCGCAGGACAGGTGGCGGCGACGATCGACCCACCACCTTCGGGGCAGGTCCCCCGGCAGCCTCTCTCCCGCTGACGCCCTGACGAACGGGCGGTCGGCCTCAACCAGCTTGGGCAGGTGGGGCGGTGATGATCCGGTCGACCAGTTCCGGCACCCACTCGACGTACTCGACCTCGGCCCCACCGGCATGCCGGGCGTACAGGTAGCGGCCGGTCGGGCTGGTCGCCTCCGGCGTGGTGACCAACCCGCCCTCGGCGGTCAGCGCGGCCACGACGGCGTCCAGATCGTCGACGACGACGGTGGCCGAGGCATGCGCGTAGCGGGCGCGTTCCTCCGATGGGCCGGCGATCACCAGGAAGTCGCCGAGCGCGGCCAACTCGATCGCGTCGAAGGCGAATCGCAGATCCGGTTCCGCGCCGACCAGGGTCCGCAGCGACGGCAGCGAGGCGTCGAGGTCGTCCACCCACAGCCGGGCGTACGTCTTCAAGACGGTCATATCCACTCCTGTACGTTGAGGTCGTCGACAAGACCGTAGGGCCAGCATCACGGATGGGTAAGTACGCACCTTTCGGTAACCGGTGCGGGTGAAGGAGCAGCGGCACGTGGACGAGCCCGGCACGCCGGCGGCGGCGCAGGTGGACCAGGTGCACCTGGTGGCTCGCGAGGTGTTCGACGTGGTCGGCACCAAATGGGCCCTGCCGGTCATCGAGGCCATCGGTGCCGACACGCGTCGCTTCGGCGAACTGCGCCGGACCATCGCCGGGATCAGCCATCGGCTGCTCACCGCGACGCTGCGGCAGTTGGAACGGAACGGAGTGGTCGACCGGACGCTCCACCCGACCGTGCCGCCCCGCACCGAATACCGGCTCACCGCCGCCGGCCTGGAACTCCATCAGACGATCAACGGATTCTGCCGGTGGAGCCGCCGTCATCTGGACGAGGTCCTGGCCTCCCGCCGCCGGTTCGAACAGACGTGACGTCCGTACTCGCCGGCCGCGCGGTGGCGGCCCGTACGGTGGGGCCCGGACGAGGAAGACTGGCCGGTATGGCTGACGAAGACGACGCGAAAGCGGCGCTGCTGCACTACCTGCGGATGACGCGCGAAGACCTCATCTGGAAGCTCGACGGACTCAGCGAGCGCGAAGCCCGACTCCCCCGTACGCCGACCGGCAACAATCTGCTGGGGATCGTCAAGCATGCCCTGAACACCGAAGCCGGCTACTTCGGGCCCACCTTCGGTCGCGCGTTCCCGACCCCCGAGGAACTGGTCTCCGAGTCGACTTTCGACGAGGACCCGCAGGCGGACTGGTACGCGCGTGAGGACGAGACGAAGGATGGCCTGATCGACCTGTATCGCCGCGTCGCGGCCTTCGCGGATCAGACCATCACCGAGCTGCCGCTCGACGCGCCCGGACGGGTGTCGTGGTGGCGGCCGGAGCGGCAGGCGGTGACGTTGCAGCGGGTCATCATCCACGTGACCTGGGACCTCACGCGTCATGCCGGTCACGCCGACATCATGCGCGAGCAGCTCGACACGGCGATCGGCCTACGGCAGGACAACACCAACATCCCGACCGACTATCCGTGGCCGGAGTACCTCGCCAAGCTGACGCGACTGGCCGACCGCTTCGCCTAGCCGCTCCGGCCGGTCACCGCCTGTGGACGACGTTACGCTGGCCGCGTGCGGTTGGCACTCCCACATCCCCTGGGACAGCGAGGCGCCCGGTGGCCTGCGGCTGCTCAATCCCGGTTCGCCGACCGACCGGCGGCGTCAGCCGTACGCGACGTACCTCACCGCCGAGGTCGGCGATGGTCGGCTCGACGCCGTGACGCTGCACGAGGTGCCGCGATGACGAGGGGTGGACCGGCGGTCGGATCGGCATAGTCTGGGGACATGCCGAGAGCGATCTGGAACGACCTGGTCGTCGCCGAGAGCACGGACACCGTCGTGGTCGAGGGGAACCACTACTTCCCCCGTACGGCGCTCCGCGACGACCTACTGCGCAATTCCGACACGCACACGTTCTGCCCGTGGAAGGGCACCGCGTCGTACTACACGCTGGAGCACGACGGGAAGAGCAGCGTGGACGCGGTCTGGTTCTACCCGGAGCCGCTGCCGGAGGCGGAGATGGTCCGGGACCGGGTCGCGTTCTGGAAGGACGTCGAGGTCGTCGGGGAGGACTGACTCCCCGTCACACCCGACTCACCGTTTCCGGCGAGGTGCTGCTCGCCATCACCGGCCGGGTGACCACCAGCGCGGTCACCCAGAGCACCACGGCCGCGCCGAGCGAGGCGACGGCCGCTGCGAGTTCCGGCATTCCCAGGACGTACGAGACGAGGGACCCGACGGCCACCAGGGCGAGCGCGAGCGCTGTGCCCAGGTACTCGCGTTGCCGGAGGATCGCGACGAGCGGCACGAAGTGCGCCGCGACGATGGCAAGGACGAGGGTGGGGATGAGCCTCGGGTGTCCGGTCGGTATGGCGACCAGGCAGACGCCGCCGATCAGCAGTCCCTGCACGGCGCCGACCTGGTTGAACCGGCGCATCCAGGACGCCGCCAGGCGGCGGGTGACCTGCGGTCGAGGCCGCGTCAACCCCAGGGCGAGGACGATGGCGGTGAGCACGGTCGCGGCGACGAGCAGCGGGATGCGCGCGGCGGCGGGCGCGACGTGTAGGCCGGAGACCGCCCAGAGCAGCGCGAAGCCGGCGAGGACGAGGGTCCCGGTGCGGGCCAAGGCGCGCTCGGACACGGCAACCTCATCGGCGCGCGTCTGGGTCGATCCGGTCCCGGTCATGACGCCCCCTTCCGTGGTCGTGGTCATGGCCGCCGTTCGCTCGGAGACACTTGGTGAACTTCCGATCATCATAGTGAACATTTGTGCACCAGTCGACTCAGGGGCCGCTCCGAGGGCCTCAGCCGAAACGACTCGGCCCAGGAGGCGCACTCAGCCGTCGGCCGGAACGGGGTCCTGGATCGCGGTGCCGGAGTACAGCCGGTCGATGGTGTCCCACCAGCGTCGGAGGCCGTCGCGACCCATCGGATCGGTGCCGAGCACGTCGGTGATGCGGTCGCGCAGCAGGATGATGGACAGCTCATGGGCGAGCAGCACGACCGCGAGCTGTGCCCGGTCCACGTCCCGGGCGACCGCGCCCGCGTCGGCCATCCGGTTCATCAGCGAGTCGGCGAACCCCTGCAACATCCGGTACGCCTCGACCGAGCGCGACGTGGTGCCGACGAGCAGGTGCGCGAGATACCGGGTGGCCGCCGGAGAGGACAGCGCGTCGGCCGACGCGAGGAAACCGTCGGGCGGACCGGAACCGGCCGTCTCGGCGAGCGCCTCCAGCGCGTTACCCAGCACGCCCAGCACGTGCGCGTCGACGGCGGCGACCAGGCCCTCCCGCGACCCGTAGTGCTTGATGATGAGCGACTGCGAGACTCCCGCGCGCTCCGCCACCTGCTTGAGCGACGCCGCCGTCGGCCACTGCTCGCCGAAGAGCTCCAGAGCGGTATCCCGAATGATCGCCTTCGCGGTGCGATCCTCGGGTGCATACATGTTCACCACGGTAGCAACCCGGAGCATCGTCAGGCCGGGCCGGCAGTGCCACCGGCGTCAGCTGAGCGCCTCGGCCATTCGTCGCACTCCTTCGGTGACCAGCTCCGGGGTGGTGCCGAGGTTGAACCGCGCGTGTCCCGCGCCGCCGGTGCCGAAGACCGGGCCGGGACTGAGCGCCACCCGTCCGCGATCGAGGAAGGTCGCGGCGGGGTCGTCGCCGAGGCCGAGGGCGCGGCAGTCGAGCCAGGCCAGATAGGTGCCCTCGCCGGGCCGGTACCGCACCGCCGGGAGGTGGTCGGCCAGCAGCCGGGTGAACAGGCGACGGTTCTCGTCGAGATCGGCCAGGAGGGCGTCGAGCCATCCGACGCCGTCCCGCAGGGCGGCGACGTGGGCCAGCACACCGACGTGGCTGGGGCTCTCGTTGACCCAGGCGGGGATGCGGGCGAGATCGTCGACTGCCGTGGGTCCGGCGACGGCGACGGCGGCCTTGAGACCGGCGAGGTTCCACGCCTTGGAGGCGGAGATGACCGAGAAGCCGTTCTCGGCGCCCGGCACGCTCAGGTACGGCGTGAATCTCGCCCCCGGCAGCACCAGCGGCGCATGGATCTCGTCGACCACGACGCGGACACCATGCCGGCCCGCCAGCGCGGCGACCTCGGCGAGTTCGTCGGCGGTGTGCACCGTGCCGGTCGGGTTGTGCGGGCTGCACAGCAGGTACGCGGGCCGGGAGCCACGACGTGCCGCGCGCCGGAACGCCTCGTCCAGGACCGCCATGTCGAGCCGACCGTCCTCGCCGAGCGGGGCCTCCTCGATGGGTCGACCGGTGCGCCCCACGACCTGGTAGAACGGCGCGTAGACCGGGCAGTTGACCACGACGGCGTCGGTCGGGCCACAGATCACGTCGAGGACCTCGACGATGCCGCTCATCACGTCCGGGACCATCGTGGTGCGTTGTACCGCGATGCCGTCGAAGTCCCACCGGTCGCGGGCGAAGGCGGCCAGCGCCTCGGCGTAGTCGGTGCCGGCGGGGTAGCCCGTGTCGCCGCGCCGGACGGCCTCGGTGATCGCGTCGACGACCGGCCCGGCCAGCGGCGCGTCCATCTCCGCCACGAACATCGGCAGCACGTCGCTCGGGTAGGCGCGCCACTTCTCGCTCGTCCGCTTTCGGAGCTGTTCCAGGGTGAGCTGCCGCAGGGGTGTGGTCTCGGAGGTCACGACAGCGAGACTAGTGACTCGATCTTCCGGCAACGCCGACGGACGACGGTGTCCGGTAGGGTGCTCGGCGGCACGAACTGTTGCGAGGTGCCCCACCCGTGGTGGGGAGAATCGGGAAGCCGGTGAGAATCCGGCACGGGCCCGCCGCGGTGACCGGGGAGCTGCCGCCCACGCGCGTCACGCGCAGCCACTGGCCCGCACGGGCTGGGAAGGCGGGCGGTGAGGTGACGATCCGGAAGTCCGAAGACCGGCCTCGCGCCTGGTTGCCCTGCGCCGTGGCCAGGGCCTGGAGCGCAGCGGGAGCCTGCCCATGATCAACGAAGTGTACGAGGTCATCCACGCCCGTCGGGACGTACGCGGTCAGTTCACCGGCGCGCCGATCCCGGCCGAGGTCCTCGATCGGGTGCTGGCCGCCGCGCACGCCGCGCCCAGCGTCGGTCTGTCGCAGCCGTGGGACTTCATCCTGGTCAGCGATCCCGCGCTGCGGGCGGAGTTCCACCGCCACGTGCAGCAGGAGCGGGACGTCTTCGCCGCGACCCTGAACGGGGAGGAGGCGCGCCGGTTCTGCCGGATCAAGATCGACGGGGTGCTGGAGTCGACCCTGTCGGTCGTGGTGACGTACGACCCGGACCGGGGATCCCCGGCGGTGCTGGGTCGGCACGCCATCGCCGACGCCGGCCTGTACTCGGTGTGCCTGGCCATCCAGAACCTGTGGCTGGCGGCCACGGCCGAGCGGCTCGGCGTGGGCTGGGTGTCGTTCTACCGGGAGCCGTTCGTGCAGGAGCTGTTGCGGATCCCGGCGGGTGTCCGCCCGGTGGCCTGGCTGTGCCTGGGTCCGGTCACCCACCTGGAGCAGGTGCCGGACCTGGAGCGACACGGCTGGCGGCAGCGCCGTCCCTGGCGGGCAGCGGTGCACCGGGACCGCTGGGAGCCTTCGGGCCACTGACCCCGACGGCGCGAGGGTGCGTCAGCCGGGGGCGAGGAGGCAGAACTCGTTGCCCTCCGGGTCGGCCAGGACCGTCCACGGCAGATCGTCGCGGCCCACGTCCACGGTGGTGGCACCGAGAGCCCGCAGCCTGGCCGCCTCGGCCTGCGGGTCGTCACCGGGGTACGGGCGGACGTCGAGGTGGACCCGGTTCCACCCGGTCTTCACGTCGGGCGTACGCAGGAACTGCAGGTACGGACCCACGTCCGCAGCGGAGCGCAGCACCGCCGCACGGTCGGTCACCTCGTGCAGACGCCAGTCCGTGGCGGTGCTCCAGAAGTCGGCCATGGCGCGCGGGTCCGCGCAGTCGACCACGACGGCGGCGACCGGTCCGATGTCCCGGTGCGGCGGGCGGGGGTCCAGGACGCAGAACTCGTTGCCCTCCGGGTCGGCCAGCACCGTCCACGGGACGTCACCCTGGCCCACGTCCGCGAGGGTGGCGCCGAGATCCTTCAGGCGCGCGACCGTCGCGGCGTGGTGGTCCGCCGAGGTGGTGGCGAGGTCGAGGTGCACGCGGTTCTTCGCCGTCTTGGGTTCGGCGGAGACGACGAGGTCGACGAAGACGGCGATCGGGTCGGGATAGGCGACGCCCTCGGGTTCGAGGTTGGTGACGCCGGGCTCCTCGCTGGAGATCCCCCAACCGAGCGCCTCCGCCCAGAAAGCGCCCAACGCGGAGTCGTCCCGGGCCTTCATGTTGATCTGTACGAGCCGTGTTGCCATCCGGCGATGCTAGCGGCATCGCGAGTCGAATTCGATTCACTTGACACTGGTCGATACACCTCCGTGAAGTTTTGGGTTTTATGCCCGGCTTGTCCGCATTGGAGTTCTATCGTGTCCCTGCGTGACAGCACGCCAACGGGGATGCACGAGGAGGACAAGTTGACTGGACCGACAGGGATGACGACGGGCGAGTCGAGCAGTCGAGGAAACCGTCGCAAGCTCAAGGCGATCCTGGCCGGCGGGATCGCGCTCGGCCTCGGCGCGACGATCACCCTCGCCGCCTGGAACGACTCCGAGTACGCCTCGGGCACGTTCACCGCCGGTAGCTTCAGCATGGAAGGCAGCACGGACGGCACCACCTACGCCGAGCACCCGACAGCCGGCACGGCGGCGTCGTTGGCGTTCAGCACCGGCTTCGACAACATGAGCCCGGACGACGTGGTCGCAGCCCCGTTCGCGGTGCGCCTGACCGCGGCCACGACGTACGACGCGACCGTCACGGTGGCGTCGGCCACCCCCGCGCCGCCCACCTTCGCCGGCCTCACCTACGGCATCGCGACCGTCCCGACCTTCGGCGACTGCAGCCCGACACCCACGACTCCGACCTGGATCGTGCCCGAGGGCACCGCACTCGACTCGGTGACCGGCGCGGTGTCGTTCAACCTGACCCAGGGCACTCCGCCCACGACACCCGGTGCTCCGGTGTTCCTCTGCTTCGTCGTCACGGCGGATGCCGGTCTGGTGCAGGGCACGTCGGTCACGGAGACCTGGCAGCTTCTCGCCGAATCCGTATAGGTGGTGGCCGTGGTCAACCGTCGAACGCCGGCCGGGACACCACGGCTCCGCCGGACCCGTGCCGTACTCGCCGGTGCCCTGGTTCTCGGCCTGGGCACGACCTCCACGCTCGCCGCGTGGACGGACGGCGAGTACGGCACCGGGTCGTTCGCGGCCAGTGTCTTCGGCACCGAGTCGCAGACCGCCTCCAGTACCTGGGCCAGCCACACCCCGGCGGCGAACGCCGCGACGCTGGCGTTCAACGCGACGGCGATGTCCCCCTCGGTCTCGTTCTACGCCTATCTCGACATCCGGACGACGGCCACGACGAACGTCGGCGGCAGCGTCGCACTGACCAGTTCGTCCAACAACGGCGGTGCCCTGCTGCCGGCCCTGGAGTACCGCGCGGTGCGGACCGCCACCACCAGCACCACCTGTGCCGCCGCCGCCTTCACCGGTACCCCGACATGGATCGTCGGGCCCAGCTACCTGGGTGTCACCTCGGTCCCCGGGTCGCCGGTGTCGTCGGCCATCACGGCGCCGGCCGGCGCGACACCGCAGTTGCGGTTCTGCTTCGAGGTCCGCGTCCAGTCCGGTGCCAGCAACTCCTACCAGGGCACCACCGGTGCGGTCACCTGGGAATTCACTGCCACGTCTACGTAAAGGACACCTCGGATGGTGGGACGAGCGCGTCAGCGGCGCGGACTCCTCGCGCGGGTCGGCGACCTGGTGCTGACCCTGCTCGCCGTCGGCGGGACGGTGTGCGTCGTCCTCGTCCCGCTGGCGTTCTTCTTCGACATCTCGCTCATCCTGTTCAAGACCGGGTCGATGAGCCCGACCATCCCCGCCGGATCACTGGCGGTGGTACGGGAGATCCCCGCGTCCGAGGTCGCCGTCGGAGACGTCGTCACCGTCGACCGCACGCCGCTGGCGCCGATCACCCACCGGGTGGTCGAGATCGCCGACGGCGGCGGGTCCACGCGGCTGCTGACCATGCGCGGGGACGCGAACGAGTCCAACGACGCCGCGCCGTACGCGGTGAACCGGGTGCGGCTGGTCGAGTGGTCGGTGCCCCGGCTCGGGTACGCGGTCCGCACCGTGTCGAACGTGTACGCGATGAGCGTGATCACGATCGGCATCGCCGCGATCGTGACCTGGGCGTTCTGGCCACGCGCCGAGCCTCAGCCGCCGGGGCGTCATCGGCGGCCGGGCCGGTCGGGGCCGGACG
Organism: Micromonospora sp. NPDC002389; assembly: GCF_040296095.1. Classification (NCBI taxonomy): domain Bacteria; kingdom Bacillati; phylum Actinomycetota; class Actinomycetes; order Micromonosporales; family Micromonosporaceae; genus Micromonospora; species Micromonospora sp. NPDC002389. The sequence goes on from NZ_JBEOWP010000019.1 coordinate 15,777, forward strand.
GGGCGGATGGTGCGGTGGGCACGGCCGTGCGCAGCGGCTCGGCCCTGCGGTGCCTGCTCCTGGCCGTGACGGTGCTGCCGGGCGTGACCGCTGCGGTGCTGGCGGCACCCGGCCCGGCCCGTGCGGACCCGAACGAGGACGTCATCCGGAGCCGGTTCCTCACCCTGGTCTCGATCGGCGACGAGGCGCGGATGACCAACATGGCACCGGAGGAACCGGTGCCCTGGCAGGTGGGCGTCTCGGCACACGCGCAGCAGCCCGGCACGGTGACCATCTCGCTGTCGGCCTTCGGCCCGCTCGCCGCCAGGCCGGACGGACTCCAGGTGACGGCCGCCGTCTGCCCGCAGCGGTGGGTGCGGGGCGCCTGCCCCACCGGCCAGGAGCAGCAGGTCCTGGCGGACGGTCCGGCCACCAGGTTGACCACGGCACCGTTCACCATCAGCTCGATGCGCGCCGACCAGCAACGGTGGGTCCTGGTCACCGCGAGTCTGCTCGCGGGTTCGACGGCCTCCGGGTCGGCGGACCTGGTCGTCACCGCGACCGGGTTCGGTGACCGGGCCTCGGCCGGCGGCACGGTCGGGCCGCTTCCGCGTACCGGGCCCGACCTGCGGACACCGTTGGCCGTCGGGGCCGGCGCGCTGCTCGCCGGCCTGCTGCTCGTGCTCGCCGTACGCAGGCGTCGGGTCCGGGTGGAGCAGCCGTGAGGCGTCGGTGGAGGCCGGCCCGACGCACCTGGGCGAGGACCCGACGGCGCTGGGTCGTGGGTACGACGCTGCTCGCCTTCACGGTCGGGGTGCTCGCACCGCCCCGGTCGACGCTGGCCGCCTGGACCGACACCGAGTACGGCCTAGGGTCTCTGCAGGCCGGCACGGTCAGTCCACCGACCAACCTGCAGTGCAGCGCGGGTGTGCTCACCCCGCCGACCTTCACCTGGACACTGCCGGCCGGCGGCCTCACCCGCAGCGGCTTCACGTGGTCGCTGTCCGGCGGCTTCACCGGCGGCGGGACGCTCGGCCCCACCGCCACCAGCGTCACGGTGCCCGGCGCGCTGCTGGGCATCGGCAGCGGCACCTTCCGGCTGGTCGCGAACGGACCCGGTGGCTGGACGTCGACCCAGGTCACCGGCACGCTCGGCATGGTGACCGCGGTGCTCTACACCTGCAGCGTGCCGTAGTACCGCGACAGCCGTGCTCCTCGCACGGCTCAGGGCTGGGCCAGCAGCGCGAGGAACCTGCGCAGGGCCGGGTTCGTGCTGTCCCGGGGCCAGGCCAGGGCCACGTCCACGGTGGGCGTCGGGGCGGTGAAGCGGCGCAGGCGTACCCCGCGCATCCGCAGCGCGCGCGCCCGGCCGGCCGGGACGGCCGCGACCACGTCGCCCTGCGCCACCGCCCGCAGCAACTGCTCGTCGTCCGGCTCCTGCCGGACGAGCCGGAAGCCGCCGCGCGGCCAGACCTGCCCGATCGTCCGGTCGAACATGCCGGGGCCGTTCTCCCGGGGCCACATCACGGCCGGCAGGTCGACCACCTCCGCCCGGCTGATCCGGCGTCGACCGGCGGCCAGTGGGTGACCTGCGGGAAGGGCCAGCAGCAGTTCCTCGGTGTCGACCGTCCGGCAGGCCAGCGCCGGTTCGTCGAGCGGTGGGCGGACGAACGCCGCGTCGAGCCGACCGGCCAGCAGTCCGGCCACGTTCGGTGCCGTCCAGGCCGTCTCCGGGACCACCTCGACCTCCGGGTGGGCGGCCCGGAACCGGGCCACCAGATCGTCGACCCGACCGCCGCGCGCCGACCGGGTGTACGCCAGCCGCAGCCGGCCACCCCGCCCGTGCACCAGACCACGGATGCGGGCGGTCGTGGCGTCCACCTCGGCGAGCAGCCGAGCGGCTTCGTCGGCGACCCGCGCGCCCACCTCGGTCAGCGTGCAGCCCCGGCTGGTGCGGTGCAGGAGCGGCACGCCGAGCTGACGTTCCAGCGCACGGATCTGCTGGCTGAGCGCGGGTTGGGCGACGCGCAGCCGCGCGGCGGCCCGGGTGAAGTGCAGTTCCTCGGCGAGTACCGCGAAGTACCGCAGTCGGCGCAGGTCGGACCAGGCTTCCAGGGCCGGCGCGTCGGACATGCAGCCACCATAAGCGGCGCTTATCGCCGACTGCCCCGTTTCGTCTTGGACGTCAACGCAGCGTCGCCGCCACGATTCGAGACAGGCGGTCCGACCGACGGGAGCGAGCGATGACGGCAGCGACGGACGTGGTGGTGGTCGGCGGCGGGATCGTCGGGATGACGGCGGCCGTCACCCTGGCGCGACGCGGGGCGCGGGTGACCGTGCTGGCGGCCGACGATCCGGCGGACACGGTGTCGACGGTGGCGGCCGCGGTCTGGTATCCGAGCCACACCGACGAGGATCCACGGGTGTCGGACTGGGCACGTCGGACCCGGATCGAGTTGAGCCGCCAGGCGGCCGACGGCGTACCGGGGGTCGTCGACCGGCCGACCCGGATGCTGCTGCGCGGCCCGTACACCGGCCCACCGTGGTGGTCGGCGGCCTGCGCGGACCTGGTGGCGGAGTCGGCGGCGGCGCCGTACACGGCAGTGCTGCGGTTCACCGCGCCGACGGTGGAGATGACGCCGTACCTGGCCTGGCTCCGGCAGCGGTTGGAGGCCGACGGCGGGCGGCTGGTACGCCACCGGGTGGACCGGCTCACCGACGCGTTCGACCTCGCGCCGACGGTCGTCAACGCGACCGGCCTGGCCGCCGGTCGGCTCGCCGCCGACCCGGCCGTCCACCCGGCGCGCGGGCATGTGGTGTTGGTGGCGAACCCGGGCCTGACCGTCTCGGTACGCGACGAGGACGACCCGGCCGGGATCACCTACGTGCACCCGCGCCGACACGACGTGGTCCTCGGCGGCACCTACCAGCCGGGCGTGGGGCACACCGCGCCCGACCCGGACACCGCGCTGGCGATCCGACGGCGCTGCGTCGCCCTCGTGCCGGAACTCGCCGACGCCCCGGTGCTCGGCGAACGGATCGGGCTGCGTCCGGCCCGCCACGGCGGCCCACGGGTCGAGTTGGACCCGTCGGCCGGCCCCGGGCGCCGGCTCGTGCAGGCCTACGGGCACGGCGGGGCCGGGGTCACCCTGTCCTGGGGGTGCGCCGCCGAGGTGGCCGACCTCGCCATGGGCACCTGAGCGGGGGCACGACTGTCGGGGCCACCGGCCGCCACCACGCGGAGCCGATGCGGGAAGGACTTGACGCACCGCCGACCATCGAGCAGGGTCGATTTAATCGATGCTGTGACACGGGGAGGACTGATGAGGGGTCTCGTCACCACCGTCTCGGCTGCGGCCCTGCTGTTCCTGGCCACGGGCAGCGCGCCCGCCGGCCCGCCGCCGACCGACGCGCCCTGCACGGGGCAGATCCACGCGAACCCGGGGTTCGAACGCGGCACCACCGGCTGGACGGCCGGCCCCCGCATCGTCGTGCTCGGCGACGCGGCGCGGCCGGCACACGACGGCCGCGCCTACGCCACCTTCGCCGGGCTGGACGTCACGCGGTCGGACCTGCTGCGTACCACCGTGACCGTGCCGGCCGACTGTGACCTGACGGTCCGCTTCTGGGTCCGGACCACGACCACGGAGATCAGCCGGAGCGATTACCTGAACGTCGGACTGGCGGTCACCGGGATACCCCCGAAGACGAGATTCTCGCTGGCCTTCGACGGTGGGGCGCAGTGGCGCGAGTACGCGATGTCGACCGGAACGGCGACGACCGAACGCACCGCGACGGTCAGCTTCGTCGCCAGCGAGACGGCCGGCAACGGCGTCACGGCCTTCGACGTCGACGACGTGACCTTCACGTTGAGCTGACGCCGGAGTGGCCGTCGCGGCCGGGCTCGGACGTCTTCTCGGCGTCCGGCATCGCGGCGAGGACCTCGTCGAGACGCTGGTAGCGCTCCTCGGCCCGCTGGCGGTACCGCTCGATCCACCCGGCCATCAGGTCCAGGACCTCCACTTCGAGGTGGGCGGGCCGGCGACGCCCGTCCTGGCCACGGGTCACCACGCCGGCGTCCTCCAAGACCGCGAGGTGCTTGGCCACGGCCTGGAGGCTCATGTCGAACGGCTCGGCCAGCTCGGTCAGCGTGGCGTCCCCGGCGGCGAGCCGGGCCACGATCTGCCTGCGGGTCGGGTCGGCCAGCGCCGAGAAGACGGGCGACAGCGTGTCCGTGCTCATGCCCGCCGCCGTCGAATGGTCATGCGCCCTGCCCGGCGAGCAGCTCGTCGAGCTGCTCGTAACCTTCACGGACCCCGGTCTCCATACCCGAGGCCAGGAACGCGTCGCGGTCCTCGAACGAGTCGACGAGAGCGGTCGCGGTCAGTCGGGTACGCCCGCCCAGGTCCTCGAAGGAGAGTCGTTCCAGCGCGACGCCGTCGGGCATCCCCTCGAAGGTGAAGGTCTGGACGATCAGCTCACCCGGCCGCACCTCGTGGAAGCAGCCCCGGAACCCGCCCTCGAACCCGTCGGTCTGCTGGACGTAGCGGAACGACCCGCCGCTCCGGCAGTCCCACGCGTCGATCACGGTCGTGATGTCTCGCGGACCGATCCAGCGCGCGAACAACTCCGGATCGGTGTGCGCCCGAAACACCGCGTTCGGCGGGGCGTCGAACTCGCGGGTGATGATCACCTGAGGGACCGTGGGGTCGGCCACGATCCGGGTCTCACGGGTACTGGCGGTCATGGTGGTGTTCTCCTTCGCGGCAACGTCGACAAGCATGGTGAACTGCTATTTCAACCACGCGGTTGAGCATCGCAGGGCACCCCGATGATTGTCAACCCGTTGGTTGAGTAACCTCGGTCGGGTCTCGTCCGCCGCCGAAGACGGCTCTCAGAGACCGACGTCGCGGGCGAGGAGGGCCGCCTGGACCCGATCGGAGACCCCGAGCTTGGCGAAGACCGCAGAGAGCTGGTTGCGGACCGTCTTCTCGCTCAACCCGACCCGGCGGGCGATGCGGGCATTGGTCTCGCCGGCCGCCAGGTAGCGCAGGATGTCCCGTTCGCGCGGGGTGAGCTGGTTGAACGGTGCCGGCAGCTCCACCGGTTGGCGTTGCAGGCCGGCCAGCACCCGAGGGCCGACCCGGGGGCCGAGCACGAGTCCACCACCGGCCACGGTACGTAGCGCATCGATGATCACGTCGGGGTCGGTGTCCTTGAGCAGGTATCCCCGGGCGCCGGCGTGCAGCGACCGGCTCACCACCTCGTCGTCGTCGGCCATGGTGAGCATGAGCACGGCCGTCGTCGGACGATCCCGCACGATCCGGCGGGTGGCCTCGACACCGTCGACGTCGGGCAGGCCGACGTCCATGGCGACCACGTCGACCGGCTCGGTCATCACCAGGCGGATCGCCTCGGCGCAGGTGGCGGCCTCCAGCACGGCGGTGACCCAGTTCTCCCCCTCCAACATGATCCGTAGTCCACGGCGGACCACCGGATGGTCGTCCACGATCAGCACCCGGCTCTGTCCGGACATCTCACGCCCCACTTCCGGCCCGACCGCCTCGACCGGCCCGCCTCATGTTGTCAGCCGGGTTCGTCCACCGGAACGGGGGCCGACGCGATCGGCTGGACCGGCAGTCGTACCCGTACCAGGGTGCCCTGCGGTGTGCGGTCGATCAGGTCGCACTCGCCGCCCAGTTCGGCGGCGCGTTCGCGCATGGAGTCCAGGCCGACACCGCCCGGACGTCGGGCGCGGACACCGACGCCGTCGTCGGCCACCTCGACGACCAGGGCGCGGCCCCGGCGGACCACCACGTCGCAGGCGGTGGCCTGGGCGTGCCGGGCCACGTTGGCCAGTGCCTCGCCGACGATCCGGTACGCCGCCACCTCCACGGCGGCGGGCAGCCGGTCCAGTTCGTCCTCCACCCGCAGTCGCACGGACAGGCCGGGGCCGTCGAAGCGCTGGCACTCCGCCCGCAGGGCCGATTCCAGTCCACGGTCCAGGGCGGGTGGACGCAACTGGTCGACCAGTTGCCGTACCTCGGCGGTGCAGGTCCGGAGGTCCTCGGCGAGCCCGTCGAGGATGCCGACCAGCCGCTGCCGGTCGGTGGCGAGCTTGCGGGCGGCCCGTACCTGCATGGACATGCCGGCGAAGGTGGGACCGAGCCCGTCGTGCAGGTCGCGACGCAGCCGGCGCCGCTCCTCCTCCCGCGCGGTGACCAGTCGCTCGCGGGAGGCCCGCAGGTCACGGATCAACCGTGCGGTCGCCGCCGCCACCGAGGCGTGCAGGGCGACGTCGCTGAGCAGACGTCGCTCGACGGAGGTGAAGCGGGTCCCGGGGGTACGGTGTGCCACTACCAGCGAGCCGACGCGCTCGCCGTGGGTGACCATGTCGAACCGTTCCACCGAACCAGTGGGCCGCCCGTGTTCGGCGTGCACCCTCGGGGACCGATCCGGGTCGTGGTCGGCGGTCAGCTCGACCGCGACGTAGGGCACCTGGAGGGAGCCGGCGACGGTCCGGGTGAGCAGTGGCAGCACGGCCTGCGGCTCGACGGTCCGTTCCAGCAGCTCCCCGAGGCGGGCCAGGACCGCGTACGGTTCGTCGCGCTCGCCGTAGAGCAGCCGGTTGACGCCGCGCTGCACCCGGTGCCGCAACGGCTCGAAGGTCACCGCGATCAGCCCGGTGGTCACCAGCGAGGCGTTCGAGGTGTCGCCGCGCAGCACCAGGTCACGCAGCAGGCTCACGGTGGAGACGAAGGCCACGATCAGCAGCAGGCTCATCACCAGCCACACCAGCGTGCGGTTGATCACCTGTTCCAGGCCGTAGAGCCGATAGCGCAGCACGGCGAGTGTCATCGCCCCGGGAATGGCGATCACCATGAGCACCCAGGCCCCGGAGAGGTTGAGCGCGTCGAGCACGAGTCCGAGCAGGAACAACGCCGCGGCGGCGAGCAGGCAGGCCAACTGCTGGCGGATCTCACCGGTGGCGCGGCGCCAGCGCACGGCCAGCGAGAACAACACCGCCAGCAGCGCCAGCACCTCGACGCCGATCGCCAGCAGGGCGATCTGCACCAGCGTACGGGCCTGCGCGGTGGCGGCCGGCTCGGCCGAGAGCAGCAACCGGCGGGGGTCGCTGAGCGCGGCCACCGCCAACGCCACGGTGGCCACGGCGGTGGTGACGACGATCAGGTACGCGACCGGACGCCACCGCCGTCCCGGCAGCCGGCCGTCGGGGAAGACCAGCAGGGCGAGGATGACCAATCCGTACGGCGGCCACCAGAGCCACTGCCCCACCCAGGCGACCGGGGTGATCCCGGTCCAGCTCAACGACAGGGCGGCCACGGCGGCGGTGAGTCCGGCCGCGGTCATCAGCCGGCCGACCGGGTGGCCCGGCACACCGGCGAGCACCAGCGTGCCGAGCGCGGTGAACGCGGCGGCCATGCTGGCGGTCACCGCGACCGGGCCCTGGGCGGCGGCGTCCCGGCTCCACAGGTGGCCGATCACCACGAGCAGCGCGACGGCCGTCCCCGCCACCGCCAGGGCCCGACGGCGGACGGTCACTGGTGGCGGGGTCGGCGACAAGGGAGCCTCCGGGACGGTCGGAAAGGTGTCGGGTCAGCGAGCCCAGCCCGCCGCGTGCATGGCATTGTGCAGCAGATTGCCCCGATGGCCGTGTGAGTGCCACGGCAACGCGTCGATGACTTCGGTGAAGTTCGGAGCGTCGCAGTCGGGCAGCTCGGAGAGCACCTCCTCGACGTCGATCCGGTGGTCGCCGAGCACCTGCGGGCGTTCCCGGACGAACCGCTCGACGTGCGCCAGGACCGCCTTGAACCGTTCGCGCAGGACCTCCGGCGCGGCCGGGCGGGGCGACGGGTGCAGTTCCGCCAGCTGCCAGTCCTGCGAGAAGACCGGGATCAACTGCCGGCCGGTGGGGTCGAAGAACTCCACCGGGCCGTCGAGCTTGTCGTAGTGCCTCTGCTCGTCGAGCAGTTCGGCGAGGTTGCGGTAGACGTGGCAGAAGGTGTCGTCGCCGGCGACCAGCACGATGCGCGGGTCGGTGTCGGCGGAGGTGGCGTCGGGCGTACGGGTGGGCAGGGTCATGGTGGTCTCCTCAGGATCACGCGAAGCGTAGACACGCACGGGGTCCACAGTGGCACCGTCGCGGGTGTCGCAATCGTCGACGAAGGTCCGACCTGCCCATCGTCACCCGGCGGGTGTCCCGCCGACCCGGGGCGGATGTCCCGGGTCGGCGGGATGGTGGCCCGTCCGGTCAGCCCAACTGGATCGCGTAGCTGGCCGCGCGGGTCATGTCGGCCGTCGCGGTGACGTCCGGCAGCCCTTCGACGTGCGCCTTGGCCTTCACCCGCCCGGACCAGTGGGCGTACCGGGCGGCGAGCTGGTTGGCCCGCAGCTCGGCGGCGCCGAACAGGCACGCGCTGAGCGGGTCACGGGGTGCGCCGCTGGTCGCCTGCGGGCAGCCGGCACCGTACTGGCCCTGGTTGACCAGGGGGTTGAAGCCGGACCGGTCGCCGCCGCACGGGTCCCAGCCGTCGACCTGCGTGCAGCCGTCGTAGTTCGCCAGCGCCTGCGCCATCGCGTTGTGCAGGTGCCGGTTGGCGGACTGGTCGGCGTCGCTGCGGGGCCGGGCCCAGTCAGCGGGCAGGCCGTGGCTGCCGAAGAGCAGACCGCGCAGGCCGTCGTCGGACTCCAGGGCAGTGCCCCAACCCAACTCGGTGTACGCCTGCAGCAGTCGCAGCGCATCGGAGACCTTCTTGCCCTGCTGCCACAGTGCCTTGGCCGAGTCCCAGGTGCCGGGGTCCGGGGCGGCGGTGCCGCTGCCGGCCAACATGACCCGGTAGAAGTACTTCTGCCGACCGGCGAGCATGCTGGCGGCCTTGGCCCGGGCGGTCGCCGTCTGCGCGTCGACCGCCGGGATCGCGGCGGACTCGAAGGCCGTCCGATAGGTGGTGTTCCACCGCTCGTCGAGGAACTTGCGCTCGTCGTGGCAGTAGCCGTCGGGAATCTCCGAGCGGACACTCCAGGAGCAGTAGACGCCGATCGGGAAGACCCGGGTGGCGCTGCGGACCTGCTGCCAGTCCCCGCCGGCCCACTTCACCCGCGACCGTACGGTGATCTGGAGGTCCCCGCTGGTGGTGTGGAAGCGGGGTCCCTCGTTCTCCACCACGTTGACGAACTGCGCCTCGTAGCAGCTCGTGAAGGAGGGACGGTGGGCGGGCGGCAGGCCATGGGCGGCCAGCTGGAACGGGTTCGGCAGGGTGTTGTGCCGCAGGGTCGCCGGGACGGCGCGGTTGCCGAGAGTCCCGGTGCAGGGGCTGATCGAGCCGGTCTCGCCGATCCGGTTGGCGGCGGCGATCTGCTGGTCGGGGCTGCCCCACATGTCGTACTCGGGAATCGCGTCGCTGCCGTTCCAGAGCACCGCGCGCCGGACGTTGTCGGCCTGGTCCCGCCAGCCGTTCATGGCGGTGCGGTAGTCGGCGACCAGCGCGGTGAACAGCGGGTTGGTGGCTCCGTCGTCGGTCGGCTCGCTGAACTGCCGGACCCGCTCGTTGATCTCGTCACCGGCCAGGGCCACCGCCTCGGCCCGCCCGGTGTCGATCCGCCTGGCGTACTGAGGGTTCTGCAGTTGCAGGATGTTGTAGGTGCGGGCGGCGGTCTTCCAGGCGGCGGCGTTGGCCACCGGTCCGGTGGTCCAGGCACCGCCGACCCGATGACCGGCCCACTGGGTCAGGTAGTTGATCGAGCCCTCGGGCAGGAAGAGGTCGAGCTGCGAGACCGGGTCGACGGTGCTCGTCCCGGCCGGGACGGTGAAGGTGCCCTCGGCGGCGGCGCGCAGCGTGGCGAACTCGAACGTCGGCGACTCGGCCTTCGGGAAGTAGGTGTTGATGTAGTCCGGGATCGGTTCCCCGGTGATCTCCTTGTGGTGCACGTAGGTGGTGATGACCGTGTTCAGCGGGTCGCGGGCGATGTTCTGCAACGCCACATGGGTGGCGAGCGCCATCGCGTCGACCTTGCGTTCGATGGTCTGCAACTGGGTGGCGATCCGGCTCAGGTTGGCGTGGACCTGGTCCAGCGACCGGGTCAGTGCGTCGAGCTGGGCGACCAGGTTGGCGTACATCTCGCCGAGCGCCGCCTCGATCCGGTCGAAGCGCCGGTCCATACCCTGGGCCAGGCGGTTGATCTGGTCCCGGAGCTTGCCGATCTCGGCCTGCACGGCGGCGTTCGGGTCGCCGCCACCGGCGAACAGACCGATCAGGCTCACCGCCGCGCCGAGCAGGTTACCGGTGAGCACCGCGGTGCCCATGGCGATGGCGGCGGTGCTCAGCCCCTGACCGAGGACGGTGGTCATGTACGTGTTGATGGCGGTGACCGAGGTGACGATCGCCTTGCCGATCGTCTCCAACTGCTTGCCGAACTTCTTGTCGTGGAACCCCATCACGGTGGAGAGCACGCTCACCGTGGAGCCGAGCCCCTCGAAGATGGTCTTGTTCTCGGCGGTCTTGCGCTTCTCCTCGTCGATGACCGCCGAGGTCGGCTTCGGGTCGCCGTTGAGCGGGTAGGTCGCCGCCCTGGCTATCACCTCGTCGGCCCGGGCCCGTCCGCCCGCGTCCAGCACGGCCAGCGCCGCGTAGGCACGGTCCTGCACCAACGCGCGGAAGGCGGCCGGGTCGTCGCGCTCGTCCCGGATGGCGGCCAGCGGCACGTAGTGGCCGAGCGTGCCGGCGTTGCCGTCCGGACGCGGTTCGTGGATGCGGGTGGCCAGCAACGTGTCCACCGGGGTGCGGACCGCCGTCTTGGTGCGGCCGGTGAAAGCGGCGTCCCACCCGACGGTCAGCGGGTCGTCCACCTTGGCCCGTCGGTGCAGCTCCATCCAGGTCTCGCGGACGACGTCGCGGGACTTCGCGTTCCACGCGGCGTCCTGGTAGCCGCCACGGACCAGGTTCAGCATGTCCGGTACGACGTTGGCGCCCTCGGCGCCGACGGTGCTGTCCAGGAAGGTCCGCACCGTCGGGCCGGTGAGCACCGCGCCGCTGCTCGGGGTGTCCCCCAGCCGCGCGAGCAGGGCCATCGCCAGGGCGAAGCGGGACCGCTCCTCCCCGCTGCCGTCGGGCGCCACCGTGGCGACGGCCGCGCGGGTGCCGTTGGCGTGTGCTGCGACCTGGGCGGCGTCGGCGTTCGGGTTCGCCGTGCGCCAGTCCAGCAGTTCGGCGGTGAGCAGGGCATCGGTGAGCCCTGGGACACCGTTGTCGTGGAGCTGCACCACGGCCGCGAAGAGCGCACCGTGCACGGTGTGCTCGTCGAACGGCACCTGCTCGACCGCCCGCGCCGGAGTCTGGTGCATGGTCACGGTCAGTACCGCCGCGATCCCGACGGCACACCACCGTCCGAGGGTGCCCCGGCGGCCCGGGGGCCTGCCGTGTCGGCCGGGCGGTCTGCCCGACCCCTTCGCCGCTGTCGTCACCACGTGTGCCTCCCATGACCGGGACCGGACGGGCCGGGCCGCATCGAACCTGACCGTTCCGAGGCTGGTGGACGGGGTGTCCCGGAGGGCAGGGACGACCGCCCGTCGTCCAGGGACATCCGTACCGGCCGGGTGCGTGACACGAGGTGTGTGACAGGGCCCGTGCGGCGGACCTCCGGACGGAGGAGGCCCGTTAGGCCGATGGTCGAATCCGGCTCACTCCGCAGTGGGAGGCGAATCTCGCGCCTGAGTACGATGCGTCCCGACGGGGACGCATCGATGCTATTTCCATGTCTCGTACTCTTCGGACACTGAAGGTGGTGGCCACCAGCCTCACGCTGGTCGCCACGATCGCTGTCGTACCCGCCTCCGCCGTGGCGCAGCCCGGGGCGTCCGCCGGCAAGCTGGACCGCGCCGAGTTGCGTGCCGCACTGGCGGCCGTGCCCGAGGCCGGCGTGCCTGGTGTGCTGGCCGCCGTGCGCGACGGCCGACACGACTGGCAGGGTGCCGCCGGCCAGGCGTTCGTGACCAAGCCGCGACCGATGCAGCCGCAGATGCGTCACCGCATCGGCAGCGTCACCAAGACGTTCGTCGCCACCACCGTGCTCCAGCTCGTCGACGACGGCCGGCTGGGTCTGGACGACCCGATCGGGCAGCGGCTGCCCGACGTGGTGCCGGGCGAGCTCGGCACCCAGGTCACCGTCCGGATGTTGCTGAACCACACCAGCGGAATCGGCAACTACACCAACGCGATGATCGACTCGTACGCGGCGATCGACCGGATGCAGGTCACCACGTACGCGCCGGCCGAGCTGGTCGCCATGGGCCTGGCCATGCCGCCGACCAACGCACCGGGCGAGCGTTTCAGCTACTCGAACACCAACTACGTCCTGGCCGGAATGCTGATCGAGGCGGTCACCGGCAACAGCACGGCGGCGGAGGTGCAGCGGCGGATCCTGCGACCGTTGAAGCTGACCGGCACGTCCTTCCCGGGCACCGATCCGACGATCCGTGGCCCGCACGGTGGCGCCTACTTCGCCCCCTTCGGCGTTCGTGACATGAGCGAGTTCAACATGAGCTGGGGCGGCGCGGCAGGTGAGATGATCTCCACCACGGCGGACCTGAACACGTTCTTCCGGGCGCTGCTCCGTGGTGACCTGCTCCGTCCGGCCACCCTCGACCAGATGCTCACCCGGGTGCCGATGGTGCCGGAACTGCCGGCGGCCGGTGGCTACGGTCTGGGCATCTATTCGCTGCCCACCCCGTGCGGCGAGTTCTGGGGTCACGACGGCGCGGTCATCGGTCACCTGACGTACTCGCTGCACAGCCGGGACGCCGCCCGTCAGGTCTCCTCCGGGATCAACCTCAGCCACTACCAGCTCGGGCTGCCCGATGCGCATCCGATCGACATCGCCTGGCAGACGTTCGTGCTCACCGCGATCTGCCCGGCCAGCGGGGTGAACAGCCGTTCGGCGCAGGCGGCGCCGCAGTTGCCCAGTGTGACCCGGATGCCGGGCAACGACGCGGTGGTGGCGGGGCCCTGACCCGTCCGGACATCGACGGTTCACGGGCGATCCGATGATCGCCCGTGAACCGGTTTGGTCGGTGCGCGATCGGGAAGATCTTCCACATGTCTATCTGGAGCAGGTTCACCCAGCGGCGTAGGCGGAAGATCGAAGAGCAGCGCAACGCGGCCGTGGCCAGGGCCATGGCTCGTGGCGCGACCCCGGAGGAGGCAGCGGCCGCCGGAGACCGCGCGGCGCGCGGTGACACCGCCACCACGATGTTCCGCATCTCCAACATCTGATCCGTCCGTGTGGCCGGGACGCCACCGTCCCGGCCGCACGTGCGGCGCGGGGGCGTCGGTGTCGAGAACACTTCCGGCCTACAACCGCCCCCGGGCATTGGCTCGGCGTTCGATGATCTCCTGTGTGGTGAACCAGGCGAGCGGCCCCAGGGCGCTGATCACGAAGGCCGGCACCGGTATCCACGGAATGTGGTCCATGGACACCGTGACCAGACCGGTCCCGAAGGCCAACAGGGCGGCGACGCGGACGTACGTGAAGCTCAGGTTGTCCCCGAAGAGGTACTTCGGCCGTTCCCTGCGCAGCCGCCACAGCCGGTAGACCTGAAGCGCCGTGAGGACGAAGGCGGGCGGCAGGAACAGGAACAGCAGGGCGGCTCCCGGCGTCCAGGGATGCCGCACGTACTGCCCCTCGACGGTGACGAGGTGGCCATGCAGCATCCCCAGCCGTACGACCTGCCCCTCCTCGACGTCGAGGAACGTCGCCCGGCTCTGCATCGTGGAGACCCGATCGCCGCCGCCCGGCAGGCGATACCGCACCTCCTGCGCGCTGCCGTTGCCGCCGTACCCGCCGACGGCGGACGAGTAGTCGACCTCCCGCACCTCCGCCGGAGTCGGCACGAGCGTGCCCGAACGGTAGGCGGCGTACGCGGCCGTCTCCACGGCCACCCGGTGTCCGACGTAGGTCAGCAGGACACCCGCGAGCAGACCGGACACAAGTGCCACCCAGACGCGGAAGCGGACCTCTCCCCCGTCGATCGGTGGTAGACCACCACGCCGTCGTACTGACGCCATGCCCACCACGGTAGGGAACCGCCACCACTGTCCGTGGCACCCGTCAGGCGGATGACTCGCGCGCGGGTACCGTGCGGGACGTGCCGTAGGTGGTGCCGGCGCGGTCGCGTTCCAACCAGCCGGCGTCTACCAGCATCCGCCGAGCACCGGCCACGTCGTCGGTGACCGCGGACAACCGCCGGTTGATCTCGTCCTCGTCGCACGGACCGTCGAGGTCGAGGAAGCGGACCAGCATCTCGGCCAGCAACTCCCACCGTCGCGACAGGGTCGGCGGAAGCGTGGTCAACCGGCCGTGGGAGAAGAAGTTCCGCAGCTCCGGATAGATCACGAGCAGGCGGCTGATCGGCTGCTGACGGTCCAGGTCGGCGGCGGTCTCCCGGAGGGCGTCGAGCCGAGCCCGGTAGACCCCGGTGCCGGTGACCACGCCGATCGCGTGGAGCCGGGCGAGGGCCGCTCCGGCCTTCGGCACGGGGATGTCCAGCGCCTGGGCCAACTGGGTGGCCGTGAGGCCGTCCTCACCGCGGCGGGCCAGTTCGGCCAACACCTGTAGGCGCTCGGGAGCGGAGAGCGCGGCGAGGATCTCCGCGGCGTGCGCGGCTTCGACGGACATCCGATCATTCTGCCCAGCGCCGTTCGGGGCCGGCACGCGACATCGCAGGTTGTCGTGTGGATCATGACCACGTATCTTTACTGCCAAGATCAGGCAATTGCAATCTACCGGCAACAAGGTGGTGGGTCGATGTCCTTCGTGCTGAGAGAGCTGGACGGAGCCGGGCTGCGGCAGTTGGTCGCGCAACTCCATCCGATCTACCGGGAGTGCTTCGCGGCGGCGCCGTGGAACGAACCGGCCGAGAAGATCGCGGACTTCCCGGCCCGGCTCGCACGGCACACGGGTCAACCCGGGGCGTACGGCTGGATCGCCGAGAAGGACGGCGAAATCTGCGGTGCGGTATACGGGTGGCCGGCACCAGCAGTGCTGCCGGCGGCGAACGCGTTCGACATCGCGGTGCGGAAGGCCGCGCCGCCAGACGTGGCGGCGCGGCTGGTGGCACCGGCGATGGTGGTGGCAGAACTGATGGTCCCTGCGGCACGTCGAGGACGGGGGTTGGGCCGGGAACTGCTGGCGCGTCAGGTCGGCGACCGCCCTGCGTGGCTGGCCACCCACCCGGAAGCGGCGGCAGCGCGGCTCTATGAGCGGGCGGGCTGGCAACGCCGGTTCTCGTATCAGGTGGAGGGTCAGCCGTTGACGGTGTTCACCCGGGCGGCGGTGCCGATGGGCCGCTGAGGGCGCGGTCCGCGTGTACATCAGGGCGGTCCGCGTCCCACCGTCGTGCTCATCGGACGCCGCTCTCCACGGCCGCGACCGGAGGCAGTTCGGGCCGCGTCAGATGCCGGGAGACCCGCAGATCGGCGCGGCGGACCTCGAGCACGTGCCGTTGGTCCAGGTGGTGCCAGGGCGGGGTGGGCTGATCCCAGCCGGTCGAGGCGACCACCACCCGATCGGGTTCGACGAGGTAGTTGAGGGGGAAGAACCCCGGGCCGCGACGTCGGCTGACGGCGGAGTCCGGGTCGTGGTCGGCGTAGGCGAACAGGGACTGCTCCGTGAGCAGCAGGCAGTTGAGGCCGCTGTGCCGGGTGGCACGACGCCGCACCTCGGCTGCGGCCGAACTCAGCGCGGTCACCGGGTCGGTGCGGCGCAGGAACTGCCGGACCAGGAGGAAGAACCGTTCGCTGTCGGTCGTACCGGTCACCGCTTCGCGCATCGCCGGTTCGAGCAGATCGTCGACGGCGTCGGCCGGGGAGAAGTCACCGTTGTGGGCGAAGGCGACCGTCGCCGACCGGAACGGGTGGGTGTTGGCGAGGACGAGCGGTGACCCGGGATTGGCCAGCCTGATGTGCAGCAGGGCGGCATCGGTGGTGATCCGGCTCAGCGCGGAGGTGAACTCCTCGCTGGTACGGGCCGACGTCGGCTCCTTGTCGACGCGGAGTTCACCGTCGTGCCAGTGGGCCACGCCCCAGCCGTCGCCGTGTTCGGCCGACAGTTCGGTGAATCCGGGCAGTTCGGTGGCGAGCAGATCGGTCAGGCGACCGGCGGACGCGCCGACCACACCCAACAGACGGCACATGGGCATACTCCCGGGGTTAGGGCGGGCGGTCAGCTACGCCGCTGCAGTACCGCAGCGAGCCACGACAGCAGCGCGTTGACCGCGACGAACATGAGGGTCATCACGAGATAGGTCTGAATGAGGGCGTGCGTGTACTCGCCGAGCACCCGACCCGCGTGGAGCAGTTCGAGGAAACTCACCACGTAGCCGAGCGTGCTCTCCTTGAGCAGGCGGATGAACTGCGTCACCAGCGCCGGGGCGACGCGGCGCAGCGCCTGCGGGAGCACCACCAGCCGCATGGTGGCCGCCGGGCTCAGACCCACGCAGAGCCCGGCCTCGGTCTGTCCTCTATCGACGGCGAGGATCCCGGCGCGGAAGATCTCGGCCAGGGCGGCCACGTTCGAGACCACGATCGGTACGACCAGTTGCCAGAAGATCGGTAGCCGCAGCCCGAAGCGGGGCGCCAGGATCAGGAAGGCGAACAGCAGCAGGAGGATCGGCACCGCGCGGAACAGTTCCACGTACGCCACCGCCGGCCACCGGATGACCCGCCGCCGGGACAGCCGGCCGAGCGCGACCAGGAACCCCAACGGCGCGGCGATGACGGCGCTGACCCCGGCGGCCAGGAGGGTCGCCGCGAGGCCCCGGAGCAGGAAGGCCATCACGGGCCACTGCCCGAAGATCGTCCACTTGGCGGGGTCGAGTTGGCCGTGGGCGTGGAATTCGGTGATCGCCCGCCAGAACAGACCGACCAGGAGCACGGCGGTGCCGATGGTCGCCAGCCGGATCCATCGCCGGCCCCGGGGACCCGGCTGGTCGAACAGGGCCTGCTCGGACACGCTCATCGCTCGATCGCCACCTTCTTCTCCAGCAGCCCGGTGACGAAGCCGATGCTCAGGGTCAGGATCAGGTAGAGCGCCGTGCTGACCAGGAAGGTCGGGCCGGCGTCGGCGAACTCCAGGTTGATCAGGTCGGTCTCACCGGTCAGCTCGGTGACGCCGACCGCCGCGGCGAGGGAACTGCTCAGGGCGATGGCGATGAAGATGTTGCCCAGCGGCTGGACCATCGAGCGGAAGGCGCGCGGAAGGATGACGTGGCGCAGACTGCGTGCCGTGGTCATGCCCAGCGCCCGGGCCGCTTCCGCTTCACCGGGCGGTACGGTCCGGATGCCGGACCGGATCGTCTCGGCGATCAGTGCCGCCCCGTACATCGCCATCGCGGTGGTGACCGTCCAGAACAGGTCGTACAGAATCCCGATCTCGGGCAGCCCGAACACGAACAGCACCAGCAGGACCAGCAGCGGCGTGTTGCGCATGAACTGCACGTAGACCGCGGCGCAGAACCTCAGCAGCGGCACCGGCACGATCCGCATGATCGCCACCACGGTCCCCAGGACCATGGCGCCCGCGAACGAGGCCGCGGTGAGCTCGATGGTGACCAGGAGGCCGGCTCCCAGCCGGCCGAGGTGGCTGAGCACGCCGTCGACCAGCGGGAACCCAGCCACCTCCGACACGTACGACACGTGGATCGCGCTCAGCTTCCGGCGGCGGAGCCGAGAACCGGCGGGGCCGGCGGTTCACCCTCGATCGCGGTGCCCACGGTCAGCTTCCAGATCCGGTCCCACAGGCCGGCTTCGATGATCTTGGTGAGCCATCCGTTGACGAACGTCTTGAACTGCGCGTCGCCGGGCGGCAGTCCGATCCCGTAGGGGTCCTCGGTGAACGGCTCGCCGACGACCTTGACCTGCGGGTCGCGCTGCGCGTTGCCGAGCAGGATGGCCTGGTCGAGCACGTACGCCTCGGCCCGGCCCTGGCGAAGCGCCTGGACGCACTGGTCGTTGGTCTCGAGCAGGAGCAGCTTCGCGTCCGGCACCACCTGCTTGAGGGTGTTGACCGCCGTGGAGTTGGCCTGGGTCACGACCGTCCGACCGGCCAGGTCCGACGGCTTCGTGATGCCGGTCTCCGCCTTCTTCACCAGGATGGAGGTGCCCGAGTTGAAGTACGGTCCGGCGAAGTTGATCTTCTCGGCCCGGGCCGGGGTGATGGTGTAGGTGGCGAGCACCGCGTCGACGGTGTCGTTCTGCAGCAACAGCTCCCGGGTCTGGGCCGTCACCTGGACCAGCTCGACCGACGGCGTCCCGGTGATGTACTTGGCCAGGAGCTGGGCCAGATAGGCGTCGAAGCCGGACACCTTCCCGGTGGTCGGGTCCTTCAGCGAGAACAGGGCTGCGGTGGCGGTGCCGCCGACGCGCAGGGTGCCCGCCTGCTTGATGGTGGCCGCCCGACTACCGGCCGGCAGATCGGCCGGATCCGCGACGGGGGCGTCGGCCAGGATCTTCTCGATCGACTCGCCACCCGCTCCCCCGTCGGCGGCAGCGGTCCCGGGCGGTGCCGGCAGGGGGGCGGAGCTGCACCCCGCCGTCACGCCGAGGGCGGTGGCCAGCGCCACGGCGGTGGCCAGGACGACTGCCCGTCGACCCGAGGGCCGGCGTCGGCCGCGAGCGGCCAGGGCGGTTGACGGTTCCACTATGTCTCTCCTCAGGGGGTGTCCGGGGACTGCGCGGGGGTGGCCCGGTGAACACGGGCCGTTCGTGGTCGGTCGTGGACAGGACGGTGCCGCCGACGGATGCATTTGGCACCGTCCGATAGCGAGGGTCAGCCGGATCAGGCCGCGGACAAAGCATCGGTCCGACGCCGCCGAACGTCCAATCAAAACGTCACCGAGCATTCATAAGTGGTCTTTATGATTCAGCTCGTGTTGGACACGCATCAGTTGCTCATCCTGGCCGAGGTGGCGCGCTATGGCTCGTACACCGCCGCCGCCAAAGCACTCGGCTATTCCCAGCCGGCCATCAGTTATCAGATGCGGCTTCTCGAACGCACCGCCCGGGCGCCACTGGCGATGCGGGCGGGACGAGGAATCGTGCTGACCGAGGCCGGCCGCCGGCTGGCCGACCACGCCGAGATCGTGCTGACCGCCCTCGCGGCCGCCGAGTCCGAGCTCAGGGCGATGAGCGAGCAGCGGGCCGACACCGTCCGCCTGGGGGCGTTCCGGAGCAGCTGCGCCACCCTGGTTCCCAGGCTGTTGGACCGGCTCGCCCGGAGCACCCCGGACGACGGCGCGGACCCCGCACCGCAACTCGTCGTACAGCAGGTCGAACCACCCGAGGCCGCGCAGCTCCTGCGGTCAGGCAAGATCGAGATCGGCCTGCTCTGCGACTGGAGCAACGAGGGCACCGCCGACGCGGAGCGTGGCCTGCGCCGCGTCTCGCTGATGACCGATCGCCGGTGCGTCGTGGTGCCGGCCGACCACTGGCTGGCCCGGGAGACGTCCGGCGGTGACGAGGTCGACTTCGCCGACCTCGCCGACGAGCCGTGGGTCATGGAGACGGTGCGGGACCGCTTCCTCGCCGCCTGCGCGGCGGCGCGTTTCGAACCCCGCCTGGTGGCCACCGCGGACGACCATGTCACGATCCAGAACCTCGTCACCAGCGGCGTCGGCATCACCCTCATGAACGAGCTGGCCATCTCGGCCCACCTCGACAGTCGGCTGCGCGTCCGGCCGCTGGCCAACTGGCCGCAACGTCGGATCTACGCACTGGCGTCGCCGGAGGTCCTGAGCGAGGCGCCGGTCGCGCACACGGTGCGCGAACTGCGCACGGCCGCGCGCACCCTCCGGGGCCGCCTGCGGTCGGCCCCGATCGGCGTCCAGCGCCCTGGACTTCAGGCGGCGTAGGGGCCGCTGCGGGCGCGCCGCACGGGACGAGGCGCGCCCGCAACTCCCACTTAACCTATAGGTTAACGGGTGCATTGGATCACACTTGCTGACATCGCACCGCCGCCGGACCTAGCCTGTCGGCATGAGTGCAAGCAGGTGTCCCATTCGACGCCGCTCCGTCGAAATCCTTCGGTTCTGCGGCACCACTGGCTGAGCGTGACGACGAAGCCGCACACGGCTTCTCGATAGCGCCGTCGGTGGCTTCGACATCGCGGCGCATTTCTCCGCTCCGGCAGTCATTCCTGCATTTGTCATGCGCGGGTAGCGCATTCCTCGATCGCATCGCTCCGCCGTTGCGAACGGTCGTGCCCTCAGGCGGTGAACCGGTACGCGGACCGCCGTAAACGAAGGGGGGAACCAGCGGTTGACATCGCCACAGGACGAATCCGGGGAACAATCGACGCCCGCGGGCATCACCGAGGCGGTACGGCAGTACGGGTCGCGGTTCGACGGCATGCAGGGACTCGAACACATCGCGCCGGTGCCCGAGGCCGTGGTCCAGTGGCTGCTCGCGCAGGTGAAGGCGGCGGCCGGTTCGCGCGGCTCGCACGCTCCCCTCGACGCGGACCTTGAACGGCGTCTCACCTCGGACTACCTGCTCACCGAATGGCCCCGGATCCGCAGCGAGACCGGGTTGCCGCTGTCGAGCCCCGCAGACGGCGACCGGACCCCGTGGCTGCGGGTGCTGCTGCGCGACGCGGTGGAAGCGGACCCCGACATCGAGCAGATGCCCGACGGCCCACCCGTCACGCTCCAGCGCTGGGCGTTCGGCGGATGGGAGGTGGCGGAGAGCGGCGGCGCAAGCGACCTGCGGACCGTACGGGTGCCGTTCACCTATACGCACCCGGTGCCGGCGGACAGCGGCAACGTACTGCGGCGGTTGGCTCTGACGGTGCAGCCGACCGTGACGTACAACCAGGCGTCGACCTCGGCGACGGTCACCGGTGCGGTGCAGGCGCTGACGCTGTTGCGCAGTCGCGAACGCTCGTGGCCGTACCGCTACCGGATGCGGTGGCAGCTACGCATGGGCGACGACGTGCACCGTCCATGGGCCGACCTGGAGAGCCCACCGCCCGAGCGGTTGACGGTGTGGTTCCCGAAACACCTGGTGGAGGCCCCTAGCCCGGACGCGGAGCCGCTCGTCCCGGCGCCGCTGGACATCCTGCGTACCGACGTGCCCCTGTTCGGTGTGCAGTCGGTGGCGAACGCCGACCTGATCTTCCGTGATGTCATGGCGTCGTTCCGGCCGCAGCTCGCGGCGTTGTCGGAGGCGTCCAGACGGGACCTGTGGGAGTTCTTCGGCGAGTACAGCCTGCGCGCGAACATCCCGTTGTCGTGGACGGGCAGCCACCCGTCGCCGCTGTTGTTCGACGACGACGGGTTCGTCATCGGATATCTCCGGATGCGGACGGCGTTGGTCGCGCGGGAGGTCACCGGTCCACCGACGCAGGACGCCGTGCTGGAGTCGCACGTGCTGCGGATCCTTCGGGTCGACGGTTCGGCAGAGGTCACCAACGCGGTCGGCGTCGACGTCTTCGCGAATCTCGGCATGTCGGCGCCGTCCGCCGATCCCGACACCGAGCCGACCGGTGGGTCCGTCCGGGGGCAGGTCGGTGCGCGGCACCAGGTGTCGCACACGCTGGGATCGGGTGGTGGGGCGCGCACCTCGCACTCGCTGCGGGTACGCAAACCGCTGATCCCGCAGGCCGTCGACGTGATCTTCGAGGTGGAGCTGGTTCGCGCGACCGGTGCCGCGGCCCGCCCGGAACCGGTGACGCCGCTGGGCTCCGGCGTGACGCACCGGGCGATCCTGCGGGTGCCGTCCGCGGACGTCGTCAGCCGACGACCGACCACACCGCGCTACCTGCCACCCGAGATCGCGCAGCTCCGCTCGATCGGCGTTTCCACCACACCGTTGCGGGTCACGGCCGACGACTCGTTGTTCGCGGCGGTCGAGACCTGGCTGACGGAGCACGGCTTCCTGCCTCCCGAGGACGAGTCGGCGCTGGAGAAGCTGACCGACGAGGCGACCAGGGTGCAGCGCCTGGTGAACGCGCGCAAGCTCGACGTGGCCCGCTCCGGTATGGGGCTGCGCGGCGCCGTGGACGAGATGATCGAGGGTGGCTATCCGATCGTCTTCGAACTCCCGGTCCGTGGCGAGATCCAGCGTGCCGAGGCGCGCATCGTCGCCGAGCGTCGCTTCACCGGCGGACCCCAGGGAGGGGCCGTCCACTTCCTGTTCCTGCCCGACGTCCAGACGCTGAACTGGACCGGTTCGACCCTGCCTGCCAGTGAGGGTCGTAGTCGTTCGCCGTTCGGCTGGAACGGTGGCGTCGCCGGTTCCTCCACCAACCCGGCCGCAACGACCGAGGCGGATCGGCCGGTGCAGGGTCTCTCCGGCGGCGTCAACCGCTTCTCCCGGCCCGCCACCATCACCGACACCAACATCGGGTTCGGACAGGAGTCGTACGCCCTCAACCCGACCGGTGACGGTTCGCAGGCGTTCCAGGTGCCGGTGCGGTTCCGCCTGGAGATCTCGTGGAGCCACGGCGATTCGCCCCCGCCGACCGAGGCCGACGGAACGTTCGCGGTGGCGGTGCCCACCTATCGCACGCTCGCCGAGCCGGCGGAGATCCGCCCGCACCGGGATCCCGCGCCACGGGGTGTCACCGACCAGGATCGCGCCAGCCTGGACCAACCAGACGAGGCGATCTACCGCAACGGGGTGCTGCGGTTGCCCAGCCTGGCGCACGTGGACCGGGTGGAGGGCAGCCGGGTGATCCGGGCGGTGGTCAAGGCACTGATCGGGGCCGGACGCCACACGGTCGCCGCCGCCGACCAGCCCGCCGCCGTACTCCCCCGCATGCCCGGGGCGTACCCGGTCGACGACGTGCTGGTGCCGGTCGGGGGCGACCTGGAGATGCAGCCGGTGCGGCCCCCACGCAGGCTGCCGGGTGTGGCCGAGACGGATCGACCGCTCCCCATGCCCGGCGCCTTTCCGGTCGACGACGCGATCGCACCGGTGGCGGCCCTCGGTGACGACGCCCCGGCCCCGGAGAACCGGATGGTCTGGCCGTGGGGCGGTCGCACGGCCCGATGGCTCGGCGAGACGGCGATGTCCGGGTGGGCGTGGTTGCGGCGGCGGACGATCGGCGAGCCGCTGGACCGACCGGAGACCATGGCGCAGGAGGTGGCGCACGCGGCGTTGTCGCCGCACCATCTGGTGGCCAATGCCCTGCAGGTCTTCAACAACCAGTACGTGACCGAGAACATCGGCGGGCACGGCATGGTGTCGGGCACCGACGTGTCGGTGACGGTCGAGGGCTATCTCACCGACGTGAGACTGCTGCCCGCGCCCGGCGTCATGGACATGGAGAGCTGGCTGCAGTCCTTCGACGGTTCGTCGCAGACGGCGGAGGACAGCGTCGGGTACGAGCTGCCGACGACGCTGACCGGCACGTACGGCAGCGTCACGCAGTTCGTACCGTCCGGGACGTACACCCATCTCAGACGGACGGACACCCGCACGACGTTCAGCGACAACACGATGGCGTTCCGGGTCACGACCGAGAACGACGTCACGGTGCTCCGCTTCTCGGCGAAGGCCGTCTATCTGATCACGGTCACCAAGGGCATCCGCAACGTGGTGGCCGGGACGCTCGCGGGCCGGCCGTTCGCCGAGTGGCAGGTGGTGGTCGAGCTACCCGAGGCCGTGGAGTTCCTGCTCGTCGAGAACGACCTGCTCAACCACCCGGAGTTGCGGCAGATCCCCGGCGTCGCGCCGGCCGAACCGCAAACTGTCGCGATCGCCGACCGCACGCTGCCCTCCTGGTTCGTGCACGGCCACGGCAGGCTCGGTTTCGGCGTGGCCACCGCAGTGCTCCCCCGGGGTCCACGTCCGCAGTTGCGCACCCACGTCCGCGCGCTGGTCGAGGCCCAGGCACCGGGGGTGACCCGCCCCGGCCACGCCGCCTACCTGCCCGGTGTCCGATCGCGGATCGCCGACCACACGTCCACCCTGGGGTTGCGGACCCTGATCAACATCGGTCCCGAGGGCCGCGCCTCGTTCCACTTCGTGCACCGGTCGTGGCTCGGGCCACGGCTGGTGGAGGTCGAGTTCCGCGCGCGGCCGGTGGAGGACGCCACGCAGCTCACGGCACGGCGAGGCCGGCCGACCTCGTCCAGCGCGGGCCTGGACACCATCCTCGCCCACGCGTCCGGCGAAGGCGGCTCACTGCAGACTCCGGGCGCGAGCAAGCAGAGCGTCACCCGGGTCGTCGCCAACAGCGCTGCCTTCTCCCCGATGGCCAAGCAGCACGGCCACCAGGCACAGCCGACTCTCTCGATCGGCACCCAACACCAGCGTGTGCAGACCGCGACGTCGCTGCGGGAGTACCGCACCTGGGAACGGACGATCACCACCACCCAGTTCGACCGTGTCCCCTACACGCTCGGCGTGGCCGTCCGCTCGATGCCGTTGGACGACGCCCTCGTCGTCCGGGTGGGCCGGGCCGCGCTCAACGGGCTGCTCACCCCGGGCCGTCTCGTCCGGTTGGCCTGGCCGAACCTGCCGACGCTCAGTGCGGTCGGTGAGTCGTCCCACGCCTTCGCGGCCCTGGTCACATTGCGTTTCAGCGAGGCGGAGACACCGCGGGTCCGGGTCGCGGACCCGCGGCGGGTCTCGCCACTGCTGCTCGCCTCCGCCCCGACCTCCGTCGTACCCCCGCCCACCGACGCGGTCGTCATCGAGCTGGAGATCCCGGCATCGGTTCGGGCCCTGGTCACCGGCCCGTCCTGGCGGCCGAGCCGACCGTTCTCCGTGTACGACTTCGACGCGGTCACGCAGCTCGCCCAGGCCATCCGGACCGTCGACCCGTCCCTGGCCGACGACGATCAGCTGCACAACTCCACGTCTACCGAAGGCATCTTCGTCCGCCTGTCCAGCCTCGCCCGCACAGGCCGGGTCACCATGCTGGAACCCGCCGCGGTGGGCCGGTTACTGGGCCGCGCGGGCAGGCCGGGCACGTCGCTGCAGTTCGCTCTCTTCTCCCCACAGTCCGCCAGCTCCAGCCGCAACGTCGCCATCGACGGCATCAACGCCAACACCGACAGCTTCACCACTACCGTGGCCGGATCGGTGATCCCGACGATGACCTTCGGCGACGCCCACCCACTGACCCGGGACGTCACCAACACCGGTGGCCCGACGGTGCCGGTTCTCGGGGTCGACGCGCCGCACGGTCAGGGCGTCGGCGGCTCGGCGCAGCGCCGCGAGATCCTCCGGTTCGGCACTCCCATGGAGTCGGCCGCCGGGCTCGGCACACCCGGGTACCAGGTCGTCGCCGTCGCCGTGGTCCGGGTCGACGGTCCCCACGGCACCCGGTGGGTCGTGGGCAACATCGAGATGCGCACCACGGAAGCCCCGCCCGTCCCGGCACCGGTCGAGGTGGTCACGCCCAGGGCACCGGTACCGCCCACTCCTGCCCCGGACGTCGCGCCGACGCGTGCACCGAGCATGGCTTCGTTGGACGTCACACCGACACCGCCGCCGCGTACGCCCAGCGTCACCTCGCTGGATGTCGCACCGCCACCGCCGCCGCGTACGCCGAGCATTGCCTCGCTGGACGTCGCGTCGGCCTCGCCGGTGCGCTCCGCACCGCGTACGCCGCGCATCGCGTCGATGGACGTGGACGTGGAACCGGCGGTGGTGATCGCGCACGACGACGTCGCGCCCCTCGGGGCCGAGACCGGCGCGGAGCAGACGCCGGCCGACCTGCCGTCCACGTCGGCGGCCCCACCGTCCGTCGCGTCGACGGTCCGCGCGGACGGCGGTTCGGCGGTCGTCGTCGCCGACCCTGTCCAGGACGACCCGCTGATGCCCGAGGAGATCAGATCCGTGGACGGGGTCTGGTTCGCCGGCGCCCCGCCGGGACCACGTGACGAGCTGGCGCTGACCTCGCTGACGCAGGCAGTGCGGGCGGCGGGAGCGCAGCGGCACGTGGTGATCGTCAACACGCCCCGGCTACAGCCGCAGCACGCCTCCGTCGTCGCGGCGATTCGTCAGGCGGTGGATCGGCTCGCCTGGTGGGACGGGCGTGGCGTGGTCGTGGCGGTGCTGCGCGCCGACTCGCTGCTGGAGGCGTGGCTCGACCGTGCGGCGGTGGTGACCGTGCGGCGGGTACCGGCACCGGTCGACAAGGACCGGGTGGCCCTGGACACCGTATGGGAGCTTCGCGGCACGGGTGGTCGGCGCGAGCTGTTCCGGGAACGACCGACCGCCGACCTGGTGATCGCAGCGGTCGAGGCGAGCCGGGCGGTGGCACGCCCACCGCTGCCACGGGACCTGGCCCGGTGGCTCTCCACCAACACCTGGCCGCAGCGGCAGGCCATTCTCGACGAGTTCGGGGAGCGGCTCGTACGCCCTGAGCTGCTCGACGCGCTCGAACAGACCATGACCGCCGAGGGACGCCCGGGGGGCGTCCTGACCTGGCTCGATCAGGTTGGTCCGTGGCAGGTGGCCGAGCGCATCAGACGCGACTCGGAACGCGTTCGCCACGAGCTCGGGGTGGCCGATTCCCACAGCACGCGGCGCGGGATCGCCAACCGGGTGCTGGAGGAGATGTGGGCGGAGAGCCGCGCCGCTCGGGAACTCGCCGCGATGTCCGTGCTCCTGCGGCGTGAGCTGGCCGCCCGTGAGGACACCGCACCCCCGGGTGAGGCGGTGACCGCCCCGGTCGTCACCGACCCGTGGAGCCCACCTCCACCGGTCGTCGGGCTGTCGGCCGAGCAGATGTTCGCCTACCTCACGCGCAGCGAGCCGGAGTGGCGGGATCCCCACGCCGGCCGCTTCCTGCTTCGCGCGGTGTTCGACCGCCAACTGTCGTACGACGACTACGCCGCACTGGTCCTGGCGGGCGGCACCAGCACGAGCCAACGGGTGGAAGGCGTCATCGCCACGGCGGTCGCCGTCGTCCTGGAGCTGTCCCGCCGGGTCCCCGATCAGGACCGCGACGAGGAGGTGCTCCGCAGCATCGACGACGTGATCACGAGCGTGCAGTGTCTGATCGACCCGACGCTGCGGGTGGAATGGGTGTCGCGGACCGACCCGGCCTGGTGGAGCGGTACGCCGCTGGCCGCCAGGCTGCACCGCGACGGGCGGCTTTCGTCCGCGTCAGCCCGACTCGACCACCTCGCCGCGCTGATCGCCTCGTGCGGCTACTGATGCCGACGAGTTCTGCCGCGACATCGGCTACGTCATCCCCGACAAGGGTGCCCTGACCCTGGTCCTCTCGACATCCGGGGCTGCGGAGAGCAATTCATGTTGGATAGTGTCTGCCTCGCTACGGCGTGTGTTGGACGCCAGTGCCCCGCAGTGGACCGGAAGGACGGCATGGCCAGCATCGAGCAAGTCAAGGCCGAACTTGCCCAGGCAGCCGAGCAGTGCAACGCCACGACGAACCAGATCAGAGCCGCCATCGAGGGCACCGAGCAGGTGCTCTCCCGGCTTCGGGCGGTCGCGGCCGGCACCGGACATCCCGCGATCTCGGAGGCGATCAGCCGCGCCGAACAGAGCAAGCAGCGGCTGATCGAGGCCGCCACCGTCCTCCAGGGCAGCACCCAGGCCGCCCGGCAATACATCAGCATCCTTGGCTGACCGGTGAGCGTCGGCGAGGTCAAGGCAGCTCTCGGCGAAGCCAACTACCTGCTTGAGCAGGGCAAGAAGACGGTTGAGGGTGTCGGCGACTCTCTGGACGTAGTCTCCGGGCTCGTCCTCGCCACCCTGCACGACAGCCGACGGGACGAGGCAGCACAGGCCCGCAAGGCCATCGCCGACGCGGTACGCGAGGTGAAGTTGACCCTGCGGGCGATTACTGCCGCACAAGAAGCCGGCAACGCGTACCGGAAGGTGTTGGGATGAGCAGCATGCTCGCCCAGGTCATCGCTCAACTCAAGTCGGCCGTGGACGACCTGGACGGGCTCGCGGTCCGTGCCACACGCGCCGCCACGGATGTCACCGGGGGAAACGCGATCTACGCGGAAGTCGGTACGGGCACCGACCACGCAACGATGCGCGCCGCAGCGATGCAGAGCCGTGTCGGCGCCGACAAGGCTCACCGGCTCGCGCGGTTGAGTAGCAATGCCGCCCGACACATCGCCGCCTATCTGAACGTGATCGCACCCGGTTCGGCCGATCAGCCGGCCAGCGCAGGGCCGCCCTCCGGAGAAGAGCTACTGGCCGACAGCGATCAACGTGACCTGGGCCGCGCGAAGTTGAAAGGGTTCCTGAATCGGCCAGCCCGGAAGGCTGACGATGTTCAGGACCACGCGAGCACGACCGCCGACACGATCGAAAAATGGACCAGCGTGTTCCGTGACCGCAACGGCCCCAGTGGATCACACTCAACCGGAACCGCCACCCCGACAGCACCTGTAGCCTCGCCACGGCCGAAGATCGACGCTGCGGAGGCCGCAGGCAACCTCGCAGTCCTCGGCATCCTGGTGGGCGTTGCGGCACATAGGGTCACTGCGGTGATCAACGAACGGATAGCGAGGTTCAGAAGACGTGGACGTTAATCCGCTGCGCGACCTGATTCGGGCTCTCGCCAGGGCCGACTGGGATGCCGCCGACGCCGTGGCAGCCGACATCAGGCAGCACGGCCTACCCGGCAGCCTGCGGCTGATCGAGGCCGCTTTCGCCCTTGCGGTTCATCGGCACCTCGGAGCCAACGCCACCCCCACCGACATAGCCGCCTTCGTGTCGTCAGCTCGCTCCCAGTACCAGCAGGGTGCGACCCCACCCGCCCTTGAGGTGGAGGGCGTCATCCGGGCCGCTGTGGGCGAGCCGGAACTGATCGACAGCCTCACTGCCGAGACCGTGTTGGGAATCGAGATCTTCGTCCTCGGACAGATTCTCCTTGAGTCGAACCTGACCTCGACCGAGCTGGACGAGTTCGTGGCCGAGGCCGAGCAGCTCGCCGCCGAACACCCGTCGTAGCCAAGATCACCGACTGATCGACCCGCCTTCGGTGCGGTAGCACCTCAATGCGTAGACGGCTGACGGCTCGCCGTCCGACGCATTGATGCAGCCCAGCGTCGGTTCGCACTGCTTGCCAGAAGTGGCCTTCCCTCAGCTCTGCGAGTCGGCGGGACTTCCGTCGGACCACAGCGACTCGAAGTGCTCCACGTACCGGTCGAACACTCCGCCGTCCTGCGCACGCCGCAGGTGCAGCGTCACGGAGTCCTGCCCGAGCCCTGCACCGATGTGGGTGGCGACGATGGCCTCATCATCGAAAATCCAGACGGACATGGCGATATGGCGATCGGACAACCGGACCGGAACCCCTGCGTCGACCTTGCTGATCTCAGCCCGTGTCATCGCGATGCGCGTCGCCAAGGTGAGCGGGGTCGCTTCCAGCCGGTCTCGTTCGGCCGTGACCGGACTGTCCGGATCGCCGAGCAGGAAACGCACGTCAGCCCCGGCCTTGGCCTTGGCTGCGAGGACTGCGGCACCATCGGGCACTTCCAGCCACACGAAGTAGCTGGTGTAGCCACCGAACCACAACCGGGATTCGGCACGCGCGATCGCTTCGCGGAAGATCGATCGGGGAAGATCGGCCCGGCGCGGGTACATGCCGACCAGTTCCCGGTCAGTCCCAAGCTTCGCAGCGCGCCGGATGATGTCGGGCCACAGCATGCTCACATCTTTGCTCAACACCTCGGCGGCCCGCACCCTCGAACGAGGATGCGGCACACGTCCCCGGCTTACCCACCGTTCCACGGTCTTTGCGTCTACATCGCACCGTTCAGCTAGGTCAGCAGCGGTGAATCCGGCCGCCGACATTGCTCTCCTCAGTTCATCGTTCCGCGCCACGGCAGGGACCTTTCGAAGACGTCCCCGCATAGTCTCACGCTGGCGGTGCAACCGTCCGTGACGCACCGGCAACCTTTCGCATATGGCGACACTCGCCGTCAGGGTGAGGGGTAGAGGCTCGGCACCTTCCCTGCTCCCAGCGCACTCGATATGCAAGGGGAACCGTGGCTCACATGGCTATATCGGTCATACTCGGCGGGCTGGTACCGGGATTCCTGCTCGGGCTGTTCGCGTTTCGGGTGAAGTCGCGGTGGTGTCCGCGCTGTGGGGAGTCGACCGACGCCATGCCCCCGGCCGGGGGCCACAGATGACCCATCGGCGTGACCACAACTCCGCACCCCTGGGGCGGCGGGTGGCCGAACTGCGAGCACACCGGGGCATGACCCAGCAGGCGTTCGCGGATCGGCTCGGCAAGTCGAAGAGCTGGGTCGACAAGGTCGAACGCGGCGTACGTCAGCTCGACCGGTATTCGGTGATCCAGGAGATCGCCGACGCGCTGCGCCTCGATCCCGAGATGCTCCTCGGTCCCCGCCGGCCGCCACCCACGACGCCGAGTCTGGACGGCGTCGACGCGATCCGGGCCGCACTGGCCCGCTACCAGCACCAGCCGGAGCACACCGTCACGGCGCACCAGGCCGGCCGACAGGTCGCGCACGCCTGGATGAGCTACCAGCACGGCCGGTACCCGCAACTCGTGGGAACCCTGCCCGGCCTGCTCGACGCGACCCACGGTCTCCGAAGTCTGCTGGCGTCGACCTACCGGATCACCGCCGCCGTACTGGTCAAACTCGACCACGCCGACCTCGCCTGGCTCGCCGCCGACCGAGCCGTCGCGACCGCCGCCGGTGACCCCGCCCACGCCGCCAGCGCCACCATCGCCGTCGCCCAGGCGCTGCGTACCCTCGGCCATCACCGAATCGCGCTCACCGCCGCGCTCACGGCGGCGGACACCACGGACGACGACGCCGTACGCGGCACCCTGTTCCTCCAGGCCGGGCTCGCCGCCGCCGGTGACGGTGACCGTCGCAACGCCCACGACCTGCTCGACCACACCGCCGTTCTCGCCGAAGGCCCCCTCGACCACACCGACGAACACCACACCGGCTTCGGGGCGGTCGCCGTCCAGGTGGCACGCTGCCTCGCCGCCCACCGCCTCGGCGACACCGTCGAAGCCGTCCAGCGACACGAACACGCCCTCGCCAGCGACGGCTGGTCACGACTCCCACCTGAACACCGCGCGGCTCACCTGATCGACGCCGCCCGCGCCTACCTCGACGTCGGCGATCCCGGCCGGGCCGGACACGTACTGCTCGACGCCGACAGCGTCGCGCCCGCCGAGGTCCGCAGTCGCCCTGTCGCGCGTACCCTCCTCGCCGAGATCATCCAGCGCGGGCCCGCACCGGCCGACGTCGCGCGACTGGCCGCCGTGATCGGCCTGATCCGCCAGCCCTGACCACGCGACCCACGAGTCTCGACCTCGCCCGGACGACCTTGAGGCATGGTGCACGAAGTACCGCTCGGCGAGCTGATCCGCGCCTTCCCCCGAATCCTGGGCAGCGCCGCCCGTCGTCAGTTAGTGCCCGCGTGAGTGGGACGAAGATTGACTTCGGGTCGTGCGAAACGGAGACTCACTGGCGCGATTCGCGGCCCAACCCTGGCTATTCTGAACGCCCGTTCCGTGACTGTGGGAGATGGGCGTGGAGCCACGATGGAATGCGGACCCGACGGCGACGTTCACGCGACGACTTGGCCGCTCGGCTGGTGAGCTGGGCGAGAGTGGCGGCACGACGACCTGCCCTGACATCTGGGAGCTCTCGAATGGTGACGTGGCGGTCATCGGCCGCGACCTGACCGATGCCTACGCCAGCCGGCTTCCGGACGGCGTCAGCGTCGGCAGCGACGAGCGTCTGGTCGTCATCCCGCGCAGCATGATCCTCGCTGCGAAGCCGGACATCCCGGATGCGTGACCTGCTCCGGATGACGTCCGGGGAACGGCTGAGTCTGTCGGCCTATGAGGCGGACTTCTACGCCACGGTGGAGTCCATTGACGAGCCGATCCTGAAGACCGAGCGGATGCAGACGTTCCGGGAGCCCGGCAGCCCGAGCTGGGAGGCGTTCGACGCGGGCAGGTGGGACGAGGCGTTGCTGATCGCAGCGCAGCCCAACCCGGATCTGGCGCAGTTCTTCGCTCTGCTCGCCGAGCGAGAATCCGGGCTTCACCGTCTGCGGATCGTAGAGCTACCGCTCACGCCGTACCTGATCTGGGAATTGAATTTCCTCCGTTTCCGCGCCGAGGCTGGTGAGCTCATTCGGGTGCTCACCGCCGACAAGGTCTGGGAGTACGAGCAGGAGCACGGCGTGGTGCCGGAGCTGATGGTGGCTGGCGACAGGGCCGTGTACGACGTCCGCTACGACGCCGACGGAACTCCGATCGGCGCGGAGAAGTTCACAGAACCGCAGGTTGTCGAGGGCTGCCGATCGCAGGTACGGGTAATGCTCGCCCGGGCGGAGCCGTTCGACTCGTTCTTCGACCGTGAGGTCGACGGGCTGACACCACCCGACGCCCACCTGTAGTAGCCTCGCCTCCACGTTCGAGCGTGGAGGCGGTGTGTCCCGGTCACGGATGGTCACCGATTTGGCTCGCCGATCGATGACGCCGACCGTACTCCTCCTCGCAGTGCTGGCGATCCTTGCTGCGGTGCTGCTGTCTCCCGCCGGGCTGCTCTGGATCGGCGAGAGACCCGGTTACGACTGGTCGTTGCTCGGCAACGTCGGTGAGGCTTATGGAGCAGCCTCGGCGATCCTCGCCGGTCTCGCGCTCATGGGGGTCGCCATCTCCCTGATCGTTCAAGCGAGGGAGGCCAAAGCAGCTCGCGAGCAGGCACTTCGCGCGCTGCACACCGACCTGCTCAAGATGGCTATCGATGATCCGGGGCTGTTGGAGTGCTGGGGACCGATCGAGCAGTCAACGGACCTGGAGTGGTTCCGCAAACACGTCTACACCAACCTGATCGTGTCGCACTGGCAACTCATGTGGGAAGTTGATCTGCTGAGCGAAGTCCACCTGGAGGTCCTCGCTGATCAGTTCTTCAAAGGCATGGCCGGACGGCGCTTCTGGGCAGAGGCGAGGGGCCCACGCATGAAGGCGGAGACGTCCCGACGAGCGCGGCGTTTCACCCTGATCGTGGACCGTCGCTACCAGGCGGCCGTCACTGCGGGGCCGCCAGCCGATGCGACGGACGGCCGATCATCGTCGAACGATCGCGCGGTAGGTCCTGACCCGCATGAGGCGCAGAGCGGAAGGCCCCAGAGCCGCGCAGTAGACCTGGCGCTTGGTGCCGTCCTCGGCGGCGGTGTGGCTCTCGCCGCCCGCTACCTCGTCCGGCACGGCCGCGCTACCAGCGGAAGAGGCTGAACCCGCACAATGGCGGCGCCGCCGCCGGGCAGCCCACTGCCGGGCCGAACTCGGCCAGGCCACCACCGCGCTGCGCCAGTTCCGGCAGGTACTGACCCACGTACGCGCCGCCTCCCCCACCGCTCTCGACTACTCCGCAACATCGGCATGGTGTTGCTCTCCGAAGGTGAGGCGGCCGAGGCAGTCGACGAACTGCGGCCGCTGCACGATGACCTCTGCGTCGTCCACGCCCCTCAGCACGACGAGACCCAGGAAGTCGCCGAAGTCCTCGCCCGGCTCCGACTCACCCGCTGACCCGGATGTTAGGAAGGGACCCCTGCTATACACGAGGCGTTAGCAGGGGTCCCTTCCTTTCATGCGGTCAGTCGGGCCAGCAGGTCCTGTCGGTGGTCGGCATCGTGCCGTGGAGCAGGTACGACGTCGTCAGGTTCAGGGCGCAGGCGTTACCGCCGAGCACGTAGACGCCGTGCCCGCTCTCGTTGACGGTCACCAGCCGAGCACGCTGCCCGAACTTCTCGCGCAGCAGCTTGCCGCCCGCCAACGGGGTGACCGGGTCCTGTCGGTTCTGCAGGATCAGCACGTTGCGGGGTCCCTCGGCGCTGACAGCGACGGGCGGTTCGGACGGCTCGTGCGTCCAGTAGGCGCAGGGGGTGATGTTCGCACTGGCGGCGCCGAACAGCGGGTACCGCTTGCGGTCCTCGGCGACGGCGCGGCGGTAGGTGTCCACGTCCTCGGCCCATGCGACGTCGTTGCAGGTCACGGCGAGGAACACGGTGAAGGCGTTGTCATTCGGGCTCGGCGTTTCCGCCGCCGCCGGCTGCGGCGTCTCGGAGGGGTCGAGGTATGCCTGCCAGGTCCGGGCCAGGTTGCCGTACTGCATCTTTCCGTAGAGGTGGGCGAAGGTCAGGTAACGGAAGATGGGGCCGGTGAGCCCGTCGGACGACGGCGTCCGGTCGAGCCGCTCGGCGATGGCGAAGTAGGTCTTGCGTACCTGCTGCGGCGTCCGGCCGAGCCCGTAGGAGTCGTGCCGCGCCGCCGCCCACGTCGCGAAGTCGGGGAAGGTCTGCTCCATGCCGAGCGCGAACCGGCGCAGTCCGTCCCGGTCGAGGTGGGTGTCGCCGAGGTTGCTGTCCAGCACGATCCGGTCGGTGCTGGCCGGGAACATCGAGGCGTACGCCGCACCCAGCGCCGAGCCGTAGGACGCCCCGTAGAAGCTGGCCTTCGTCTCGTCGAGCGCGGCGCGGATCCGGTCCAGGTCGCGGGCCATGTTGGCGGTGGTCAGGTGTCGCAGCCGCCCGTCGGGGTCGTTCGCCGCACAGCGGGCGGCGACCTCTTCGGCGATCTCCGCCTGCCGGATGACGGCCGCGTCGTCGACCGCGTACGGCGGGATGTTCGCCCAGTAGGCGTCGGTGGCGGTGAAACCGCAGCTCATCGACGCGGAATGCCCGACGCCTCGGGTGTCCATTCCGATCAGGTCGTAGGCGTCCATGACGCTGGCCGGCAGTCCCTGCCCGATGAGGAACCCCGGCTGGTCCAGGCCGGTGCCGCCCGGCCCGCCCGGGTTGAACATCAGCACACCGCGCCGCTTCTCCGGCTTCGTGCTCGCGATCCGCGACACCATGATCTCGATCTGGGTGCCGTCCGGGTCGCCGTAGTCGAGCGGGACCGGCACCGTCGTGCACTGCACCTGTGCCTGTACCACCGGCGGCACCACCACGTCCGCCGGGCAGGCCGTCCACTGCAGTCCGTCCGCCGGTCTGCCGGTCGTCGACTCTCCGGCCGTCGCCGGGACGACCGCTGTCAGGGCACCGACCATGCTCAGTGTGCCGATCAGAGCGATGCCACGCCGTCGTCTCACGTCCAGGTCTCCTGTCGTCGTCGGGGTGGTCCACCGGATGCGGCACGGTGCCGTGAGGCACGGTCACGTGGGAGACGCGTCGGACTCCTTCGCCGACCGGCGCGATGGACCTACCTCGATGACAGCAAGCCCCGTCCGCGGCAAACAGTGACACCACGTCACCGCTTTCGGGGCGGGATGTCAGTGCGGGCGTACCGCGACGAGCTGCCGACTCAGAGCCAGTCGTGTTCGCGGGCGTACCGGGCCGCCTCGTGGCGGGTCCGGGTCTGCGTCTTGCGCATGGCGTTGGAGAGGTAGTTGCGGACGGTTCCGGGCGCGAGGTGCAGTCGGGCGGCGATGTCGGCGACCGAGTAACCCTCGCCGGTGACCCGCAGCACGTCGGCCTCCCGTTCGGTCAGCGGGCAGTCCTCGGTGATGGCCAACGCGGACACGTCCGGGTCGATCCAGCGTTTGCCCGCGTGCAGGGTGGCCACGACCGAGGTGATGTGGGCCGGCTCGGCGGACTTGCTGACGAAGCCCTGGACGCCGAGCCGCAGCGCCTTGCGCAGCACGCCGGGGCGGGCGTGCCGGGTCAGCATGAGGACCACCTGGTCCGGGAGCGTACGCCGGATCTGCGCGACCGCGCCGAGGCCGTCCACGCCGGGCATCTCCAGGTCGATGACGAGTACGTCCGGCCGGTGCCGCAGGGTGGCCTCGACGGCGGACTGGCCGTCGTGTGCCTCGGCCAGGACGGTGATGTCCCCTTCCAGGGGAAGCAGTGCGGCCAGGGCGGACCGCAGCAGCACCTCGTCGTCGGCGAGCACGATGGTGGTCATCGCTCGTCCCTGCCCACGGTCGAGGGGGTGCCGACGGGAACCGGCGGAAACGTCGCGGCGGTCCGGAACCGCCCCTGTCGCTGTTGCACGGTCAACTCGCCTCCGTCGTCCGCCACCCGTTTGCCGAGAACGGACAGCCCGCTGAGTTCGGCGGGTCCGTCCCCGGTCACGCCGTCGTTGACGATGGTGATGCCCGACTCGGAGAGGGTGATCTGGACCTGGGTCGCCTGCGCGTGCCGCAGGATGTTGGTGGTCGTCTCGCGCAACACCTGGCCGAGCAGCTCACCGACCCGGGAGTCGACCTCGCCCTCCCGGGTCACCCGGACCCGGATGCCGGCGGCCTCGAAGAGGTTCTTCGCGTTCTCGATCTCCGCGGTGAGGTTGAGCCGCCGAGACGCGTGGGCGAGTTCCTTGGTCTGCGCGATGGTGTCGCTGACCAGCGCGTACGTCTCCCGCAGTTCCTTCTCCGCCCGCGCGGTGTCGCGAACCATCAGCTTCTGCGCCAACGCGATCTTCAGCTTGACCACGTGCAGGGTGTGGCCCTGGATGTCGTGCAGGTCGCTGGCGAAGCGGAACCGTTCCCGCACGACCGCCAGCTCCGCCTCGCGTTCCCGGGTCTGTTCGAGTTCCCGGATCAGGTCGTAGAACCGCTCCCCCACCACCGTCATCAGCGTCACGACGACGGTGAGGGCGGCCGGGACGAGGACGTAGGCGACCAGGACCTGGCGTACGTCGTCGCGCTCCACCAGGAGCCGTGTCGCACCGACGGCGGCGACGTAGGCCAACAACGCGACCGCCGCCAGGACGCGCCGTCGCACCTCGCGCAGGGCGAGGGAGCCCACGGCGCAGACCCCCCACCAGGCGTTCGGGCTGCCGGTGACCAGCGCACCGAGCGGCCACACCGCTGCCGCGACGATCAGACAGGGCAGGGCGACCCGCGCGAGGTCGTCCGCGGTCCACCTCTCGAAGGCGACCAGGGCCGCCACCACCCCCGGGGCCAGGACGAGAGCGTGCCACCAGGTACGCGAGTCGAGGTACAGCAGGAGCAGCGCGGCGAACACCACCGGCGGCAGTGACGTGATGAGGTTGATCCGGCGCAGCCGTCCCCGCGTCGACTCGGTGAAGCGCGCCGATCTTGCAGTCACCACCCCAGTATCCGGCAGTCACCGGCTCTGACCAGTGACACCACGTCACATCCGGTCATGACGTCAGCGCACTGACGGATGCCGACGATCGACGCTGTCATGGATGCATGTCCAGCACACCAGTCATCGACGTCGAACGCCTCAATCTCACCTACGGCGACTTCCACGCCGTACGGGACCTCTCCTTCCAGGTCCGACGCGGCGAACTGTACGCACTGCTCGGCACCAACGGGGCCGGGAAGACCTCGACCCTGGAGGTCGTCGAGGGGCACCGGAAGCCGACCTCCGGCACGGTGCGTGTCTTCGGGCACAGCCCGCAGGACCGCCGCGCGGTACGTCCCCGGATGGGCGTGATGCTCCAGGAGAGCGGATTCTCCCCGGACCTCACGGTTCGCGAGTCCGTCGGTCTGGTCGGCCGGCTCACCCGGCGCACGGACGATGTCGACCGGGTACTCGACCTGGTGGACCTCACCGGCCGGGCCGGCCGGCGGGTGTCGCAGCTCTCCGGCGGTGAGAAGCGGCGGCTCGACTTCGCCACCGCCGCCTACGGCACCCCGGAGCTGATGTTCCTGGACGAGCCGACGACCGGCCTGGACATCCAGTCCCGCGACGACGTCTGGGCGACAGTGGACCGGATGCGGGAGAACGGTGCCACCATCGTGCTCACCACGCACTACCTGGAGGAGGCGCAGCAACGCGCCGACCGGATCGGGTTGATGCACCAGGGCCGTCTGCACCGCGAGGGCAGCGTCACGGAGCTGACCCGTACCCTGCCGGCGGTCATCCGCTTCACCCTGCCCACGGCGGTGCCGGCGCTGCCGCTGGCGGCGGTCGTCGACGCCGACGGCACGGTCGTGGCCGAGACCTTCGCCCTACAGAAGGACCTGCACCTGCTGCTGCGGTGGGCCGAGGACCACGCCGTGGAGCTGCGGGACCTCACGGCCGGACCGACCCGGCTCGACGACGTGTTCCGCGCCCTCGGTAACTGAC
The DNA here is from genome assembly GCF_040296095.1 of Micromonospora sp. NPDC002389. Taxonomy (NCBI): domain Bacteria; kingdom Bacillati; phylum Actinomycetota; class Actinomycetes; order Micromonosporales; family Micromonosporaceae; genus Micromonospora; species Micromonospora sp. NPDC002389. Next base: position 53,813 of record NZ_JBEOWP010000019.1, read on the forward strand.
CGCACCTTCGACAGGAGTGTCACCGTGTTGTCCATCGCGTCCAGCGAGCTGATCCAGATCTTCCGCAACCGGCTGGTCCTGATCACCAGCCTCATCGTCCCGGTCGCGGTCTGCGTGTTCTTCGTCCGCCAGCACGAGACCTTCGCCGCCATCGGCAGCCTCGGCTACATCGCGGCGATCGTGATGTTCACCGTGGCCGCGTTCGGTCTCTACGCCACCGCCGTCACCACCCTGGCCTCGCGGCGGCAGAACCTCTTCCTCAAGCGGTTGCGCTCCACCGCCGAGAGCGACACCGGCATCCTCGCCGGTCTGCTGCTACCCGTCGTCGTCCTCGCCGTGGTGCAGGTGACCGCCATCCTCATCGCCCTGGCCGTCGTCGCCGGTCAGCCCTCCGACGTCCTCCTGCTCGTGGTGGCGACCATCGCCACTCTCGCCATGATGGTCGGCCTGGCGCTGGCCACCGCAGGCCTGACGAACTCACCCGAGCACGCCCAGGTCACCACGCTTCCCGTCACGCTCGGCGTGATCGCCGTGGCAAGCTGGGTGGGTATCACCGGCACGGCGGACCTCGCCTGGCTCAAGCGGCTGCTGCCCGGCGGCGCGGCCACCGAGCTGACCATGAACGCGTGGAACGGCGGCGTCGCCGTGGCCGACTCCCTGCTCCTGCTGGCGCCCACGCTGGGGTGGGTCGCCGTCGCCGTCGCCCTCGCCACCCGACTCTTCCGCTGGGAGCCCCGCCGATGACCATCGACACGTGGAAGCCCTCGGACCCGCCGACCCTGGCCGAGGATCTCCTCCTGCTTCTCTTCCAGCCCCGGTCCGGCACCATCGCGGGCGAGAACACCCTCTTCTACGTACTCGCCGGAGCCGTCCTCGCCGACCTCGCACTCGGCGGCCACCTGGCGACCACGGCGAAGGGACGGATCGGCGGAGTCGCGGACCACGTACCCTCCGACGACCTCCTGCGCTCGACCTGGGACTACGTCTCGGAGAAGCACCGCAGCGCGCAGACCGTCCTGGCGGCTATGGGACCCGGCCTGCGTCAGCCGGTGCTGGACAGGCTCGTCCGACGTGGCGACATCCGACAGGAAGCGCGCAGGGTGCTCGGTCTGTTCCGCTCCACGACCCTGCGGGACGGCGGCACCGACCGGCGCGCACGCCTGCTGGCCGACGTCCGGCAGGTCCTCGTGGAAGGTGCGGAGCCGTCGGTCCGGGTCGCCGCGCTCGCGGCACTGCTCTCCGCCAGTGGAACGCTCCCCCAGTTCAATCGCGAGATCCCGTGGACGTCGCCGGTGATCGAGCGCGCGAAGGACCTCGAACGGGGCGACTGGGGCGCCACCGCCGCAGCGGAGGCCGTGACCCGCACCGTGACGGCCACCGTCGTCAACAGCGCCGTCGCGGCCATCACCGTGCTCCCCCGAAGCTGAGGCCGCCGAGCGTGCGCAACGCGGTCGAGGAGACCGCGGCCAGGTCGGGCTGGGCGGGCAGGAACACGGTGGGTACGCGCGCTGCACCTCGTCGGTGTCGGGATGTTTGACGCTGTTGACGGCGACGAGCACGATCACCTCGTCGAAGAGGTCGCGTGCCCGGCTCACCACGTTCAGGTGCCCCGGGGTGAAGGGGTCGAAGCTGCCGGGATAGAGGGCTCGCACGCGTACGCGACCGGGGGTGCGGGCGGTCGACGGCGCGGTCGTCACGGACGCAGGACCCGCTGTACGTCGCTGACGACCTGCGCCGAGGCGAGAGGCGCCCAGGAGGCGAACAGGTCCCGGAAATAGGAGCCGTACTGGTCCGCCACCGCAGGATCGCGCTCGATGACGTCCAGTTCGTTCACGATGGTGAGATCCACCAGCGCCCGGAGTCGCGCCGCGTCCGGCACCAGCATCCGCCCGGTGAACCGGTCGAACACCTGGCCGGTCTCTGCCAGCTTCGGCCAGGTGCGCTTGCGGTCGCAGGCGCCGTACAGGTAGACGATCTCCTCGGCGTCGGCACCGACGAGGTCGCGCAGCACCGGGCGATCGGCCAGATCGAGCAGAGTGAGATCGAACCCGTCGGTGCCGTAGACGGCATGGGTGAGGCCGGCGGTCGCCACGTCACTGCCGCAGCCGAGGGCGGCGAGTCGTTCGCCGACTCGACACAGGTGGGCATAGAGGGTGCCGCCGGGATGGTCGATCCGCTCGGCACCGTGCTCGCGAAGCCAGTCCCGCACGCCGTCATCCGTGCGCATGGCCCGACTGTAAATGTCGACCGCCGGATCCGTCGGCCCTTGCCGTGGGCAATACGTCACATCGCCGTGGAGATGTCGCCGGTCACCGGTTCTGGGCGAACAGAGCCGCGATCAGTGTCTGCGGCGCGACGGTGGCGGGACGGTCGCTGACCTGCCCGTCGCCGAGTTCAACGACCCGCCACACGCCGTCGGCGCGCAGCGCGAGGTCCACGGTGACGAAGGGTAGGCCGAGCCCGACGATCAGCGGTGTGACCGGGGCCAGGTCGACCTCGGCCGTCGCGGCAGCGTCCGGGCTGTCCGGGTGCGGTCCGATCAGGACGCACTCGCCGTCGACCCACCAGGTGCGGACCTCGGCGGAGGTGAAGTGTTCGAAGCGCCGCAGCACGAATCCACCCACGAAGTCGTCCTCGCGCAACTCCAGGAACCTGCGCGCGACGCCCCACGCGGCCGCGCCGTCGGCGAGGTCGGGGATGTACGCCGCCTCGTCCCAGTGGTGCTTCATCGACTTGCTGTAGTCCCGCAGCACCGCCGGTCCCGCACCCAGTGCGGCCCGCGCGTGGTCGAAGTCGACACGCTCCGCGCCCGTGGTCCACACCGAGGGCGGGGCGACCGAGGCCAGTGCGGCGTACCAGCCGGGCAGCTCGTGTGCCTGTCGGTACTGCGCACCGTCGGTCCGCAGCACCACACCGCGCTCGGCCAGCGCCTCGGCGAACGTGGCGTACTGCTCGCTGCGCAGCATCCAGCCCCGGTACACGGCCGTGCCGGGGCCCTGGACCGGGGCGACCGCCCGGCGCGCGTCCCCGCCTCGGGCCAACGCGTCGTGGTCGACCACGGCCACCGTGAATCCGAGGGCACGTGCCGCCTGCGCCTCCGCCGTGAAGTGGTCGTCGGGTTGGCGTGGGCGCATCGGATTCGCGGGAACCATCAGGATCACGGACACATCCTGCCCCACAAGAGCTACCGGCCCTCTCCCGCCGACGATCCCACGCGTTCGACCGGTGACCAGGGCGGCGTACCGCGAGGCGAAGCCGACACCGACACATCGATACGACCGTCGATATGATCGGCCGACGATCGACGCCTGCGGAGGTTCGGATGCGGATGGCACGGTTCTCGGCGGTGTGGCGCGGTGCCCGTTCCCGATTGGACCGCTGGCTGTCCATCGCCCATCTCCTCCCGCACGCGGGCATGCCGACGCTGGGCGCGGCCCTCGCGGTGAACGTCCTGCTCGGTCTGCTGCCGATCGGGTTCATCGTGGCCACGAGCATGATGGTGCAACGGCTCGCCGAGGCGATCGGGGGCGACGAGCAGGCGTGGAGCGCGACGGTGCTCGCGTTGGGTCTCGCCGCGCTGGCCTTCCTGCTCCAGCAGGTGCTCGCGCCGGCGCAGACGGCGTTGGGGCACCTGGTGACCTGGCGGGTGGACGCCTGGTGCACCCGCCGCCTGATGACGTCGGCGTTGGTGGACGCGCCGATCTCGGCGCTTGAGGACGCGACGGAGCTGGATCGGCTCAGTCGGGCCCGGGAGGCGTTCGGCCGGACCATGCCCACCCCGGGCGACGCCGCCGCCGGTGCGATGGCGCTGCTGCCCCGGTACGGGCAACTCGCCGGGGCGGTGGTGGTGCTCTGGGTGGCGCTCTCGCCGTGGGCGGCGGCCGTGGCCGGGGTGACGGCGCTCGTGGTGCGCTTCGGTCAACGCGGGGCGCTGGGACGGTTCGGGGCGTTCCTGAAGGGTCTGTTCCCGACCTGGCGACATGCGTCCTACGTGCGCTCGATGGCGGTGGGGGCGGCGTTCGCCAAGGAGATCCGGGTGTTCGGTCTGATCGGCTGGGTCCGGGAGCGGCACCGCTCGGAGTACCTGGACTACCTGCGGCAGTTCTGGGCGGGACGGCGGCGGATCAACCTGCGCCCGTTCCTCGGGTACGCGGCGGTCGGCCTGGTCGGGGCGGCGATCGTCTTCGTGTTGATCGCGCAGGCCGCCGCCGGTGGGCGGCTCAGCGTGCTCGAACTGGGTCTGGCGGTGCAGGCGGCGCTGATCCCGATCCGCTTCGGGGTGCACTTCCCGGAGAGCGACGTGCCGACGCAGTACGGGCTCCAGTCGTACGAGGCGATGACCGACTTCGCGCAGTCGGCCCGGTCGCGGGCGGCGCTGGCGGCGCCGGTCACCGGTGAGACGGCGGCCGGCCGCCCGGAGCGGGAGGTACGGTTCGAGCAGGTGCGGTTCCGGTACGCCCCGCAGGGTGCGGAGGTCCTGCGGGGGTTGGATCTGACGTTGCCGGCGGGCCGGTCGACGGCCATCGTCGGGCTCAACGGCGCCGGCAAGACCACACTGGTCAAGCTGTTGACCCGGTTGTACGACCCGGTGGCGGGCCGGATCACGGTGGACGGGCGGGATCTGCGCGAGTACGACGTGGCGCAGTGGCAGTCCCGGATCGCGGTGGTGTTCCAGGACTTCGTCCGGCTGGAGCTGAGCGCGGCGGAGAACGTCGACCTGGCGGCCGGCACCGACCCGGACGACGAGTCGCCGCTGTGGGCAGCGCTGGATCGGGCGGGGGCGCGTGAGGTGGTCGAGGGGCTGGACGCCGGTCTGCGGACGACGCTGTCGAGCCGGTACGCCGGTGGGCAGGACCTCTCCGGTGGGCAGTGGCAGCGGGTGGCGTTGGCCAGGGCGATGCGCAAGGTCGCCGCGGGGGCGTCGATGATCGTGCTGGACGAGCCCACGAGCCAACTCGACGTCCGCGCCGAGGTGGACTTCTTCGACCGTTTCTTGGAGATCAGCCGGGGGTTGACGACGGTGGTCATCTCGCACCGGTTCTCGACGGTCCGTCGGGCCGACCACATCGTGGTGGTGGCCGACGGGGTGGTGCAGGAACAGGGCACCCACGACGAGTTGGTGTCCGCCGGGGGCAGTTATGCCGAGTTGTTCCGGCTGCAGGCCGACCGGTTCGCCGACGCGGAGGCGGGCCGATGAGCGGGTTGGGGCGGGCGGCCCGGTTCCTGGTGGTGCTGGCGCTGCGGACCGACCGGCGGCGGGCCGGGCTGGCCGCCGTCATGATCGCGGCGGGCTATCTGGCCTCGCCGATGGTGGCGGTGCTGCTCGGTCGGCTGGTCGACGCGGCGCTGGCGGCGCGCACGGACGTGGCGGTGACGCTGGCGGCGGCGGTGGCCGTGGTGCTGGTCGTCGAGCTGATGATGGCGCACTTCGCGCACCTGCAGTATTTCGAGCTCGCCGAGTTGATGGAGTTGAAGCTGCACGGCGAGCTGATCGAGCGGGCCAACGGCAGCGTGGACCTGGCTCAGCTCGACGACTCCCGGTTCGCCGACGAGCTTCAGGTGGTGCGGGACGACATCTCGCCGATGCAGGTCCCGGTGGAGGGGCTGTTGCAACTGGCGGGGGTGGTCGGTCAGCTCGTGGTCACCACCGTACTGCTGGGGTTGTTGAATCCCTGGTTGGCGCTGCTGCCGCTGGCGGCGGTGCCGCCGGTGCTGCTGGCGCGGCGGGCGCAGCGGCTGGTGGATCGGGCCAAGGACGAGACGGCGGAGGGGATCCGGCGCTCGCAGCACCTGTTGCAGGTGGCCACCTCGGCGTCGTCGGTGAAGGAGTTGCGGCTGTTCGGCACCGGTCCGGACCTGGTGCGTCGTCAGCAGGCCACGATGGCGGCGGTGACGTCGACGGTCTGGCGGGCCCAGGCCAGCGGGGCGGCGGTCCGTGCGGCCGGGCAGGCGTTCTTCGCCCTCAGCTACGGGGCGGCGCTCTGGCTGGTGGTCCGGGACGTCGCCGACGGTCGGGGCAGCGTCGGCGACGTGGTGTTGGCGGTGACGTTGGCGGTGCAGGTGAGTCTGCAGGTCGCCAACGGTCTGGGGCTGCTCGGCACGCTCCAGGGGTTCGGCACGACGGTACGCCGGCTGGAGTGGCTGCGGGCGGCCAGTGCGGTGCCGGACGGCGCGTCGGAGTCGACCGGCTCGGCGGCACCGACCCGGCTCGGCGAGGGCATCCGGTTCGAGGGGGTGGGTTTCCGCTACCCGGGAGCCACCCGGTCGGTGTTGCGGGACGTGACCTTCGAGTTGCCGGCGGGCAAGACGGTGGCGATCGTCGGGGAGAACGGTGCGGGCAAGAGCACGCTGGTGAAGCTGCTGTATGGCCTGTACCAGCCGACGCAGGGCCGGATCCTCGTCGACGGTGTGCCACTGAACGAGGTGGACGCCGCGCAGTGGCGGTCGCGGACGTCGGCGATGTTCCAGGACTTCGCCCGGCTGGAGTTGACGCTGCGGGAGAACGTCGGGATCGGTGCGGTGCAGCGGATCGACGACGAGGAGTCGGTGCGGCGGGCGATCGACTCGGCGGGGGCGCAGCGGGTCGTCGACGCGGTGGAAGGTGGGCTGGACGGCTACCTGGGCACCGGTTTCACCGACGGGCAGGAGCTGTCGGGTGGGCAGTGGCAGTCGTTGGGCCTGGCCCGGTCCCAGATGCGGACCGAGCCGCTCCTGTTGGCGTTGGACGAGCCGGCGGCGGCGTTGGACGCCGCCGCCGAGCATGCGATCTTCGTCCGGTACGCCGAGTCGGCCCAGCGGGCACAGCGACGTGGCGGGATCACCGTCTTCGTCTCCCACCGCTTCTCCACCTTGCAGATGGTGGATCTGATCGTGGTGCTCCAGGACGGCACGGTGCGCGAGTCCGGGTCACACGCCGACCTGCTGGCCAGTGGTGGGCTGTACGCGGAGCTGTACCTGATGCAGGCGCGCGCGTACGGTCCGTCCGGTGAGGATCAGCCGCCGGTGGCGAGCTGACGGTCGATGAGCGCGGCGAGCCCGGCGACGCTGACGTTGTCCATCAGCTCGACGGCGGAGAGTTCGACGTCGAAGAGGTCCTCCGCCTGGGCGAGCATGTGGACCAGTTGCATGCTGTCGGCGCCCAGCGCGATGAGGTCCTGGCTCATCTCGTCGGGGGTGAATCCGAGGAGGGGTTCGACCACTTCGGTGACGAGTCGGCGTTCGGTGTCGGTCGGTGCGGCGGAGGGGCTCAGCTCAGTCATCTCGCTCTCCAGTCGGGGCCGCCCGCGATCTCGGGCGGAACCAGTATGGCCCGCAGTCGATGGACCGGTGGTGCCGTGTGGCATCACGGCATCCGACGATATTGACAGTGGCCGAAGTGGCTTCATAGGCTACCTTCCGGCCATAAGCGGCATCGCCGGACAGGTGGTGCCGGCGCCCAGACCGGAGCGGGGGATCCCGGTATGGAGAGGAAGCCCGGCCACGATCTCGTGGTGGCGGTGCGGGAGGCACGGCAGGCGCAGGCGTCGGCCACCTGGGCGCAGCGGGAGATCTGGGACGTCATCGACTGGTTGGGTGATCAGCCGCAGAGCTTCACGATGCGCGAGATGGTGCCGGTTCCGCAGGGTGTCACGGTCGCCGGGGTGCGGCGTGCGCTGGAGGAGGTCGTCGCGCGCGTCGACGTGCTCCGCACCCGGCTGGTCATGGGCGCAACGGGTCTGCGGCAGGAGGTGGACGGGTCCGGCACCCTGACGGTGCCGGTCTGGTCGGCGGCGCCCGACCGGGTGGTAGCGGACGCCAAGGAGTTGGTCGCGGCGATGACCGCGACGGTGTTCGACCTGGCCCGGCAGTGGCCGGTGCGGTTCGCCCTGGTCCTGGCCGACGAGACCCCCGCCGCGCTGGTGCTGAACGTCTCGCACGCGGCCGTCGACGCGAGCGGGTTGGCCCTGTTGAAGGCGGAGCTGCGCGACGCTCTGGCGGGTGTGCCGGTCGAGCCGGTCGAGTCGAGGTGGCAGCCACTGGATCAGGCCGCGTACGAGGCGAGCGAGCCGGGACGCAAGCGCAGCCGGCGGGCGGTGCGGTTCCGCGAGGACCTGCTCGGCGAGATGCCCGAGTCACTCGTGCCGCCGTCGTCCGAGTCGCCGCACACGCCGCGGATCGTGCAGGTCGACATCGAGTCGTCGGCCGTCGCGGTGGCCGCGCAGCTCTTGGCCGACCGGCAGCGGGTGAGCACCAGCGCGGTCCTGCTCGCCGCCCAGGCGGCAGTGCTCTCCCAGCACACCGGAGCGGACCCGATGTTCCTGACCCTGATCGTCGGTGGGCGGGTGGAACGTCGACTGCAGACGATGATCGGCCCGGTGGTGCAGAACGGTCTGTTCCGGGTCGACGTGGGTACGGGCACGTTCGCCGATCTGGTCACCCGCTGCTACCGGCAGGCCCTGCTGACCTATCAGCACGGCAACCACGACACCGCCGAGCTGGCCGAGGCACGGCAAGGGGTGGCGGCGCGCCGGGGGTTCGTGCCGCAGGTCGGCGTCTTCTTCAACGACGCCCGGGAGCAGCAGCGGTGGCCGGGGCTGCCGCAGGTGCGGTCCGACCCGCAGGAGCTGGCCGAGGATCTCGCCGCGCTGTGCCGCGACACCCGGATCGCGTACGTGACCGGTTGGGACCAGCAGGACCTGACCGTGTTCCTCAGTGTCTCGGACGCGCCGGGTACGGCCGCGATGCAGTTGCGGGTGGACACCGCGTACGTGGGAGTCGAGGATGCCCGGCGGATGCTGGCCGGGATCGAGTCGCTGCTGGTCGCCGCGGCGGTCGGCGATCTCGACATGCGGCAGGCGGGTCAGGTCGTCGGCGTCCGGCCGGCGGAGGGCCGCTCCGGGTCCCACTGACCACGTCCGGCCGTACGGCGGGTCCGGCGCGCCGACGACTCAGCGTGTTCGTGAAGCGTCCGGACAACGGCGGTGTGCCGGCACTAAGGTGGTGGGCCGACACGGCTGGAGGGGAGTTCGGTGGCTGAGGTTGATGCCGGCGACTGGGTGGCGCGAGTGGCCGACGACGTGGTGGCGGAGTGGGAGCGCAGACCCGGGACACCGGTGCTCGTCTGCGCCTCGGGGATCAGTCCGTCCGGGCCGATCCACCTGGGTAACCTGCGCGAGATCATGGTCCAGCACTTCGTCGCCGACGAGTTGGGTCGGCGTGGGTTGCCGAGCCGGCATCTGCTCTCCTGGGACGACTACGACCGGCTGCGGAAGGTTCCGGCCGGGGTCGACCCCTCCTTCGCGGAGTACGTCGGCCGTCCGCTGACCGGGGTGCCGGACCCGTGCGGGAAGCACGAGAACTGGGCCGAGCACTTCAAGGCCCCGTTCCGGGCGGCGCTGCGTCAGCTCGGTGTGGTCGTCGACGAGATCTCGCAGACCGCCATGTACACCGGCGGCCGATACCGCGAGCAGGTCGTCACGGCCATGCGGGCTCGGGAGCTGATCGGCTCGGTGCTGGGCAGATACCGCACCAAGGTCGACCAGGGCGAGTCCGAGGAGGGGCTGACCGCCGACGACAGCTACTACCCGTACAAGGTCTACTGCGCGGTCTGCCGGCGCGACGACACCACGATCGTGTCCTTCGACGACGAGACCACCGAGATCCGGTACACCTGCGTCTGTGGGCACTCCGACCATGCCTGGCTGGACCGGCAGGATCCGGGGAAGCTGGTCTGGAAGGTCGACTGGCCGATGCGGTGGGCGTACGAGCAGGTCCTGTTCGAGGCCGCCGGGGTGGACCACTCCTCCCCCGGTTCCAGCTACACCGTCGGCGGCGAGGTGGTCGACCGGGTGTACGGCGGCAAGGCACCGGTCTATCGCGGCTACTCGTTCGTCGGCACCAAGGGGGCGGCCAAGCTCAGCGGTTCCGCCGGTGCCGCCCCGACGCCCGACGACGCGTTGCGGATCCTGGAACCGGCCCTGGTGCGCTGGTTGTACGTGCGGCGTCGGCCGAACCAGTCCATCACGGTGGCCTTCGACCAGGAGGTGAGCCGGCTCTACGACGAGTGGGACGCCCTGGTGGGGCGGGTTCGGGCGGGCACCGCGTCGGAGGTCGACGCGGTGGTGCTGGACCGCTCACTGCGTACGGCCGAGGTGGAGCTGCCGCAGACCGGGCGGCCGATGTCCTTCCGCACCCTGGCGTCGGTGTACGACATCACCGCCGGCACCGAGGAGCAGACGCTGCGGATCCTGCGGGACATGACGCCGCAGGAGCCGGTGGGTTCGTTGGACGAGGTGCGCCCCCGGCTCGACCGCGCGGCGGACTGGGTGGCCACGCACGTCGCGCCGGCGGAGCGTACGCAGGTGCGGACGGAGCCGGACCGGGAGCTGCTGGCCTCCCTCGACCCGGTGCAGCGTGAGGGGTTGCGGCTGCTCGCCGAGGGGCTGACGGAGGACTGGACGCTGGACGGGCTGACCACCCTGGTCTATGGGGTGCCGAAGCAGCAGCTCGGGCTTCCGCTGGACACCGCGCCCACTCCCGAGCTGCGGGCCGCCCAGCGGGCGTTCTTCAGTCTCGTTTACCGGCTCCTGGTGCACCGCGACACCGGCCCTCGGCTGCCGACCCTGTTGCTGGCGCTCGGTGCCGACCAGGTCCGGGCGCTGCTCACCCCACAGGAGGCCGACGCGACCGCCGGTCGGGGCTGAGCAGGGGTCGACCAGGGTTGATCGCGCTCATCCATGGTGATGGATTGCCCGGTGGGTCGGTGATGGGTTAGGAAGGCTGTGCCCTCGACACCCGACATCCGACAGGACGCCCATGGCCCTCATCGCCGTCGAAGACCTTCGTCGACTGGTACTCGCACTGCTCGGTCAGGCCGGCACGCCGGACGACGTCGCGGAGGTCGTCGCCGATTCGCTGATCGGTGCCGACCTGGCCGGGCACGGCTCGCACGGTGTGCTCAAGCTGCCGTCGTACCTGCGGGACATCGCCCAGGGCCGGTTGAAGCCGACCGCGCGGCCCTTCGTCGTCGACGACGCGCCCGCCACCGCCGTGGTCGACGGCGCGGGCGGCTTCGGTCACCTGGCCGCCCGGTACGCCGTCGATCTGGTGGTGGAGAAGGCCGCCCACAGCGGACTGGCGGCGGTGGTGATGTCACACGCGCACCACACCGGGCGGCTGGGCGGCTGGTCCGAGCGCATCGCCGACGCCGGTCTGATCGGCTTGTTGACCGGCGGAGAGGGTCAGGGTCCGTGGAAGGTCGCGCCGCACGGCGGGACGGACGGCGCCCTGGCCACCAACCCGGTCACCTGGGCCATTCCGCGCGCGGCGGGCCGACCTCCGGTGGTGTTGGACTTCGCCACCAGCATGGTCTCGATCGGGAAGCTGCAGATCGCCCGGGCCGCCGGGGCGCAGACCGTGCCTCCGGGGTGGCTGCTGGACGCGCAGGGCGCTCCGAGTGTCCGCCTGGAGGACTTCTTCACCGGCGGGCACCTGTTGCCGTTCGGGGGCCACAAGGGTTTCGCGCTCGCGGTGATCGCCGAGTTGCTCGCCGTCGGGCTCAGCGACGGTGACCGGTTCGCCGGTGCCGAGCGGTCGAGTTGCCTGTTCGTGCTCGCCGTCGACCCGGCCCGGTTCGGACCGCCGGAGCGGTTGCACGACTTCGTCGAGGCGACGGTGCGGCGGCTCAAGGCGGTGCCGGCCGATCCGGACTCCGGCGAGGTGCTGGTGCCGGGTGAGCCGGAGCAGCGCGCCCGGGCGGCAGCCGACGGGGTGGTGCTGCCCGACGCCACGTGGCGGGACCTGTGCACGGTGGCTGCCGGTCTCGGCATCGACGCACCGGCGGCGGCCGACGCCTCGGGCGCGGGCGGGCCGGGCGCGGGCGGGTCGGACGCGGGCGGGTCGGACGCGGGCGGGTCGGACGCGGACGGGTCGGAGTCGATCCCGGCGGAGGGAACGGCGTGAACATCCTGGTGGCCGGGCGGCTCGGCCGGTACCCGGAGCGGATCATGACGTTGGCCGAGCGGGGGCACCGGTTGACGTACGTCACGATGCCGGCACCGGCGCAGCGGCCCACGCCGGACGTGCTGCCGTCGAGTGTGCCGCAGTACCGGCTGCCGGCGGGGCCGGCCGGCGCGGAGTTGACCCGGATCGCGGCGGAGCACCGCGTGGACGTGGTCTACAGCCTGAAGAACGTCTGGGACGGGTCGTTGCAGTTGCTCGGCGAGTTGCTCGATGCCGGGGTGGGGCCGGTGGTGCGCCACCACAAGGAGCACTTCTGCGAGGCGGCCGACCTGGAGCGGCGGGCGTTGACCGAGACCGCCGGGCAGATCTACATCAACCAGGAGTCGCTGGACTACTTCCGTGGTGCGTACGGGGTCAGCGACGCATCGGCGCACCTGCTGGACCCGGACTACCTGCCGGCGCGGTACTTCACCGACGAGCTGACCGGCAAGCTGCACGCCCGCGACTCAGAGCCGCACCTGTTGGTGGCCGGTGGGGTGTCCAGCACCCGGGGCCGTACCGACATCCGCGAGCTGTGTGCGGCGTTGAGCCGACGGCGGGTCCACGTGCACATCTACGGCGGCAAGTACATCGGCCCGAACGCCCAGTCGATCTGGAGTGTGGACAACGCGCACGCCCGCGCCGAGTACGCCCGGCTCGCCGAGAGCGGTTACGTGCATCTGCACGACCACATTCCGCCGGAGCGGTTCGTCGCCGAGTGGTCCCGGTACGACGCCGGGTTGATGCACGTGGTGGCGCAGGGCACCCACGAGGTGGGGTTCCAGCGGATGAACCGGCCGAACCGGCTGGTGCCGTACCTGGCCGCCGGGCTGCCGGTGGCGCAGCAGCGCGGCGGCCAGGAGGCCATGGAGCGCATCGTGCGGCAGGAGGGGATCGGTTTCCTGTTCGACGGGTACGACGACCTGGCCGACGTGCTGCACGACCGGGCGCGACTGGACCGGCTCGGTGCCGACGTGCTGGCCCGGCGCGGGGAGTACACCTTCGAGCGGCACGCCGACGCGCTGCTGGAGGTGTTTGCGGGCTACGCCGGGCGACGCTGACCGGCGTGCCGGTGCCGGTCGCCGGTGCCGGCCTGGGGTTAGGAAGGGTCCCCTGCTATGCACTAGGCGTTAGCAGGGGACCCTTCCTTACACGCCCAGGCGGGTGAGGCGGGCGCGGGTGTGGATCCAGCGCACGGTCGCGTCGCGCCGCCACCGGCGTACGGCGTTGCGGTCCTGCCGCAGCGATCGGTACTCGACGCCGGCCCGCAGGGCGCCCTCGCGCAGGCGCAGCAGGGCCGGATGGGGTGGTGCGGCGGGCCCGGCGACGTCGGCGGGGTAGCCCAGTTCGGCCATCACCGGCCCGGCGGCGGCCTCCACCAGGGCGACCTCGGCGGGGGCCAGGCGGCTGCGCCAGGTGCCGACGCTGCTGGTGGTCACCGGTCGGCCGGCGTTGCGCCAGGACTCCGAGAGGCTGGCCAGGGCCCGGGCCGTCGGGGTGCGGTCGTGGGCGAAGAGCGCGGGTTCCGGCGACTCCCCCAGCCAGGCGCAGAGCTGCGTGATCATGTCCTGGGGCTGCTGCACCAGGTCCTCGTAGCGCAGCAAGTGAACGGTGTCGGGGCCGTGGCGGGCCAGCGCGTCGGCGGCCGAGGTCTGCTGCCGGGCCCAGAGCTGCCCGGTGAGGTAGGGGTGGCAGTGCCCGAACACCGCGCGGCGGGCGGAGGCGGCCACGTCCCGGGGGTCGCGGACCAGCCAGACGAACCGGGCCGCCGGATACTCGGCCAGGACGTCGGCGACGTGGTCGACCATGAAGGTGCTCTTGCAGCCCCAGCGGGCCTTCCCCTCCGCTTCGCGGTACTGCTCGTAGAGTTCGGCGACCACCCCGAAGAGGGTGGGACTAGCCCGGGCCACCGCCAGGTCGGGGTCGACGCGGTGCGGCCACGGGGAGATGTGCCGGTCGAGCAGGAGGCAGGCGTCGTGGACGAGCCGTCGCCGGTTGCCCTCGTCGGTGAGGTCGCCGTAGCAGTCGGCCACCGGGGCCAGGTAGCGCATGAAGTGCGGCGGGTGCGGGACGGCGATGCGGGAGTGTGCGTTCAGCACCAGGCGGAGCAGGTTCGAGCCGGAGCGTTCGGTGCCGATGATCAGTACCGGGCTCCGGGTGCGTCCGCTCCGCCCGGTGCCGTCCATGGTCACGCCGCGCCGGCGGTGACCAGTCCTCCGGTCACCTTCTTCGCACCGCAGGCCATCAGGCTGCTTCCGGCGGCGGCCACCTCCGGCGAGGCCACCTGGTCCAGGGTGTACCGCTCGGAGCCGGGCACCAGCGGCGCGCCCGCGGAGCTGGCCTGCGCCCGCCAGCCCGAGCCGGCGTACGAGGTGGAGCGGGTCAGCCCGTCGTCGGGGTTGGGGTGGAAGTGCGTGAAGTTCTCGGGCCAGTGCTGGAAGTCCATCACCGGGCCGGGCTGGTAGGCGTCGTAGACGCGCTTGTAGGCGTCGCGGCATGCCTGCTCGGAGAGTCCGCTGACGTTGAGGAACTCGTCCTCGTGCAGGGCCTGCTCGATGGAGAGCCAGTTGACGTGGTCCAGTTCGCTGCGCATCAGGCCGGACTGGAGCGCCTGCTGGTAGACGGTGGTGCCCGGCATCGCGGAGAGGTACTTGACCCGGGTCACGTGGTTGTACGTCTCGGCGAACTCGACCATGTGGTTGAGCGACTCCTCGCTCTCGTTGGGCAGGCCGACGATGAGCAGGGCACCGAACCGTACGCCGCCGTCGAACGTGGTCCGCATGGCCCGGACGGTGATGTTCTCCGAGTTGCCCTTGCGGGCCTCGCGCAGCACCTCGGAGCCGAGGGACTCGACGCCGTAGAGGATGATGTCGGCGCCCGCGTCGCGCATCGCGTCGATCCTGGGCTTGTCCATGTCGGCGCACCGGGTCAGGCAGGTCCAGCGCAGGTCGTGGTCCTTGATGACGTCGCAGATCTCGATGGTCTGCCGGCGGTGGGAGCTGAACGTGAGGTCGACGAAGAAGCTGAACTCGATGCCGTAGCGGCTCTTGAGCCAGGCCAGGTCGGCGTCCATCTTCTCGGGTGACTTGGCGCGTACCTGGGGGGTGGTCCGATAGCAGAAGGAGCAGTCCATCTTGCAGCCACGGCTGTAGGAGGAGATGATCTGCGGCTGCAGGCCCATCGGGCTCTGCGCCTGCGGCCACAGTTCCAGGCGCATCCGGGGCAGCGCATCGAGGTCCATCATCTGTCCGCGCGGCGGGGTGCGCTTCACGACACCCTCCGGAGTGCGATAGAGGATGCCGCGGATGGTCGGCAGGTCCTGTGCCCAGCGGCCGGCGGCGTAGCTCTCCATCAGGTCGAGGATGGTGATCTCACCCTCGCTGATCACCGCGATGTCGCAGGCGGTGTGCTCCATGAACAGGTTGGGCACCGAGGTGACCAGCGAGCCGCCGCAGATGATGGGGATCTCGGGTGCGTTGTCCCGGACCATGGCCATCAGCTCGTTGCAGAACGGGAAGTTGTCCTCGAAGGTGCAGATGCCCAGGACGTCGGTCTGGCCGATGATCTGGTCGTAGGCGGCCTGGAGGGGGTTCGGGGTGTACCGGACGTCGACGATGCGCACCGGGTAGCCGGCGTTGTGCAGGACGGTGGAGATGTAGGAGGCCCCCTCGTAGGGGGACGTCAGGAAGAACTCCCAACCACGCGGCATGGTGAACGGTGACGGGCCGACGACCAGGGTGAACCGGGGCAGGGTGGGGTCGGTGGGTACCGGCGTCTTGTCCTGCTCCCGCATCTGTTCCTGGTAGCGGTGGTCGACGGAGTTCGTGGCGTTGGCGTACAGCTCGGGAGCGAGGGAAAGGACACGAGGCATGACTGAGACCTTCCTGTCGTCGCCGCCGGGCCGTCCGGTCGGGACACCCGGCGATTGAGCACGATTATATCGAGCTTTGTCGATCTAGAGGCGTCTCGTCGTCTCCCGGGCCGGACTCACCGGCCACCGGATAGACACTCGGGTCGTCGAGGGGGACCTTCAGCCACGAGATCATCTGACGCACCTGGTGGTACGCGGCCAGCCGACGGGCGTCGTCGTCCGCGGCCTCCGCCTCGGCGATCGGCTTCCACAGTCGCCGCACCATGACCGGGCCGATCTCCAACAGCCCTTCACTGCCGCCGGTCGCCCAGCGGGCCAGCACGTAGCGGGCCAGGACACCGACCGGGATGCCCAGGTTGCGCGACATCCCGCGCAGAGTCACCAGCGGGTCCAGCATGCCGTACCGCATCACCTCGTCGCGGAAGTTGGCGTGCGGGTCGTCCTCCGGCCAGGTGGCGTGCCAGCGTTCCAAGCGGACGAGCGGCTCCTCGGCCGGTTCCCCGCCGACGTTGCGCTCCGACGCTGATGTGGTCATCTCGCCTCCCACGTCGCTGCTTCCGTGCTCAGTCCGCCCGGTGCAGGATGCCCGTCATACAGCCCAGTGCCCCGGCGGCACGGACGTGCTGGTCGACGCCGACCTCGGTGACGGTCACGCCGACGCCCTCCAGACGACGGCGGATGCCCGGCGCGCCGGTCGGCATCAGGACCCGCCGGGGCCCCAGCGCCACCAGGTTCATCCCCCGCCGTCGCAGCAGCTCGTCGTCCGGCGCGAACTCCACCAGCCGCACGTCCCGGGAGCGCAGCAGCGCCCGCAGCTCGGCGGTCGCGGCAGCGGTGTGCACCGCCGCCAACCGCTCGTCGAGGAAGGTCACCGCGCCGAGGAGGTGCTGGACACCCGGACCGAGCCGGACGGTGACCACCTGCACGCCCTGGGCCGCCAGGACGCGGCGGAGACACTCCGCCCCGGTAGCGCTCGTCCGGAAACCCACCCCGACCATCACCGTGTCGCGGTCCAGCCACAGCGCGTCCGCGCCCTCCAACGTGGCGGTGCCCGCCACGGTGGCCAGCACCGGGTATCCGGCAGCGGCCAACGCGGCGGCGGCGTACCGCTCCTCGCCCGCCCGTTGCGCGGCGGCCGTCCGGCCCACCACCACGCCCGCCGGGGTGGCGACGAACAGGTCACGGGTGAAGACGAAGTTCGGTGGCGTGTCCACCGCCGGGCGGGCCAGCACCACCTGCACGCCCGCGTCCGTGAACGCGGCGGCGACCGCCTCGGTCTCCGCGCGCATAGCGTCGAGGTCCACTCGCGCGGTCATCAGCACGGCGGCCGGATCGGTGATCCGCGCCAGACTCTCCGGTGGCCAGCCGAGCAGCACCGCCCGCAGCGGCGCGGACTCCGACCGGTAGCCGCAGCGGGCCCAGAGCCGGCCGTCCGCCACCTCCTGCTCGTGGCTGGTCGACCGGGGCGACCAGCCGGCACCGCCGAGGGTGCTCGGCGGCGACGCCGTGGTCTCAGATCCAGGATTCGTCGTCGTCATATCCGAGCTCCTCGGCCAGTCGCCGCTCCGGTCCCCCGATCGCGGCGCGCACCAGCTCCGCCCGCCGCCGCCACCGGCCGGGCTGCGGCGGCGCGGTGGCGACCACCGTGTCCCGCAGTCCGTCGGCCGCGATCGCGCGCAGTGGTCCGTCCATCGGCACCCCGAGCCAGTCGGTGATCCGGGTCAGCACGCCCGCCCGGCCCTGCGGTGAGCGCACCAGGTCCTCGAACCGCACCCGCAGGTAGGGCAGCCGCAGCGCGGCGGCGTCGTCGAGGATCGCCCGGTGGCAGGAGCGCCACTGCAGGGCGCAGACGTCCGGCAACGGCGCCCGGGTGTAGTCCTGCCAGCCGTGCGGCAGGTCGAACTTCCACCACCAGCGGTCCTCGGGCCGGTCCCGTCCGTAGCCGGTGATGTTCAGCGGCCGGTCCATCCGGTGGGCGTGGAAGCCGTGATAGAGCCAGCCGTCGTACAGGCCGTTGATGGATCCGGCCGGGTTGCGGGTCAGGTGCAGCACGCGCATCCGGGCGTTCGGGAACAGTGCGCGGAGGAAGCCCAGGCGGTAGGCGTTGCTCGGGGTCTTGATCACCAGCGGACGGGTGGCGAGGTCGTGTGCGGTGGCGTAGCGCCAGCCCACGGTGAGCACGAAGGGCGGCTCCTCCACCAGCAGTTCGCCGGGCGCCCCCCGTACGTCCTGCCGCCACGGCGGTCCGGCGAGATGCGGTGGCATGTCGTAGTAGCCGGTGCGCACGGGCACGCCGCGCACGGCGAGGGCGGCGTGCAGCCGGGCGTGGAACCGGGCCGCGTGCGACAGGCAGGCGGGGTCGAAGTCGGGCTGGGACCGGAGCTCGGCCAGCACCCGGCGGGCCGTGTCGAGCCAGTCGGCCAGGTCGATCTCCAGGGTCGGCCACTGGATGGTGAACCGCCAGGCCGCGTCCAGGAGGAACTGTTCCGGCGAGACCGTCGGGTCCGGTCGGCCGACGTCCAGCGACAGTTCCTCGTCGAAGACCCGGCGGCGCGCGGGCGGCAGGGCGGCCAGGTGCGCGGCGTCGAGCTGGTCGGAGCCGGTCCCGCTGGCCGGCGGCACCAGGCCGGCCAGCCGCAGGTACGGGTTGAACTCCGCGCGCAGGTGCAGCAACGCGGGCGTGCGGCGCAGCATCTCGGCGAGCATGCTGGAGCCACTGCGTGAGCTGGAGGCCAGCACCACCAGGTCCCGCACCCGGCCGGTGAAGTCCCGCACCACGGGGCGCCGCAGCCGGCGCAGCTCGGTCAGCCGGTCCGCCAGGTGGGCGTTACCGGCGAGCCCGGGCGCGGTGCCGGTCAACACACCGGTTTCCGTACCGAGTACACACACCAGCGCCACTGGTCGCGTACCGATCCGTCGGCGGCTACCTCGAACGGGTGCACCGCCCGCACCTGGGCCGGGGCGTCGTAGAACAGCCGGTAGATCTCCTGGCGGGCGGCGGGGGTCGTCTCGTGGGTGTCGATCCACTTGTCGATCGACTCCCAGAGCAGGTACTCCTCCATCGCCAGGTCGGTGAAGCCGGCGCCCAGCAACAGCCGTCGGAAGTCCGGCTCACGGAACATCTGGAACAGCAGCGGCTGCTTCTTCTTGAAGATCCGGAACATCCAGTACGCGTCCTCGTCGGCGTACGGGACGATCTGGCCGACGATGAACTGCCCTCCCGGTTTGAGGACCCGGAATACCTCCGACACGGGCTTCTCCGGGTTCGGCAGCAGGTGCAGGACCTCGCGGTTGACGACGAGGTCGAAGCTGGCGTCCGGGAAGGGCAGGTCGTAGACGGTGCCCTGGTGGACCTTGTCGAGCCGGGTGGAGGCGAGCGCCACCATCTCCGGGGTGATGTCCAGGCCGATCATCTCGCCGACGCGGCCCCGGAAGGCGTTGCCGACCACTCCGCTGCCGCAGCAGACGTCCAGCATCCGGGCGTCGGGGGCGACGTCGCACAGCGCCGCGTGCTGGGCCAGCAGGCCCTCGTCGGTGAGCCAGGAGCAGGAGTCGTGCCAGTTGCGGGAGCGGATGCCGAACTGACGCTGGTAGACGGCGTAGTCGACCTCGATCCGGCGGCGCCGGACCTGTGCGGTGCGGCTGGCCAGCCGGGCGGCGAGGCGGGCGCGGGCGGAGTCGAGCGTCCGTTTGACCAGCCGCTGTCCCAGGTCGTCGTCGCGCGCCAACTGTCGGGTCAGTTCGGCTGACACGGCGGCGCGGACGAAGCCGGCGACCTCGCTGCTCTGCAACCGCTTCTTGGTCTGTCCGTCGAAGCGGGGGCTGCGCATCCGCACCGCCACGACCGCGGCCAGCCCTTCCAGGATGTCGACCGTGGTGATCCGTTCGCCCGCGGTCGGGTCGAGCAGGCCGCGGCTGGTCGCGTACTCGTTGATCACCTCGGCCAGCGCGGCGCGCAACCCGTCCACGTGGGTGCCGTGGTGGTCGGTCCGGACGGTGTTGACGAAGCTCTGGATGTCCTCGGTGTAGCCCTCGGTCCAGCAGAAGGCGGCGTCGAGCGCCAGGTCGTCGGTCTCGTGCCGGACGGCCAGCGGGTCCGGGTGCACCCATACCGCGTCGCGGTGCCGGTGCCGCAGGAACCCACCCACCCCGGACTGGTAGCTGAGCCGGACGTCCTCCCCGGTGCGCTCGTCGCGCAGCCGCAGGGTCAGCGCCGGGTGCAGGAAGGCGACCTCCTCCAGCCGGCTGCGGATCAGGGCGGCGGAGAACTGCGCGGTCTCCAGGACCGTCTCGTCGGGGAGGAAACGGATCCGGGTGCCGGTGCGGTCCGATGCGCCGACCCGCGCGAGGTCGCCGATCGGCGCGCCTCGTGCATAGGTCTGCCGGTGGTGGGCGCCGTCGCGCCAGACGTCCAGCTCCAGCCGCTCGGACAGGGCGTTGACGCAGGAGAGGCCGACGCCGTGCAACCCGGCCGAGGTGCGGTAGGAACCGGCCTCGAACTTGCCGCCGGAGTGCAGGGTGGTCAGCAGCACCTCGGCCGCCGGGCGGTGGTGCTCCGGGTGCGGGTCGACGGGGATGCCCCGGCCGTCGTCGCCGACCGAGCAGGAGCCGTCGCGGTGCAGGACGACCTCGACGTCGCGGCAGTGTCCCGCCTCCGCCTCGTCGACCGCGTTGTCGACCAGCTCGCTGACCAGGTGGTGCCAGCCGGCCACACCGACCGAGCCGATGTACATCGACGGGTGTCGGCGTACCCCGTCGAGGCCGGAGAGGACCCTGATCGTGCTGGCGTCGTACCTGGTGTCGGCGGGTGCCGGGGACGGCGTCGTGGCGGCCTGCGTGGACTCCATCGGCTGGCTCACTTCCTGATCGGCGGTCTGCGGGCCGGTGGTCATCCGGCGACCGGCTCGCCGAGCGGCCCGACCGGTACGCCGCGCAGCGCCTCGTGGGCGGCGCTCAGCTTGGCCAGGTGCGTGTGCTTGAGGGCGCGCAGGGTTTCCAGCCAGCTCGCGACGTCGGCCAGTCCCTCCTCGTGCGCCTGCTGCACCAGCGCGGGGTAGCGGGCGGTCGCGGCCTCCATCTCGCTGCTCAGCGCCGCGGCGAGGTTGAGGTCGGTGTCGCCCAGCGGCCGCCCGGTGGCCGGGTCGGCCACGGCCTGCAGGAAGTCGAGATGCCCGTGTGCCACGCAGGCCGCGCTCTCGGCGAGTTCGGTGAACAGCCGGGCGGAGTCGAGCGAGCCCTCGATCTCGGACACCTGGGCGAAGTACTGGAAACGCAGGACGGTCGATGCTTCCGCGATGAACGCCGCGCGGATCTCGTCGAACAATTCCTCGGTGAGCGCACTCATTATGCCGTTCCACTCCCCCGAATGATTCTGAGCATTTGCCGACCGGAGCGGAAAACGCCGGAGTCGGTATCGGGATTCAATTTTCCGAAAGGATGCGGGAGCAGCGCCCCCGAATCGCCGTTTAACGTTTACCAGGCACATCACTGCCCGGCTCACCAGGCCCGGTGGTCAGAACTATAGACGCGTCGACCATCACCCGTCTAGAGTCCAACGTCAATGTCAGTGAGCCTTCGGCAGGGCCGCTCGGGAGCCTTGCGGGGGTTCCTCATCGCCGCCGCGCGCTACCGCACAGCGGTCCCGTGCCGGCACGACCGGTCCCGAATTGTGGAAACGACAGGGGGAGCAGTGACAATTAGCGATCAGGACGTCGTCGACCACTTCACCGCACGGGCGCAGGGCTACGACCGCTCCAGCGCCTGGTGCACGGACACCGAACTCGGCCGCCTGGTTCTCGACCTGACCAGGCCCCGGCCGGAGCACGAGGTGCTCGACGTGGCCTGCGGCACCGGACTGGTCTCCCGGCTGTTCAGCGGCCGGGTGGCGCGACTCGTCGGCGTCGACGTGACCGCGGCCATGGCGGAGCAGGCCCGGCCGTCGCTGGACGACCTCGTCCTCGCCCCCGCCGAGGACCTGCCCTTCCCCGACGACTCCTTCGACATCACGGTCTGCCGGCAGGGCATCCAGTTCATGGAGCTGCCGGCCGCGGTCGCCGAGATGGCCCGGGTGACCCGGCCCGGCGGCCGGGTCGTCCTGATCAACCTCTGCGCCTACGGCACCGCCGACCGTGACGAGTACTTCGAGATCCTGCGGTTGCGCAACCCGGTGCGTCGACACTTCTTCCTGCCGGGCGACCTCGCGGACCTGCTGCGCGAGGCGGGCTGCGGGGAGGTGGAGACCCGCAGGTACGTCTCGGTCGAGGACGTCGATGTCTGGTCGGACAACGGCGCCATCGACGAGGACGCCAGGGAGGCGATCCGCCAGGTGTACCGGTCCATGTCGCCGGAGTTCCGTCGGCTGCACGCGGTGGAGCAGACCGACGGGCGGATCATCGACCGGATGCTCTTCGAGATCGCGGCGGGGCGTCCCGCCGGGGACTGACGCGCGGGCGGTCCCCGGCCGGCGAGGGGTACCTCTGCCCCGTCGGCCGGGGACCGCGTGCGCTCAGTCCACCACCGGCGGGACGGCGGGCGGCGCGACCGTCGGGGACACCAACGGGACGGGGTGGAACTCGTCCGGGTCGGTCGTCAGGTCGTACCAGTCGACGGCGCCGCCCTCCACGGGCTGCCAGATGGTCTTGCTGCGGCCGTCGGTGCGGACCGACGCCAGCGCCCGCAACTCGCGGTACTCGCTGGCCTCGCGCTTCTCCTGTGGGAAGTAGGTCTCCGAGTACGCGGGCCGGGAGGTGCCGGTCAGGTCCCGGAAGAACGACACCATGGACTCGCCGTCGGTGGGGGTCGCCGGCAGTCCCAGCAGGTCCAGCACGGTGGGCATGATGTCGACCAGTCGCACCTGCTCGTGGAACTCCCGGCCGGTCGGCACCCCCGGCCCGGAGAAGATCATCGGCACGTGCTGGGTGGCGTCGTGCAGCAGGCAGCCGTGCCCCTCCTCGTACGGGTGCCCCCGCTCCCCCGCGTGGTCGTTGGAGTACCAGCCACCGAGGTCCTCGCCGTGGTCGGAGAAGCAGACGACGAGCATCGAGTCGATGTCGTGCCCGGCGGCGGCCAGCCGGTCGAGCAGCACCCCGAGGTAGTGGTCGCTGTAGGCGACCTCGCCCTCGTAGGGGTTGTCGACGGCCACGCCGACGTCCTCCGGCGGCTCGTACGGCCAGTGCGCGTCGAAGAAGTGGGCGAACAGGAAGAACGGGGTGTTCTGTTCGGCCAACCAGTCGCCGGCCCGCTCGGCGACCATCGGCGCCCGCTTGAGGGCCAACCCGCGCAGCTTCACATCGCCCACCGCGAGGGGGTCCCGCCCGTCGGGCAGCAACGGGATCTCGTCGTCGTAGAAGTCGAAGCCGCGGTCGATGCCGTACCACTTGTTGAGACCGGGGCAGGAGACCACGGCGCCGGTCCGGTAGCCGACCTCGCGCAGTCGCTCGGCCAGTGTGGGCACGTCGGCGCGAAGTTGCTCACGGAACAGGTGACGGATGCCGTGGTTCGGTGGTTGCAGCCCGGTGAAGACCGTGGCATGGCTGACCGGAGTCAGCGGACAGGACGACACGGCCTGGCGGAACGTGACACCCCTGCGGCGGAGCCCCTCCACGCCGGGGAACTTCCCGGAATACGCGACGTCGGCGCGGACGGTGTCGAGCGAGACGAAAAGGACACTGGGCCGGTCCACGAGAACCCCCTCGCTGGCTACGGGCAGTCTGGGGATCGTAGCTGATCGATGCATGCATTGACGACCACGGAAGTGGTACGCCGTTGACACGTTGACGGTGATCATCGATGGCGTTATGTTCGTCGCCATCGGCTTAGGGGGGCGTAATGCGGTCGTGCATCCTGATGTGGAAATACCCGCAGATGGTGGTCCTCACGGCCGTCACTGCCGCCCTGTACGCGACGGCGTACATCGCGTTGTCGCCGTTCAGCATCGATCTGGTCCCGGGCGTCCTCAGCTTCTCGATCCGCACCATCTTCCCGATGGTTTTCGGAATCCTGTTCGGTCCGGCCGGCGCATGGGGCCTCGGCATCGGAAACATTGTCGGTGACCTGTTCACGGGCAGTCTCGCACTCGGCTCGGTATTCGGTTTCCTGTCGAACGCCCTGCTCGGATACCTCGGTTTCACCCTCTGGTCCCGCTTCGGTCCCCGTCCGGCGCAGTTCGACGCCGACACCGAGGACGCACCGGCCGGCGACCGGGTCCGCCCGGTGCTGACCTACCTGGCCATCGGTGTCGTCGCGGCGGCGGCGAGCGCGGTCGTGCTGGCCTGGGGCCTCGACCTGCTCGGTTTCGTGCCGTTCCGGGTGGTCGCGGTCACCCTGGCGGCGAACTTCGTGATCGGCAACTGGGTCGGCGGCCTGCTGTACCTCCTCCTGCACAAGCGGGTGCGGGCGATGGGCGTGACCTGGGACGAGATCATGGATCTGGACCAGCCACCGGGCCGAGGGCCGCGCGCGTTGCTGGGCACGGCGCTCGTCGCGGTCGGCGGCATCGCCGGTTGGCTCGTCGGCCTCCAGCTCGGCGGTTCCGACCTGCTCACCCCGGTCGTCGGCGTCGCCTTCGTGGCGGTGCTCCTCGGCTCGGCCCTCCTCTGACGGGACGATGTCCTCCTCGTTGACCGCGAAGCACCTGGGCTTCACCTATCGGCGGTCCTCCACCCCGGCACTGACCGGGGTGGACCTGCGCCTGCCACCCCAGCAGTTCACCGCGCTGCTGGGCGCGGCCGGCGCCGGGAAGTCCACCCTCGCCATGGCGCTGACCGGCCTGATCCCGCGCAGTGTCCGGGGACGCCGGGAGGGCACGGTGCACCTCGACGGCCGGGATCTCGCCGAGCTGACCGCCGCCGAGGTGGCGCAGCACATCGGCATCGTCTTCCAGGACTTCGAGAGTCAGCTCTTCGCCACCAGCGTCGCCCTGGAACTCGCCTTCGGGCTGGAGAACCTCGCGGTCGAGACCACCGAGATGCGCCAGCGGGTCGAGGACTACCTGCGCCTGCTCCGGCTGACCGAGCTGCGCGACCGGGAGCCGGCCACGCTCTCCGGCGGCCAGAAGCAACGGCTGGCACTGGCCGCTGCCCTGGCCCTCGAACCGGAGATCCTGATCCTGGACGAGCCGACCACCGACCTCGACGCGGCCAGCCGCGTCGAGGTGATCCGCGCGGCGCGCTGGTGGGGTGGACGGCCGCGCACCCTCGTGCTGGTGGAACACGACACCGAGGCGGTGCTGGGCCCGCCCGGCGGCCCCGGTGCGGACCGGGTGGTGCTGTTGGAGGCGGGTCGGGTGGTGGTGGACGGTCCCGCCGACACCGTCCTGCGGGACCCCGCGCTCCTGCGCCGGCACGGGGTCCGGCCACCGCAGGTCGCCGACGTGTGCGACCGGCTCGGGCTGCCCGAGATCGCCCTCACCGTGGCCGAGGCGGTGCCGCTGATCGGCTCACTGCGTCCCTCGGCGGGGCCCGCCCGGGCGCGCGCGGTGCCCGGACCGGCCGTGGTCAGCGCGCGGCACCTCGACCACGAGTATCCCGACGGTCGGACGCTGGCCCTGCGGGACGTGTCGGTGGAGATCCACGAGGGACAGTTCACCGCCATCATGGGGCGCAACGGGTCCGGCAAGACGACCTTGGCCAAGGTGCTCAGCGGGTTACTCGTGCCCGATGCGGGGCAGGTCGACGTGCTGGGCAGGGATCTGCGGGGGCTGCCCCGGGCCGAGGTGGCCCGCCAGGTGGGGTACGTCTTCCAGAACCCCGACCACCAGCTCTTCTCGGCGACCGTGGCGGACGAGATCGCCTTCGGTCCGCGCAACTTCGGCCTCCCGGACGACGAGGTACGCGACCGGGTGGACGCCGCGATGGCCGACGTCGGCCTGACCGAGCTGCGCCGGACCGACCCGTTCCTGTTGCGCAAGGGTGACCGGCAGCGCCTGGCCGTGGCGGCGGTGCTGGCCATGGGTCCTCGGGTGATCGTGCTGGACGAGCCGACCACCGGCCTCGACGAACGCCAGCAGCAGTCGGTCATGCGGTTGTTGCGCCGCCTCAATCGGGCCGACCTGACCGTGGTCATGGTCACCCACCACGCCAACCTCGTCGCCGAGTACGCCGACCGGCTCGTGGTGATGACCGACGGGCGCATCGTCCTCGACGGGCCGCCCGAGATGGTGTTCCGGCGTCGCGACGTGCTCGCCGCCGCGTCGGTGCTGCCGCCGCCCGTGGTGGACCTCGCCGACGAGCTGCGGGTAAACGCGCTCACGGTCGACGAACTCGCCGCCGCCGCCCGAGTGGGCGGGTGAGGCGTGTACCAGAGCCTCTACCTCAACCGCACGTCACCGGTGCATGCCCTCGATCCGCGGGCCAAGCTGCTGGGCCTGCTCGCCCTGGCCGGACTGCCGTTCGCCTTCAACGATCCCCGCTACGTGGCGGTGGTCGGGCTGATCGTGCTGGGGCTCTCCGCCGTCGCCGGGTGCCTGGGCAACCTGCGCCGCTTCCGTAACGTCTACCTGCTGGTGTTCGTGGTGAACGTCGTCCTGTGGCAGCTCACCATCGACGGCACCACCACGCTGTTCATGCTGGGTCCGGTCACCGTCACCCGGGAGGCGCTGCTGTACGGCATCGCCGCCGCGCTGCGCTTCGTCGTCGTGCTGATGGTCGGTACCCTCTTCGTCTCCTGCACCAGCACCGAGGACGTCACCGTCGGGCTGGTGCACCTGCGGCTGCCGTACACCGTGGCGTTCGTGGTCTCCACCACGTTGCGCCTGGTGCCGGCGTTCGTCACCGCGACCGGCACGGTGATCGAGGCGCAGACGGCGCGGGGCTTCGTGGCGGACAGCCGCAATCCGGTACGCCGGGTCCGCCAGCTCCTGCCCGTGGTGGTGCCGTTGATCGTCTATGCGCTGCGACACGGGTCGATGATGTCGCTGGCGATGGAGGCCCGGGGGTTCACCGTGCGCGGCAGCCGGACCAGCTACCGCACCCCGGTGATGACCGCTCGGGACGTCGCCGTGCTGGGCGGGCTGGCGATCATCCTGGCCGGTGCGATACACCTTCGCCTGTCCGGTTACGGCGTGGTGCTGCCCGGACGGCTGTGACCGAGCCGTCGTGCCGCGTCCATACTTCGTCTACCATCGATCTCTGTCGCGGCGTTTCGGGAGAGGATGTGACGAGGTGCTCACCGATGAGGAGCGCTTTCTGTTCGACCTGCGGGGCTTCGTGGTCCTCCGCGAGGTGCTCGGTCCGGAGCAACTGGGCGAGGTCAATCGGATCATCGACGGCCAGGAGCTTCCGCCGCCCGGTGACACGTTCGCCGACCAGATCTTCTCCGGCTTCCTGAGCTGGGGGCCGGCCTTCACCGACCTGCTCGACCACGAGCGGGTCTTCCCGATCGTGACCACGCTGCTGCAGCGGCCCCGGCTGGACCGCTACTACGGCATCCGGATGCGGGCCGGCACCACTGGCCTGCCCCTGCACGGCGGGGCGCTGGAGGCCGACGGCCAGTCGGAGTTCTACCACTTCCACCACGGCCGGATGGCCAACGGCGTGATCACGGTCAGTTGGGCGCTCACCGACATGCTGGCCGGTCAGGGCGGCTTCGTGTGCATCCCGGGCAGTCACAAGAGCAACCATCCGCTGCCGAAGTCCTGGGACTACCGGGCCGAGGCGGTGCACCACGTGCCGATGGCCGCCGGTGACGTGCTGGTCTTCAACGGGGCGATGGCGCACGGCACCCATCCCTGGCACGCCGATCACGAACGCCGGTCGGTGATGTTCAAGTACGCGCCGGGGCATCTCGCGTGGAGCAAGGTCTACCTGGATTGGGCGGCCGAGTTGCGGCAGTCCCTGAGTCCCCGTCAGCAGGCGCTGCTGGAGCCGCCGTACTGCCTGCCGCACCACGAGGACCCCACCGACCGCTTCGTGCGCTGACCCTCCGCTGCCGGTGCGCCCGCCGTTCACCCGACGGGCGCACCACCGTCGAGAGGAACGCGATGACCGCACTGCTGCTGTCAGGGCTCGGCCCGGCCTTCATGAACGAGGGGGTGCTGCGCGGCACGCTGTTCGACCCGGACAGCGTGGAGCGTCTCCGCACCGAGTACTACCCGCACCTGACCCTGGCCGACCTGGGGTTCGAGCGCGACGGTCGCCGGCACCCGCTGCTGCGGCCGGCGCGCGGACGGGGATCCAGTTCGCTGCGCATCGACGGGCTCGACGGGATCACCGCCGCGCCCGTACCGCACCTGACCACGGCCACCTTGGAGTCCATCCTCGACGCCGCCGCCACGGACTACGAGGCGTTCGACCTGTCCGGGGTCTGGCAGGGTGACCGAGAGCCGGTCACCCCGTCGTCCCGGGTGCACGTGGTGCTGCTGTCCACCACCTTCATCTGGGATCACCGCTCGATGTCCCGGGCGATCCGGTGGGCCGCGGACCGCTACCCCGGGGTGCCGATCGTGCTGGGCGGTCAGTACAGCAACCTCAAGTACCTGAAGATCATGGCCGCCCACCCGGAGGTCACCTGCGTGGTGCGCGGCGACGCGGAGGAGGCGTTGCCGCTGCTGCTGCGGGCCGTCGCGGGCGGCGGCGACTGGCGCGACGTACCGAATCTGGTGGTACGCACCGACGACGGTCGCATCGCGCACACCGACTTCCGGTACGTGGACATCGAGGCCCACCCCTCGCCCACGATGCGGGGGCGCCGCCCGATCGTGCCGTACGAGTCGATGCGCGGGTGTCCCTTCAGCTGCAAGTTCTGCTCGTTCCCGGCCGCCTCGCCGAAGTGGCGTTACAAGTCGGCGAAGAAGATCGCCACCGACTGGGCCGGATACGCCGAGGTCAACGGAGCCCGGCACATCAGGGCGTCCGACTCCACCTTCACCGTGCCACCGACCCGACTGCGGGAACTGTTCGATCTGCTGCCGGAGGTGGGCATCGGGTGGGAGGCGTTCGCCCGGGCCAACGCCATCCGGGACGCGGAGACGGTCGACCGGCTGCTCGCCGCGCACTGCCGGTGGTTGTCGATCGGGTTCGAGTCGATGAGCGACCGGACGCTGACGCTGATGAAGAAGCAGGTGACCGCCGCCGCCAACCGCCGTGCGTTCCAGTTGCTGTCCCGCAGCGACCTGGGGTACCGCTGCTCGTTCATCCTCGGCTATCCCGGGGAGACGCCGGACGACTTCGGCGAGACGGCCACGTTCCTGCGGGACGAGTACGCCGGTCACTTCACGCTGAGCATCTTCTCGCTCCAGGACGAGACGATGCCGGTCTGGGAGGACGCCGAGCAGCTCGGTATCGAGGTCGACGACCCGGAGGCGCCGGACTACTCCTGGCGGCACAACGGCATGGACATCCACCAGGCGCGGCAGTTGTGGCGGCAGACGCTGGAGGAGGTGCGGTGGGGCAGCGACACGGCGGTCCACCTGCTCTGGCAGAAGGACTACGAGACGCCGCTGATCCCCTGGCGTGACGCCCGGACCAACTTCCGTCTGGAGAAGCTGGTGGAGCGCCTGGCCATGCTGCCCACGGCCGAGCCGGACCCGCGCCGGGCCCGGCCGAGGATCGCGCGGATCCTCGACGAGTTGGCGCGGGAAGGGGTGTCGGCGCACCCGGCTGCGGCAGCGCGTCCGGCCGGGTGAGCCGACACCGGGACCGGTCAGATCGCGTACCCGAGTGACCGGAGCTGGGCGCGGATGTCGACGGTGGCGGGCACCGGCTCGGGGGTGCTCCGGGCCAGCGTGTAGGCGTCCAGCAGTGCTCGCAGGTCGCGGTCGTCGGCGGTGGGATCGACGTGTGGCACCAGGTCGTCGTCGAACCGTTCGACCCAGGCCGTCTGGACCTCGTCGATGCCGGCGTAGGACTTGCGGTACCTGCGGGGAACCCGGACGAGGCGGTGCCGGCCCTGGTAGGCGGCCTGCCCGACCAGGACGTGGCGCAGCGGGCCCTGCGCCTCGCCGGCCCGCTGCCGTTCCTGAAAGGCGATGAACTCGCCGAGGTCGGAGGTGTACGCCTCGGCGAGGGCCTCCGCGTCGGGAGGCGGGCCACCGGTCCCCCGGGCCGCGTCGACCAGGCTACGGCCGTCCAGGGCGTCATCGTCGGCCGGTCGCAGGCCGGCGAGGTCGAGCACGGTGGGCACGATGTCGACGGTGCGGATCCGGTCCCGGTGCAGACCGGCGGCGACACCGTCACCGACCAGGACGACGGGCACCCGCAACACCGCCTCCGCCATCGAGTTGAAGTGCCCGTTGGTGTGCTCGTCGAACTCCTCGCCGTGGTCGCTGAAGACGACCAGCAGCATGCGCCGACCGGCGGCGGCGACCCGACGGGTGAGCCGGTCAAGGAAGGGCTCCAGCCGAGTGGTCAGGAAGTGCGCGACACCTTCCAGGTACAGGCGCATCAGCAGGTCGTACGCGCCGGTCTCGTAGAGGTGGCCGGCGGCCCGCTTGTAGCGGAACAGCAGCTCGGCGTCCTCCGGGTCGCGGTGGCTCTCCACGAGCCGGTCGACGAACGCCGGTTTCTCCGCCGGCAGCATCGCCTCCAGTTCGTCGACCTTGTCCCGGAAGGCCTGGCCGCCGAAGCGGAGGTTGTGGAAGCCGTAGGGGATGTGCACGCCGCCGAAGTGGGCCAGCGCGACGCAGCCCTCGGAGGCGGCGACGGCCTCGACGAAGGCGTCGTCGTCCTCGTCGAGATAGACGTCGACGTCCGGGGTGAAGCCGAGCTCGGGGCCGAGGATGATCGGGAAGTCGACCTTCATGATGGTCTGTTTGCCGGCCCGCCTGCCGTGGGTGAAGATCGACGGTGCCCGCAACCGGCCGTTGTAGAACTCGTGCAGGCCGTTGTGCAGGGGGTAGCGCCCGGTGAGCAGCGCGCCGTGTGCGGCGGCGGTGTAGGGGGCCGCGGTGATCGTGTTCGGGAAGAACGCGCCCCGGCCGACGAGGTCGTCGAGGACGGCGGTGGGTGGTGCCGCCAGATCCGGGAAGCGTCGACGCCAGAGGTTCAACGGGTTGGCGGCGATCGCGTCGCCGCGCAGGGTGTCGATCGAGACGAAGACGATGTGGTCGTACGGCTGCTCGCCCACGGTGCTCCGATCCTTCGGTCCGGCGTGCCGGGACTGGTCGACGGCATCGATAGATTCCACTATTATCATGCCGATGATCTCGATCTACAACGGTCGGCGACACCGGTGTCGAGGACCCCGATGCGCGTCCTGGTGACCGGAGCGGCCGGCTTCATCGGCAGCCATCTGGTGGAACGGCTGCTCGCCCGTGGCGACGAGGTTCGCGGCGTCGACTGCCTCACCTCCGGCTACCCACCCGCGACGAAGCTGGCCAACCTGGCCGCCGTCCGGCACCATCCCCGTTTCGCCCTGGAGACCGTCGACCTCGCCGGCACTCCGACCACTCCCCTGCTCGACGGGGTGGACGTGGTCTTCCACCTGGCCGGTCAGCCCGGCGTGCGGACCTCCTGGGGCGACGGGTTCGGCGACTACGTGACGCACAACGTGCTCGTCACCCAGCGGGTGCTGGAAGCCGCCGCCGCGACCGACCCGGCCCCCCGCGTCGTGATGGCCTCCAGTTCCTCGGTGTACGGCGAGGGGCACCGATGGCCGACGCCGGAGGACGCACCGGCACGGCCGGTCAGCCCGTACGGCGTCACCAAGCTCGCCGCGGAACATCTGTGCCGGGTCTACGCCGACCTGCGCCGGGTCCCCACCGTGGTGCTGCGGTACTTCACCGTCTACGGGCCCCGGCAACGACCGGACATGGCGTTGCACCGGATGTTCGACGCCCTGGCCACGGGCCGGGAGTTCCCGGTCTACGGCAGCGGCGGGCAACTACGCGACTTCACCTACGTCGACGACGTGGTGGCCGCGACGCTGGCCGCCGGGACGCGTCCGGTGCCGCCCGGCAGCGTGCTGAACGTGGCCGGCGGGTCGGCACGGTCCCTGACCGACCTGATCGCGCTCGTCGAGGAGGTGACCGGCCGGTCCGTACCGGTGCGTGACGGCGGGGCGCCCCCGGGCGACGTGTCCCGCACCGGCGGGTGCATCGACCGGGCGCGGGAGCTGTTGGGCTGGACGCCCCGGGTCGGGCTGCGCGACGGGGTGCGGGCCCAGGCGGAATGGCACCTGCGTGGTGACTGAGCCGACCGGCGTCATCGCCGACCTGCACGGGCATTCCCGGCTCTCGGACGGCTGGAACCGTCCCGCCGAGCTGGTCACCGTGCAGGCCCGCGCCGGTGTCGAGTTGGTGTCGCTGACCGACCACGACACGCTGACCGGCACCGCCGCCGCAGCGGCCCGGGCCGCCGAGCTCGGTTTGTCCTATGTGGTCGGTGTGGAGATCACGGCGGCTCCGGTGCGGCACGACAACCACCTGTTGGCGCACGGCGTACGCGCTGACGACCCCGGCCTGGCCGCGTTGCTGGCCACCAACCGGCAGATCTGGCGACGGGACGCGCTGGCCGCCCGCGCGGCGCTGCGCGAGGCCGGGTTGACGGTGCCGGACAGCGCCGCGTACGACGACGGCGACGCCCTCGTCATGCCGCACAGTGTGGCGCGTGACGTGATCCGGACCGGCCGGGCGACCCACCCGCAGGTCTGGCAGGTCATCGACGACGCGCTGGCCCGCCAGCCCCCCGAGGCGTACGCGGGGATGCCGGAGCCGGTGGAGATCGCCGAGGTGGTGCACCACGCGGGCGGACTGCTGGTGTGGGCGCACCCGGGACGCTCCCGCAGCCCGGAGCGGATGCGGGCGGTGCTGCCGTTCCTCGACGCGATCGAGGTGCACACCCCCCGGCACGACGGCCACGCCACCGCCGAGTGGGCCGCGCTCTGCGCCGAGACCGGCATCCCCGCCTGCACCGGGCGGGACCACCACGGCTATCCGAGGTACCAGCCGCCGCCGGTGCCGTTGGACGCGCGCTACCTGGAACGGTTGGCGGACCGGATCGTCCGGCCGGACGGTCCGGTCCCGCCGTCACGATCAGCCGCTGGTGTCGACGGTCGACCCGACCAGGGTGGACCGGCGTAGCTTGCCGGTGTCGGTGTGCGGGATCGCCTCCCGGAACTCGTAGGTCAGCGGCATCTTCGCGGTGGAGAGCAGGAGCTGGCAGTGCCGCCGCAGGTCCGCCTTGGCCGGTGGTGCGTCGGCGACCGCCGGGACCACCACCGCGTGCACGGCCTGCCCGAGTACGGCGTGCGGGCGGGCGGCGACGGCCACGTCCGCGACACCGGGATGTTGACGCAGCACCTCCTCCACCTCGGCCGGATAGACCTTCACCCCGCCGACGTTGATCATTTCCGCGCGCCGACCGACGATGTGCAGGTAGCCCTCCTCGTCGAGGAAGCCGGCGTCACCGAGGCTCATGAAGCCGTCCCGCTCGGGCAGGGCCGGCCCGTCGCCGAGGTAGCTGGGCTGCCGGGTGAAGCGGGAGCGCAGGAACACCTCCCCCACCTCGCCCGTTGCCGCGACGCCACCGTCCTCGCGGTACACCCGTACCTCGCAGTCCACCGGTCGCCCGACGCTGCCCGGGTGCCGCAACCACTCGTCGCCCCGGATCCACAACGCGCCGATGCGCTCCTGGCTGGAGTACCCCTCGTAGAGGGTCTCCGGCGCAAACACCTCCATCCAGTCGCGCTTGAGCTCCGGCGGGGCGCCCGCCGAACTCTGGTGCACGCAGGTCACCGAGGAGACGTCGACCTCGCGCAACGCCGGCACGGCCAGCAGCCGACGCATCAGGCTGGGCACGATGATGAAGTAGTTGACCCGGAATCGCTCGATCAGCTCGGGGATCCGGGCCGGCACCACCTGCGGCACCAGCACCACCGTGTGGCCGAGCGCCAGACCGTGGTAGAGCTTGGTGAACCCCGCGTGGTGCAGCGGGATCATGGCGAGCTGGACCTGCCCGACGTCCAGGCCCACCGCCCGGTCGCCGGCCGACGGGAAGTCGTCGACCGGGTACACCCAGTCGGGTCGGCGCAGGATGATCCGGGGGCGTCCGGTGCTGCCGCCGGTGGCGTGTGCGGAGCGTGGGGTGCCGGCGGGAAACGCCGCGGGGTCGACCTGCGGTGCCGTCCACAGCTCCGCCGCCGGCACGGTGGTCACCGCGTCGTGCGGTGCGGTGGCCACGACGACGGCCGGGTGGGCCGTGTCGAGCAGGACGGCGAACTCCCGTTCGGTCGACTCGGGGTCCAGGGGCAGCACGGTGGCGCTCAGCTTCCAGGCGGCCAGGGTGGCCACCACATGGTCCAGGCCCATCGGCAGGCGTACCGCGACGAGCACGCCGGGGCCCACTCCGGCGGCTGCCAGTCGACCGGCCGCCGCGTCGCTGGTCCGGTCCAGTTCGCCCCAGGTCAGCGAAGGGGTCCCGACGGCGTCCGGTACGGTGACCGCCGTTCGCTCGGGATGCCGGGCGGCCAGCTCCCTGATCCGGTCGCCGATGCGGATCGTCGGGGCCGTCGTTGACAGCTTCTCGGAATGGATCATAAGGTCAATCATATCGAGAACTGTCTTTCGCAAAGACCTCCGAGCCCGGTCCGAGCCGAACCGTCCACGGCCCTGCGGCCGGTCCGCCTCGATGTCAGGGAGTCCTGAATGCGGGTGCAGGAAGCGATCGCCGCCTCGGTCCACCGGCTCGGGGTTCGGCACGTCTTCGGCCTGATGGGCCGGGGCAACATGGGCTTCCTGCTCGACATGGTGCACCGGCACGGGATCGGCTACATCGGTGCGCGGCACGAGACGAACGCGGTCACCATGGCCGACGCGTACGCGCGCAGCACCGGTCGGCTCGGTGTCGCGACGGTCAGTGTCGGTCCGGCGTTCAGCAACGCGCTGACCGGGATCCTGGAGAGCGCGCGGGGCCAGACGCCACTGTTGCTGTTCGCCGGGGACACCGTCACCACGCACGGCGACTACGGGCAGTTCCTGGCCCAGGCGCCGCTGCTCGACGCGGTCGGGGTCGCCCACCGTCGGCTCGACGCGCCGCACCGGATCGGCCCGGAGATCGCCGAGGCGGCCCGGCGTGCCGTGCACGAGCATCGGCCGGTGGTGTTGACGGTGCCGCTGGACGTGCAACGCCAGCCGGTCGAGACGTTGGTCGAGCCGGTCGGGCCGCCCGAGCCGGCACCGCACCCGCTTCCGGACGCCGCCGCCCTGGACGCTGCGGTGGAGGTGATCCGGCGTAGCCGTCGACCGGTGCTGGTCGCGGGTCGTGGCGCGCTCGCGCCGCAGGCCCGGGCGGCGCTGATCGAGCTGGCCGAGCGGGCCGGCGCGGTGCTCGGCACGACCCTGCACGCCGACGGGCTGTTCGCCGGTGAGCCGTGGAACGTAGGGCTGCTCGGCGCGCACTGCACCGCGTACGCCGCCGAGCTGATGGCCACGGCGGACACGATCATCGCCTTCGGCACCGGCCTGGACCGGTACACCACCCGGGGCGGGCACCTGTTCCCGCAGGTGCGGGAGATCGTGCACTGCGAGCTGGATCCCCGGCGTAGCGCCTCGGCTCCGGTCACCGTCCGACTGACCGGGGACACCACGGCCACCGCCCGGTCCCTCGCCGCCGAACTGCGGCGCGGCGGACACCGGGCCACCGGGTTCCGGACCGGCCCGTGGGACCCGCCGCCGCCGACCCCGGCGCCCGCGACCGGCGCGCCGGCACCCGGCTTCGTCGACCTCACCGAGTTGCTGTCCACGCTGGACGTCTGGCTGCCGGCGCATCGGTCGGTGGTGCAGGAGAGCAGTCACGCGGCCGGCAACGCGGTGGGTCACCTGCGGGTGGCCGCGCCCCGGGCACGAGTCAGCACGTTCGACTTCGAGTCGATCGGGCTGGGCCTGGCGACCGCCGTCGGCACCGCCGTGGGCCGTCCCGACGCCCCGACGGTCGCCGCCGTCGGTGACGGCGGCGCGCTGATGGCCCTCGGCGAGCTGGAGACGGCCGTCCGCCACCGGTTGCCGATCCTGCTGCTGGTGCTCAACGACAGCGCCTACGGCGCGGAGGCGCGGGAGCTGGAGATGCGCGGCCTACCCATCACCGACGCGCTCTTCCCGACCACCGACTTCGCCGCCGTCGGCCGGGCGTTGGGGGCGGCCGGGACGGTGGTCCGGGATGTCTCCGACCTGGTGGCGATCCGGGACTGGATCGCCCGCCCGGAGGGGCCGTACGTCCTGGACTGCCGGCTCGACCCGACCCTGGTCTCCGGCTGGTTCCAGCTCGCCATCGCCTCGCCCGACGGTTACCTGCGCAAGCCCCGGTGGCAGCCATGACGAGACGACGGCCGGCACCGGTCGGGCAGGAGGGACGAGACACGTGATCGTCATCATCGGAGCCGGACCGGCCGGTCTGTCGGCGGCCTATCACCTCGGCGACGAGGAGTACACCGTCCTGGAGTCGGAGGACGAGCCGGGAGGCCTCTGTCGCTCCTTCGACCTGGGGGGCGCCACCTTCGACCTCGGTGGGCACGCCTTCTTCACCAAGCACGACTACGTCCGGGACCTGGTCGAGCAGCTCTGCGAGCCGGGGGTGTACGCGCAGCCCCGCGAGGCGTGGGTGCACAGTCACGACACCTTCGTCCGGTACCCCTTCCAGAGTCATCTGCACGGGCTGCCGTCGGAGGTGGTGGAGGAGTGCCTGGTGGGCCTCTACGAGGCCGCCCGTCAACAACCGCTCGCCGTGCCACCGGCGAACCTGCGGGAGTGGATCGAGCTGACCTTCGGGCCCGGTATCGCGGCCCGCTTCCTGCTGCCCTACAACGAGAAGCTGTGGGCCTTTCCGCTGACGGACATCGCGCCGGGCTGGACCAGCAACCGGGTGGTCACTCCGGACGTGGCGGCGATCGTCGGCGGGGCGCTGCGCCCGGACCGTTTCTCCGACTTCCCGAACGCCGTCGTGCGGTATCCCGCCACTGGTGGCTTCGCCAACCTCTACCAGGGCTTCCTGCATACGGTCGGCGACCGGATCCGACGGCACAGCGTCGTCGAGGTCCGCCCCGGGGAGTCGACGGTCCGGGTCGAAGGTGGCGCCACGATCGGCTACGACCATCTCGTCTCCACCATGCCGCTGGACGAGTTGGTGCGGCGTACCGACGGTCTCGACGACTGCTGCCGGGACGCCGCGAACGAGTTGCGCCACAACAGCCTCTATCTGGTGAACCTGGTCTTCGACCGGCCGGCCATGACCGAGATGCAGCGGGTGTACTGCGCCGATCCCGACATCCCGTTCCACAAGCTGGTGCTCAACTCGAACTCCAACCCCGAGCTGCGTGCCCGCCCGTGCTTCGGCATCCAGGCCGAGGTGAGCTTCTCCGCGCACAAGCGGGTCGACCCGGAGGGCCTGTCGGAGCGGGTGCTGGCCGCGCTGCGGCGGATCGGCGTCGCCGGGGCCGACGACCAGGTCAGCGCCGCGAGTGTGGTCACCGTGCCTCGGGCGTACCCGGTGCAGACGTCGGCGACCGTCGAGGCACGCGCGCATCTGCTGGATGAGTTCCAGCGGCGTCGGATCCACTGTGCGGGCCGGTTCGGCGAGTGGCTCTATATCAACTCGGACGACGCGGTGCTGCGCGGCCGGGCCCGGGCCGAGGAGATCCTGGCGCACCGGGCCGGCAGCTCAGTCGACTGACTCCGCCGGGGGCAGCCCCAGCACCGCAGTCATCCACGGCAGCGCGACCTGGAGTTGGCGTAGCTGGAACTCGCGGACCAGCGGCAGCTTCGGCAGGAACGGCAGACCGGCCCGGCTGGCGAAGAAGCCGGTGACCAGGGTGACCACCCTCGGGTCGGGATCGGTGAGCACCTCTGCGGGCTGCGGCCCACCTTCCAGGGTGAGACTGGGCAGCCAGAATGCGAGGTCGAACTGCGGATTGCCGAGGGCGGCATGATTCCAGTCGAACAGCACCGGTTGGCTGCCGCGAAAGCAGAGGTTGTCACTGCGGACGTCGAGGTGGGTGACCGAGTCGCCGTCCATGCCGGTGAAGTCGGCGGCGTCGAGAATGGTGGGCAGGCATTTGTCCAGCCACTGCGGGGAACAGACCCGCAACGCCAGGAACTGCGCCGGGTCGCGGGCGATCTCGGGCCAGCCGCCCTGGCCGTACTGGGTGTGCGAGGCGGGGACCAGACCGTCGATGGCGGGGCGGGACGCCAGGTCACCGAGCGTGTCCCGGACCGCCCGGAGTTGCTCGGGTGACCAGGGCGGCGGCCAGGTCGAGGCGGAGAGGTCCTCCAGCACGAGTACGGGCAGCTCACCGTCGTCGTACCAGCCGAGCAGCTCCGGCATGAACGGCGCGTGCAGTTGCCGGTAGACGGCGTGTTCGCGGCGCAGCCAGATCGCGCCGGGCTCGTCGTCGGCGTGTTTGACGAAGACGGTGCGTCCGTCGTCGAGCCGGGCGAGCCATCGTCGGTTGTTGGAGTATCCGCGCCGGACGCGGACCGCGTGCACCACCCGTTGTCCGGTCGCGTGGGCGATCCGTTCCGCCTCGTCGATCGCGATCACCGCGTCCGCCTGCATCGAGTCACGATAACAGAGGGCATGATCAACCGATTCACGGCGGTCAGCCGCGACCGGGGACGGCGATCAATGGGTATTGCCCGCTCGACGGCCACCCCATATCGTCTGGCAATGCTGATTCGACCGGGCCGATCCGCCGTCACGACGGGTGTTCGCGGCCGGGCCGACGCGCGGTGATCAGGGCGGAGGGGCTCTCCAAGACGTTCCGGCGGTACGAGCGCGAGCCGGGCGTCCTGGGCAGTCTGCGGACCCTGTTCAGTCGGCGTCACACCACGGTGACCGCGGTGGACGAGGTCTCCTTCGAGGTGTCGGCCGGGACCCGGGTGGCGTACCTCGGGGCGAACGGTGCCGGTAAGTCCACCACGGTCAAGCTGCTGACCGGCGTGACGACCCCGACCAGCGGGCGGTGCACGGTCGACGGGATCGAGCCGTACCGCGAACGTGTCCGCAACAGCGGCAACATCGGTGTCGTGTTCGGCCATCGCAGCCAACTGTGGTGGGACCTGTCGGTGCCGGACTCCTTCCGGATCCTCAAACACATCTACGACATCGACGAGGCCGTCTACCGGCGCAACCTGTCGCTGTTCCGGGACGTGCTCGACATCGACGCGCTGGGCAACACCCCGATCCGGGAGCTCAGCCTCGGGCAGCGGATGCGCGCGGAGATCGCCGCCAGCCTGCTGCACACCCCGGCCGTGGTCTTCTGGGACGAACCCACGATCGGTCTGGACCTGGTGCTCAAGGAGGCCGTCCGGTCGCTGGCCAACCAGATCAACCGGGAACACGGCACGACGATCTTCCTCACCAGCCACGACATCAGTGACATCTCCGCCATCTGCGACCAGGTGCTGGTGGTCGACCAGGGCCGGATCGTGCACCAGGGCACGCTCGCGGCGCTGCTGCGCACGGCCCGCCACCGGGCGGTGCACTTCGACCATCGGGGAGACGAGTCGCCCGACCAGGTGGCGGCCCAGATCGAGGAGGCACTGACCGGCACCACCGTCACCGTCGACGACCAACGGCGGGTGACGATCGACTTCCCCGTCGACCGGCTCACCGCCCGGGAGGTACTCACCTGGGTGTTGCACCGCTTCGACGTGACCGACTGTTTCGCACCGGAGCCGGACCTGCAGACGGTGCTGCGGGAGATCTACGGTGGTCGTCAGCCGGCGGAGCACGGCTGAATGACGGTCGGTGTCCGCTCTCCCCGTCTGCGCCGCTACCTGCCGTTCGCGGTCAGCGGCCTGCAGGCGACCCTGCAGTACCGGGCGAGCTTCTTCGTCAGCCTGGCCACCACGGCGACCAGTACGGCGGTGGTGGTCTTCTTGTGGCGTGCGGTCTATGCGGCCAGCCCCGACGCGGGTCCCGGCGGTTTCGGGATCGAGGGCATCACCACCTATCTGATCGCCGCCCAGGTGCTCGGCGTGCTGCACGCCAACCAGGTCGACAGCGAGATCGGGCAGGACATCCTGCGCGGCGACATCGCCGTCGCGCTGATCCGCCCGGTCAGCTACCCGGTGATGCGGATCTTCACCGCACTGCCGGTGCTGATCACGAATCTGCTGATGGTGGGCCTGCCCACGTTGCTGATCTTTGCGGTGCTCTTTCCCCTGCAGTCCCCGGCCCCGGTGGACCTGCTGCTGTTCCTGGCGGCGGTGCCGTCCTCGGCGGTCATCGCGTTCAGCCTCAACATGCTGGTCGGGCTCTGCGGCATCGTCACCACCAACATCTGGGGCATCCGCATCGTCAAGGAGAGCGTCGTGGTGTTCTTCGCCGGTCAGCTCGTACCACTCGACCTGATGCCGGCGCCGCTGGCCGCCGTCGCCTCGGTCCTGCCCTTCCAGTCCATGGTGTACGCGCCGGTCCGCCTGCTGACCGGCCGCTACGACGGCGCGTCCGACGCGGCGGTCATCCTGGCCGGTCAGGTGGGCTGGGCGGTGCTACTCGCGGGCGCGTGCGCGCTGCTGTGGCGGGTGTTCGTCCGACGCGTACAGGTGCTCGGCGGATGACCCGCCCCGCGCGCACGCCGCGCCGTTCCCCGCTGCGCTACGCGCGGCTGACCTGGTTCCTCGGCGGGGTCAGCCTCCGGCGGCTCGTGGCGTACCGCACCGACTTCCTGCTCGGCGGCGTCGGTTTCCTGCTCCGGGTCGGCGTCCAGGTCCTGCTGATCGGCAGCATCTTCCAGTTGGTGCCCACGGTCGGCGGCTGGTCACTGGACAAGGTGTTGTTCCTGCTCGGCTTCGCGCTGCTGCCGCGCGGGCTGGACCGGCTCTTCACCGACTACCTGTGGGTGGTCGCCTGGCAGTTGATCCGCAGCGGCGACTTCTACCGGCATCTGATCCGGCCGGTGAACCCGCTGTTCAGCGTCCTGTCGGAGCGGTTCTTCTGGCCCGACGCGCTCGGCGAGTTGCTGGTCGGGTTCGCGCTGCTCGGGTACGCGGGCCGACGGCTGGGGCTGGACGTCGACGCCGAGATGGTCCTGGTCGGTGCCGGTCTGGTCGTCTGCGGCACGCTGATCTACACCGGGATCAAGCTCATCTTCGCCTCGATCGCCTTCTGGACGATCACCAGCCAACCGGCGATGCACGCCGCCAACCAGCTCTCCGAGTTCGCCGCGTTTCCGCTGGAGATCTACCCGGGCGTGCTGCGGCACGTGTTGACGTGGGTGCTGCCGTTCGCGTTCACGGCGTACATCCCGGTGGAATTCCTGCTCGGCGGCGACGGCCGGTTGGTCTGGCTCACCCCGCTGGTGGCGGCGGGCGCGCTGTGCGTCGGTTACGGCATCTGGAGCATGGGCATCCGCCGGTACGAGATGACCGGTAGCTGAGAGGAGAGGCATCGGTATGAGAAGACAGCTGCCGCTCGGTGAGCCGCTGGCGCGGGGCTACCAGTTCTATGCCTTCCCGTTGGCGATCCTGGCCACCGAGGCCCGGGCCCGGGACTGGATCCTGAGCAACTACATCCACGTCGCCTTCGATCCGAAGGCGCCGGACTCGCCGGTGCCGTTCGGTTTCTATCTCTACGACTACGCGGTCAGTCCGTGGCTGGAGGTGGTCCGGACCAGCCGCGAGTGGGTCGCCTGCGTCGGCGGGGACATCGTCGCGCTCTGCCGCGACTCCATCGGTGCCGGCTACTACCCCTATCTCAACCTGGACGAGCACCACCTGCCCGGCCGGGCGCCCTACCAGCAGTGGCACCAGACCCACGACGTGCTGCTCAGCGGCGTCGACGACGACGAGGGCACCTTCACCATCTACGGCTACACGGCCAACGGGTCGCTGCGGACCACCACGGTCGGGCAGGACGACGTCGCCCGCGCGTACGCGAGCCTGGACGAGGTGGAGAACGACTGCTTCCAGGTCTACTTCTACCGGGTACGCCCGGACGCCAGCTATCGGATGCGGCTGCACGTGGTGGGCGGCGCGTTCGAGGAGTACCTGTCCGGCGCCAATCCGAGCCGCCGGGTCGACATGCTCCAGGAGGAGTGGGACCGGGCGTACGGTGTCGACTCCTACGCGCCGATCCGTGGATATCTGCGCGACTACCTCACCGGCGACGCCGCGTACGACATCCGGTACCTGCACGTGTTGTGGGAGCACAAGCGGCTGATGACGGAGCGTTTCGTCCGTCTGGCCGAACTCGCCCCGGCACTGTCCCCGCTGGTGGACGACTGCCGTGCGATGCAGACCGACGCGGTGGCGTTGCGCAACGGGATGCTGTGGCACGAGCAGAAGGGACGGTCCTCCCGGTTCGACGAGGAGGCCATGCCGCGCCTGGAGCGGATCTTCGACACCGAGGTGCGGGTGCTGCGGCAGGCCGTCGAGGAGATCCGGCGCCATCGGACCCGGGAGTCGGACACGGATCACCGGCACGACCGCGAGGGAATGCCGGCGGGAGCGAGAGGGGGTGACGGAGCGTGAGCATGGACGCGGTGTGCACGGTGGTCCTGCGGATGCCGGCGCTGCGGCCGGACGACCACCTCCGGTTGCGGATCGTCGGCGGCGGCACGCAGGACTTCCGGTACGACGAGCCGCCCGGCGACTGGACGACCACGCTCGATCCGGCGGCGCATCCCGACGGCGTCGACGTCGTCGTCCTCCTCGACGGTGACCCCCAGCTCGACGGGCCGCTTCACCTGACCGCCGCCGACCTGGCCGCCCCGACCTGCCGCATCGACGGGCGGGTCCACTTCGCACGGCACCACGACATCCTCGTCGGCGAGACGCACGTCGCCCGGCACTTCTTCCCCGGCGACCCGGACTCCGACCAGCGCTACGACGTCATCGTCGTCGGCTCCGGCGCCGGCGGCGGCACCCTGGCGTACCAACTCGCCGAGACGCCGTGGCGGGGCGGCCGACCACCGCGCGTCCTGCTGCTGGAGGCCGGCAGCTACCTGTTCGGTACGCACACCGGCAACCTGGCCCGGTACCAACCGGTCGGTCCCGACGTGTACCCCAACATCTTCCACCACTGGGGTGCCTTCGGGCGACGGCGCTGGCGGGCCGCCGACACCGAGAGCGCC
The DNA here is from genome assembly GCF_040296095.1 of Micromonospora sp. NPDC002389. NCBI lineage: Bacteria > Bacillati > Actinomycetota > Actinomycetes > Micromonosporales > Micromonosporaceae > Micromonospora > Micromonospora sp. NPDC002389. The sequence goes on from NZ_JBEOWP010000019.1 coordinate 96,663, forward strand.
AGGGCACGGATCGCCCAGGGCTTCAACCTCGGCGGCCGGACCCTCTTCTGGGGAGCCTCGGCACCCCGGATGCACCGCTGGGAGTTCCGCGACTGGCCGGAGACGGTCCGCGACGAGCTGTGCGACGTCTGGTACGACCGCGCGGAGCAACTGACCCGCGTCACTCCCCTGGTCCCGTCGTCGTACCAGACGATGGTCAAGGCAAAGTTGCGGGAGTTGCCGGCGTTGGCCGAGTTCCGGCACTTCGATCCGCCGATGGCGATCGAGTACTGCGGCCCGGTCCCCGGGGCGGTGCCGGCGGGTATCTGGTCGGCGGCCGAACTGCTGCTCAGCCGCGCCATGCAGGACGACCGCTTCGGCAACCTGCGGGTACACCTGAACCACGAGGTGGTCGGGGTCGAGCGGGCGGCGGACGAGGTCACCGGTGTGGTCGCGTACGACCACCTGGCCGGCCGGGACCGCACCTACCGACTGGCCGACGACGGCGTGGTGGTGCTGGCCGCCGGCACGGTCGGCACTGCCACCGTCGCCCAGGCGTCCGGCCTCGCCGAGGACAATCCGCTGGTCGGGCGCGGCATCACCGACCACCCCATCCACGTGGTGAAGTTCTGGGTGCGGCAGGGCGGCGACTGGTACAGCCGGTTCGACTCCAGCAAGACCGTCTCCCGGCAACTCACCGACGCCGCCGACGTCGAACCCGTCCACCCGTACAGCGTCACGCTGGACCTGGGTGCGAACCTGAACCAGTTCCGCTTCGTCAACGCCCTGGAGTTCACCGGCGCGAACCTGGCCACCGTCGACGGGAAGATGCCGGGCGAGCTGGTGTTCATGGTCGAGGCGCCGCTGGTCGAGCAGAACGCCGTCACCCGGACCGAGTCCCGGCCGGACGGCGTGAAGCCCGCCGCGCTGCCCACCATTCGCATCCATCCCAGCCCGCGCGCCCGCCAGGTCCAGGACGCCCTCGACAAGATCACCGCCGACGTGGTGTCCGCCTTCGGCGGCGAGGTGTACGAGCAGCTCTGGGCTCCGCTCGGTGGAGTGTCGCACGAGGTCGGCACCATGCGGATGGGTCGCGGCACCTCGGGCCGGGAGCGGCCGGGGGTCGTCGACGAGGACCTACGCGTCGTCGGCCACCGCAACCTCTACGTCTGCGACCTGTCCGTCTTCCCCAACTCACCGGCGGCCAACCCGACGCTGACGTTGGCGGCGCTGGCGCTGCGCCTCGCCGCGCACCTGAGCACCTGACGGCACACCGCGAAGACGGCTTACTACTCCGCAGTCGAGGTCACGACCTCGCGTAGCCCGCGTAGGAGCCGGTCGACGTGCTCGACGGTCGTGCCGATGCCGATGCTGGCCCGGATCGCGTACCCGTCGGTGGGGCGGCCGAGCCGCTCGGCGGCGCCGGCCAGCAGCTTCCGGGTGAGCGGGTGGGCGCAGAACAAGCCGTCGCGTACGCCGATCCCGTGCTCGGCGGAAAGCCGGTGGGTGATGTCGGCGGCCTGCCGGTCGGCGACCGTGAAGCTGACGATGCCGACCCGGTCGTGGTCGACGTCGAACGTGCGCAGCTCCGCCACCTGCGGCAGGGTGCCGAGCCCGTCGCGCAACCGGGTCAGCAGCTCCTGCTCGTGGCGGGCGAGAACGTCCGGCGCGGCGGCGGAGATCGTGGCGCAGGCGGCGGCGAGCGCCACCGCGCCCAGCAGATTCGGTGTGCCGGCCTCGTGGCGAGCCGGGCCGGTCTGCCACTGCACCTCGGCGGGATCGTCGCCGACGTGCCTGGTGGCCCCGCCGCCGGACAGGTACGGGTCGGCGGCGTCGAGCCAGTCGGCGCGGCCGGCCAGGACCCCCGCGCCGAACGGCGCGTACAGCTTGTGCCCGGACAGCGCCAGGTAGTCGATGTCGGCGCCGGCCATGGAGACCGCGCGGTGCGGGGCCAACTGGGCGGCGTCGACGACGATCCGCGCGCCGTGTCGATGCGCGATCTCCGCGATCTCGGCTATCGGCCAGACCTCTCCGGTGACGTTGGACGCGCCGGTGACCGCCACCAGCACCGGCCCCGCGCTGGCCAGGTCGGCCAGTGCACGGGTCAGCCCGGACGTCACCTCGGGCAGGTCGGTGGGCACCGGCAGTCGGTGCACGTTCGGCCAGGCCAGGAGGTTCGCGTGATGTTCGCCGGCCCAGGTCACCACGGTGGTGTGCGGTGGCAGTGCCCGGGCGAGCAAGTTCATCGCGTCGGTGGTGTTCCGGGTGAAGATCACGTGGTCGTCCGGCCGGACGTCGAGGAAGTCCGCGACGGTCTGGCGGGACTGCTCGTATGCCAGCGTGCACCGACGCGAGGCGGCGCCGGCACCCCGGTGCACGCTGGCGTACCAGGGCAGCAGCTCGGTGACCGCGTCGGCGACCGTGGCGAGACAGGGCGCGGTGGCGGCGTAGTCGAGGTTGGCGTACGTGACGGTGGTGCCGTCGGACAGGCGGACAGGCAGGTCGTCGCCGAGCACGGCAGGAGCGATCGTGGGCACACTGGTCCTTTGTGACAGTGGACCCGTGCGGGTCCGCGCTTGCCTCTCCGGCGATCGCCGGCGGCCTGGTCCTCACCCGGAGGCACCCCACCGCGGATGTACGAGGGTTGCCGGTCAGCAGGCCGGGGCCTTGACGCTGACACTCATGACCGCTGCCGATGCTGCCACACCGGCGAGTGCCTCCGCCAGAGCGCTTCGCGCACCCGGCACGTCCCTGTTCGTACGACACCGGACGGTCCCTTGCGTCGTCCCTCCCGGCGCGGTGTGGCAGGTGTGCGGGAGGGACGGGATAGCCTGCCTGCGGTGTCCGGCGACCGCGTGACCGGAGGAGTCGATGCTTCGATGACGGCAGAGCGGCCGAGGCCCACCCAGGAGGACGTGCTCGGGTATTTCGACACGCTGTCGAACTGGGGTCGGTGGGGCGACGACGACCAGCTCGGCACGCTCAACCACATCACCGACGACGTCCGGTTGGCGGCGGCGCGGGCCGTACGCCACGGCCGGAGCGTGTCGTGCGCGTGGGAGGTCGCCGTGCCGGGAGAGATGGAGCGGTCGACGACGGCGTGCCCGTGTGCCGCCGACATGCCGGGTGCCGAGAACATGCCGCCCGCCTTCCACGCCGACCGGCGCTGGGGCTTCTCGTCCGAGCGGCTCAGCCTCTCGTTCCACGGCAACACCGTCACCCACCTCGACTCGCCGTGTCACATCTTCTGGGACGGCGTGATGTACAACGGGCGGTCGCACGCGTTGGTGGACGCCGCGACGGGGTCGGCGTGGGCGGCCGTCACGGCGGCGGCGAACGGGATCGTCACCCGTGGTGTCCTGCTGGACGTGGCGAGGGCCCGGGACGTGCCGTGGTGGGAGCCGGGGCAGGCCGTGTTCCCCGAGGATCTCGAGGAGGCCGAGCGCCGGCAGGGCGTACGGGTGGGGTCCGGCGACGCGGTGCTGTTGCGGACCGGCCGTGGTCGGGTCCGCCACGAGGGCGGTACGGCCGGCGGTGTCACCCAGGCCGGCTGGCACGCGTCCTGCCTGCCGTGGCTGCACGAGCGCCAGGTCGCACTGATCGGCGCGGACACTCCGCAGGATGTCCAGCCGTCGGGATACGACGACGTCTTGATGCCGGTGCACACCGTGAGCCTCGTCGCGATGGGTCTGTGGTTGCTCGACAACTGCGACCTGGAGGCGTGCGCGACGACCGCCGCCGACCTCGGTCAGTGGGACTTCCAGCTCGCCGTCGCGCCGGTCCGCCTGGCCGGGACGTCCGGTAGCCCGGTCAACCCGATCGCCACGTTCTGACCGGTACGCCGTCGGCGGCGCGCTGATCCCAGCGCGCCGCCGACGGGGGACGGGTGTTGCGAACAGGCTCGGTCGGTCAGCGCGTGGTGGCGCGGGCCGCCGTGTCGATCAGATCGGCCACGGCATGCGGCTTCGAGACCGTGACCGCGTGGGAGGCCGTGATCTCGACGGTGTGCGACCCGGCCCGCTCGGCCATGAACCGCATCGAGTCGGCCGGGATGGCCAGGTCCTGCGTGGTCACCATGAACCAGGACCGGATGGACTTCCACGCCGTCCTGGTGGCCGTGTCGTCCAGCGCGGCACTGGTGATCGGCCGCTGGGTGACGGCCATCAGATCGGTGACGTTCCGTGGGACGTCGGCCGCGAACACCCGCCGGAACTGGTCCTGCTTGATGTAGAGGTCGGTGCCCGGACCGGCGCCCGGGATCGACACCGGCACGGAGTCCAGGGCCGGTCCCAGTTGCCCGCCCGGGAACTTCGCGGCCAGGGCCGAGGTGCTCTCCCCCTGCTCCGGGGCGAAGCTCGCGATGTAGACCAGTGCGGTGACGTCGGTGTCGCCGTCGGCGGCCTCGCTCATCACCGATCCGCCGTAGGAGTGACCGGCCAGCACGATCGGGCCCCGCACGCTGTCCAGCACACTGCGCAGGTGTTCCGCGTCGGCGTGCAGGCCACGCAGCGGATTGGCGGCCGCGACCACCGGATAGCCGTCCCGTTTCAGGTGCGTGATGACGCCGTTCCAGCTCGACGAGTCGGCGAACGCGCCGTGGACCAACACCACCGTGGGCTTGGTCCAGGGGCGGTGCCCCGCCACCGCCTGCGCGGAACCGGCGACCAGCGCGGCCACCGCCACTCCTGCGGCGACGGCCGTCCAGGGGGCCACGCGCCTCGACAGGAAGGCAAGGTTGATCTTCATGGGTGGATCCTTTCGATCGGATGCGGCCGGCAGGCCGGGTGTCGGGTATGGACGAGATGTCAGACGGCAGTCGCGGCGCGGAGGATGACGTCGGCCACCGCCTGCGGCTGCGACGTCGGAAGCGCGTGCGAGGCGCCGGCCACCTCGACGGCCTCCCGTGCGTTGGCGCGCTCGGCCATGAAGCGGAACACCTCGATCGGGATGGCGAGGTCCCGTTCCGGGGAGACGAACCAGGACGGGATCGTCTTCCAGGCCGGTTCGCCGGACCCCTCGTTGAGGGCGGTGGTGTTGAACGGCCGCTGGGTGGTGGCGTCCAGGGCGGCCTGCTCCGCCGTGAGGTCCGCGCCGAAGTGCTCGTGGTAGCTCTCCGGGCGGACGTAGACGTCGGCGGTGCCGTCGCCGAGCGGCACCTCGTAGAGGTGCTCGCCGAGGGTGGCGCCGGGGAACTTTCCGGTCAGGTCGGGCACGTTCTCGCCCTTGTCCGGGGCCAGCGCGGCGACGTAGACGAGGGCCTTGACGTTGTCGTTGCCGGTCGCGGCGTTCGAGGCGACGGCCCCGCCGTAGGAGTGGCCGACCAGCACGATCGGGCCCTCGATCGTGGCCAGCAGGTCGGACACCGCGGCGGCGTCCCCGGAGAGGCTGCGCAGCGGATTCGCGGCCGCGATGGTGCGGTGTCCCGCGGCCTGTAGCCGGCTGATCACGCCCTTCCAACTGGCGGACTCGGCGAAGGCTCCGTGGATCAGGACGATGGTGGGCTTCATGAGCTGTCTCCTCGACGTGGACGGTGACGGCACGTACGGCGGCCGTCAATGGATCCACGATCGGCTCCCGGGCCGCTCGCCGAATCAGTCATCCGCCTGCCGTAGACGTCGGCGCGGCGCGGAAGAGACGCAGGATGACGTGCCCTTTCGCCTTGATTGTCCGCTCTCGATGATTGTTTCCGGCCGGCGCGACCCACCGACGAGTGCCCGACGGTCGGCGGCGGCGCACGGCTCGGTTAGGTCGTTCGACGGATGCCCGGCGCGCTTCCCCGCCGGCCGTTGTTCCTCCACATCGCCGCGTGGCGTCTGGTCGGGCTACGTGTGTCGCCGCACGAAGTTCACGCTTGTGACCATCATTTTCTGTCTACATAGTCATCGACTCATACCATTGCCGATTCTCGTGAGCCCGCGAAAAGCTGACCGTGGCGCACCCACACCACGCCACACGGACCTCGATCCAGGGAGGCAACACCATGGGCCGGAGAATTCGTACCGTCGCGGGCCTGACCGTGGCCGGCATCGCCGCCACGGTCGGTCTGTACGCTCAGCCCGCGCAGGCCGCCGTCGACGTCCCACCCTCGGGGCTGAGCATCTTCGAGGGCACGTTCGCCACGCTGCTGCTACACGTCGCCGAGCCCGACGGCACCTGCCTGGCCATGCCGCCGACCGCGGCCTCGCTGACCGGGGAACGCATCGTCGAGCAGGTCAGTGCCTTCAGCGGGCCCAACTGCACGGGTCTCCAGTGGAACCTCGGCACGTTCCGGACCTTCCCCGCCGGTAAGTACCAGTCCTTCCGCGCGTACTCGTTCTGATGTAAGGAAGGGTCCCCTGCTATACACCAGGCGTTAGCAGGGGACCCTTCCTTACATCTAGGCGGCACTGTCGGTGTGGAGACTCAGCCGGGTCAGGCGACGCCGGATCGCGTCCTGCTGCCGCCGATCCGCGTCGTTGCTCAGGCTCAGGGCCGCCAGCCATGCCGTCCGGGCGGCGTGCCAGTCCCCCAGCGCATAGGCGGTGTCCCCCAGGCCGAGCTTCGCCCGGACCATGAGTACGCGGCCACCGACGGCGGTGGACAGTTCGTCGGCTGCGGTCCAGTCCGCCAGGGACTCGGCGTACCGCCGCTCGCGCAGATAGAGGTTCGCACGCCGCAGGTGGCACTCGCTGCGGCGGGAACTGTTGGCGAGTTTCTCGCTCATGGCCAGGGCACGGCCGAGGGTCTCGAAACTCTCCGCGCGGTCACCGAGTTCGTAGCGCGTGTCGGCGAGACGACACAGCACATCCACCTGGGATACCTGCTCGCCGAGCGATTCGGCGATCCGCAGCGCCTCGTGGTGACAGGTAACGGATCGGTCGTAGTCACCGACCGCGAAGTTGACCTCGCCGAGATTGCGCAGTGTCAGCGATTCCCGGGACGCGTTGCCCAGCTCGATGAAGATCACGAGGGCACGTTCCAACAGGGTCAGGGCGGACGCGCTGTCGCCGAGGGAGAAGTGCGCTCCGGCCAGGCTGCGCAGCATGTTCGCCGCACCGTTCGAGTCACCGGCGCTCTCGGCCGCGTCCAGGCATTCGCGCACCACGGTCGCCCACTCCTGCCACCAGCCGTCACGCTGGTAGAAGCCCTGCACCGTGAGTTCCAGCTGCCAGGCGTCGTACACCCGGCCTCTGTCGTTGGCCTGACGCATGACGGCTTTGAGCACTTCGCGCTCGGCGGCGAACCACTCGACGGCCTCGCCGGCGTCCTGCGGGTTCTCGTCGACGACCCCGTCGTGCGCGGCGGGCGGGTCCGCGTCGATCTCGTGGTTGAGGTAGCGGTTGGCCGCGTAGGCGGCACGCCGGTGATAGCGGAGCAGCCGGTCCGCCGCAGCGTCGCGTTCCGCGGCGGAGTCGGTCTCGTGCAGCAGCTCCCGTGCGTACGCGGCGATCAGATCGTGGGTGCCGTACCGACCGGGCCGACGTTCCGTGACGAGCCTGCTCCACAACAGCTCGTCGACCACGTCGCCGGCCTTCGGCACGGCGAGACCGGCCAGGCTGGCCGCCGCCGGGAGCGTGTAGTCCGGGCCCGGATGCAGGGCCAGCAGGCGGAAGAGACGGGCGGCCGAAGGGCTGAGGCCACGATAGGACCAGGAGAAGATGGCGCGCAGGTCACTGTCGGGATCGCCGACGTCGAATCCGTCGAGGCTGCCCTGGGCGTCGCGCAGTTCACGCGCGACGGCCGACATCCGGTGTCCCGGGCGGGCCAGGGTCCGGGCGGCCACCACGGCCAATGCCAGCGGAAGTCCCGCACAGCGGTCGACGATCTCGTCCAGCGCCTGCCGGTCGGCCAGGGCACGCGCAGCCCCGACGCGTGAGACCACGAGCTCGCGCGCTTCGTCGTCCGGCAGGACGTCGAGCGCGAGCACGTGAGCTCCGTGTGTCGCGGCGAGACCGGACAGGCAGTGTCGGCTGGTGACCAGAACGAGGTTTCCCGGAGCGCCGGGCAGCAACGGCCGGACCTGGTCGGCGTCGCGGACGTTGTCCAGGACGATCAGGACCCGACGCTCCGCCAGGATGCTGCGGTAGAGCCCGGATCGGGCCAGTTCGCTGGAGGGGATGTCCGGGCCGCGGACGCCCAACGCGTGCAGGAACGAGTGCAGCACCTCTCCCGGGGCCAACGCGGCGTCCCGGTCCAGGCCCCTGAGGTCGGCATAGAGCTGGCCGTCCGGGAACTCGTCGGTCAACCGGTAGGCGAGATGGGTCGCCAGGCTGGTCTTGCCGACGCCGGGGATGCCCTCGAAGACCACGATGCGCAAGGCACCGGCGGCGGTGCGGCCGTGGATGAGCGCCAGCGCCCGGCGCAGACTGTCCCGGCGGCCCGTGAAGTGGGGCAGATCCGGCGGTAGCTGGGCCGGACTGACGAAGAAGTCGCCCGTCGACGAGCCCTCGTCGGGCAGCGGAGGCGGCGGCATCTCGGCGGCACCGTGCCGCAGGACGGTCCGGTACGCCTCCTGGAGCTCCCGGCCCGGATCGATCCCGAGATCGTCGGACAGTCGGCTACGGAGTTCCTGGTACAGAGCAATCGCCTCGGCCTGTTGCCCGGCCTCGGACAACGTGAGGAGCAACCTGGCCTGCACGGCTTCGTCCAGCGGGCGCTGCGTGGCGACGCGCCGCAGCATCGGTAGCACCACCCGGGCCGTTCCGGCACGCAGTGCCAGGTCGGTGGCCTCACCCACCACGTCGGCGTACTCGTTGTCCACCGCCTCGAAGTCGGCGACGGGATGGCTGAGCAGGTCCGGCGCGCCACCGCACGGCCCGCGCGACAGGTGCAGTGCCGCCACGTAGGTCGTCAACGCCTGGGCAGGATCGTCGGCGGCCCGCGCCCGGCGTACCAGGTCGCGGAAGCGCAGCAGGTCCAGCCCGTCCGCGTCGACCACCATGCGGTAGCCGGCCGCGTCACCGACGAGCCATCGGCCGGGTGCGCGGGGGCGCAGGCCGGGTTCGAACAACCGGCGAAGGGTACCCAGGTGAAGGTGCACGATGTTCACCGCGCTTCGGGGTGGCCGCTCGCCCCACAACAGCTTGACGAAGTCCGTGATGCCGACCGGCCGACCGGCCCGCGCCAGGAGCAGCGCGAGGATCAGACGCTGCTGGCGTGAGCCCGGGTCGACCTCGCCTGCGCCGCGCCACACCTGCACCGGCCCCAGCACCGCGAAGCGTACGAGCGGACCGTCCGGCGGACTCTCGGACCTCATCAGCATCGCGAGCGGTCTATGATCACGGCTCCAGCCTAGAACTGTCGGCGACGCGACTGAACCCTGACCGCCCGCAGTCGTAGTGCCCGGTGTGACGTCATCGCATGAGCTGTTGGTCGGGCGCGAGGTGGAGCTGGCGTGCATCGGCCAATTCCTGCAATCGGTACGGCGCGACGGGGATGTCCGGTTGGTGCGCGGCGAGCCCGGTGTCGGCAAGTCGGCGTTGTTGGACGCGGCGGCGGACCTGGGCGAGGCGGCCGGCTTGCAGGTGTTGCGGGCGTCCGGCTCGGAGTTCGAGGCAGATGTCAGCTACTCCTCGCTCAACCAACTACTGCTGCCGCTGTACGCCGAGATTCGGCGACTGCCCCCGGCGCTGCGCGACGCGCTCACCGTCGCGCTCGGTTTCGGCTCCGGCCCGACGCCTGCGGCGCTGCTGGTCTGCAATGCCGCCCGGTCCCTGCTCACCACCGTCGCCAAGAAGGCGCCCGTCCTGCTGATCGTGGACGACGTGCAGTGGGTCGACCGGTCCAGCGCCGTCGCGCTCGGCTTCATCGCCCGACGGGTGGCGAAATCGCCGGTCGGCGTAATCGCCGCCTTCCGGACCGGCACCGAGAGCTTCCTCGACCGCCGTGGCCTCACCGAGGTCACCGTCGAGCCGCTGAGCACCGAAGCCTCCACCCGGCTGGTGGACTCGCACTTCCCCACCATGACGCCGCGTTCCCGGCGGCGCCTGCTCGACCTCGCCCGGGGCAACCCGCTGGCCCTGGTCGAGCTGCCGGCGACCCTGGCCGGCCCGACGCAGCCTTCGACCTTCGCGGACGTGGTGCCGCTCAGCGACCGGCTCCAGGCCGGCTTCGCCCACCGCATCGCCGGTCTGCCCGAGCCCAGCCGGTTGCTGCTGCTGCTCGCCACGTTCGAGGGCAGCGGCGACGTCCGCACCCTGCGGGGCATGACCGACCTGACCCATCTGGCACCGGCCGAACGACACCAGTTGGTACGGGTCGACGACGCGACCGGGCGTATCACCTTCCGGCATCCCCTCATCCAGTCGGCGATCGTGGCGTCGTCCACGCACGAGGAGCGGCGCCGGGCTCATCTGGCCGTCGCCGAGGCGTTGCCGGACGATCCGGAACGTCGGAGCTGGCATCTGGCCGCAGCCGCCGCCGGTCCGGACGAGGCAGTGGCGGCAGAACTGGAGCGGGCCTCCCATCGCGTCATGCAGCGTGGTGACTCGCTGGCCGCCATCGCTGCGCTGATGCGTGCGGCGGAGTTGAGCGCCACTGCGCAGAGCACCGCACGACGACTGGCGCAGGCGGCGTACATCGGCGCGGAGGCCGGTGGCTCGGGTGACGCGACCACCCTGCTCGCCCGCTCGCGGGAGATGAGCGTCGGTTCGGCCGGTGCGCTGCACGCCGCCGGCGCTGCGGCCCTGCTGATGATCAATGGTGACGGCGACGTGCACACCGCGCACCGTCTGCTCGCCGGCGCGATCGAGACGGGCGAGCACGGCTGGCGGGCGGACGATCCGGCGCTCGACGAGGCCATGCACACGCTGCTGTTGCTGTCCTGGTATGCCGGCAGTCCCGACCACTGGGCCGTCTTCCACCGACTGCTGGGGATGTTCACGCCGGGTCCGTCCGACATCCTCTCGGTGCTGAGCAGGACCTTCCCCGATCCGGTACGCACCGGGGCCGCGGCGTTGCCGGACCTGGAAGCGCTGATCGCGTCGTTGCCCGAGGAGGAGGATCTGACCCGGGCCATGCGGATCGGCACCGCCTCGGTCTATCTCGACCGGTTGGGCGAGAACCGCGAGTATTCGTGGCGACTCGTGCGGCAGGGACGCGACGGCGGGGCGCCACGGCGGCAGTTGGCCGCCATGATGCATCTCTGCCTGGACGGTTTCCTCACCGGCCGGTGGGACGAGACGGAGGCGTTGGCCGTCGAGGCGCAGCAGGTCTGCGGCGACAGCGGTCTGGTGTTCCTGACGTGGTACTTCCTGTACAACCGGGCCATCGTCGCGGCCGGCCGGGGCCGGTCCGGCGAAGCCTTCGAGCTGGCCGACGAGATCACCCACTGGGCGCTGCCGCGCGGGGTCGCGGGAGCGGCGGCCATCGCCCATCACCCGCGTACGCTGGCCGCCGCCGCACAGGGCGACTTCGAGTCCGCGTACCGGCACGCCGCCGCCTCCAGTCCTCCCGGTGTCCTCGCCCGGTACGTGCCGAACTGCACCTACCTGATGTTCGACCTGGTGGAGGCCGCCGTCCGCACCGGGCGCATGACGGAGGCCCGGGCACACGCCGACGCCATGCGCGAGGCGGACGTGGCCGCCCTGTCGAGCCGCATGACGCTGCTGCAGCACGGCGTCGACGCGCTCGTGCTCGACAGCGACGACGCCGGTGTCCGGCTCGCGCGGACCCTTGACGACCCGGCCTCCGAGCGTTGGCTGTTCGAGGCGTCGCGGATCCGGCTCGCCTACGCCGAGAAGCTGCGCCGCCATCGGGACCTGTCGGCCGCCCGCACCCATCTCCTCGCCGCCCGCGACGGTTTCGCCGCCATGGGCGCCGAGCCGTGGCTGGCCCGGACCACGGCCGAGCTGCGCGCCACCGGCTACCGACCGGTCGTCGCCGAGGAACCGGCCACCGGTCTCGCCGGTCTGACCAGTCAGGCAGGGTCTTTGCGTAGTCGTTTGATGTGCGTCTGACCTGGCCGTATGTGGTGCCGCAGCCTGTGTGGAGGGTGATGCTGAACGGGTGTGGCCCAT
>NZ_JBEOWP010000020.1:0-88054 GCF_040296095.1 Micromonospora sp. NPDC002389
CCCGGCAACATTCCGAACCCGGAAGCTAAGCCCTCCAGCGCCGATGGTACTGCACCCGGGAGGGTGTGGGAGAGTAGGACACCGCCGGACATCTTCTCGATTTAGGGCCACCCCCACAGGGGGTGGCCCTAAACGCATTTGTGGCCCGATCACGTCAACGTGAACCGGGGCAGCGCGTCAGGCCGCCGGCCGTTAGCGTCACGCGAGTGACGGCGCCCGCCGGGGGCACAGGGCCCAACACCGCACGACCGGACCACACCGCCACCGAGAGGACCACGTCAGGGCTGTGGCGTAGCCGGGACTTCAGCGTGTTCTGGGCGGCGCAGACCGTGTCGGTGCTCGGCGACGGGTTCGCCTCGGTGGCCGTACCGCTGCTGGTGCTCCAGGTCACCGGGTCGGTGGCGCTGATGGGCCTGCTGACGGCGGTCGCGGGAGTGGCGTCGGTGGTCACGGCCGTCTTCGCCGGGGTGCTGGCCGACCGGGTGGACCGGCGTCGTCTGCTGATCGGTGGTGACCTCGCGCGGGCGGTGCTGTTCACGGCCGTGCCGGTGGCGTGGCTGTGGGGACCGCAGCTCTGGCTGCTCTATCTCGTGCTGCCGGCGAGTGCCGCCGTGGGGATGGTGTTCCGGGTCGCGTACGTGGCGGCGGTGCCGGGGCTCGTCGACGTCGGGCGGATCACCGAGGCCAACGGCAAGCTGTCGGCGAGCTATGCGGTCGCCGGGATCGGGGGACCACTGCTGGCCGGCCTGGTGGCGGCGCGGTTCGGGTACACCACCGCCGTGGCGGTGAACGCCGCGAGCTTCGCCGTGTCGGCGCTCGGGCTGACCGCCGTTCGTCTGCGGCAGGCCCGCCGGGAGCGGACCGCGACGACCCTGGCCGGGCTGCGGGGCGAGTTGCTGGACGGGGCCCGGTTCCTCTGGCGGCATCCGGTGCTGCGGAGCCTGACGCTGCTGCTGTCGGCGTTTCTGTTCCTCACCTACGGGCTCGACGACGTGCTGATCTATCACGTCGGGCACGACCTGGGCGGGTCGGAGCGTACCGTCGGCGCGGTGTTGGGGCTCGCCGCGCTCGGCACGGTCCTCGGCTCGCTGGTGGTGGCGCCGCTGCGCCGACGGATCGGGTTCGGGCCCACCTGGTCGGGCAGCATGGTGGTGGCGGGCGTGGCCGTCGCGGCGGTCGGGTCGGCGGGTACGGTGCCGGCGGTGGCGGCCCTGGCGGCGGTGTACCTCGGCGGGGTGGCAATCGGTGCGATCTGCTCGTTGTCGCTGCGACAGGAGGTGACGCCGAACCATCTGCTCGGCCGGGTCACCTCGGTGTTCTGGGCGACCCACTACGCGCTCGGCCCGATCGGCGCGGCGGTGGTGACGTGGGGCGCGCAGGGGTACGGCGTACCCCTGGTGTGTCTGCTCGCCGGTGCTGGATGCGTCCTGGTCGGGCTCGCGGCGCTCGCCACGCCGGTGGCGCGGGCCGGCGGGCGGTGACCCGGCGGCGGGCGTCAGTGCCGGGTCTGCACGGCCTCGCGGATCTGTCGCAGCAGCCCGGCGGACTCGTCGACCGAGCGGGACGGGAACATGGCGAGCACCACGCTGCCGTGGTCGGCCCAGCCGCAGACCGCGAAGTCACCGCCCTCGCCGCTGGTGCTGCCGCACTTCATCACGCCGGCGAGCCGGCCCGGTGAGACGGTGCGGAGGCCGTCGATCGCGCCGGTCTCGTCGCCCATCAGCGTGAACAGGCTCTCCAGGTCCCGCTCCGGTTGCCACAGCAGCGTGGTGCCGCCGAAGAGGAGCACCGAGCGGGCGCTGTCGGCCGGGTCCTGGTAGACCGCGCCGAAGCTGCTGTCCAGCCGGATGTCGGCGGCGAGGCCGCTACGCAGGTAGTCGGCGGTGCTGACCGCGCGGTCGCTGGTGTCCTGGCGCAGGCCGGCGACCTCACCCGGAGTGCTGATCCGGGCGTCCTTCTGCTGCATGATCCGCCAGCCCCAGGAGCCCAGGGTGCCGACGCCCGCGAACACGAGGACCGCGATCAGTGCCACCGCGATCCGCCAGCGCCGGGACCGGACGGCACGCCGGTCGGGGCCGGCCGCCGCCGCGGGTTGGTCCAGCTCGATGGGCTCGGCGGTCAGGTCGACCAGCGGGGTGCCGTCGTCGAGGTGGTGGAGGCTGCGGCGCGCGTCGGACATAGCCGACACCGTACGCGAACCACAGGTGGCGCACGTCGGGTCCGCCGAAGCGCTCCGTAGACTTCGAGGGTGACCGAGAACCTGGATGCCCGACGCCTCGATGCCCCGACCCTAGCCGGCCAGTACCAGCCCGGCGAGGTAGAGCAGCGACGGTACGAGCAGTGGGTAGCCGACGGTCGCTTCCGGGCGTCGGCGGAGAGCGAGCGGCAGCCCTTCACCATCGTCATCCCGCCGCCGAACGTGACCGGCTCGCTGCACATGGGCCACGCGCTGGACCACACCGTGCAGGACGCCCTGGTGCGGCGTAAGCGGATGCAGGGTTTCGAGGCGCTCTGGCTGCCCGGCATGGACCACGCCGGCATCGCCACCCAGAACGTGGTCGAGCGGCAGCTCGCCGCGCAGGGCCTGTCCCGCCACGACCTGGGCCGGGAGAAGTTCGTCGAGCGGGTGTGGCAGTGGAAGGCGGAGTCCGGCGGGGCCATCCTCGGCCAGATGCGCCGCCTCGGTGACTCGGTGGACTGGGACCGCGAGCGCTTCACCATGGACGAGGGTCTGTCCCGTGCCGTGCAGACCATGTTCAAGAAGCTGTACGACGACGGCCTGATCTACCGCGCGAACCGGATCATCAACTGGTGCCCGCGCTGCCTGACGGCGCTCTCCGACATCGAGGTGGAGCACTCCGACGACGACGGCGAGCTGGTCTCGATCCGTTACAGCGACGACGTGGTGGTGGCCACCACCCGGGCCGAGACGATGCTCGGTGACACGGCGGTGGCGGTGCACCCGGACGACGAGCGGTACCGGCACCTGATCGGCACCGAGGTCGAGCTGCCGTTGACCGGGCGGCGGATCCCGATCGTGGGGGACGCCCACGTCGACCCGTCCTTCGGCACCGGCATGGTGAAGGTCACCCCGGCGCACGACCCGAACGACTTCGAGATCGGGCAGCGGCACGACCTGCCCGCGCTGACGGTGATGGACGAGCGGGGTGTGATCACCGCGCCCGGCCCGTTCCAGGGGCTGGACCGGTTCGAGGCCCGACCGGCGATCGTCGCGGCGCTGCGCGAGCAGGGCCGCATCGTCGCCGAGAAGCGGCCGTACGTGCATGCCGTGGGTCACTGCTCCCGGTGCCGCACCACGGTGGAGCCCCGGCTGTCGTTGCAGTGGTTCGTGAACACCTCGCCGCTGGCGAAGGCGGCCGGTGACGCGGTGCGTGACGGACGGGTCCGGATCGAGCCGGCCGAGCTGGCCAAGCGCTACTTCGCCTGGGTCGACAACATGCACGACTGGTGCATCTCCCGCCAGCTCTGGTGGGGCCACCGGATCCCGGTCTGGTACGGCCCGGACGGCGAGGTGGTCTGCGTCGGACCCGATGAAGAACCGCCGAGCAGCTCCGGTGACGGTCAGGGGTGGCACCAGGACGAGGACGTGCTGGACACCTGGTTCTCCAGCGGGCTGTGGCCGTTCTCCACGCTCGGTTGGCCGGAGCAGACTCCGGACCTGGCCAAGTTCTATCCGACCAGTGTGCTGGTGACCGGCTACGACATCCTCTTCTTCTGGGTCGCCCGGATGATGATGTTCGGCCTGTACGCGATGGACGGCAAGCAGCCGTTCGACGTGATCGCCCTGCACGGCATGGTTCGTGACGAGCACGGCAAGAAGATGTCCAAGTCGTTCGGGAACGTGGTCGACCCGCTGGACTGGATCGACCGGTACGGCGCCGACGCGACCCGCTTCACGCTGGCCCGGGGCGCCAACCCGGGCGGGGACGTGCCGGTCAGCGAGGAGTGGTGCCAGGGCTCGCGGAACTTCTGCAACAAGCTCTGGAACGCCACCCGGTTCGCCTTGATCAACGGCGCGCACACCAGCGGGCCGATGCCGGCCGCCGACAAGCTGTCGACCGTCGACCGGTGGATCCTGTCCCGGTTGGCGCACGTCACCGCCGAGGTCGACGAGCAGTTCGAGGCGTACGAGTTCGCGAAGGTCTGTGACCTGCTGTACCACTTCGCCTGGGACGACGTCTGCGACTGGTACGTCGAGCTGAGCAAGCCGGTGCTCGCCGGCGGCGGTGAGGCGGCCGAGGTGACCCGCCGGGTCCTCGGTCACGTGCTGGACCACCTGCTGCGGCTGCTGCACCCGGTGATCCCGTTCGTCACCGACGAGCTGTGGACCGCGCTGACCGGCGGCGAGACGCTGCTCACCGCGGCGTGGCCGGCGGCCGACCGGGCGCTCGTCGACGACGCCGCCGAGGCGGAGGTCGCCACCCTGCAACGGGTGGTCACCGAGGTCCGTCGGTTCCGCTCGGACCAGGGCCTGCGCCCGACCCAGCGGGTCGCCGCCCGGCTCGACGGGCTGGCCGGCGCCGGTGTGGCGGCGCACGAGCCGCTGATCCGGTCCCTGGCCCGGCTGGACGCGGCCGGCGACGACTTCCAGGCCAGCGCCACGCTGGCCATGCCGGGGGAGGTCAGCGTCGCGCTGGACACCCGGGGCTCGATCGACGTGGCCGCCGAACGCGCGCGGCTGACCAAGGACCGCGCGGCGGCGGAGAAGGAGGCCGGGCAGGCCCGGGCGAAGCTGGACAATCCGGCGTTCGTCGGCAAGGCCCCCGAGCCGGTCGTCGCCAAGATCCGTCAACGACTGGCCGTCGCCGAGGCCGACCTGGCCCGGATCGACGCCGCACTGGAGGCGCTGCCCTCGTGAGCGACGACCGTACCGAGAACACCGAGCGCGGCCGGGTGCGTGGCGACCGGGCCGCGCACGCCGCCTTCGCGCAGGCGGAGGCGGAGCTGGCCGGGCGCGGCTTCACCCGGATGGTCTTCGAGCTGGACCGCATCTCGTCCCTGCTCGACCTGCTGGGCAGCCCGCAGCGGGCATACCCGTCGATCCACCTGACCGGCACCAACGGCAAGACCTCCACGGCCCGGATGATCGACTCGCTGCTGCGGGCGTTCGGTCTGCACACCGGCCGGTACACCAGCCCGCACCTGGAGACCGTCCGGGAGCGGATCAGCCTGGACGGCGAGCCGGTGGACGAGGCCCGGTTCGCCTCGGTCTACCAGGAGATCAAGCCGCTGGCGGAGCTGGTGGACGACCGGTCGGCGGAGCCGCTGACCTACTTCGACATGACCACCGCGCTGGCGTTCGCCACGTTCGCCGACGCGCCCGTGGACATCGCCGTGGTCGAGGTGGGGCTCGGCGGTGCCGAGGACGCCACGAACGTGATCCAGGCCGGGGTGTGCGTGCTCACCCCGATCGGGTTGGACCACACCGAGTGGCTCGGCGACACGCTCCAGGACATCGCGGTCGCCAAGTCCGGCATCATCCACCCGGGAGCCACGGTGATCTGCGCGGCGCAGGAGGAGGAGGCCGCCCGGCCGATCCTGCAACGCTGCGCCGAGGTGGGCGCGACCGTCGCCCGCGAGGGCTCCGAGTTCGGCGTGCTGCGTCGGGCGGTCGCCGTCGGCGGGCAGGTGCTGACCCTGCAAGGTCTGGGCGGGGTGTACGAGGAGGTGTTCGTCCCGCTGCACGGCGCGCACCAGGCACAGAACGCGGCGCTGGCGCTGGCCGCCGTCGAGGCGTTCCTCGGAGCCGGCGCGCGGCGGCAACTGGACCTGGAGGCGGTCCGGGAGGGCTTCGCCACGGCCAGTTCGCCGGGCCGCCTGGAACGGGTGCGGACCGCCCCGACGATCCTGCTGGACGGCGCGCACAACCCGCAGGGGATGGCGGCCACGGTCACCGCGTTGCAGGAGGAGTTCGCGTTCAGCAAGCTCGTCGCCGTGGTGGGCACGCTGGCCGACAAGGACGCGGCCAGCCTGCTGGAACTGCTGGAACCGGTGGTCGACCAGGTGGTCGTGACCAGCAACAGCTCGCCCCGGGCGCTGCCGGCCAAGGAGTTGGCCGCGCTCGCCGCCGAGGTGTTCGGGCCGGACCGGGTCGAGGTCGCCGAGGAGATGCCGGACGCGATCGAGACGGCGGTGGCGTTGGCCGAGGAGGACGTACCGGGTGAACTGGCCGGGGTCGGGGTGCTGGTCACCGGCTCGGTGGTGACCGTGGCCGACGCCCGCCGACTGCTGAAGCGATGAGCGGGCCCACGGGCCCGGCCCGCCCGGACGAGACCCCCGAGACCATCACCGGTGGCGGTGGCGGTGTCGGATCGGGGCAGCCCGAAGGTGTTCCCGGGACAGACGGTGACGGCCCGCCGGGGCAGCGCCGGTCCGGGCTGCGTGATCCGCAGCGGGCGGTACGCGGACTCGGCGCGGGCACCCTCGCGTTGGAGGCGCTGGTGCTGCTGCTGGCGATCCAACCGATCCGGGTGGTCGGCGGTGACCTCGGCGGCCCGGCGCTCGCGGCGGTGGTGACGCTGGCCGTGCTGGCGGCGCTGCTGGCCGGGCTGATGCGCCGGCCGTGGGCGTGGCAGGCCGGCACCGTGTTGCAGGGATTGCTGCTGCTGTCCGGGCTGCTGCACTGGGCGCTGTTCGCGCTGGGCGTCATCTTCGCGCTGGTGTGGGCGTACGCGTTGCACGTCCGTCGGGTGATCCTGGGCTGACCGCCGTCCGTGCCGGCCGGTGGGTCAGGCCTCGGCGCGTTCCCGCCACTGGGTCAGTGCGATGCCGTGCCCGTCCGGGTCGCGGAACGCCGCCGCCCACACCTCCAGCTTGGTGCCCCGGTTGACCACCCGGGGCGCGTAGGTGAAGCGGACGCCCGAGTCACGCATCCGCTCGTAGGCCGACTGGATGTCGTCGACGTCGAGGTTGACGTGCACCAGCCGCCGGTTCATCGGCTGCGCGCCGGTCACCTCGCGCAGCACCAGCCGGGTGGCTCCGGAGGAGAGGACCGCGTTGCCGTTGCCCCGGTCGAGCTCGCGGAACCCGAGCCGGTCCCGGTAGAACTCCAACGATCGGGGCAGCTCGGTGACGAGCAGCGTGATGCCCACGCCGCTGATCGGGGCGGCCGGATCGGCGGCGTCCGGGTCGAAGCCGAAGATCGCCTCGTCCAGCTCCCGGTCGTCGACCTGCGGGCCGGCGGCACCGTCGGTGTCCCGTGCGTCGGTTGCCGGGCCTGCGTCGGTCTTCCTGCTCGCGTCGGTCGTCGTGCTCGGAGCGGTCGCCGCGCCGTCGTCGGTCGCCGTCCTCGGAGCGGGTGCCGTGCTCGGGGTGGTCATCGCCTGGATCGGCTCGTCCCCGGGCGGCGTCGAACGGGTGCGCTCGCCGGTCGCCGGGTACGGGTCGTCCAGCGGCAGGTCCAGCGGGTCGAGGTCGACCGGGGCGGGCGGTGGGTCAACAGTGGGCGCGGTGCTCGCCGTACCGGCGGACGACGCGGTGCCGGGGCGGTCGTCGAGCGGCAGGTCGGCGAAGAGGTCGGTCTCCTCCGGGGTGGTGGCGGTCGCCGCGAACCGCTCCTCGGCCGGAGTGCGCGGCGCGGGCGTGGCGCGGCGGGGCAGCGGGCTGTCGCTGCTCTGCTCGACCACGGTGCCCTCCAGCACCACCGGTCCGCCGGGGCGCTGGCGGACCCGGATCGGGTCCCGGGGCTCGACCGGCTCGATCGGGTCGTCGCGGAGCGGAGCGCCGAGCGGGTCGCCGAGCGGGTCATGGAAGTCGTCCTCCGGCGCCCGGTCGGCCCACGGCGGGGCCTGCTGCCCGATCAGTACCTCGTCCGGCGGGACCTGCCCGGCGAACTCCTCGGCGAACTCGGGCGGGAGGTCGGCGATGCCGGCCTCGGCGTGGGTGGGCACCTCGTCCCAGAGCACCCGGACGTGTCGCGGGTCGTCCAGCGCCACCCGGATCGGCAGCGTCTGGCCCAGCGACGGCCACTTGGCGACTGGCACCCGAGGCTCGATGATCTTCTTGGACCGGGGCGGTAGCCCGGGCGCGTCGATCACGAGCTGGAGCTCGCAGCGGCCGAAGGCGTACTGGGTGGGTGGCTCGGAGGCGCTGTGCACGTGCCCGGCGCCGACGACCCAGGTGTGCCCGCCGCCGCGTACGGTGGCCAGCGCGATCGCCAGCACCAGCAGGGCGACACCGAGCGCCACGATCGCCCAGCTCGTCATGCCCAGACCGAACAGCACGACGAAGGCGGCCACGGTGCCGAGCACCGCCGCGATCAGTTTGCGTACCGGTGCGATGGGTCGGTTCCCGCCGTTCGCCACAGTGGACCTCCCGGGTGGTCAGGGCCAGGCTAGGCCGGATCGGGGGCCGGGGGAAGGTCCGACCACCGCGCCGGGGCCGGGACCGGGTCGCTAGGCTGACCGTACCGAGCCTGACCGGCTTCCGCCCTGAGGAGGAACCCAGCGTGTCCAGCAGCAGCCCGGACGAGCGCACGCTCGTACTGATCAAGCCCGACGCGGTCCGCCGCGGCCTGGTCGGCGAGATCGTCTCCCGCTTCGAGCGTAAGGGGCTGCGGATCGACGCGATGGCGTCCCGGACGATGGACGCCGCGCTGGCCGACGAGCACTACGCCGAGCACGTGGACAAGGCGTTCTATCCGCCGCTGAAGACGTTCATGACCAGCGGTCCGTTGGTCGCGCTGGTGCTCTCCGGCGACCAGGTGATCGACGTGGTGCGGGGCCTGATCGGCGCCACCGACGGACGCAAGGCCGCCGCCGGCACCATCCGGGGCGACCTCGCGCTGTCCAACCGGGAGAACCTGGTGCACGCCTCCGACTCCCCGGACAGCGCCAAGCGTGAGCTGGCGCTCTGGTTCCCCGAGCTGGGCTGACGGCAGCGGCGAGCCGGCCTGTCGCCGGGCCGGCTCACCTCGTCCAGGGCAACTTGTCCGGGTTGGCCACCAGGAAGATGTCGGTGATCCGACCGTCGGCCGTGCCGAGCGTGATCGCGTACCGGGCGCCGCCGGCGGTGACCACCACGGCGGCCGGCTGACCGTTGAGTTCGGTGCGGTGCACGGTGAGCGGCCAGCCCTTCTCCCGGACGCCGAGCAGGAACCGGACCACCCGGTCCGCCCCGGTGATCGGATTGCGGGCGGCGCTCACCCGACCGCCGCCGTCGCTCCACGCGGTCGCGTCGGCAGCCACCAGCTCGGTCAGCCGCCGCAGGTCGCCCTCACCGGCGGCGGCGACGAACGCCTCCAGTAGTCGCTCCTGCTCCGCCCGATCGGCGGTGAACCGGCGCTGCTCGCGCCCGATCCGGGCGGCGGCCCGGTGGTGCAACTGCCGGCAGTCCTCGGCGGACCGGTCGAGCAGCTCGGCGATCTCGGCGTACGGCAGCTCGAACGCGGTGTGCAGGACATAGACCGCGCGCTCCGGCGGGGTGAGTCGCTCCAGTAGGTGCAGCAGTGCGGTGGAGAGCGAGTCACGCAGTTCGGCCCGCTCCAACGGACCGAACGGCGACGGTGTCGTCGGTACCGGCTCCGGCAGCCACTGCCCGACGTACGCCTCCCGGTTGGACTGCCGGGCCCGCAGCCGGTCCATGGACAGGTGGGTCACCACCCGGGACAGGTAGCGGCGTGGCTCGGCCACCCGGCTCCGGTCGACGCGGGCCCAGCGCAGGTAGGTCTCCTGGAGCACGTCCTCGGCGTCGTACCGGCTGCCCAGCAACCGGTACGCCAGGCCGAGCAGCATCGGCCGGTGCGCGTCGAGCGCACCGGCCGCCTCTGCCGCCTCGGCCGGGTTCAGTCGTCCGACGGGAGATCGTTGCGGAAGGTCACCGCGATCCGGTTCCACACGTTGATTGTGGCAATCGCCAGGACCAGATCGGCGAGTGCCTTCTCCGGCCAGACCTTCGCCGCGTCCTGCCACACGTCGTCGGGCACGCCGTGCTCGCCGAGCCGGGTGACCGCGTCGGTCAGCGCCAGCGCGGTGCGTTCCCGCTCGTCGAAGAAGGGCGCCTCCCGCCAGGCGGCCACCGCGAACAGCCGTCGGCTCGACTCACCCACGCCGAGCGCCTCCTGGCTGTGCATGTCCACGCAGAACGCGCAGCCGTTCAGGATCGACGCGCGCAGCTTCACCAACTCCAGCACGGTGTGGTCCACGTTCGCCCGGACGTACTTCTCCAGCCCCATCACGGCGCCGAACGCCTCCGGCGCCACCTTGGCCACGTTCATCCGCTGCATGCAACCCTCCCGGTCTCTCGCTCCGTCACCGCCACGACGGGTGCGGCACGTCGGGGCGTGACAGGTCGCTGCTGTGACGCCGGACACTGCACCGATCATGGACTTGTGGCGCTTGTTTCGCCCCGGTGTGACCCGTTTTCGGGTCGCCGCGACTCCATGATCGGCGGGGCGGGGTTATCGGGAGGAGGGGGAGGGGCGGCGTGGGTATCATGGGTGGGTATGGCGATGATCCGGCTATCACCGGTGAGCCTCCGGAAGAACGGCCGGGTGACCGGCTCAGTAGAACCGGACGGGGTCGGCCCGTCACAGCCGATCAACGAGCGGGTGGTCGTACTCCGACCACCAAGCGGGGTGGTACCGCGGGCCCGGCCCGGGGCGCTGGTGACGGCGTACCGGTGACGGCTCGTCCTCGCAGACCCACACGACAGTGAGCGTCAGCGAGGAGAGCGACCCCCGATGGCCTATCCGTTGCACGACCCGACCGCCACCGGCGTCCCGGCCAGCCCGGACCTGCCCGCGGTCGAGCGCCGGGTGCTGGAGCACTGGACGGCCGACAAGACCTTCGAGGCCAGCGTCGAGCAGCGTCCCGCCTCCGGCCGGCAGTCGTCCGCTGCCGGCGGCGGCTCCGCCGACAACGAGTACGTCTTCTACGACGGCCCGCCGTTCGCCAACGGTCTGCCGCACTACGGCCACCTCTTCACCGGGTACGTCAAGGACGTGGTGCCGCGCTACCAGACCATGCGCGGCCGACGGGTGGAGCGGCGTTTCGGCTGGGACTGCCACGGCCTGCCCGCCGAGGTGGTGGCCGAGAAGCAGCTCGGCATCACCAGCAAGGCGGAGATCCTCGACCTGGGCGTGGCCCGGTTCAACGAGGCGTGCCGCACCTCGGTGCTGGAGTTCACCCAGGACTGGGAGCGGTACGTCACCCGGCAGGCCCGCTGGGTCGACTTCGCCAACGACTACAAGACCCTCGACCTGGACTACATGGAAAGCGTCATGTGGGCCTTCAAGACCCTGCACGACAAGGGTCTGATCTATGAGGGCTTCCGGGTACTGGCGTACTGCTGGCGGTGTGAGACGCCGCTGTCGAACACCGAGACCCGGATGGACGACGTCTACCGGGACCGGCACGACCCCACGTTGACCGTGTGGTTCGCGCTGACCGCCGACGAGTCCGCGCCGGAACTGCTCCGGGGACCGGTCCGGCTGGGCGTGTGGACCACCACGCCGTGGACGCTGCCGTCGAACCTGGCGCTGGCCGTCGGGCCGGACATCGAGTACGCGGTGCTGGAGCGCGACGGCGAACGGTACGTCGTCGGCGCCGGGCGCCTCGGCGCGTACGCCAAGGAACTGGAGGGATACCAGCAGGTCGGCACGGTACGCGGCGCCGACCTGGTCGGGCGGCGGTACACGCCGCTGTTCGACTTCCTCACCGAGCAGGCCGGACCGCAGGCGTACCAGGTGCTCGGCGCGGAGTTCGTGACCACCGAGGACGGCACCGGGATCGTGCACCTCGCCCCGGCCTTCGGCGAGGACGACCAGAACGTCTGCAACGCGGCCGGCATCCCGACCATCGTCACGGTGGACGACCACACCCGGTTCACCGGGCTGGTCCCGCCCTACGAGGGCGAGCAGGTCTTCGACGTCAACAAGCCGGTGATCCGGGAGCTCAAGGAACGGGGGGTGGTGCTGCGGCAGGACACCTACACCCACTCGTACCCGCACTGCTGGCGCTGCGACACCCCGTTGGTCTACAAGGCGGTGTCGTCGTGGTTCGTCGCGGTGACGACGTTCAAGGACCGCATGGTCGAGCTGAACCAGCAGATCAACTGGACGCCCGGACACATCAAGGACGGCTCGTTCGGCAAGTGGCTGGCCAACGCGCGGGACTGGTCCATCAGCCGCAACCGGTTCTGGGGCTCGCCCATCCCGGTGTGGCGCTCGGACGACCCGAACCACCCTCGGGTCGACGTGTACGGGTCGCTGGAGGAGATCGAGCGGGACTTCGGCGTACGCCTGACCGACCTGCACCGGCCGGCGGTGGACGAGCTGGTCCGCCCCAACCCGGACGACCCGACCGGCCGGTCCATGATGCGCCGCGTGCCGGAGGTGCTGGACTGCTGGTTCGAGTCCGGCTCGATGCCGTTCGCCCAGGTGCACTACCCGTTCGAGAACCGCGACTGGTTCGAGAACCACTACCCGGGTGACTTCATCGTCGAGTACATCGGGCAGACCCGGGGCTGGTTCTACACCATGCACGTGCTGGCCACCGCGCTGTTCGACCGGCCGGCGTTCCGCAACTGCCTCAGCCACGGCATCCTGCTCGGCTCGGACGGGCGCAAGATGTCCAAGAGCCTGCGCAACTACCCGGACGTCTACCACGTCTTCGACTCGTACGGGTCGGACGCGATGCGCTGGATGCTGATGTCGTCGCCGGTGCTGCGGGGCGGGGACATGCCGGTCACCGAGTCGAGCGTGCGCGACGCCGTGCGGCAGGTGCTGCTGCCGCTCTGGAACGTCTGGTACTTCTTCTCGCTGTACGCCAACGCGGACGGCTACCAGGCGAAACGGAAGACCGACGCGGTGGCGACCGGTGCCGGCAGCCTGCTCGACCGGTACGTGCTGGCCAAGACCAACGAGCTGGTCGAGACGGCCGGCGCGCAGATGGACGCGTACGACATCTCGGGCGCCTGCGCCACCGTCCGGTCCTACCTGGACGCGCTGACCAACTGGTACGTGCGTCGTTCACGGGACCGGTTCTGGGCGGGCGACACCGAGGCGTTCGACACGCTCTGGACGGTGCTGGAGACGCTGTGCCGGGTGGTGGCGCCGCTGGCGCCGCTGACCGCCGAGGAGATCTGGCGCGGGCTGACCGGCGAGCGGTCGGTGCACCTGACCGACTGGCCGCGCGCCGAGGACTTCCCGGTCGACCACGAGCTGGTGGCCGCGATGGACGCCACCCGGGCGGTCGCCTCGGCGGCACTGTCGCTGCGCAAGGCCAAGGGCCTGCGGGTCCGGCTGCCGTTGGCGAGGCTGACCGTGGCCAGCCCGGCGGCCGAGCAGCTACGACCCTTCGCCGACCTGGTCGCCGACGAGGTGAACGTGAAGGAGGTCGTCTTCACCGACGAGGTGTCCGCGTACTGCCAGCAGGTGCTCACCGTCGTGCCCCGGGCGCTCGGGCCCCGGGTCGGCAAGCAGGTGCAGCAGGTGATCAAGGCGGTCAAGGCGGGGGAGTGGGAGTTGGTCGACGGCGCCCCGGTCGCCGCCGGGGTCACCCTGGCCGAAGGTGAGTACGAGCTGCGGCTGGTCGCGGCCGACGCCGAGCACTCCGCCCCGCTGCCCGGCGGTGAGGGGGTGGTGGTGCTGGACACCGTGGTCACCCCCGAACTGGCCGCCGAGGGGCTGGCCCGGGACGTCGTCCGGGTGGTCCAGCAGGCCCGCCGCGACGCCGACCTGGACGTCTCGGACCGGATCGTGGTGTCGGTGTCGGCCTCGGCGGAGGTGCGCGCGGCGGTGTCCGGGTACGCCGAGTTCGTGGCCCGCGAGGTGCTGGCGGACAGCGTCGACTTCGCCGACGAGCTGGACGGCTTCGCCGGTGAGGTAGGCGAGGGCGAGCAGGTGACGGTAGCGGTGCGCCGTGTGAGCTGACGTGTAAGGAAGGGCCCCCTGCTAACGCCTGGTGTATAGCAGGGGGCCCTTCCTAACATCCCACCCAGCCTGCGGACCGGCGCCACCTCGCGCAGGTCGGTGTGCGACGGTCCGCTACGGTGACACCGCCCCTACCCCACTCGATCCGCCGGAGGACCAGTGCCGCTGCTCTACACCATCGGCAGGTACACCGTGGCCCCGGCACTGCGGCTGGCCTTCCAGCCGAACGTGGAGGGGCTGGAGCACATCCCGGCGTCTGGCGGCGCGATCTTCGCGGGCAACCACCTGTCCGTGGCCGACGAGTTGTTCCTCGGCACGGTGGTGCCACGGCACCTGGCGTTCTGGGCCAAGTCGGACTACTACAAGGGCACCGGGGCGAAGGGCGCGTTCCACCGGTTCGTACTCAACGGACTGGGCGCCATCCCGGTCGAGAGGGCCGGCGGGCGGGCGGCGTTGACCGCCTTCGACGCGGCGATCCCCGCCCTCCAGGGCGGCGACCTGGTCGCCATCTATCCCGAGGGGACCCGTTCGCCGGATGGCCGGCTCTACCGGGGACGTACCGGCACCGCCCGGCTGGCGCTGGCCGCCGGTGTCCCGATCATCCCGGTGGGCATGATCGGCACCGACAAGGTGCAGCCGATCGGCGCGCGGATGCCGCGACCCGGACGCGCGAAGATCACCGTACGGTTCGGCAAGCCGCTGGACTTCACCGGCCGCCCGGCGGACCGGACGTCGCTGCGGGAGATGACCGACGAGCTGATGGCCGAGATCCAGAAGCTGACCGGCCAGGAGTACGTCCCGCGCTACGCCCCGCCGCGCGCGAAGCCGCCGACGCCGGGCGAGCCGACGCCGGGCGGTCCTGCCACGGGTGAGTCGACTCCGGGTCAGCCGACTCCGGGCGAGCCGACCGCCGGCTGAGCGAGGGACCGAGGCGGCCCCCGCTCAGCCGCCGTTCGTCGAGACGATCTGCCGCCGCATCGTGGCGAGCAGTTGGGCGCTGTCGTCCACCGAGAGTCCGGTGAAGACCGCGCTGGTGATGCTGCCGTGGTCAACCGAGGTGCAGACCACCACCCCGACGCCGTCGACGGTGCCCACGGCGCACCGCTCGTGCCGTCCCCGTACGCCGGTCTCCACGACCTGCGCCTCGCCGAGCGAGTACTGCTGGGTGAGCCGTTCGATCTCGCTGTCGGCGTCGGCCGAGGGGGCGAAGCGGAAGCCGGTGCCGCCGAAGACGGTGACCTGCTTGCCGGCGCTGGTGGCATAGATACCGGCGAAGGTGTCGTCGGCGAGCAGGTGCGCCTGCCGCACCTGTGACTCCAACTGCCGGGCAGCCTGCGTACTGCGATCGTCCTGGCGGAGCTCCAGGTCGGCGACCTGGCTCGGCAGCGAGGCGTTCGCCGGGTACTGGCTGGCCATCGGGACCCCGTAGTAGGCCGGGCAGCCGCAGCAGCAGGCGATCGTCAGCAGCAGCATCCAGGGCCAGCGGCGGCGCTTACGGCGACGTGCGTACCCCGGGGGTGCCTGCCAGCCCGGCGGCGGCGCGGGGGGTCCGGACTTGCGTCCTCGCCAGCCCCGGACCTGCGGCGCAGGCGGAGCGGCCGGCGGTGCCGGCGGAGGGGCGTGCCGCACCGGCGGCTGCGCGACCGGCTGAGGACGACCCGGCGCCGCCGGCGGCCGCATCGGCGCGGCGGGTGCCGGCGGGGCGGGGCGGCCGGCCTGCGGTGGGTACGCGCTCGGCTGGTGTGCCGGTGGGGCGGACGAGACCGGCGGCGGGTACGCGGCGGGCTGGTGTGCGGGCGGCGCGGACGATACCGGCGGTGGGTACGCGGCGGGCTGGTGCGCCGGTGGCGCGGACGAGACTGGCGGTGGGTACGCGGCGGGCTGGTGCGCTGGCGGCGCGGGTGAGACCGGCGGAGGCACGGGGGTGTAGGACCGGGTCGCCGGCGGTGCGGGGTAGGACAACGTGGGAGGCGGCAGGGCGGGCATGTCCGACGAGGGCAGATGCCAGCCGCTGGTGTCGACGCCGGCCCACGGGTCCACCGGGGTCTGGTGCTCCGGCGCGTCGGCTGGCGCCACCGGCGGCAGCGGGGTGGGCTCGGCGGACTGGCCCCAGACGCGACGGCGCGGCGGTGGCGGCGGCACGGCGGCCGACCCGCTCCAGCGCGGCGCGGGCTCCTCCACAGCCGTCGCATCGGGCACGGGCGTCGCCTCGGGCATCATCCGGGTGCCCTGCGGACCGACCTCGGGGGGCGGTGCCACGGTGGTACGCGCGCCGTCCTCGGACAGCGTCGAGTCGTGCCGCCCGTCGGCCTCATCGACACCCCGGGTCGAGTCGGCCTCGTTCACCGGCCGGGTCGAGTCGATCTCGTCCACCGGCCGCGTCGGGTCGGGCTCGGTCCCGGCCCGGGTGGGGGCGACCTCGGCCCGGGTCGGGTCGGGCTCCACCCGCGTCTGATCAGGCGTGACCTCTGCCCGGGCGGGCGCTGCCTCGGCTCGGGGCGGGTCGAGCGGTGCGGCTGGTGGGGTGGGGCGGGACGGTTCGGCGGGACTGGTCGGGTCGGCGTCGCCGACCGGCTGGGTCTCGTCCGCCGCCGAGGTGGTGGCGGGCGGTGCGGGGTCGAGGGTCTGCTCCTGGGTGACCGCTGACTCCCCGTTCCGGTGTGTCTCCGGACGGTTCCCGTCGACCGGCCGGTCTGTTCCCGGCTGCGGCTCCGGCATCGCGGCAATCTCCTCTCACGCCGACCCGAGGTTAGTACCGGTGTGCCACCGGAGCCGAACCAGGCCGGGTACCACTGCCCGACGGGGTGGCCGACGACCAGTGGTCGCCGCTGCGGGCCGGGACTGATTCCGCTGGTTCCCGGGTCGGCCAGGTGTGGCGTGGTGGTCGGTGGGTGGGCGCGTACCCTTGGGCATCATGAGCGTCCCGTCCACCACTCCGCGTGCCGTCGCGGCCAATTCCGTCTGGCCCCGGCTGGAGCCGCTGCTGCCCCAGGTGACCAAGCCCATCCAGTACGTCGGTGGCGAACTGGGTGCGGTGGTCAAGGACTGGGACTCCGCGACCGTGCGCTGGGCGTTGATGTATCCGGACGCGTACGAGGTGGGCCTGCCCAATCAGGGCGTGCAGATCCTCTACGAGGTGCTCAACGAGCTCCCCGACACGCTCGCCGAGCGGACGTACGCGGTCTGGCCGGACCTGGAACGGCTGATGCGTACCCACGAGGTGCCGCAGTTCACCGTCGATGCGCACCGCCCGGTCGGTGATTTCGACCTGTTCGGCGTCTCGTTCGCCACCGAGCTGGGCTACACCAACCTGCTCACCGCCATCGATCTGGCCGGTATCCCGCTGCTCGCGGCCGACCGCACCGACGCCGACCCGGTGATCGTGGCCGGCGGCCACGCCGCGTTCAACCCGGAGCCCATCGCCGACTTCGTCGACGCCGCCGTGCTCGGTGACGGCGAGGAGGCGGTGCTGGAGATCACCGCGATCGTCCGGGAGTGGAAGGCGGAGGGTTCGCCCGGCGGCCGGGACGAGCTGCTGCTGCGGCTGGCCCGCACCGAGAGCGTCTACGTGCCGCGCTTCTACGACGTGGACTACCTGCCCGACGGCCGGATCCAGCGGGTCGTGCCGAACCGGGCGGACGTGCCGTTCCGGGTGCACAAGCGCACCACGATGGATCTGGACGCGTGGCCGTACCCGCGTAAGCCGCTGGTCCCGCTCGCCGAGACGGTGCACGAGCGGTACGCGGTGGAGATCTTCCGGGGCTGCACCCGGGGCTGCCGGTTCTGCCAGGCGGGCATGATCACCCGCCCGGTGCGGGAACGGTCCATCACCACGGTCGGGCAGATGGTGCAGGAGGGGCTGGAGTTCTCCGGCTTCCACGAGGTGGGCCTGCTGTCCCTGTCGTCGGCCGACCACTCCGAGATCGGTGACATGTGCTCCGGCCTCGCCGAGCAGTACCAGGGCACCAACGTGTCGCTGTCGCTGCCGTCGACCCGGGTGGACGCGTTCAACATCGATCTCGCCCAGGAGTTGTCCCGCAACGGCCGCCGGACCGGTCTGACCTTCGCCCCTGAGGGCGGGTCGGAGCGGATCCGCAAGGTGATCAACAAGATGGTGTCGAAGGACGACCTCATCCGCACCGTGGTCACCGCGTACACCAACGGCTGGCGGCAGGTGAAGCTCTACTTCATGTGCGGCCTGCCCACCGAGACCGACGAGGACGTCCTCGAGATCGCCGACATGGCCCACGAGGTGATCCGGGCCGGTCGGGCCGCCACCGGCTCGAAGGACATCCGCTGCACGGTCTCCATCGGCGGGTTCGTGCCGAAGCCGCACACCCCGTTCCAGTGGGCGTCGATGCAGCGCCCGGAGGTCATCGACCACCGGCTCAAGCTGCTCAAGCAGGCGATCAACGCGGACCGTTCGCTGGGCCGGGCGATCGGCTTCCGCTACCACGACGGTGAGCCCTCGCTGATCGAGGGACTGCTGTCCCGGGGCGACCGCCGGGTCGGCGCGGTGATCCGCCGGGTGTGGGAGAACGGCGGCCGGTTCGACGGCTGGAGCGAGCACTTCTCGTACCAGCGCTGGGTGGAGGCGGCCACCGAGGTGCTGCCCGGGTTCGGGGTGGACCTCGACTGGTACACCACCCGCGAGCGCGAGGAGCTGGAGGTCCTGCCCTGGGACCACCTGGACTCCGGCCTGGACAAGGACTGGCTCTGGCAGGACTGGCAGGACTCCCTCAGCGAGTACGAGCAGGACGACTGCCGCTGGACGCCCTGCTTCGACTGCGGCGTCTGCCCGGCCATGGACACCGAGATCCAGATCGGCCCGACCGGCCGGAAGCTGCTCCCGTTGACCCCGGTCAACGGTCTGAAGCTGCCCACCGGCGCGCAACAGTGACCCCGGGGCCCCGGGTGGGGCCCGACACCGAGGAGCAGGACGATCAGTAGGAAACCTCAGCCCGAGGGCGGCCAGGCGCCGGTCGTCCAGCGCGTCCGCATCCGGTACGCCAAGCGCGGCCCGCTGCGGTTCACCTCGCACCGGGACTTCGCCCGGGCGTTCGAGCGGGCGCTGCGCCGTGCCGGCGTACCGGTGGCCTTCTCCCAGGGGTTCACCCCGCACCCGAAGATCTCGTACGCCAGCGCCGCGCCGACCGGCGTCGCCAGCGAGGCGGAGTACCTGGAGATCGGCCTGCGCGAGCCGGTGGACCCGGCGCAGTTGCGGGAGGCGCTGGACACGGCGCTCTCGCCCGGCCTCGACGTGCTCGACGCGGTGGTGGCCACCGGCAGTGGCCTGGCCGACCGGATCCAGGCGTCCCACTGGCGGATCGAGCTGCCGGAGGTGGACCCCGAGGTCCTGGACAAGGCGGTGACCGCGTTCCTGGCCGCCGACGAGGTGCTGGTGGAGCGGATGACCAAGCAGGGGCGGCGGACCTTCGACGCCCGCGTCGCCGTCACCCGGATCGATATGATCACGTCGTCGGCGACGCCTTCCGTGGCCCCGGCCGTACCGTGTGCGATACTCGAACTGGTCGTGCGGCAGGTCACCCCGTCCGTACGGCCCGATGACGTCCTTTCCGGCTTCCGCGTGGTGGCCGGCCTGGAGCCGCCGGTAGCCCCGAAGGTGACCCGGCTGGCTCAGGGCACGCTGACCGCGCAGGGTGCGATCGTGGATCCGCTGGACGCGGACCGCGACGGGGCAACCATCGGCGGGCGCTGACCGACGGTCGGTGCTCAGACAGGCAGACTTCGCCGGTCGCGCACGCCCGTGCGCCCGGGGAAACACCTTTGCGGCGACCCTGCGTGGCAGCGCTCACCCGCGCCCGGGGAAGCCAGAACTGGAGAACGTCCATGCTCGAGAACGAGCCCGAGGGCGGCGAACGGACCGGTGCGAACCCGGCCGGCGAGACCGCTGACGACAGCACCACCGGCACGGCGGGCGCCGCACCGGCGGCCCCCGACGCGTCGGGGGAGACCTCCGGCACCGTGAGCGGCGCGGCCGACCTGGGCAGCCCGTCCGCCGCCGAGGCACCGCCCCGCAGGCGGGCCACCCGTCGCCGGGCCACCCCGGTCACCCAGGCGGAACAGACCGACGCCCCGATCGAGGCGTCCAGCACCCCGGCACCGGGCAGCTCGGAGGCCCCGCAGGCCGAGGTCTTCGCCCCGGTCTCCGGTGACCTGGACGAGGCGCCGAAGACGCCCCGGCGACGCCGCAAGGCCACCACCGCGTCGAAGGCCGCCGAGGAACCGCTGGCCGCAGCCGAGGTCGAGGCGGCCGGTGGGGACGTCGTACCACCGGTCAAGGTGACGCGTACCCGCCGGAAGAAGGCGACCCCGCCGCCGGCCGAGGTCCCGGCCGTCGCCGAGGAGGCGGCGGCCGAGGAGCCGGCACCTGCGGCCGGTACCGACTTCGGCTCGGCCGCGCTGCCTCCCGAGGGCGCTGCGTCGGTGGAGGCCACCGAGACCGACCCGGCCGAGCCGGTGACCCCGGAGGGGGAGGCCACGGCGGAGGAGGCCACGACCGAGCCGGCACCGGAGCCCCGGTCCCGCCGTCGGCGTGCCGCGCTCACCGCGCCGACGGTGCTGTTCATGGCGCCGGAGGAGGTCACCGCCGCCCGCGCCGCCAGTGCTGCCGCCGCCGCTGCGGCTGCTGCCGCACCGGCCGCCGAGGAGGAGACGACCGAGGAGCCGGCCGAGCCGACCCGGCGTCGCCGTCGGGGTCGGCGGGAGCCCGAGCCGGAGCCCGCCGAGGTGGAGGTCGAGGTCGAGGAGGAGCCCGCCGCGGAGGCCGAGGAGGCCGCCGACGACGAGGACGAGGACGGCTCGGGACGGCGTCGCCGTCGGCGTGGCCGCCGGGGCCGGGGCCGGGGCAAGGGCGGCGCCGAGGACCTCGACGACGCCGAGGAGAACGAGGCCGAGGAGGCCGCCCAGAGCGACGCGGACGAGGCCGAGACCGAGTCGGACGAGACCGGCGACGAGGGCGACGGCGACGGGATGACCCGGCGTCGGCGTCGCCGCCGCCGCCGTGGGGCCGGCGACACCGACGGCGGTGCCGACGACGGCGTACCCACCGTGGTGAAGATCCGGGAGCCGCGCCGCACGGTCGACGAGGTGCAGGGCGTCTCCGGCTCGACCCGGCTGGAGGCCAAGCGGCAGCGCCGCCGGGACGGCCGCGAGCAGCGCCGGACCCGCCCGCCGATCCTGAGCGAGTCGGAGTTCCTGGCCCGCCGCGAGGCGGTCGACCGGGTGATGGCGGTACGCCAGCGCGGCGACCGCACCCAGATCGCCGTCCTGGAGGACGGTGTGCTGGTCGAGCACTACGTGACCCGCAACTCCGCCGCGACCATGGCCGGCAACGTCTATCTCGGCAAGGTGCAGAACGTGCTGCCGAGCATGGAGGCGGCGTTCGTCGACATCGGCCGGGGCCGCAACGCGGTCCTGTACGCGGGCGAGGTCAACTGGGACTCCACCGGCCTGGAGGGGCGGGCCCGCTCGATCGAGCAGGCGCTCAAGTCCGGTGACTCGGTGCTGGTGCAGGTCACCAAGGACCCGATCGGGCACAAGGGCGCCCGGCTGACCAGTCACGTCGCGCTCTCCGGTCGGCACCTGGTGTACGTGCCCGGCGGCAACGCCTCCGGGATCAGCCGCAAGCTGCCGGACACCGAGCGCAAGCGGCTGCGTGACGCGCTCAAGAAGCTGGTGCCGGACGGTGCGGGTGTGATCGTCCGGACCGCCGCCGAGGGTGCCAGCGAGGACGAACTGGCCCGCGACGTCAAGCGGCTCCAGGCGCAGTGGGAGGACATCCAGGCCAAGTCCACCGAGGGCGGTGCGCCGGTGCTGCTCTACGAGGAGCCGGACCTGGTCATCCGGGTGGTGCGGGACCTGTTCAACGAGGACTTCCGCGAGCTGGTGATCGAGGGCGACCAGTCGTACGACATGGTCGAGTCGTACCTGTCGCACGTCTCGCCGGACCTGGTCGCCCGGCTGCGCCGGCACGCGGGCACCACCGACGTGTTCGCCGCCTACCGCATCGACGAGCAGATCCTCAAGGGGCTCGACCGCAAGGTCTTCCTCCCCTCCGGTGGTCACCTGGTGATCGACCGGACCGAGGCGATGACCGTGGTCGACGTCAACACCGGCAAGTACACCGGCGCGGGCGGCAACCTGGAGGAGACGGTCACCCGCAACAACCTGGAGGCGGCCGAGGAGATCGTCCGCCAACTGCGGTTGCGCGACATCGGCGGCATCGTGGTGATCGACTTCATCGACATGGTGCTGGAGTCGAACCGGGAGCTGGTGCTGCGCCGGTTGACCGAGTGCCTGGGCCGGGACCGTACGAAGCACCAGGTCACCGAGATCACCTCGCTGGGTCTGGTGCAGATGACCCGCAAGCGGATCGGTGCCGGGCTGCTGGAGGCGTTCAGCGAGACCTGCGACTGCTGCAAGGGCCGGGGCCTGGTCATCCACACCGAGCCGGTGCCGGAGAAGCCGCGCTCCGGCGGCACGGAGAAGGTGAAGGCGGTCGCCTCGGCCGCGCCGGCTGCCGAGCAGACCAGCGGCTCGTCGCGGCGTCGGGGTCGCAAGAGCGCCGCCGAGCGGACCGTGGTCGAGGTCACCGACACCGAGGAGACCACCACCGCCACGGCCGACGCCGACTACCACGACACGATGGGCTACGACCTGTCCCGGTACGAGACGGACACCCCGGCCGCCCCGGACGTGGCCGACAGCCAGCAGGGCGAGTCGGCCCGGCTGGCCGCTCCGGACGACCCGGACGCGCTGGGCGAGAGCGACGAGGAGGAAGGTGTCGAGGGTGGCACCGGCCGCCGTCGCTCCCGCCGTGGTGGTGCGCGCCGCCGTACCCGACCCTGACCACGTGGCGGTGAGCCGGACCCGGTCCGCCGCCCCGACGTCGACGAGCCCCGCCCGCGGTGACATCCGCCGGGCGGGGCTCCGGCGTATTCTGGTGCAGGTGCGGTCCGGCGGATGACGCCACGGCCGATGACGCAACAGCCGGTGACCGGCCGATGGCCGAGCGCTGACCCGGCCCGGTGGGGGTGGCCCGGTTTGGGACCGGCCCCGACCATGGCGTACGCTAGCCTGCGGCGCACTTTGGTGTGCCGAGTTCCCGTGTGCCCGCGCCGCCGTGCCTCTGCTACCCGGCGAGCCGCCGCGGGGACGACCGCCAGCAGCCTCAACGACAGGGAGTCCGCCTCCGATGTACGCGATCGTCAAGACCGGCGGCAAGCAGTACAAGGTCGCCGAAGGCGACGTGATCGAGGTCGAGAAGCTCGCCGGTGCCCCCGGCGACGCGGTGAAGCTCGCCGCGGTGCTCCTCGTCGACGGTGACGACCTGGTGACCGATGCGGCCAAGCTCGCCGAGGTCGAGGTGTCCGGCGAGATCGCCGCGCACACCAAGGGCCCGAAGATCCGGATCCACAAGTTCAAGAACAAGACCGGCTACCACAAGCGCCAGGGTCACCGCCAGCCGCTGACCCAGGTCAAGGTGACCGGCATCTCCAGCGGGAAGTAGGTCGTCCTCAGATGGCTCACAAAAAGGGTGCGTCCAGCTCGCGTAACGGCCGTGACTCCGCGGCCCAGCGGCTCGGCGTGAAGCGCTTCGGTGGTCAGGTCGTCAGCGCGGGCGAGATCATCGTCCGGCAGCGTGGCACCAAGTTCCACCCCGGTGACCTGGTCGGCCGTGGCGGCGACGACACGCTGTTCGCGCTGTCCGCCGGTGCGGTCCAGTTCGGCACCAGGCGCGGTCGCAAGACCGTCAGCATCGTGCCGCAGCAGTAGCTTCGAGGCGAAGCGGGCCGTGGACCTGATGTCCCGGCCCGCTTCGCCATTTCTCACGCGGGGTCGCGCCCCGCTGGAAGGATTGCGGCGTGACGACGTTCGTTGACCGGGTCGTCCTGCACCTGCAGGCCGGCGACGGCGGGCACGGCTGTGTGTCGATCCACCGGGAGAAGTTCAAGCCGTTCGGTGGCCCCGACGGCGGTAACGGCGGCCATGGCGGCAGTGTGTCGCTGGTGGTCGACCCGCAGGTGCACACGCTGCTCGACTTCCACTTCCGCCCGCACGTCAAGGCGCCCAACGGTCGCGGTGGCGCGGGCTCCAACCGGGACGGCGCCAACGGTGGCGACCTGGTGCTCACCGTGCCGGACGGCACGGTCGTGCAGACCGCCGACGGCACCGTGCTGGCCGACATGGTCGGCGCCGGCACCACCTTCGAGGTGGCCCGGGGCGGGCGGGGCGGCCGGGGCAACGCCTCGCTGGCCAACGCCCGCCGGAAGGCGCCCGGCTTCGCCGAGTTGGGCGAGCCGGGTGAGCAACTGGACGTGGTGCTGGAGCTCAAGAGCGTCGCCGACGTCGGCCTGGTGGGCTTCCCGTCGGCCGGGAAGTCGTCGCTGATCTCGGTGATCTCGGCCGCCAAGCCGAAGATCGCCGACTACCCGTTCACCACGCTGGTGCCGAATCTCGGCGTGGTGCGGGTCGACAACCACACCTTCACCGTCGCCGACGTGCCCGGTCTGATCCCGGGCGCGGCCACCGGCAAGGGCCTGGGGCTGGAGTTCCTGCGGCACGTCGAGCGGTGTGCCGTGCTGGTGCACGTGATCGACACCGCCACGTTGGAGGCGGGTCGGGACCCGTTGGCCGACATCGACACCATCGAGGCGGAGCTGGCCGAGTACGGCGGTCTGGCCGACCGGCCGCGCATGGTGGCCCTGAACAAGATCGACGTGCCCGACGGCCGGGACCTCGCCGAGATCGTCCGGCCCGACCTGGAGGCGCGCGGCCTGCGGATCTTCGAGGTGTCGGCGGCGACCCGGGAGGGTCTCAAGGAGTTCACCTACGCGATGGCCGAGCTGGTGGATCAGGCGCGGGCCGCCGTGCCGCCGGCCGAGCCGACCCGGATCGTGATCCGCCCCCGGGCGGTCGACGACGCCGGGTTCACCGTCGAGGTGCAGGACGACGGCTCCTACACGGTGCTCGGTGGCCGCCCGGAGCGGTGGGTACGCCAGACGAACTTCGACAACGACGAGGCGGTCGGCTACCTCGCCGACCGGCTGGCGCGGCTCGGTGTGGAGGAGAAGCTGGCGAAGGCCGGCGCCCAGCCGGGCGACCTGGTGCGCATCGCGGACCGGGAGTTCGACTGGCAGCCGACCCTCTATGCCGGGGCCGACTACGTGCCGGGTTCCCGGGGCCGCGACGAGCGGCTGGAGGAGAAGACGAACCGGGCCAGCGCGGCGGAGCGGTTGGCGGCCCGCAAGGCCCGCCGGCAGCGGCCGGCGGACGAGGTGGAGGCGGCGCCGACGCCGGACGACGCCGAATAGCACGCTGCTCGGCGAAACGGGTACAACTGCCAGAAACCTTGGCGAAAACCCCACGGCTTAGCGTGGCGGGATGCTGATCCAGTCCCGCCCCGTCACCGACCCGGAGGTCGCCACCCTCGTCGCCGCGTGGCGGCGTGAAGTCGGTGCGACCGGCGGTCCGCGTGACGACGGGGGACACCTGGTGGCCGTGCTGCACGGGCGGGCGGTGGCCTGCGGCGGCGTCCACGAGCTCGGCGACGGTGTCGGTGAGCTGTCGGGACTGTACGTGCGGCCGGCGTACCGGCGGCAGGGCATCGCCCGGCACCTGCTGGTCGCGCTGGAGGAGGTGGCCTTCCGGCAGGGCTGCGCGGTGCTGCGGGTGGCTGTCGGCGCGTACGGGCCGGTGGCCGGGGCGCTCTACCGGTCCTGCGGGTACGCGCCGGTGGGCGCGTACCTGGCCAAGCGGTTGCCGCTCGCCGCCTGAGCGGTCCTGCCGCCGGATCGCGTGGTCGTGTCGCGGGTCAGGGGCGGTCGAGCGGGTCGTCCAGCCGTCCGCCGGTGCCCGCGCGGTTCGACAGCAGCAGACCGAGGACCAGCATCCCCAGGGCCAGGCCCAGGTGCAGCCAGTTGTCCGCGCCGTTCACCGGTATCCAGTTGGCCCCCGCCCGGTCGACGACCACCAGGCCGTAGATCCAGAGCACGAGGTACACCGCGCCGCCACCGATCAGGAAGAGACGTGCGCCGCCCAGGCTGCGGGCCAACGCCAGGCCGATCACGCCGAAGGCGAGGTGGACCAGGTTGTGCAGGACCGAGACCTGGAACACGCCGAGCAGCTTCGCCTCGGAGTGGTGGCCGGCGAAGGACAGCTCGCCGTAGTTCGTGGTGATGCCGGGGACGAACCCGAGCACCCCGATCAGGAGGAAGACCACCGCCAGGATCATGGCGGCGAGCTGTGCGCGGGTGGTGCGCCGGGCCGGCTTCTCCAGCGACCTGTGCGCCATCGTCGTCACCTCCGTGAGCCCGCGACCGTCGCGGGGTGGGTCCCCGGCTCTGACGATCTCGCATGCGCGCGTCGTCGGGGGCGACTCCGGAGAAATGCCGCACCTTGGGGGTGCGCTGCCCGTCGCCGGCCCCGGGTGCCCCGGTCCGGCACGGCGGGACGAACCCGCCGACCGGGGCCACCCGGCGGTGGGCTCAGTCCAGGTCGAACTCGCCGTCCTGGGCGCCCGCGACGAAGGCGTCCCACTCGGCCTGCGTGAACACCAGCACCGGACCGTCCGGCTCGGCGGAGTTACGCATACCGATGAGGTCGTCGACGAAGGCGACCTCCACCGCCGCCTCCGAGGTGTCGCCCTCGGCCCGCTGCCAGACCGCCCGGGAGAGGTCGAAGTCACCCTTGGGGTGCGCTGTCATTGCGTCAGTCCTCCAGTACAGGGAAATGGGGAAGCTCGTTCGATGCCTCATCGGGCAGGATAAGCGGATGCCGAGCCTGAGCCGTGCAGAGTCGACCGCGCGTGGCGCGTCGATCTCCGTCGTTTCCTACCACGTGGACCTCGACCTCACCGGTGGCGACGAGCGGTTCCGCTCGCTGGTCACGGTCCGGTTCCGGGCCACCGGCGGGGAGACCTTCGTCGAGGTGAAGCCCGCGAGCCTGCTGGCGGTACGCCTCAACGACCGTGATCTCGATCCGGCCGCGTTGGACGACAACCGGCTCGTGCTGACCGGGCTGGCCGAGGAGAACACGCTGACCGTCGAGGCGGAGATGGCGTACACGAACACCGGTGAGGGGCTGCACCGGTTCGTCGACCCGGCCGACGGCGAGACCTACCTGTACGCGATGTCCTTCCTGGACGACGTGCAACGCATCTTCGCCGCCTTCGACCAGCCCGACCTGAAGGCGCCGGTCACGCTCACGGTCACCGCACCGGAGCACTGGACGGTCGCGGCCAACGGCGCACTGGCCGCCAACCCGGCACCCGGGCGCTGGGAGTTCGCCCCCACCCTGCCCATCGCCACGTACTTCTTCACGCTGATCGCCGGTCCCTGGCACGTCCGCCGGGACAGCCACGACGGCATCCCGCTCGGGGTGTACTGCCGTCGGTCGCTGGCCGAGCACCTCGACGCCGATGCCGACGAGATCTTCACGATCACGAAGCAGTGCCTGGACCGGTTCCACCAGCTCTTCACCGAGCGGTACCCGTTCGGCAAGTACGACCAGGCGTTCGTGCCGGAGTTCAACGCCGGGGCGATGGAGAACCCGGGCCTGGTGACCTTCCGCGACGACTACGTGTTCCGCTCGGCGGTCACCGACTCCGAGCGCGAGCTGCGCGCCACCACGATCGCCCACGAGATGGCGCACATGTGGTTCGGCGATCTCGTCACCATGCGCTGGTGGGACGACCTGTGGCTGAACGAGTCGTTCGCCGAGTACCTGGGCACCCGGGTCACCGCCGAGGCGACGCGATTCGACCAGGCGTGGACGACGTTCGCGCTGCAACGCAAGGCCTGGGGGTACGCCGCCGACCAGCGCCCCTCCACCCACCCCGTCGCCCCCGAGCGGGTGGCCGACGCCGCCGAGGGGCTGCTCAACTTCGACGGCATTTCGTACGCCAAGGGCGCCAGCGTGTTGCGGCAACTGGTCGCCTGGCTCGGTGACGAGGCGTTCCTGGCCGGTCTGAACGACCACTTCGCCCGGCACCGGTTCGGCAACGCCACCCTGGCCGACCTGCTCGACAGCCTGAGTGCCGCCAGTGGCCGGGACCTCACCGACTGGGCGCAGTCGTGGCTGCGTACCGCGCAGGTGAACACGCTGCGCTCCGAGGTGCGACTGGACGCCGACGGCCGGTACGCCGAGGCGGCCGTGGTGCAGACCGCCCCGCCGTCGCACCCGGTGCTGCGCCCGCACCGCATCGGCGTCGGCCGGTACGCCGTCGACGGCACCGCCGAGCGGCAGGAGATCGACCTCGACCCGAAGTCCGACGACGGGCGTACGCTGCTCACCGGGTTGGTGGGTGAACCGGCGGCGGCGGTCCTGCTGCCCAACGACGGCGACCTGACGTTCGCCAAGATCCGCCTGGACCCGGCCTCGGCCGACGCCGTGTCGCTGCTGCTGCCCAAGCTGGCCGACCCGCTGGCCCGGGCGCTGCTCTGGGGCGAGGCGCTGGACGCCGCCACCGACGGGGAACGGCCGGTGCAGGCGGTGGTCGACCTGATCGGGGCGGCGCTGCCCACCGAGACCGAGGTGATCATCACCGAGGACGTGCTGGCGCTGAGCCGGTCGCTGGTCGACCGCTATCTCGACCCGGCGGCCCGGCGGGCGGCCCTGGACCGGATCGCCGACGCCTGCCGCCGGTTGCTCGACGGTGCCGCGCCGGGGGAGTCGTTGCAGTTGGCCGCCGCGCGGGGCCTGATCGCCGTGACCACCGACGCCGACCTGCTGGGTGGCTGGCTCGCCGGTCGGGGCGTGCCGGACGGGCTGGCCGTCGACACCGAGCTGCGCTGGTCCGTCCTGGCCCGGCTGGTGGTGCTCGGCGCCGCCGGTGAGCCCGAGATCGCCGCCGAGACGGCCGCCGACCCGAGCGCCGCCGGTGCGGAGCGGGCTGCCACCTGTCGGGCCGCCCTGCCCGACCCGGCCGCCAAACAGGCCGCGTGGGAGATCATCGTGTCGAACACGGAGCTGTCCAACCGGCTGGTCGAGGCGACGGCCGCCGGTTTCTGGCGTCCCGAGCAGGCGGAACTGACCGCCGACTACGTGACCCGGTACTTCGACGACATGCCGGCCGCCGCGCGGCTGCGTACGCCCTGGGTGGCTGACGGGGTGGCCAAGCTGGCGTTCCCCCGGTATGCGGTGGCGCGATCGACCCGGGAGGCGGCCGCGGCCCTGCTGGCCCGCGACGACCTCACGCCGGGGCTGCGCCGGGTGGTCACCGACGCCGACGACGACCTGCGGCGGGCGCTCCTGGCGCGAACGGCGGTGGCGGCGATGACCGCCTGACCTGGTGTCGCCGGGGCGGTGCCGTGGGTCACGGCCCGGCCCGGCGTGAACCGGATTCGGCATAGGATCATGGTGTGCAGGAAGACATCCGGCGGGTCGGGATCATGGGCGGCACGTTCGACCCGATCCATCACGGCCACCTCGTCGCGGCGAGCGAGGTGGCGGACCGGTTCGGGCTGGACGAGGTGGTGTTCGTGCCCACCGGGCGGCCCTGGCAGAAGGCGGACGTCCCGGTCAGTCCGGCCGAGGACCGCTACCTGATGACGGTGATCGCGACCGCGTCGAACCCCCGCTTCCAGGTCAGTCGGGTCGACATCGACCGGGGCGGTCCCACCTACACCGTCGACACGCTGCGTGACCTGCGCGCCGAGTACGGTCCGAAGGCGCAACTGTTCTTCATCACCGGCGCGGACGCGCTGGAACGCATCCTGAGCTGGAAGGATCTGGACGAGATCTTCGAGCTGGCCCACTTCATCGGGGTGACCCGACCGGGCTTCGAACTCACCGACGCCCACGTGCCCGCCGACACGGTCAGCCTGGTGCAGGTGCCGGCGATGGCCATCTCGTCGACCGACTGTCGGGCACGGGTCTCCCGAGGAGTGCCGGTCTGGTATCTGGTGCCGGACGGTGTGGTGCAATACATCGCGAAACGGCGGCTCTACCAGGATGATTAGCCGGTTTCATCCCGACTACTGCGTGAAACCGCCAAGTCGGGAATCCGCCGGGTGTGAGAGGCTTGGAAGCATCGCACGGGTGATCGAGGGAGAACGGTGACAGTTTCGGAACGCGCTCACGAGCTGGCGATGGCCGCCGCCCAGGCCGCGGCCGACAAGAAGGCTCAGGACATCGTCATCATCGACGTGGGCGACCAGCTCGCCATCACCGACGCGTTCCTGCTCGCCGCGGCCCCGAACGAGCGCCAGGTGCTCGCCATCGTCGACGCCATCGAGGAAGCGCTGCTCGACCTGCCCGAGAAGGCCAAGCCGGTCCGGCGCGAGGGCGAGCGCGGCGGCCGGTGGGTGCTGCTCGACTACGTCGACATCGTGGTCCACGTGCAGCACACCGAGGAGCGCGAGTTCTACGCCCTCGACCGGCTCTGGAAGGACTGCCCCACCATCCCGTTCGTCGACCGGGACCTGGCCAGCGCCGAGGCCTCCAGCGGATCCGGCGAGTGACCCGGCTGGTCATCTGGCGGCACGGCAACACCGACTGGAACGCCGCCGGCCGGGTGCAGGGGCAGACCGACGTACCCCTCAACGACCTCGGCCGCGAGCAGGCACGCCAGGCCGCGCCGCTGCTGGCTGCGCTGCGACCGGACGCCATCGTCGCCAGCGACCTGAGCCGCGCGGCGGACACCGCCGGTGCGCTGTCCGCGCTGACCGGTCTGCCGGTACGCTCCGACGCCCGGCTGCGCGAACGCCACTTCGGCCGTTGGCAGGGGCTCCTGCTCACCGAGGCGGCGATACGGTTCCCGGTGGTGTTCACCCGCTGGCGGGCCGGTGACCCGGACCCGGGCGCGGAGATCGAGCCGCTGGCCGAGTTGGGCAAGCGGATGGGCACCGCCCTGCAGGAGCTCGCCGACGAACTCGCCGGCCGCACCGTCGTCGTGGCCACCCACGGCGGTGCCGCCCGCCAGGGCTGCGGTCAGCTACTCGGCTGGGAATCCAGCGTGCTGCGCGCCGTCGGCTCACTGCGCAACTGCCACTGGACCGAGCTGCGGCACGACGCCGACCGGGGGTGGCAGATGCGGGCGCACAACGTCGGCCCGGTCAGCGTGCCACCACCCGCACCCGGCGGCACCGCACCCGTCCGGCAGGGCTCCGCCGAAGCGGTCTGACGCCGCACCCCACCGATCGGCTACCGTGCCGGGCATGCCCGTCGCGGTCGTGACCGACTCCACCGCCTA
The DNA here is from genome assembly GCF_040296095.1 of Micromonospora sp. NPDC002389. Classification (NCBI taxonomy): domain Bacteria; kingdom Bacillati; phylum Actinomycetota; class Actinomycetes; order Micromonosporales; family Micromonosporaceae; genus Micromonospora; species Micromonospora sp. NPDC002389. The sequence goes on from NZ_JBEOWP010000020.1 coordinate 31,107, forward strand.
CCTGCCGCCCGAGCTGGTGCCCGCGCACCAGCTCACCGTGGTGCCGCTGACCGTGGTGCTCAACGGCGTCGAGGGACTGGAAGGGGTACAGACCTCCCCGGCGGACGCCACCCGTGCGCTGAGCGCCCGACGGGTCTCGGTGAGTACGTCCCGCCCCTCCCCGGAACAGTTCGTCCGGACGTACCGGCGGCTGCTGGACGCCGGTGCGGACGGCGTCGTGTCGGTGCACCTGTCGGCGGGACTCTCCGGCACCGTGGAGGCTGCCGAGCTGGCCGCCGCAGACTTCGGTGACCGGGTGACGGTGGTCGACAGCCGCTCCTGCGGCATGGGCCTCGGCTTCCCGGTGATCGCCGCCGCCCGGGCCGCCCACCGCGATGCCGACCTGGCCGCCGTACGCGCCGAGGCCGTCGCCGCGATCGACCGCACCACCATCTACTTCTACGTCGACACGCTGGAATTCCTGCGCCGGGGCGGCCGGATCAACGCGGCCGAGGCGCTGCTCGGCACGGCACTCTCGGTCAAACCGATCCTCTACATGCCGGACGGCGGCATCGTGTTGTGCGACAAGGTACGCACGGCCAGCCGTGGTCTGGCCCGCCTGGTGGACCTGGCCGTCGAGGCGGCCGGAGACGCCGAGGTCGACCTGGCCGTACACCACCTGGCCGCACCCCAGCGCGCCGAGACGCTGCTGAGCGCGCTCACGGACCGGCTGGGCGCGCGCCTGCACGACACGTACGTCTCCGAGGCCGGTGCCGCCGTCGCCGCCCACGCCGGCCCCGGCCTGGCCTGCGTCGTCACCCACCGCCACCCCTGACGCCCCTGGGTCTGCGCGCGCCGTGGGTGCTCGTCCTTCTGGGTCGCGCGCGCCTCCGCCCGCGTGACGCGCGCCTCCGCCCGACTGGCTCGCCCTCCACCCGGCTGCGCTCGCCTCCGCCCGCCCGCTGCGCTCGCCCTGGTGACGCGCTTGCCCTCCGCCCGGCTGCGTTCGCCGATCATGGAGCCGTGGTCGGCGATCGGTGATGGTTTGGCCGGGTATGGAGGTGCCGCAACTCCATGATCGACGGGGTGGGTGCGGGGGTGCGGGAAGATGGGCGGGGGTGGGAGGAGGGGCGGATGTCCTGTGTGGTGACCGGCGGTGGGCGCGGGGTCGGGCGGGGGATCGTGGAGCGGCTGCTCGCTGCGGGTGAGGCGGTCGTGATCGTCGAGCGTGATGGCGACGCGGTGTCCTGGGTGGAGCATCATGCGGCGAACGGGCGGCTGACGGCGGTGGTGGGTGACGCGGCCGACGAGGGCGTCGCCGGGCGCGCCGCCGACCTGGCCGAACGAGCCGGGCCGCTCACCGGCTGGGTGAACAACGCGGCGGTGTTCCGGGACGCGTCGGTGCACGACGCCCCGGTCGGCGAGGTGGTCGACCTGATCACCCGCAACCTGCGCCCCGCCGTGGTCGGCGCGGCCACCGCAGTACGCCGATTCCTGGCCGCCGGCACCGACGGCGCGATCGTGAACGTCTCCTCCCACCAGGCCGCTCGACCGGTGCCCGGCTGCCTGCCGTACGCCACCGCGAAAGCCGCCATCGAGGGGCTGACCCGCGCGCTCGCGGTCGAGTACGGCCCACGTGGCATCCGGGCGAACACGGTCGCCCTCGGCTCGGTGACCACCGAGCGGCACGAGGCGTTCCTGGCGGCGCAGACGGCGGAGCAGGCGGGACGGGTCGAGGCGGAACTACACCGCCTGCACCCGGTGGGCCGGATCGGCCGCCCGCAGGACGTCGCCGAGGTGGTGGCGTTCCTGCTCTCCCCGGCGGCCGGCTTCGTCACCGGCGTCACCCTGCCGGTCGACGGCGGACGCGCGGCCCTCGGTCTCGATCCGGAATCCCGCTGACCCGGGCCGGTCACGGCAGCGCCTGCCTCGCCAGCACCGCCCTGTTGCCGGTCGCTCTCCACCGATGAACCGTGCACGTCCTCCCGAGCACAAGATCATGCTCGATCCGGGATCGAGTGGCATCCGAGCGCGACGATGACCACTCGATCCGGGATCGAGCGTGACCAACGCCAAAGAGCCCTCCGGCGCGGCTGGAGGGCTTCTTCGTGCGCCCGATGAGGAGACGGCATCGCCGGGCTGCACGGCCGGTTCGTGCGGTGGATCAATCGGCCGATCGAAGTGGATGGCAGGACCGTGCGAAGGCAGCCTCGGTTCGGCGGGTCCGGCCATAGCACGAACGATGCGTGATCAGGTCGTTGTCCACAGGCGACCGGTTATCCACAGCCGGGGCGATTGACGGCGGCACGCGTCGGGCTCGCCGTCCTAGCCTCGCGCCGTGCCCAAAGACGACGAGGAGACGGTGGTCCGGGACCGCCTGTGGCGGCTGATGCCCGGCACGGCGGCGCGCGCTAGCGACATGCCCGCCGGTCGACCGTCATCGGCAGGCCCAGAGGTTGGCCTCATGCCCCCGGACGTCACCGGCCGAATCCTCACCACCTTTCACTGGCTTCGTCGTCGCTGCGGCGCACCCCGATGGAGTGGCCGACCGTTGCGCTGCCCGTGCACGCCACCACAGGCCCCGAGTTCTCGTCGGACACCGGGACCTACGCCACCGGTCCGCCGACCTCGTTGACACCTACCGCCGCCGTGGTCGCCGATCCGTACCCTGCTTCGGAGCGAACCGGCCGGTCCAGCGCTGAGGATCAGGCGGACGTCGAGGCGACGCCTGCGCCGTCCCGGCTGCCGGGTCCCGGGGCGTTCGACCCCGGGCGGCGCGGGGTCCGGGTGCTCGCCGTCGTCGCCGTCCTGGTCGTGGTCGTCGCCGCCGTCTGGGCGTGGCGGTCCCGTCCGCAGGTCGAGCCGGTCGTCACCGTCACCGGTCCCAGCGGTGCCGCCGACGTCGAAGACCCGTCCGGCCCGGCCGATGGCGAGTCGATGAGCGACCCGTCGGCCGTACCCGCGGGTGAGGTGGTCGTCGCCGTGGCGGGCAAGGTGCGTCGGCCGGGTCTGGTGCGGCTTCCGGCCGGGGCACGGGTGGCCGACGCCGTCGAGGCGGCCGGTGGGGCGCTGCCCGGGGTGGACGTGGCGATGCTGAATCCGGCCCGCAAGGTGACCGACGGCGAGTTGATCGTGGTCGGCGTACCAGCGCCCACGCCCGCCGCCCCGGCTCCCGGTGCCGCCGCCCCCGGTGCCGCCGTGCCCGGTGCCGAACCCGGCGGACGGGTGAACCTGAACACCGCCACCCTCGCGCAACTCGATGCGCTGCCCGGCGTGGGACCGGTGCTCGCGCAGCGGATCATCGAGCACCGCGACCAGCGCGGCGGCTTCCGTGCCGTCAGCGACCTGCGCCAGGTCAACGGCATCGGCGACGCCCGGTACGAGGAGCTGAAGGACCTGGTGACGGTGTGACCGCCGACGCGAAGGTGCCCGATCTCCGGCTGGCCGGACTGTCCGTGGCGGCCTGGCTCACCGCCCTGGCCGGCCTGCACCTCACCGCCGCGCGGACACTGTTGGTGGCGGTGGTGGCGGCGGCCGTGGCCGTGCTGGTCGCGGTGCACCTGCTCGGGTTCGTCGGGCGGCAGGGTGCGGTCGCCCGTCGCTACGGCTGGATCGCGGTGGCGGTGTTGATCGGGATCGTCTGCGGCGGCGCGGCGACCTCGGCCCGACTGGTGGTGCGGGACGCCGGCCCGTTGCGTGCCCTGGTCGACGACGGCGGGCAGGTCAGCGCGGAGTTGACGGTCCGGGACGATCCCCGGGCACTACGCGGCGGCATCGTCGGTCGCCCGCCGACGTTGCTGGTGTCGGCCCGGCTGGTGACCGTCACCGGCCCGGCGGGGCAACGGGTCACCGCGCCGGCCCGGGTGCTGGTGCTCGCCGACGACCCCGCCTGGCGCGGGTTGCTGCCGGGGCAGCGCATCACCGCCGAGGGCCGCCTGACCGAGCCGCGCGGCGGTGACCTGACCGGCGCAGTGCTGCTGGCCGAGGGGGAACCCGTCCGGCTCGGGTCGGCGTCGGTGCTGCAACGGGCCGCCGGGCTGCTGCGGGCCGGTCTGCAACGCGCCTGCGCGCCACTGCCCGACGACCCGGGCGGCCTGCTGCCCGGTCTGGTCGTCGGCGACACCAGCGAACTGCCCGACACAGTGGAGGAGGACTTCCGGGCCACCGGCATGACACATCTCAACGCGGTCTCCGGTTCCAACGTCGCGATCGTGGTGGGGGCGGTGCTGTTGGCGGCCCGCTGGGCCCGGGCCGGGCCGACGCTGGCCGTCGTGCTCTGCGGGCTCGCCCTGGTGGGCTTCGTCATCCTGGTCCGGCCCTCGCCGAGCGTGGTGCGTGCGGCGACCATGGGCGCGATCGGACTCGCCGCGCTGGCCACCGGCCGGCCCCGGGCGGCGGTGCCGGCCCTGGCCGCCGGGGTGGCGGTGCTGGTGCTCGTCGACCCGGACCTGGCCGGGGACGCCGGGTTCGCGCTGTCGGTCCTGGCCACCGGTGGTCTGCTGCTGCTCGCGCCACGGTGGCGCGACGGGTTGCGCCGACGGGGCGTACCGGCGGGGGCGGCGGAGGCGCTGGCGGTGCCGGCCGCCGCGCAGTTGGCCTGCTCCCCGGTGATCGCCGGTCTGTCGGGCACGGTCAGTCTGGTCGCGGTCCCGGCGAACCTGCTGGTCGTGCCCGCGATCGCTCCGGCCACGGTGCTCGGGGTGCTGGCGGCGACGATCTCGCCGGTCTGGCCCGCCGGTGCCCAGGCCGTCGCCTGGCTGGCGCACTGGCCGGCGTGGTGGCTGGTGCTGGTGGCCCGGCACGGGGCCCGCGTCCCGGCCGGCAACCTGCCCTGGCCGGGTGGGGTGTCCGGAGCGCTGTTGCTGGCGGCGTTGACCGTGGCCCTGCTGGTGGCGGCGCGGTGGCCGGTGGTGCGTCGCCTGGTGGCGGTGCTCACCGCCGCCGTCGTGGTCGGCACCCTGCCGGTGCGGGTGGCGGCACCCGGCTGGCCGCCCAAGGGGTGGGTGGTGGTCGCCTGCGCGGTCGGTCAAGGCGACGTCGTGCTGCTGCCGGTGGCGCCGGGGCGCGCCGTCGTGGTCGACGCCGGTCCCGATCCGGCGGCGGCGGACTCCTGTCTGCGACGGCTCGGCGTACGGCGGGTGCCGCTCCTGGTGGTGAGTCACTTCCACGTGGACCACACCGGGGGAGTGGCCGGGGTCTTCCGGGACCGTCGGGTGGACACGGTGGTCACGCCCCGGTGGCCGGAACCGGCGATCGGGCGGGACCTGGTGCACGATACGGCCGCCGCGCACGGCACGCCTGTGGTGGCCGCCCCGGCCGGGTGGCGGTATGGGGCGGGCGCGGTCGACCTGGTGGTCCTCGGTCCGCCCTATCCGATGCGGGGGACCAGGTCCGACCCGAACAACAACTCCCTGGTGCTGCGGGCCACCGTGGCCGGGGTGCGGATCCTGCTCGCCGGGGACGCGGAGACCGAGGAGCAGCAGGCGTTGCGGGAACACCTGCCGCCGTACGGGCTGCGGGCCGACGTGTTGAAGGTCGCCCACCACGGCAGCGCGTACCAGGACCCGGCCTTTCTGGACGCGATCGCACCGGCGGTCGCGTTGGTGCCGGTGGGCGCGGGCAACACCTACGGACATCCCAACGAGGCCGTCCTGGCCCGGTTGAGTCGGGGTGGGGCGCGGGTGCTGCGGACCGACCTCGACGGGGACGTGGCCGTGGTGGTCGGGCCGTCCGGGCTGGCCGTCGTGGCGGGGGGAGTGGACCTGACCAGGGCAAACCGATGAGCGAATCCGACTTATAGAGAAAGAAGGCTAATTGGATATATGTCTGGATTTGCGCTGAGTGCGGGGTCTGCCAGCAGAGTACCGACGAGCAGACTGGACCTCGCCGCAGAGCGTGCGAGTATGGGCGGCGTGACCGCCGCCAATGCCGCTCCCATTGTGCTCGTCCTCGGCGACGAGGAGCTGCTCGCCACGCGTGCGGTGACCGAAACCGTCGCCGCCGCCCGCGCCGCCGACCCGGGTGCGGACGTGCGTGAGTACCAGGCGGGGCAGCTCACCGTGGGCGAGATCGACGAGATGCTGAGCCCCTCGCTGTTCGGCGGACGACGGGTGCTGGTGCTGCGGTCCGGTCAGGACGCCCGCAAGGACCTGACCGCCGCCCTGCTGGCCTACGCCAAGAATCCCGACCCCGAGGTGCAGCTCGTCGTCCAGCATCTCGGCGCGGCCAAGGGCAAGGCGTTCGCCGACGGGTTGAAGGCGGCCGGTGCGCAGGTGCTGCCGGCCACCAAGCTCAAGGGACACCGCGATCGGGTGGCCTTCGTGCGGGACGAGTTCCGCCGGGCCGGTGGGCGCTGCACCGACGACGCGGCCGAGGCGCTGATCGCGGCGGTCGGCAACGACCTGCGGGAACTCGCGGCAGCCTGCTCGCAGCTCATCGCCGACACCGACGGCAAGGTCGACGCCGACACGGTCTCCCGCTACTACCGGGGCCGGGTCGAGGTGAGCGGCTTCACCGTCGCCGACGCCACCATGGTCGGTGACCTGCCCGCCGCCCTGGAGGCGTTGCGCTGGGCGCTGCACGTCGGGGTGGACCCGGTGCCGATCGCCGACGCCCTCGCCGACGGGATCCGCACCGTGGCCCGGGTCGCCTCGGCCGGTCGGGGCAGCCCGTACCAGCTCGCCAGCAGCCTGGGCATGCCGCCGTGGAAGGTCGAACGGGCCCAGCGACAGGCACGGGGCTGGACGCCGGACGCACTGGTGGAGGCCATGCGGGCGGCGGCCGAGTGCAACGCGGCGGTGAAGGGCGGCTCCGACGACCGGGCGTACGCGCTGGAGAAGGCGGTCTTCTCGGTGGCCGCTGCGCGGCAGCAGGGCGGCGCCAGATGAGCGGAGCCCTCCGTGGCTCATGGGCCACGATCCCGGCCGACGAGGAGCGGTACCGACCGCTCTACGCCCGGGTGCTCGGGCTGCGTGTCGTCAACCCGGGCGGGGTGCTCTGTTTCCTCTTCTTCGAGGGCGCGATCGCGTTGGCCGCCCTGCTCGTGCTCGCGGAGTTGGTGAAGTGGTGGGCGGTGCTGGTGCTGCCGGCGGCGGTGGCCGTCATGGTCAAGCTCAACGACCTGGTGGCGGCCGTGGTGGTCCGCTCCGCAGCAGCCGTGCCCGAGCAGGAACGCGATCGGTTCCGGAAGCAGATGGAACCCGTGGTCGGGCGGGCCCGGGTCGACTGGCTGCCGCACACCGTGCCCGGCGTCGTGCTCCGGTCGGAGCCGCTGCCCGCTCTTGATTCGTCGTCACCGACGCGTCCGCCCGGCCCGACCGCACCCACCCTCCGACCGGCCCGCCCCGGCAGCACGGACGCCACGTCGGCCGGTACCGGCCCGGCCGGAACGACTGTGGGATCGACGACAACCGGGTCGACGACGGCGCGATCGACGGCGGTCGGCTCGGACGCCGCCGCACCGCGCCCGCCGGCCCCGGACCCGCCGAAGGCGCCCGGACGTCGCCGCCGCACCTGCGAACCCGGTTCCTGATCCACTGCCACCCGGAGACCCGTCCGCGCAGCGAGCCGCACCGCGCAGAGAGCCGCCCGGAGACCCGTCCGCGCAGAGAGCCGCCCCGCGCAGAGACCGGTCCACGCGGGGCCGGACAGGGACGGGCTGCGGGCTGTGCGCCGGGCGGGGAGAGCTGCGCCCGAGTCGGGCGGGGACGCGCGGAAGCCCCGAGGCAGTGCCCCGGGGCTTCCGTCAGGTCTGAGGTCGCTGTACTCAGGCAGCGAGCGACGTGACGCGCTTGGCGATCGCCGACTTGCGGTTGGCGGCCTGGTTGGCGTGGATCACGCCCTTGCTGGCGGCCTTGTCCAGCTTGCGCGAGGCGTCCTGCATGAGGGTGGTGGCCTTCTCGACGTCACCGGCCTCAGCGGCCTCGTGGAACTTGCGGATGGCGGTCTTCAGCGACGACTTGACCGACTTGTTACGCAGCCGGCGCTTTTCGTTCTGCCGGTTGCGCTTGATCTGGGACTTGATGTTCGCCACGCGACAGCCTCGTCTTGATAGCTCGGGTTGGTCAGCTTGTGCGCGCGACGACGAGCATGCGTCATCGCTGCGCGAAAAGCCAGGTTACCAGGTCGGTCGGCACGGGCCAAAACAGCCCTCGTGGTCAGGTGCCGTGCCACCGGGCGTGGTCAGGACCAACCCCGCCGACGGGCCAGCCAACCGAGCGCCTGTTCGCCGGTCCACCGCTGGTGTGTTGGTAGGTGGGTCGACGCGGTCGGGGGCGCCGAGGCGGCGGCGGTGAGGTGGTAGCCGGCCAGGGCGGCCAGGGTCACGTCGAGCGCGTCGTCGGGTGCGTCGGCGACGGTCGGGTGGGCGGCGAAGAGGGCGTCGGCGTCGAGGCCGGAGGCGTACCCGGTGATCAGCAGGTTGGCCAGGTCGAACCAGGCCGGGCCGTGGCAGAGCCAGGTCCAGTCGCAGAACCAGGCGGTGCCCGCCGCGTCGATCAGGACGTTGTCCGCCCGCAGGTCACCGTGGGTCAGTCCGGTCGCGGCGGCGGCGTACTCGGGCAGGCGGGACTCCAGCGCGGCCAGGTCGGCGACCCGGCCGCGCAGCGGTTCGGGCAGCGGCGGCACGGGTTCCCGACCGGCGGCGACCTCGCCCCACCAGAGGATGTCGTCGCGGGCGAGGTCGGCGAGCCGGGGCAGCCCGAGGGCGACCAGGTCAGGCGGCGGTTCGGCGAGAGCGGCGGAGAGGTCGGCGTACCCGGCGAGGGTGTTGGCCAGTTCGACCGGGTCCCAGGGCAACCGGGGGAGGCGGCCGTGGATCGGTTCCAGGCAGAGCGCGTACCAGTCGGCCTCGAACAGCGTCCAGCGCAGGCGCGGGGCGGGGAGACCGGCGGGCAGACGGGCGAGGATGGCCGCCTCGCGGGCGTACCAGTCGACCAGGTGCGGCTGCTCGGCGCGGGACGCGGCCTTGACGAAGGCGGTGTCGCCGTCGCCGGTGCGCAGCACCGCGGCGAAGCCCCGGGTGAACCCGGCACCGGCGGTCTCGGCGGCGACGACCGGGGCGCCGAGCCGGTCCGACAACGCGACGCGGACCGTCTCCGGCAGCGTGTGCCAGGGCGGGCGTTGGGCGGTCGCGTGGTACGCCACGGGCGGCGGGGCCGGGTTGCTCACCCCGACCATGCTGCCCGGTACGGCGTCGCCGCCGTGCGCCGCGCGCCGGACTCGTCGGGTCCCGCCGCTGTCCCACGTGTCTGCCAGACTGCCGGGTCATGAGGACCGAGGACTTCTGGCAGCTGATCGACCGGGCCCGCGCCGGTGGCGGAGAGCCGGACGCCATCGCCGCCCGCGCCGTCGCGCTGCTCGCCGCCCGCGACCCGGAGGAGATCGTCGGGTACGCGGAGCACCAGCGGCGGGTGCTCGCCGCCTCCTACCGGGTCGACCTGTGGGGCGCCGCGTACATGATGAACTACGGTGCCTCGGACGACGGCTTCGAGTATTTCCGGGGCTGGCTGATGACGCGGGGCCGGGAGGTCTTCGCCCGCGCGGTCGCCGACCCGGACTCGCTGGCCGAGTTGCCGGAGGTCCGGGCGGCCGCGCTCAGCGGCGAGGAGTTCGAGTGCGAGGACATGCTCGCTGTGCCGTGGGACGCGTACCGCAAGGCGACCGCGTCCGATATGCCGGTGGTGCGTGAGGCGGCGCGGACGCCGGACCTGAACGACTTCTGGGACTTCGACAACTCCGACGAGGCCCGGCGGCGGCTGCCCCGGCTGGCCGCCCTCTTCGTCGAGCCACCGCCGGAGTGAGTCCGGGTTCGCCCGCGCGGCGGTCGTCCGCCGGGGACGTGGGAGCATAGAGGGGGCCGGCGGTGCCGGCCCGCTCACGTCAGCCGACCAGAACGGACCGCTGTGCCACCGACGCTCGATCCCGGCGCGAACGCTCCTGGTGCCACCGACCCGGCGCGGATCAGGAACTTCTGCATCATCGCCCACATCGACCACGGAAAGTCGACCCTGGCCGACCGGATGTTGCAGCTCACCGGTGTGGTCGACCCACGGCAGATGCGCGCGCAGTACCTCGACCGGATGGACATCGAGCGCGAACGCGGCATCACCATCAAGAGCCAGGCCGTGCGCATGCCGTGGACGATCCGCGAGGGCGAGCGGACCGGTGAGCAGGCCGTGCTCAACATGATCGACACCCCGGGCCACGTGGACTTCACCTACGAGGTGTCCCGCTCGCTGGCCGCCTGCGAGGGTGCCGTCCTGCTGGTCGACGCCGCGCAGGGCATCGAGGCGCAGACGCTGGCCAACCTGTATCTGGCGCTCGAGAACGACCTGCACATCATCCCGGTCCTCAACAAGATCGACCTGCCGGCCGCGCAGCCGGAGAAGTACGCCGAGGAGTTGGCGCACCTGATCGGTGGCGACCCGGCGGACTGCATCAAGGTCTCCGGCAAGACCGGTGAGGGTGTGCCGCACCTGCTCGACGAGATCGTCCGGCAGTTCGTCCCACCGGTCGGCGACGCCGACGCCCCGGCCCGCGCGATGATCTTCGACTCGGTGTACGACGTGTACCGGGGCGTGGTCACCTACGTCCGGGTGGTGGACGGCCGGATCAGCGCCCGGGACCGGATCAAGATGATGTCCACCGGTGCCGTCCACGAGCTGCTGGAGATCGGCGTCATCTCGCCCGAGATGGTGAAGTCCGAGGCGCTCGGGGTCGGCGAGGTCGGCTACCTGATCACCGGTGTGAAGGACGTACGGCAGTCCCGGGTCGGTGACACGGTCACCATCAACGGCCGGCCGGCGGACGAGGCGCTCGGCGGATACAAGGACCCGAAGCCGATGGTCTACTCCGGCCTGTACCCGATTGACGGGTCGGACTACCCGGCGCTGCGGGACGCGCTGGACAAGCTCAAGCTCAACGACGCCGCGCTGACCTACGAGCCGGAGACCTCCGGCGCGCTGGGCTTCGGGTTCCGCTGCGGCTTCCTCGGCCTGCTGCACCTGGAGATCATCGGGGAGCGGTTGGAGCGGGAGTTCAACCTGGACCTGATCTCGACCGCGCCGAACGTGGTCTACCGGGCCATCCAGGAGGACGGCGTGGAGATCATCGTCACCAACCCGAGCGAGTACCCGACCGGCAAGATCGCCGAGGTGTACGAGCCGACGGTGCGGGCCAGCGTGCTGACCCCGAACGACTACGTCGGTGCGGTGATGGAGTTGTGTCAGGGCCGCCGGGGCAGCCTGCTCGGCATGGAGTACCTCTCCGCCGACCGGGTGGAGCTGCGCTACACGCTGCCGCTGGCCGAGATCATCTTCGACTTCTTCGACCAACTCAAGAGCCGGACCAAGGGCTACGCCTCGTTGGACTACGAGCCCACCGACGAGCAGGCGTCCGACCTGGTGAAGGTCGACATCCTGCTGCACGGCGAGCCGGTGGACGCGTTCAGCGCGATCGTGCACAAGGACAAGGCGTACGCGTACGGGACCACGATCGCCGCGAAGCTGCGCAACCTGATCCCGCGCCAGCAGTTCGAGGTGCCGATCCAGGCCGCCATCGGCAGCCGGGTGATCGCCCGGGAGACCATCCGGGCGATCCGCAAGGACGTGCTCGCCAAGTGCTACGGCGGTGACATCAGCCGTAAGCGCAAGCTGCTGGAGAAGCAGAAGGAGGGCAAGAAGCGGATGAAGATGGTGGGCCGGGTCGAGGTCCCCCAGGAGGCCTTCATCGCGGCGCTCTCGTCCGACTCCGGCGACGGCAAGCAGACGGGCAAGAAGTAGTCGCCGCCCGGTGCCGGGCCGGTGGGCCCGGCACCCGGCCGCGACGTGCGCGAATGGTGGCGGCATCGACCGGCGACATGGCCGGGATGTCATCCGGGGGTGCTCCGATCGGTTTGGGAATTCGGCGTCGAGGGAACTGACTCGCCCGACAGAAAACCCCGCCGAATGACATCTTCTGCTGAGGAGGGCCACCATGGAGCTCACCGTCTGGGGCATCATCACCGCACTGTTCGTGGGTCTGATCATCGGCGCGCTGGGCCGCCTCGTGGTCCCGGGCCGGCAGGACATGCCGATCTGGCTGCACATGGTCATCGGTGTCGGCGCCGCGCTGCTGGGTACCGTTCTCGCCCGGGCCGCCGGCATCGCCACGGTGACCGCCGGCATCGACTGGGCCGAGCTGCTGGTGCAGGTCGCGCTGGCTGCGATCGCCGTGGCCGTGGTGGCCGGGGTGGGCGGCCGTCGCCGTGGTGTGACCCACCGGTAAACACCCCCATACGCCTTCGCGGGCGCCCGGCCGACGGCCGGGCGCCCGCTGGCGTTTCCCGGCACCCGGAGGTAAGGAGGGGACCCTTTCTATACACGAGGCGTTAGTAGGGGACCCTTCCTTGCACCGGCACCCGCGCCCGCTGTGGTCGGCCCTCGGTGCGGGCCGACAGCGTCCAGCAGGGCAGCGGTCCGCGCCGGATCTCGTCCGGCGGATCGCCCTTCCCGAGCTGCGTGAACCGCACTTCTGGGTGATGTCGTGCGGTCTGGGCGCAGAAATTCGGTTTGGGGTTCGATGGGGTCGGGAAATAGCTCTGTCGACGACAGATAACCACGAAAACCGTGGGAAGTCTTTTGTAGAGGAGAACGACCATGGAGCTCACCGTCTGGGGCATCATCACCGCGCTGATCGTCGGTCTGATCATCGGCGCGCTGGGACGACTGGTGGTGCCGGGCCGGCAGCCGATGCCGATCTGGCTGCACATGGTGATCGGTGTCGGCGCCGCCCTGCTCGGTACGGTCATCGCCCGCGCTTCGGGCTTCGCCGAGACCGCCGGCATCGACTGGCGGGAGCTCATGCTCCAGGTCCTGCTGGCGGCCGTCGCGGTGGCGCTGGTCTCCGGGGTGGGCCGCAGCCGCCGGGGTGTCATGCGGTAACAGCTCAGTCTCGAAAGGCGCCCGACCGTCGAGGTCGGGCGCCTTTCGTCGTCGTACGCCCCGGTTTGCCAGTCGCGTACCCCCTCCTCGCCGCTCCGTCCTGCGATACCGTCGGGCCCGCCCACTGTCGTAAAGGAATCCTTCGTACTAGGGTGCGACGGAGAAGGTTAATGCCAGGCGGGAGGGAAGTCGCGTGAACAGGTGGAAACGGCTGGTCCCGGTCACCGCCGTGGTGGCCACGACCGCGATGGTGCTGGCCGGCTGCGGTGGCTCCGGTGACGACGCGGCAGACACCAGCAGACTGACGGTCTGGATGATGGGCGAGGGCAGCGAGGCGCAGACCGCGTTCCTCGACGCCGTGGAGACCGAGTTCCGGACCAAGCACCCCGACACCGACGTGGTCGTGCAGTACGTCCCCTGGCTGGAGGCGCCCAAGAAGTTCCAGGCCGCGCTCGCCGGTGGCGAAGGACCCGACATCACCGAGCTGGGCAACACCGAGACGCAGGGCTGGGCGGCGCAGGAGGCCCTCGCCGACGTGACCGACCGGATGAACGGCTGGGCCGAGGGCAAGGACATCCTGCCCGACCTGGTGCGCAACGCCCAGCTCGACGGACGGCAGTACGGCGTGCCGTGGTACGCCGGCGTCCGGGGCATCTACTACCGCACCGACTGGTTCGCCGAGGCCGGCGTGCAACCGCCGAAGACCTGGGACGAGCTGGTGGCGGCGGCCAAGGCGGTGCAGGCCGTCAAGCCCGGCACGTACGGCATCGCCCTGCCCGGCAACTCCGAGCTGCCGTTCTATTCGTTCCTCTGGGGCGCCGGCGGCGAGATCGCCACCCAGCAGGGCGACACCTGGACCTCCGGGCTGACCTCGCCGCAGGCGCAGCAGGCGGTGAAGTTCTGGACCGACCTGGTGACCGTGCACAAGGTCGCCCCGCCGGCCGCCGCCGGGTGGAACGAGATCGACGCGCGGACCCAGTTCGCCACCGGCAAGGCGGCGATGGCATTCGCCGGGAGCTGGCAGCAGGGCGCGATCGCCAAGGACAACCCGGAGATCGAGAAGGTCTGGGGCACCTTCCCCATCCCGAGCCCGGACGGCCGGCCCGCACCCGCCTTCGCCGGTGGCTCCGACCTGGCCGTCTGGCAGGACAGTCAGCGTCAGGACCTCGCCTGGGACTACCTCACCGTCCTACTGAACAAGAAGAACGCCCAGGAGTTCGCGGACAGTCTCGGCTTCTTCCCGGTCTACTCCGACCTGGTGGGCGGCGACCGGTACGCGAATGACAAGATCATGGCGGCGTTCGCGACCACGATGCAGAACACCAAGCTCACGCCGCTCACCCCCAGGTGGGTCGAGGTCAGCCGGACCAAGACGGTGACCCAGGCGATGAACAGCTCGGTCATGAAGGGTCAGAAGACGGTCGAACAGGCCACCGCCGAAGCGGCCGCGGAGATGGAAAGCATCCTCAACGCCAAGTGACCACGCTGACCGAGACGCCGGAGGCCGCTGCCGCACGGGAGACCCCCGTGCGGCGGCGCCGCCGAGTGGACCGCCTGCCGTACCTGCTGTTGCTGCCCTGCCTGGTGATCATCGGCGTCCTGCTGCTCTGGCCGCTCGGCCAGGTGGTGGTGATGTCCTTCCACCGGTTGGACAACGTCCGCCAGTTGCGCGGCGACCGGGACTGGCCCTGGGTCGGGCTGGGCAACTACGCCCAGATCCTCGGTGACCCGTTCTTCTGGACCGTGCTGCGCAACACGGTGCTGTTCGCCGCGGCCAACGTGGCGCTGACGATGGTCCTCGGCACCCTGGTCGGGCTGCTGCTCAACCGGTTGGGCCGACGGATGGCGGCGTTCGTGGCCAGTTGCGTGATGCTCGCCTGGGCCACCCCCGCGCTGACCGGCACCATCGTCTGGAAATGGATCTTCAACGACACCAGCGGGCTGGTCACCTGGGCCTTCAACGCGCTGCCGGACGGGCTCTCGCAGGCGCTCTTCGGCCGCACCGACTGGACCGGGTACGGCTGGTTCAACTCCCCGCTGCTGTTCTTCGCGATCCTCACGTTGGTGGTGGTCTGGCACTCCTTCCCGTTCGTCGCGGTCAGCGTGCTGGCCGGGCTCAAGAGCGTGCCGAGCGAGCTGCACGAGGCGGCCCGGGTCGACGGCGCCGGGCCGTGGCGGGTGTTCTGGCAGGTCACCGTGCCGTTGCTGCGGCCGGTCTTCGGCATCCTGGTGGTGCTCTCCACGATCTGGGACTTCAAGGTCTTCACCCAGTACTACGTGCTCGCCGGGGGCACCCAGGACCGACCGACCTTCATGCTCTCCGTCTACTCGTACGCCGAGGCGTTCTCACCCCCGCCCAAGTACGGCCTCGGCGCGGCGGTCGCGGTGATCCTCACGCTGATCCTGCTGGTCGTCACCGGGGTGTACGTGCGGATGGTGCTCAAGCAGGAGGAGGAGGCGTGACGGCCGACACGGCACCCGCCGCCGGGCGTACCCCCGCCGAGGCGCGTCCCACCGCTGGCGGTCGGCGGACGCGAGGCGGTGGGCGGCGCAGCCGTACCGTCCGGCGGATCGCCCTCAACGGCGCCGGCCTGCTGGTGGCGCTCTTCGCCGCCTTCCCGGTCTACTGGATGATCACCACCTCGCTCAAGCCGAGCAGTGAGATCTTCGCCAGTACGCCGCGCCCGCTGCCGGCCGAGCCGACGCTGGCGCACTACCGCCAGATCCTCACCGGGAACCTGATCCCCGGGGTCAGCTACACCGACTTCTTCCTCAACAGCCTGCTGGTCGCGGTGACCACGGTGCTGCTGAGCGGCCTGGTGGCCCTGCTCGCCGCCACCGCCGTGGCCCGGTTCCGCTTCACCCTCCGGACCAGCTTCCTGATCATGCTGCTGGTGGTGCAGATGATCCCGCTTGAGGCGCTGGTCATCCCGCTGTTCCTGATGATCCAGCGGCTCGGCCTCTACAACACCCTGCCCAGCCTGATCCTCACCTACCTGGGCTTCTCGCTGCCCTTCGCGATCTGGATGCTGCGCGGGTTCGTCGCCGCCGTACCCAAGGAACTGGAGGAGGCCGCGTCCATCGACGGCGCCAACCGGGCGCAGATCTTCCGCCGGATCCTGTTCCCGCTGGTGGCGCCAGGCCTGGTCGCGACCAGCATCTTCTCCTTCATCGTCGCGTGGAACGAGCTGATCTTCGCGTTGACCTTCATCAACCGGCAGGACCGCTACACCTTGCCGGTGGCGATGACCTTCTTCTTCGGGCGCGACGAGACCGCCTGGGGGCCGGTGATGGCGGCCTCCACACTGTTCACCCTGCCGGTGATCATCTTCTTCCTGTTGGTGCAGCGGCGGATGGTCTCCGGCCTGGTGGCCGGCGCGGTCAAGGGATGAGCCGGTCGTAGGCTGGCCGGTATGACGGGGAAACTGATCTCGGTGAACCTCGCGGTGGTCACCGAGGCGGCCTGGGCCGGTGATGCCAGCGGACGCAGCGGCATCGACAAGCGGCCGGCCGCCGAGCGGGTGACGGTACGCGCCGACGAGGTCGTCGGTGACTTCATCGGCGAACGGGCCCACCACGGCGGTCCCGACCAGGCGGTGTACGCGTACGCCACGGAGGACGCGCAGTGGTGGGCGGTGGAGTTGGGGCGGGACGTGCCGCCGGGGCGCTTCGGCGAGAACCTGAGCACGCTCGGGGTGGACGTGACCGATGCGGTGATCGGGGAGCGGTGGGCGATCGGGTCCGCGCTGTTGCAGGTGACCAAGCCGCGTACGCCCTGCCGGACGTTCGCCGGGTTCTGGGGCGTACCGGATCTGATCAAGCGGTTCACCGTACGCGCGGCACCCGGGGCGTACCTGCGGGTGCCGCGGGCCGGGACGGTGGGTGCCGGCGACCCGGTCGAGGTGGTGCACCGGCCGGCGCACGGGGTGACCATCGGTGAGGTGTTCCGGGCGCTGAGCCTGGAGCCCGCGCTGCTGCCCCGGCTGCTGGACGCCGACGACCTGCCCGAGTCGACCCGCGCCAAGGTGCACCGACGCCTGCGTACGCCCACCGGCTGACCGCCGCCGAACGCCGCTGCGCGCCGAACGCGCTTGCGGTGCGGCCGAACGCGCTGCGGTGCGGCTGGATGCGCTGCGGTGCGCGCCGGACGTGCTGCGGTGGGGCTGGATGTTAGGAAGGGTCCCCTGCTATGCACCAGGCGTTAGCAGGGGACCCTTCCTTACATCAGATCAGCGGAGCCAGGGGATGTTGCGGTTGAGCTGACCGCGCTCCTTGAGCTCCTTGCGCAGCGGGATCTCGTCGTCGATGTAACCGTCCCAGTTGATGCCCCAGTAGTTCGCGGTGTGGGTGCCCTCACCGCAGAGCTGGCGCTGCACCGGCGTGCGGTTGTTCCACCACTCGCCGTTCTGGTCGATGTGCAGCTCGTCCAGCGGGCGGATCCACCGGTAGGTGTAGCCCACGAAGAGCATCTTGCGGGTGATCGTCGACAGGTTCGTCGACCGCGAGTGCCACTGGCGGCGGTCGAAGATGAACGCGTCACCCGGGTTGGCGGTGATCTCGACGGTGCCCTCCGGGTCCGGGTTGTGCACCGTGGTGTCCGCCGGGCGGGGCAGCGAGTTCCACAGGTGGCTGCCCGGGATCACCTTGGTCGCGCCGCGACCGTTCTCCGACAGGTCGGAGAGCACGTAGGCGACCTTCAGCGAGAACATCGGCCGGGGCAGGTTCGGGTCCATCGTCTCCGGGTCGGAGTTCTGCCGGTACCCGTCCTGGTGCCACCCCCAGTACGGCTTCTCCGGCTCCAGCGCCGGCGGGGTGACGTCGAGGTGGTTGTGGTGCGAGTAGATGTTCCACCCGGCCAGACCCCACATGTACGGGAAGGCGATCGGGTGGGTGAGCAGTTCACCGAAGAGCTCGTCGCGCTCGAGGAAGCCGAGCAGGTGCAGGGTGCCGTCCTTGGTGGTCTTGCCCTTGGCCTTCTCCTCCTCGTACACCCGGTCGACCGCGGCCTCGAGAGCGGCCCGGTGGTCCTCGGTCAGCACGTTGCGCAGCAGGAGAAAGCCCTGCTCGTGGAACTCCTTGCGATCGACGTCGCTGATCGGTTCGTAGCCGGTCCGGTCGCCGTAGTCGAATGCCACGTCGTACCCCTCCCCAAGAGGTGAAACCAATTTCGGGCACAGGCCGCCGATCGTAACTCTCGTCGACACGCCCCGGGGAGTGCCCCGGCGCCTTCTCGCCACCGTCGCGACCGACGGCGGCGGATCAAATGCGGAGAGTCACTATCAATCGCGCCTTGCGGGCGATAAGGGCGAATAGCCGGTTTTCGCGGTGACTGCGGGTAAGGAGATCGAGGTCTTTCAGACGTCGGCGTGGACCTCGGCGAAGACCTGCGAGTCGCTGCGATCCTGCTCCGGCAGCCGCTTCCAGGTGCCGCGCTTGGCGGTCCACTCCCGGCCGTCGAAGGTGACCCGCTTCACCCCGTGCTCCTTGGCGTGCGAGACCATCCAGTGCGCGTACCGCCAGCCGGCGCGCTCGCCGTCAGCGGATGTGGTCAGCCCGACGGGACTCTCCTCGAAGTCGCTCAGCCCCCAGTCGAGCGCCAGCCCCTCGGCCAGCTTCGCGATCGCCGCCGCGCCGCGCAGCACCGGGTCGCCCCCCACCGTGCAGGTGACCGCCGTGGTGGCGTCGCCGAGCAGCGCCCGGGTCAGCACCTCCGACTCGTCGGCCCACTTCTCGTACGCCTCCGGGAAGGCGGAGCGCTGCACCTTCTGGGCGGCGTCGGTGACCCGCATGTCCTCCCAGCCGCGTACCTTCTTCAGCGCCGCGTAGAACTTCCGGGACGCGTACCGGGGGTCGCTGATCTGCTCCGGTGTGCCCCAGCCCTGGCTCGGCCGCTGCTGGAACAACCCCACCGAGTCGCGGTCGCCGCCGGCCAGGTTGCGCAGTCCGGACTCCTGGTACGCGGTGGCCAGCGCCACCACCACCGCCCGCTCCGGCATCTTGCGCTGAGCGCCGATGGCCGCGATCGTCGCCGCGTTGGCCATCTGCTGCGAGTCCAGCGTCACCTCACCGTCGGCCTGCACCGTGCACGCCCGACCGGCGAACGGCAGCCGCAACTGCTCACCGACCTGCCGCAGACCGAGGACGATCCCGATCACGGCGATCAGCACGAGGACCACGAAACCCGTCACGACTGCCCGAGTCCGCACCCACACCTCCCGGTATCAAGGTCCGCCAAGCGTACGTCCCGCGTCGACCGGTACGAGCGCTCCGACCGATTTACCCCGTCGTCGGTGCCCGATGAGGTTCCCCGGGGCGGCCCTTCCTCACCTGTCGAGTTCGGCGACCCACCGGGGTGGGCGCTTCTCCCGGAACGCGGTGACCCCCTCGATGCCGTCGCCGGACAGGAAGTAGCCGGTGGACAGCGCGGACAGCTCCGCCAGGTCGGCGCGCAGGTCGGTGCCGGCCGGGCGGCGCAGCAGGTCCTTCGCGCCGGCCAGCGCCGTCGGGGCGCCACGCACCAGCGAGTCGAGGTAGCGCCCGACCGTGGCGTCCAGCTCGTCGCCGGGCACCGCCGTGGTGACCAGGCCGATCTCGGCGGCCCGTCGGCCGTCGAAGGTGTCGCCGGTCAGGTACAGCTCGGCGGCGGCCCGCGGGAGCAGCCGGGGCAGCACCGTCGCCGAGATCACCGCCGGGATCACCCCGATCCGTACCTCGGTGAAGGCGAAGGTGGCCTCCGCCGCGCAGACCGCCAGGTCGGCCGCGGCGATCAGGCCCAGGCCGCCGGCCCGTGCCGGACCGGCCACCCGGGCCAGCACCGGCTTCGGGCACTCCCGGACCGCCGCGAGCACGTCACCGAGCATCCCGGCGGGCACCGTGCCGCTGGCGTACGCCGCCGCCGTCTCCTTCAGGTCCGCCCCGGAACAGAAGACCGGGCCGGTGTGGTCCAGCACGATCGCCCGGACGGCGTCGTCGTCGACCGCGGCAGCCAGCCCGGCCAGCAGTTCGGTCATCAACGGGGTGGAGAGCGCGTTGCGGTTGTGCGGGCTGTCCAGGGTGAGGGTGGTCACCCCACGGGCCGTGGCGACCCGCACGAACGCGTCGGGAGAGGTCATGTGAGGGCACACTAGTGGCCATGCCCGGCCTCCTTCCAGCAGGCGAACCCGTACCCGCCGACGGATCGCTGCCCGCCTCCGCCCTCGCCCGCGTCGGGCACCAGGGCTTCGGCGTGTACGTGCACGTGCCGTTCTGCGCCAGCCGCTGCGGCTACTGCGACTTCAACACGTACACCGCCGAGGAGTTGGGCGGCGGCGCGAGCCGGGAGGGGTACGCCGACACGGTGCTCGCCGAGCTGGCACTCGCCGCGCGGGTGCTGGGCGAGACGCCACCGGGCCGGGTGGAGACCGTCTTCGTCGGCGGCGGCACCCCCACCCTGCTGCCCGCCGACGACCTGGCCCGCATCCTCGACGCGATCGACCGCACCTGGGGGCTGGCCGCCGACGCCGAGGTGACCACCGAGGCCAACCCGGAGTCGGTCGACCCGGTCTCGCTCAAGGAACTGCGGGCAGCCGGCTACACCCGGATCTCGCTCGGCATGCAGTCGGCCACGCCCGGGGTGCTCGCCGTGCTCGACCGCCGGCACCGGGCCGGTCGCGCACCGGCCGCCGCACTGGAGGCGCGCGACGCCGGGTTCGCGCACGTCAACCTGGACCTGATCTATGGGACGCCGGGGGAGCGGGCGGAGGACTTCGCCGAGTCGCTGGCCCAGGTGGTGGCGGCGGGCGTCGACCACGTCAGCGCGTACGCCCTGATCGTCGAGGACGGCACCCGACTGGCCGCGCGGATGCGACGCGGCGAACTGCCGTACCCGGACGACGACGTCGCCGCGGAGCGTTACCTGGCCGCCGAGGCCGCTCTCGACGCGGCCGGTTTCTCCTGGTACGAGGTGTCCAACTGGGCGCGGACACCCGCCGCCCGGTGCCGGCACAACCTGTTGTACTGGACCGGTGGCGACTGGTGGGGCCTCGGCCCGGGCGCGCACAGCCACGTCGGTGGAGTGCGCTGGTGGAACGTCAAGCACCCCCGCGAGTACGCGAGCCGGCTCGCCGCCGGTGAGTCTCCCGGGATGGCCCGGGAGGTGCTCACCGACGGCGAGGCACACATGGAGGACGTCATGCTCCGGCTGCGGCTCGCGTCCGGGCTGCCGCTGGACGTCCTCGACGAGGCCGGTCGGGCGGCCGCCGCACGGGCGGTGGCGCAGGGACTACTCGCCGCACCCGCCCACGCGGCCGGCCGCGCCGTCCTCACGGTGCGCGGCCGGCTGCTCGCCGACGCCGTGGTGCGGGACCTGCTGCCCTGACAGGCGCCTCCGAGGTCAGCGCTTCACGAAGGCGTAGGTCATCGGGTAGCGGTAGAGGGCGCCCTCGTTGGCCTTGACCCCGGCGATGATGCCGAAGATCACCGGCACGATCCAGACCAGGAACGGCACGAAGAACAGCAGTCCGCAGGTGATCGCGGTGAGCACCCAACTGAGCAACCCGGCGATCGCCCAGGTGATCTGGAAGTTCACCGCGGCCACCGAGTGCGCCCGGACCACCGGGCTCTGCTGGCCTCGGGTCATCATCGCGATCAGCGGCGCGACCCAGCCCAGCAGACCCCCACCCACGATCACCCCGAGCGGGCCACCGAAGTGGGCGATCAGCGTCCAGGTCTTGTCCTCGTTGTTGGCGTAGCCGCCGCCGGGGGGACCGTAACCACCCGTCGGGTACCCGACACCGGGTGCGCCACCCGGCGGGTACTCGCCCGGCGGGGGATAGCCGCCCGGTGGGGGATAGCCGCCGGGCGGCGGGTAGCCGCCGGGCGGCGGATAGTCACCGGGTGGGCCGTAACCACCGGGCGGCGGGGGCTGGTCGCCGGTGGGCGGCGGATAGTCGCCGGGCGGGGGATAGCCGGGCTGGCCGGACGAGCCCGACAGTGGAGACGTGGGGTCGTCGCCGGAACCTGGAGGACGAGGTGGTTCAGTCATGTGGTCACGGTAGGTGCCAGCGGCAACGGACGCACCATAGCGACACCGGGGCGTGTCAACCCGTCGGCCGGTTTCCGCCACGACCGGGACGACTTGATCATCGCGGGCACGGGAACCCCGACGTAGACTGGCACTCGCTACAGTCGAGTGCCAGAGTGTTCCTCTGGCACTCTGAGCGCTCCGGGCTGACCTGCGACAGGAGGTGGGGAGGATGGGTCTCGACGACCGGAAACTCGCCGTGCTCCGGGCGATCGTCGAGGACTACGTCGCCACCCAGGAGCCGGTCGGCAGCAAGGCGCTCGTCGAACGGCACCAACTCGGTGTGTCCCCGGCCACCGTACGCAACGACATGGCCGTGCTGGAGGAGGAGGGCTACATCCGCCAGCCGCACACCAGTGCCGGACGGGTGCCCACCGATCGCGGCTACCGCCTCTTCGTCGACCGGCTCAGTCGGGTCAAGCCGCTCAGCCCGGCCGAACGCCGGGCGATCGAACGGTTCCTGGTCGGTGCGGTGGACCTCGACGACGTGGTGCACCGCACCGTACGTCTGCTCGCGCAACTCACCCGCCAGGTCGCCGTGGTGCAGTACCCGAGCCTGGCCCGCTCCACCGTCCGGCACCTGGAACTCGTGCCGATCTCGACCACCCGACTGACGCTGGTGATGATCGCCGACACCGGCCGGGTCGAGCAGCGGCTTGTCGAACTGCCCGCGCCGGTCCCCGCCGACGACGTCCTGGACCTGCGCCGACTGGTCAACGAGAAGCTGGTCGGCACCCGCCTGTCCGACACGCCACCGCTGGTGCAGACGCTCATCGACGAGTGTGCGCCGCACCTGCGCGCGGCCATGACCACGCTCTCCACCGTCCTGCTGGAGACCCTCGTCGAACGGCACGAGGAGCGGCTCGCTCTGGCCGGCACCGCCAACCTGGCCCGGGGCGGCCTGCTCGACTTCCAGGGGTCGCTGCGCCCCATCCTCGAAGCGCTCGAGGAGGAGGTGGTGCTGCTCAAGCTCATCGGCGAGGTCGAGCCGAGCACGCTGCGGGTCCGCATCGGCGACGAGAACCAGATCGACAACCTGCGGGCGGCGTCCGTGGTCAGCACCGGATACGGCCCGGGCGCGACCATCGTCGGGGGGATGGGCGTGCTGGGACCGACCCGGATGGACTACCCCGGAACAATCGCCACGGTGAGGGCCGTGGCACGCTACGTGGGCGAGCTGCTGGCCCAGAACTGACCAGTCAGGGCCGACGGCAGGCTGCCGCCACCGACCGGCGTAACGCGAGACGAACACGAGGACACGGAACCCAGTGGCCAGGGACTACTACGGCATTCTCGGCGTCAGCCGAGGGGCCTCCGACGACGAGATCAAGCGCGCCTACCGCAAGCTGGCGCGCCAGTTCCACCCGGACGTGAATCCGGACCCGGAGGCCCAGGAGAAGTTCAAGGACATCAACGCCGCGTACGAGGTGTTGTCCGACGACCGGAAACGGCAGATCGTCGACCTCGGTGGCGATCCGCTCGCACCGGGCGGCGGCGGTGCCGGTGGGCCGGGCGGCCCCGGTGGCGCCGGACCCTTCGTCGGCTTCCAGGACATCATGGACGCCTTCTTCGGCGGGGCCACCGGCGCCGGGCGTGGCCCGCGACCGCGTACCCGGCCCGGGGCCGACGCGATCCTGCGGCTGGAACTGGACCTGCAGGAGACGGCCTTCGGGGTCGAGGCCCCGATCACGGTCGACACCGCAGTGCTCTGCACCACCTGCACCGGGGCCGGCACGTCCGCCGGCACCCACCTGGCCACCTGCGAGGCGTGCGGTGGCCGGGGTGAGGTGCAGTCGGTGCAGCGCACCTTCCTCGGCCAGGTGGTCTCCGCCCGGCCGTGCACGGTCTGCCAGGGCTACGGCACCACCATCCCGCACCCCTGCCCCACCTGCGCCGGTGACGGCCGGGTCCGGACCCGCCGCTCACTGACCGTGAAGATCCCGGCCGGCGTCGAGGACGGGATGCGGATCCGCCTCGCGCAGCAGGGCGAGGTCGGTCCGGGTGGCGGCACCGCCGGTGACCTGTACGTGGAGATCCACGAGCGGCCGCACGACGTCTTCTCCCGCAAGGGCGACGACCTGCACTGCCGGGTCACCGTGCCGATGACCGCCGCCGCCCTCGGCACCCGGCTGACCATCAAGACGCTGGACAGCGAGGAGCCGGTCGACGTCAAACCGGGCACCCAGCCGGGCAGCACGCTGCGGCTACGGGCCCGGGGCGTACCGCACCTGCGCGGTGCCGGTCGGGGCGACCTCTACGTCCACCTTGACGTGCGTACCCCGACCAAGCTCGACGCCGACCAGGAGCGGATGCTGCGGGAGTTCGCCGTGACCCGGGGCGAGGAGGTCGCCGAGCTCAGCAAGCAGGGCGGCTTCTTCTCCCGGATGCGCGACGCCTTCAACGGCCACGCCTGAGGTGTCCGCACCGCTCTTCCTGGTCGAGTCGCTGCCCACCGGCGACTCGATGGTGCTCGACGGGCCGGAGGGCCATCACGCGGCCACCGTGCAGCGGCTCCGGGTCGGCGAGGAACTGCTGCTCGCCGACGGTCGGGGCGGCACCGCCGAGGCCGTGGTCAGCGCCGTCGGCCGAGGCACGCTCGACCTGGACATCACCGGTCGCGGGTACGTCGACGCGGCGAACCCGCGACTGGTGGTGGTGCAGGGCATCGCCAAGGGTGACCGGGGCGAGTTGGCCGTGCAGGCGATGACCGAGACGGGCGTGGACGAGATCGTGCCCTGGGCGGCATCCCGCTCGGTGGTGCAGTGGCGCGGCGAACGAGGCGTACGCGCCCGGGGCAAGTGGGTGGCGACCGCCCGGGAGGCGGCCAAGCAGGCCCGCCGGGCGTGGCTACCGGTGGTGGCCGGCGCCCCGGACGAGTCAAGCGCGTCGGTGGCCCGCCGGATCGCCGGTGCCGCCGCCGGCTACGTGCTGCACGAGGAGGCGAGCGACCGGCTGACCACCGTCGAGCTGCCCGACCGGGGCGAGATCGTGCTGGTGGTCGGCCCGGAAGGCGGCATCAGCCCGGCCGAGCTGACCTCCTTCCAGCAGGCCGGCGCGCAGCCGGTCCGACTCGGCCCGTCGGTGCTGCGTACCTCCACGGCCGGGGTGGCCGCCCTGGCCGTACTCGCCACCCGCCTGCTGCGCTGGTGACCGCCACCGGCCACGCCCGCGCGGCGGGGCCGGTACGCCCTGCCCGATGGCCGTGGCCGGTATCTCGTGCCTGATGGTCGTGGTCGATGCGCCGTGGCCGGCGGTCGTGGTCGATGCGCCGTGCTCGATGCGTCGTGGCCGGGCCGGGGTATGCACCTCGGCCCCTTTGCTCTGCTTCAACGGACGCAACGGTTTGCGGTCGGACGCGGCGCTCTCCGGCCGGGGATCTCTAGGTGCGCAGGTAGGAGGCGCCGTTGAGGTCCACGATGGTGCCGGAGGCCCACTCCGCCTCGGGGCTGGCCAACCAGTGCACCGCCGCTGCGATCTCCTCGGGGCGGGCCACCCGGTCGAACGGGCTCTGTGCCCGGATCGCCTCGCCGCGCGGCGACTTCAGGTGCTCGTTGGTCATGTCGGTCGCCACGAAACCGGGCGCGACCGTGGCGACCGCGATGCCGTACGGCGCCAGGGCCACCGCAAGCGACTGGGCCATCGCGTTGAGCCCGGCCTTGCTGGCGCCGTACGCCGGGTTGGCGGGCTCGCCCCGGAACGCTCCGCGCGACGAGACGTTGACGATGCGCCCACCGCCCGAGCGCATGTGCTGGGCCGCGCACCAGGCGGCGTTGGCCGCGCCGAGCAGGTTGGTGTCGAGGATCTCGCGCCACCGTCGCTGCCACTGCTCGTAGCTGCTCTCGAAGACCGGGTGCGGTGGATCTGCCGGGCCGAACACCCCGGCGTTGTTGACGAGTACGTCGAGCCCGCCGAGTCGTGCTGCGGCCTTGTCCACCATCGCCCGTACCGCGTCGGGGTCGGCCAGGTCGGCGCGGACCACCAGATGGCCGTCGCCGGGAAGCTCGGCCCGCAACGTCTCGGCCAGTTCCGCCGAGTCGCGGTGGTGGATCGCCACCCGGTCGCCGGAGGCGGCGAACGCCTTGACCACCGCCCGCCCGATGCCGCGTGAACCACCCGTGACCAGTACCGCCCGCCCTGCCATGCGCGCCATCCTGCCGCACCCACCTGGATGTAAGGAAGGGACCCTTCCTATACACGAGGCGTTAGTAGGGGACCCTTCCTTACACTGCCCCGGTGAGTACTCCTGACTGCCTGTTCTGCCGGATCGTCGCCGGGGAGATCCCGGCCACCGTGGTCCGCGAGACCCCCACCACGCTCGCCTTCCGCGACATCGACCCGAAGGCGCCGGTACACGTCCTGGTCATCCCCAAGGAGCACTACGCCGACGTGGCCACCCTGGCCGCCGGTGACCCGGCGCTGGCCGGTGAGGTGCTGGCCACGGCCGCCGCGGTGGCCGAGGACGAGGGGCTGCTCGGGGACGGCTTCCGGCTGATGTTCAACACCGGGGCGTACGGCGGTCAGGAGGTCTTCCACGTGCACGCGCACCTGTTGGGCGGCGCGCCGCTCGGGCCGATGCTGGCCCGGAGCGTGGCGTGACCACAGCCGCCACCGGTCGGCTCGACCGGATGGTGCAGCAGGTCCAGGCGCGGGGACGGGTGCCGGCCCTGGCGGCGGCGGTGCACCGGGCCGACCGCCCGCTGTGGACCTGCGCGGTCGGCGGCACCGGCAACGACACCGTGCTGGACGCGGACACCCGGTTCCGCATCGGGTCGGTGACCAAGACCTTCACCGCCGTGCTCGCCCTCCAGTGCCGCGACGACGGCCTGCTCGACCTGGACGATCCGCTGGACCGGCATCTGGACCTGCCGGCCCACGGCGAGCTGACCGTGCGTCGCGTGCTGTCGCACACCGCCGGCCTGCAACGGGAGCCGTACGGCGACGTCTGGGACACGTTGCGGGCGCCGGACGCCGACCGGCTGGTCGCCGAGCTGGCCCGGGCGGAGCGGGTGCTGCCGCCGGGCCGTCGCTACCACTACTCGAACCTGGGGATGGCGCTGCTCGGTCGGCTGGTCGGCCGGGTGCGGGGCGGGACCTGGGCCGAGGTGCTGACCGAGCGGGTACTCGTCCCGCTGGGGCTGACCGCGACCACGGCCGACCCGGGCCCCCGCGCGGCGACCGGGTTCCTGGTCGACGCGTACTCCGACGAGGCGCGCCCGGAGCCGCCGACCGACTTCGGCGCGGTCGGCCCCGCCGCGCAGCTGTGGAGCACCGCCGGTGACATGGCCCGCTGGGCGGCCTTCCTGGCCGATCCGGTGGCGCTGGACCCGACCGGCGCGGTGCTCGCGCCGGCCACGCTCGAGGAGATGCGCTGGCCGGTGACGGTCACCGACGAGACGTCGTGGTCCGGCGGTTTCGGCCTGGGCCTGCTCCTGGTGCCGCAGGGCCAGCGGGTGGTGCACGTCGGGCACGACGGCGCGATGCCCGGGTTCCTCGCCGGGGTGTACGGCCGGCGGGGCGGCGAGGACGCTCCCGCCGCGTTCGGCGCCGCCGTGCTGGGTTCCTCCGGTACCGCCGTGGACGTGCTGGAGCTGCCGCACCGGCTGCTCGCCGCCTCGGTCGAGCACGACCCGGCCGACATCGTGCCGTGGCGGCCGGGCACACCGGCTCCGGAGCACCTGCGCGGGCTGCTCGGTCGCTGGTGGGGCGAGGGTTTCGAGTACGTCTTCGGCTGGCACGACGGCGCCCTGCAGGCCCGGGGTGCCGGTGACCCGTCGGAGAAGCCGCCGGCGGTCTTCGCGCCGGTGCCGGAGCAGCCGGACGTGTTCCGGACGGTCTCCGGCCGGGAGGTCGGCGAACTGCTCCGGCTGACCCGGGACTCCGCCGGCGAGGTGGTCCGGATGCACTGGGCGACCTACCGGTTCACCCGACGGCAGGAGACCTTCGACAGGTACGACTTCCGGGCCGGAAGCTGAGGAGTTTTGTCTACTTGTGCACCAGTCGTCGGATGGTGTGGCGGCCACTCGTCGTCGCCCGTGTGAGCAGGCGCACCGAGGGGCCACGACCGGCCGTTCCCGGGGGAAATGGGCGGCGTGTCCGCGCCGTTGAACCGATACGATGGAGCCAACATCCGCACGCCGTGGCAGCAGGCCCGGCGCCGAGATCGAGAGCAGGTGGCGCAGGGCCCCTCGGCCCGACCTATGACCGGCACCCCACCTCCCGGCCCGCCCCGTGTGCAGACCAAGATCACGGTCCCCGACTCGAAGATCATGGTCAACCTGCTCGGCGCGGGTGACGAGATCCTGCGACTGGTCGAGCGCTCCGTGAACAGTGACGTGCACGTACGCGGCAATGAGATCACGATCACCGGTGCCCCCGCCGACAACGCTCTCGCCGAGCGGATCTTCAGCGAACTCCTCGAACTGATCGAGAAAGGCGAGACCCTGACCACAGACGCCGTCCGGCGTACCGTCGGCATGCTCGAACAGGGCGGCGCGGAGCGGCCCGCAGAGGTCCTGACGCTCAACATCCTGTCCCGGCGCGGGCGGACCATCCGTCCCAAGACGCTCGGGCAGAAGCGCTACGTCGACGCGATCGACGGGCACACCATCGTCTTCGGCATCGGCCCGGCCGGCACCGGCAAGACCTACCTCGCCATGGCGAAGGCGGTCCAGGCGTTGCAGGCCAAGCAGGTCAACCGGATCATCCTGACCCGACCGGCGGTCGAGGCGGGGGAGCGGCTGGGCTTCCTGCCCGGCACGCTCAACGAGAAGATCGACCCCTACCTGCGTCCGCTCTACGACGCGCTGCACGACATGCTGGACCCGGAGACCATCCCGAAGCTGATGGCGGCGGGCACCATCGAGGTCGCCCCGCTGGCATATATGCGAGGTAGGACGTTAAATGACGCGTTCATCATTCTCGACGAGGCGCAGAACACCACCCCCGAGCAGATGAAGATGTTCCTCACCCGACTCGGGTTCGGGTCCAAGATCGTGGTGACCGGTGACGTCACCCAGGTGGACCTGCCCGGCGGGACGACCAGCGGGCTGCGCGTGGTCCGGGAGATCCTGGAAGGCGTCCCGGACGTGCACTTCGCGCAGCTCTCCAGCGCCGACGTGGTGCGGCACCGACTGGTCGGTGAGATCGTCGACGCGTACGCCCGGTGGGACGCCGAGCGGGAGAACCAGCAGGCCCAGGGCGTGCACGCGGTGGCCGGGCGTACTGCCCAGGGCAACCGCGCCGGCCGGCGCCGCTAGACCGAGGGAAGACAGTTGTCCATCGAGATCGCCAACGAGTCCGGTGTCGAGGTCGACACCGACGCCGTACTCGCCGTCGCCCGGCACGCGCTCGACGAGATGGGGGTCAATCCCCTCGCCGAGCTCTCCGTGCTGCTGGTCGACATCGACTACATGACCGAGCTGAACCATCGCTGGATGGGCGGCGACGGTCCCACCGACGTGCTCGCGTTCCCCATGGACGAGGGCAGCGTCGACCACGGGCCGGGGGAGAACGCCGCCGCCGGTGGCGAACCGGCCCTGCTCGGTGACATCGTGCTCTGCCCGGAGGTGGCGGCGAAACAGGCCGCGACCGCCGGGCACGGCGCCGCCGACGAGCTGCACCTGCTCACCGTGCACGGCGTGCTGCACCTGCTCGGCTACGACCACGCGGAGCCGGAGGAGGAGCGGGAGATGTTCGGGCTCCAGGCCCGGCTGCTGTCCAGTTGGCGGTCGACCCGCTCCCAGTGATGGACACTGTGCTGGCCGCGCCCGCCACCGGCCTACCCGATCTGCAACTGCTCGTCTTCGCGGCCGGGCTGGTGGTGCTCGCCGGCCTGATCGCGATGACCGAGGCGGCCCTGGCCGCGGTCTCCCCGGCCCGCGCCGCCGAACTGGCCCGCGACGGAGCCCGGGGAGCCCGTACGCTCCAGGCGGTCGCCGGTGACGTGGTCCGTCACCTCAACCTCCTGCTGCTGCTCCGGCTGCTCGCCGAGCTGACCGCCACCACGCTGGTGGCGCTGGTCGCGGTGGACACCTTCGGCGCGGGCTGGCGGGCGGCACTGATCACCGCCGGGGCGATGACCGTGGTCAGCTTCGTGGTGGTCGGCGTCGGTCCGCGTACCCTCGGCCGGCAGCACGCATACGTGGTGGGCCGCTCGGCCGCGCCGCTGGTGCGCTGGCTGGGTCGGGTGCTCAATCCGCTCGCGTCGCTACTGATCCTGATCGGCAACGCGGTGACGCCCGGGCGCGGCTTCCGCGAGGGGCCGTTCGCCACCCAGGTCGAGCTGCGCGAACTGGTCGACCTCGCCGAGCAGCGGGGTGTGGTGGAGCACGGCGAACGGCAGATGATCCACTCGGTCTTCGCCCTCGGCGACACCATCGCCCGCGAGGTGATGGTGCCGCGTACCGAGATGGTGTGGATCGAGTCGGGCAAGAATCTGTCCCAGGCGCTCGCGTTGTTCCTGCGCTCCGGCTTCTCCCGGATCCCGGTGATCGGCGAGAGCGTCGACGACGTGCTCGGCATCCTCTATCTCAAGGACCTGATCCGGCGTACCCAGGGCGGGGCTACCGAGGACGCGCAGCTCCCGGTGGCCGAGCTGATGCGGCCGGCGACCTTCGTGCCGGAGTCCAAGCCCGTCGACGACCTGCTCTCCGAGATGCAGGCCGCCCGCAACCACCTGGTCATCGTGGTCGACGAGTACGGCGGCACCGGTGGTCTGGTCACCATCGAGGACATCCTCGAAGAGATCGTCGGGGAGATCACCGACGAGTACGACGTCGAGCGTCCGCCGATCGAGCAGTTGCCGGACGGCGCGGTGCGGGTCACCGCCCGGCTGCCGGTGGAGGCGCTCGGCGAGCTGTTCGACACCGAGCTGCCGCACGACGAGGTCGAGACCGTGGGCGGTCTGCTCGCCCAGTCTCTCGGCCGGGTGCCGATCCCCGGCGCCGAGGCGGAGGTGTCCGGCCTGCGGCTGATCGCCGAGGGCACCACCGGCCGCCGCAACCGGATCGACACGGTGCTGGTGCACCGGGTCGAGCCGTCCGACACGCAGGAGAACCCGGGTGGCGAGGCGACGGCCTCCCGGGGCGACACCGACCGATCCGAGGAGAGGCTGCCCGCCGATGCCTGAGTCACCCGCCGTACCGACCGCCCTGCCCGCCGAGGCCGAACTGAGCGCCGAGGACGGCAAGCTGGTCATCCTCGCCCGGGGTGCCCGGGGTCGGGTGGGTGCCGTGGAGGGTGCGGCCGTCCGGGACCAGGACGGTCGCACGTACGCGGCGGCGAGCGTGTCGCTGCCCTCGCTGACCATCACCGCGCTCCAGTTGGCGGTCGCCTCTGCGGCTGCGGCGGGTGCCACCCGGTTGGAGGCCGCCGTGGTGGTGACCGAGGCGTCCACCCTGGACGGCGCCGGCTACGCGGCCGTACGTGACCTGGCCGCCGACGCCCCGGTCCACCTGGCCGCCCCCGACGGCACGGTCCTCGGCACGGTGACCGCATGAGCGAGCGGAGTGAGCGAATCATCAGGTGCAGTGTGGTGGTGCCTCATGGCGGCGCGGAGCGTAGTGGAGTGCCGGCATGAGCGAGCGGAGTGAGCGAATCATCAGGTGCAGTGTGGTGGTGCCTCATGGCGGCGCGGAGCGTAGCGGAGTGCCGGCATGAGCGAGCGGGACTATCGGGCCGGGTTCGCCTGTTTCGTGGGGCGGCCGAACGCCGGCAAGTCCACGCTGACCAACGCGATCGTCGGGCAGAAGATCGCCATCACCTCGAACAAGCCGCAGACCACCCGGCACGTCATCCGTGCGGTGCTGCACCGGCCGGACTCGCAGTTGGTGCTGGTCGACACGCCGGGCCTGCACCGGCCGCGTACGTTACTCGGGGAGCGGCTCAACGACCTGGTGCGGCAGACCTGGAGCGAGGTCGACGTGATCGGCCTGTGCATCCCGGCCGACGAGCCGGTCGGTCGTGGTGACCGGTTCATCACCGGGGAGCTGGCCGAGCTGAAGGCGACCGTGCTGGCGGTGGTCACCAAGACCGACCTGGTCGACAAGAAGCGGCTGGCCGAGCAACTGCTGGCCGTCAGCGAGCTGGGCGAGTTCGCGGAGGTGGTGCCGGTCAGCGCGGTCTCCGGGCACCAGGTGGACACCCTGGTCGAGGTGATGACGGGTTATCTCCCCGAGTCCCCGCAGCTCTATCCGGACGACATGCTCAC
The DNA here is from genome assembly GCF_040296095.1 of Micromonospora sp. NPDC002389. Lineage (NCBI taxonomy): Bacteria > Bacillati > Actinomycetota > Actinomycetes > Micromonosporales > Micromonosporaceae > Micromonospora > Micromonospora sp. NPDC002389. The sequence continues at coordinate 63,274 of NZ_JBEOWP010000020.1, forward strand.
CGACGACCCGGAGCAGGTGCTGGTCGCCGAGCTGATCCGGGAGGCGGCGCTGGAGGGTGTACGCGACGAGCTGCCGCACTCGATCGCCGTGGTGGTCGAGGAGATGATTCCCGAGGGCCGCCTGATGAAGATCTACGCCGACGTGTACGTCGAGCGGTCGAGTCAGAAGGCGATCGTGATCGGGCATCGGGGCGCGCGGCTCAAGGCGGTGGGCACCGCCGCGCGTCGGCAGATCGAGGAGCTGTTGGGCACCAAGATCTATCTCGACCTGCACGTCCGGGTGGCCAAGGACTGGCAGCGCGATCCGAAGCAGTTGCGCAAGCTCGGTTTCTGACGGCTCCGACGCGTACCGGACGAAATGGACGGCGAGCGCCTGAGTGTCTGATCGGTACCGGTCAGGCATATGGGAAGTTTCACTATACCGCTGGGTAGTTGGTCGTTTCCGTGGCGCGCATCGGAGGGTAGGGAGGGTATGCCTCTGCCCCCGGACATAGATACAGGCTGATGCGAAACCGTTACCTTGACCTGTTGCGTGCACTGGCCATCGTGCGGGTCGTCGTATACCACGTCACCGGCTGGGCGTCGCTGACCGTGCTGTTCCCGGCGATGTCGGTGATGTTCGCGATGGCCGGGTCACTGATGGCCGCCACGCTGTACCGGGTCGGCCCGTCGGCGGTGGGGCGGCGGCTGCGGCGACTGCTTCCGTCGCTCTGGGTGGTCGCCGCCATCTTCGTACCGGCGATGCTGCTCACCGGGCTGCCGCTGACCCCCAAGGTGTTGTTCTGGCTGTTCCCGGTCGTCGATCCGCCGGCGAACTACTGGGGTGCGCTGGCGCTGAGCCCGATCTGGTACCTGCGGGACTACCTCTGGTTCGTGCTCGCCTCGCCGATCGCCATCTGGCTGTTCCGGCGGTTCCCGCTGCCCACCCTGCTCGCCCCCTACATCCTGCTGATCTCCATCGAGTTCGGCATCTATCAGAACCCGCACGGCGTGCTGCGTGAGTTCGGCCTCTACTTCGGCGCGTGGCTGCTGGGCTTCGCCCACCAGGCGGGCATGCTGCGCCGGATGACGAACCGGGTGCTGGTGCCGGTCGTCCTGACGCTCGCAGCGACCGGCGGCGCCTGGATCCTCGCCAATCCCGGCCCGCGTGGTTACGACCTGAACGACATCCCGCTCGGCAACGCCCTCTGGTCGGCAGCGTTCATCCTGGTGGCGCTCGGCCGGGCGCCGTCGGGCGCCGCCTGGGTGGACCGCAACGAGCTGATCGGGCGTGCGGTCACCGTGCTGAACCGGCGGGCGCTGACCGTCTATCTCTGGCACATGGCCTTCGTGGTCGCGCTCACGCCACTGGTGGACGTGGTCGGCTGGTCGCACCAGAACCTGCTGGGTCAGGCCATCCGGGTGGTGTTGGTCTTCGCCCTGGTGGGCGTGGTGACCGCCGCGTTCGGCTGGGTCGAGGACGTGGCGGCGCAGCGCCCGCCGGAGCTGATCCCCGGTGGGCGTCCGTCGTCGGCCCGCCCGCAGGCCGCACCGCGTCGGCCGGTGGGCGAACCGACCCCGGACGGGCGTCCGGGACCCGGTGGCGAGATGCTGCGGATCGATCGCGGGCGCCCCGGACCCGGTGGGGACCTGCCGACCGATGGCGGCCGTCCGGGATCCGGCGGGGAAGTGCCGGCCGATGGCGGCCGGACCGGCGGGGAGGAGCCGGTCGGCGTCGGCCGCGCCGCCGGTCGGGCCGCCCAGCGGCGGGAGGAGTCCGTCCCGGGGCAGCGAGGGCGCAGCGGCGACGTCAGCGGGACGTGACGGCGAGGTCGCCGCTACCGGTCGCGACGTCGAGCACGAGCTTCGCGGTGGGGTCGTGCGGTACGCCGAGGTCGGCCGAGCCCGAGCCGACCGTCGAGAACACCTGGTAGGCGCCGGCCGGCACGGTCAGCTCGACGTGACCGCTGGACGCGTGCGCGCGGGCGGAGGCGGGTCGGTTCAGCTCCACGGTGACGTTGCCGGACCGGGCCTCCGCGTCCACCTCGCCACCGAGCCGGTTCGCGGTGATGTTGCCGGACCCGCTGCGTAGCACCACCGGCTCGGTCACGTCGTACACCTCGATGTTGCCGGAGCCGGTCTCCACCCGGACCGGGCCGGCGGCGCCGGCCACCCGGACGTCGCCGGAGCCGACGGTGACCTCCACCGTGCCGACCCGGCTCAGGTCGACCTCGCCGGAGCCGGTCTCGCCCCGCACACTGACCCCCTCGCCGGTGGTGACCTCGTAGGAGACGCTGCACCGGTTGCCGCAGGAGGTGTCCAGCACCAGTTCCGTGCCGGTGATCTCGTACGACGTGCGTGGCTGGTTGCCCTGGTAGCGCACCACGCGCTTGATGCGGACACCGTCCACCCCGCCGTCAGCGCGGACCACCACGTCACCGGCGCCGGGCAGGAGCCGGATCGCGGTGATCCGGGTGGACTCGGTGTTGTCGAAGTCCAGCCGGCCGAAGGAGAGGTTGTCACACCCGGCGAGGACGATCAGGGCGGTGGCCGCGACCGCCGCCACAAATCCCCGGCGGGCGGTGCTACCTCGGCGGGAGGAGGCGATCCGGCGGGTGGTGGCGGCCGGGTGTGGGGTGGCGGTCCGGCGCGCCGGGGTGGTCGGGTGCAGAGCCATGTCGAGCACGCTACGTCCGGTGCCGCCCGGCGCACATCGGGGTAAGACGGCCCGCCTACCCCGAGCGGACCCTGAGATCCGACCCGGGTGCAGACCCGCACTCCGGCGGGGAGGGAGCGGGGAGGGAGAATGACGCGATGGCCGGGTACCGCCGACAGCTCTACCGCGACGACGCGGTGGTGCTGCGTGTGCAGAAACTCGGCGAGTCGGACCGGATCATCACCCTGCTCACCCGGCGGCACGGCCGGCTGCGCGCGGTCGCCCGGGGGGTACGCCGCACCACCTCGAAGTTCGGCGCCCGGCTGGAACCCTTCGGCCACGTCGACCTGCAACTCGCCGGTGACCCCAAGGGCGAGCTGGGCAGTTCGCTGCACAGCGTCAGCCAGGTCGAGGGGATCGACCTGTACGGCAAGCGGTTCCTCGGTGACTACCCCCGCTACACGGCGGCCAGCGCCATCGCCGAGACCGCCGAACGCCTCACCCCGGTGGAGCGGGAGCCGTCGCTGCGGCTGTTCCAGCTCACCCTGGGCGCGCTGAAGGCACTGGCCGAGGGCAGCCACGCGACGACGCTGGTGCTCGACGCGTACCTGCTGCGCGGCATGGCGCTGGCCGGTTGGGCACCGGCGCTGACCGCCTGTGCGGTCTGCGGCACCCCGGGGCAGCACCGGGCGTTCTCCGTACCCGCCGGTGGCGCGGTCTGCCCGGACTGCCGCCCGCCCGGCGCGTCCCATCCGGCCCCGGCCACCATCGACCTGATGTCCGCCCTGACCACCGGTGACTGGCGGGTCGCCGACGCCACCGAGAACGGCGTACGCCGGGAGTGCAGCGGCCTGGTCGCGGCGCACCTGCAGTGGCACCTGGAGCGCGCGCTACGCTCGCTGCCGCTGGTGGACCGGGGCGGCCCGGCCGCCGGCACGGTCCGACCCGGTGGCGGACGCGCCGGGGCGGCCCCGCCGCGCGAGCCGGCCGGCGAGGGCTGACGCCCGACCGGGCGTCGATGGAGTCGAGCAGGGAGAGCCGAGTGATCCGATCCACCAGGGCCGGCCGGCGCGCGCCGGTGCCGCCGACGCCGCACCCGTCGGGCGCCCGACCTCCGGCGCTGCCGTCGGAGGCGGTGCCCCGGCACGTCGCCGTGGTGATGGACGGCAACGGCCGCTGGGCCAAGGAGCGCGGGCTGCCCCGCACCAAGGGCCACGAGGCGGGGGAGTTCTCCCTCTTCGACACCGTCGAGGGCGCCATCGAGCTGGGCATCCCCTACCTGTCGGCGTACGCCTTCTCCACCGAGAACTGGCGGCGCTCGCCGGACGAGGTGCGCTTCCTGATGGGCTTCAACCGGGACGTCATCCGCCGCCGCCGGGACCAGCTCGTCGAGCTCGGGGTACGGGTGGTCTGGTCGGGCCGGGCCGGACGGCTGTGGAAGAGCGTCATCTCCGAGTTGCAGACCGCCGAGGAGATGTCCCGGGAGAACTCGACGCTGACGCTCCAGTTCTGCGTCAACTACGGCGGGCAGGCGGAGATCGCCGACGCGGCCGCCGCGATCGCCCGGGACGTGGCCGCCGGCCGGCTGGACCCGGGCAAGGTCAACGAGAAGACCATCGAGCGTTATCTTTACCACCCCGAGGTGCCCGAGGTGGACCTGTTCCTGCGCCCCTCCGGCGAGCAGCGCACGTCGAACTTCATGCTCTGGCAGAGCGCGTACGCGGAGCTGGTCTTCCTGGACACGCTCTGGCCCGACTTCGACCGCCGCCACCTGTGGTACGCCTGCGAGCTGTACGCCCAGCGGGACCGCCGCTTCGGCGGTGCGCTGCCCAACCCGGTGGCCCCGACCGTGTGACGCTTAGCGATCGGTCGGACTGGGTATCAGTGTCGTCAGCAGCCACTGACGGAGGTGAACCCACATGATGCGCAAGCGTGTCGCCCAGTGGGCGGTGATGGCCGTTGCGGTTCCGTTGGCGGCCGCCGGTGCCCGCCGGCTCAGCCACTCGATGGAATCCCGGCGGGGCCCGTCCCGGGCCAGTCGCCTGCTCACGCAGGGAGCGGACCTGATCCGCCCGCAGAAGGCCCGGCGTCGCCGCTTCTTCTGAGTTTGTAAGGAGGGGTCCCCTGCTAACGCCTGGTGCATAGCAGGGGACCCTTCCTAACACCGAAGACGGCGAGAAGGGGTCAGGCCGGGGTCTCGGCGCGGTCCGGGGTGGCCCACAGGGTGTGGAAGGAACCGTCGCGGTCGACCCGGCGGTAGGTGTGCGCCCCGAAGTTGTCCCGCAGGCCCTGGATGAGCGCGGCCGGGAGACGCTGCGCGCGCAGCGCGTCGAAGTAGGCCAGCGACGAGGCGAACGCGGGTGCCGGCACGCCGACCCGGGCCGCCTCGGCCACCACCCGCCGCCAGCTCGGCACACCGTCGCGCACGGTGTCCGCGAACCACGGTGCCACCAGCAGCGTGGGCAGCTCCGGCTGCTCGTCGTAGGCCTGCTTGATCCGGTCCAGGAAGCGGGCCCGGATGATGCAGCCGCCCCGCCAGATCTTCGCCGTGCCGCCGAGGTCGATGTTCCAGTCGTACTCGGCGCTGCCCGCACGGATCTGGTCGAAGCCCTGCGCGTACGCCACGATCTTAGAGGCGAGCAGCGCCCGGCGTACGTCCTCGATGAAGGCCTCGCGGTCGGCGACCTGCCACTTCTCCCCGGAGTCCGGGAACGCCCGCACCGCCGCCTCGCGCTGGTCGACGTGGCCGGAGAGCGACCGGGCGAACGTCGCCTCGGCGATGCCGGTGATCGGGATGCCCAGGTCCAGGGCGATCTGGACGGTCCACCGGCCGGTGCCCTTCTGCTCGGCCCGGTCCTGCACCACGTCCACGAACGCCTCGCCGGTGGCGGCGTCGGTGTGCGCCAGCACGTCGGCGGTGATCTCGATCAGGAAGGACTCCAGCTCACCGGAGTTCCACTCCCGGAAGATCTCCGCGAGCTCCGACGGGGTCGCGCCCAGACCGGCCCGCAGCAGGTCGTACGCCTCGGCGATGAGCTGCATGTCGGCGTACTCGATGCCGTTGTGGACCATCTTCACGAAGTGCCCGGCGCCGTCCGGCCCCACGTGCTCGCAGCAGGACTCGCCGTCGACCTGCGCGGCGATCTTCTCGAAGATCGGCCCGAGTTTGCGGTACGACTCGGCCGACCCGCCCGGCATGATGCTCGGCCCCCAGAGGGCGCCCTCCTCGCCGCCGGAGACGCCGGTGCCGACGAAGTGCAGGCCCTTGGCCCGCAGCGCCTCCTCCCGGCGGCGGGTGTCGGCGAAGTGCGCGTTGCCGCAGTCGATGATGATGTCGCCCTCTTCGAGCAGCGGCACCAACTCGTCGATCACCGCGTCGGTGGGACCGCCCGCCTTGACCATGATGATCACCGCACGGGGGCGCTCCAGCGCGGCGACGAAGTCCGCCAGGGACTCCGTCGGAACGAACGTGCCCTCGTCGCCGTGCTCGGCCACCAGCGACCGGGTCCGTTCCGGCGAGCGGTTGTGCAACGCCACGGTGAACCCGTTGCGAGCCAGGTTCCGGGCCAGGTTCCGGCCCATCACCGCCAGCCCGGTCACACCGATCTGCGCCGTAGCCCGATCCGCCATCCTCGTCGCCACCTTCCGCCGTCTACCTGTAGTGCTGCGACGGTATCGCGGCCGGCCCCGGGACCGCGCCGTCCCCCCACCGCTGGTCATCAGGTGGTCGCGTAGCGCACGCCACCGGGGGCGTCGATAATTCGGATGCGTTCCTCGTACCGGCCGGATAGCGTGCGGGCATGCGCTACTGACACCCGCTCCATCGAGCCGGTCCACCGCCCCTGTGGCCGTGGACCCGTCGCTCCCGGGTGTCCGCCGTCCTCCTCGTCGCCGTTGTCGCGACGTTCTCCGTGGCCGCTCCGGAGCGACCTTCCGCTGATCCCGCCCGACCGCCGACCGGCGGTCCCCACCGACGGCGGTGGCGTGGCGTACGCACCGACACCGCCAGCGAGGAGGCTCCGATGCCTGCCAGCCGTAAACCGAAGAAGTCCCGTAGTGCCGCCCGGGTGTCCGAGGTGACGCCGCCCGACCTCGACGCGTCGACCGACGCGCTCACTCCGCCGATCGGCCGGGAGTTCCCGGCGCAGCCCGGCGGGTTCGCCGTGCCGTCGGGGCTCGACGCCCCGGCAGCGCTGGCCGCGCTGCACTCCCCGGCGGGGCTCGCTCCACTGAGCGATCCGCTTGATCCGTCCATGCCGGATCGCTCCGAAGACCGTGAGGTGCCGCGAGCGCAAGTCGCGCGGACGACCGGCCCGACGGTGACCCGTCGCGGCAAGGGGTATGGCTCCGGCCGTCCGCAGCGTGCCGGTGCGGCTCGGCAGTACGCCTTCCGGCGGAGCTGACCGGCCCGGTGCGCCTGGCCGGCGGTATGCCGCACAGCGTGGCCGGTGGTTTGCCGCGCAGGGTGGCTGACCGGCGGTATCTCGCCCAGCCGGGCCGGTGGTTTGCCGCGCAGGCTGGCTGACCGGCCCTACGGCACCACCGGACGTCGGCTGTGTTCTTCCCGCCCGGCATGGGCGTGGCTGATCGACCGGTGTGTCCCGTGTGAACGGCAGGTGGGTAGATCTGTTGTCGCTGGAACGACAACAGATCTACCCACCACGGTCGCAGGGTTCAGCCGATCAGCGGCCGGAAGGTGCCGAGCGCGACGCTGACGCCCAACGCGGTGACGGCCAACGCCGTCGCGACGACGACCAGCAGCCAGTCGGCGGCACCGAAATGTTGCCGGCGGGCGACGGTACGCGGTACCCCGGCGTCGAAGCCGCGCGCGTCCATCGCGACCGCCAGCCGGGTGCCCCGGCGGATCGCGCCGACCAGCAGCGTGAACGCGGTGGAGACGAAGAGTCGCAGCTTTGCCACCGGGTTGCGTCCCGCCTCCACCCCGCGTGCGCGCCGGGCCATGACGATCATCTGCCACTCCTGGCCGAGCAGCGGCAGCAGCCGGAACGCCGCCAGCGCACCGATCGCGAAGCGGGCCGGTGCGCGGGCGTTCTGCACCAGCGCGTCGGCAAGGTCGGTGGGATCGGTGGTGGCGAAGACGATCACGCCGGGCAGGGCCACCGCGAACAGGCGCAGCACCAGGCCGAGCGCGGTGAGCAGCACCGTCGAGGTGACCACGACCGGTCCGGCGTCGAGCAGTACCCGGCCCGAGCGGTCCGCGGCGAAGAGCACCAGCGTGACCAGGACGCCCACGGCGGCGACCAGCAACGGCCACACCCGACGGAACAGCACCCGGTAGCGCACGCCGAACAGCGGTAGGACCGCCAACTCGACCGCGATCGCGATCGCCGGTGCGACCGGGTCCAGCGTCGCCAGCAGCGGGAACGCGAACAGCAGCGCCGCCGCCAGCTTGGCCACCGGATTACGCCGGGCCAGCGGCGCGTCCGGCCGGGCGACCGGTTCCAAGTCGATCATCGGAACTCCACCGGGGGAGACGCCGGTGGTGGTTCCGGAGAGGGTGCGGCCTCGGACCGCGCGGTCGGGGACCACGCGTCGGTGGGCTGCGCGGCGGTGGACCGTGCGGCGGTGGGCTGTGCGGCCGGGGTCGGGGACGGCGGGGCACCGTGAGCCGGTGCGGGCGTCAGCGTCAGCGTCCGGTCGGCGAGCGCGGCGACGAACTCGGCGTCGTGGGTGACCGTCACCAGGGCGTGGCCGTCGTCGCGTAGCTCCGCGAACAGGTCCACCAGCTCCCGCCAGGTGCGTCGGTCCTGGCCGAAGGTGGGCTCGTCGCAGATCACCAGCCGGGGCGCGGTGGCCAGGGCGGTCGCCACGCTCAGCCGCCGCGCCTCGCCACCGGAGAGGGTGTACGGGTTCGCCCCGGCCAGCCGATCCAACCGCAGTCGGTGCAGCAGCTCGTCGACGCGTCGGCGCACCTCCGCCTCGGTGGCGCCGGTACGTCGGGGCCCGAGCGCCAGCTCGTCGTAGACGGTGCCGGTGACGAACTGGTGCTCCGGGTCCTGGAACACCGAGCCGATCCGGCGCGCCAGCGCGGGTGCCCGCCACCGGTGCGGTGGGGTGCCGGCGTCGGCCCCGGCCAGGTCGACGCCGGCCACCAGCCGCCCGCTGCCCGGCTTGAGCAGCCCGCCGAGCAGCACCGCGAGGGTGGACTTGCCGACGCCGTTGGGGCCGAGCACGGCGATGGCCGCACCGGCGCGTACCGCCAGGTCGGTGGCGGCCAGCCGGGGTGGTTGGCCGAGCCGGTCGGCGGTGAGCAACACCTCGCCGGGGCCGGTGGTGGCCCGGCGGGTCGGGATCCGGCGGCCGGGCACCCAGACGCCGTCGGCGGCGAGGGCGTCGCCGTGCGTGGCGAAGACGGTCTCCGGTGGGCCGTCGACGCGGACGCCGCCACCGGCGTCGAGCACCACCACCCGGTCGACCAGCGGCAGGGCGTCGGCCACCCGGTGCTCGACCAGGATCAGGGTGGTGTCGTCGTCGACCGCGCGGCCCACGGCGGCGCGGACCAGGTCGGCCCCGGCCGGGTCGAGGTTGGCGGTGGGCTCGTCGAGCAGCAGCAGGTCGGGGCGGAGCGCGAGCACTCCGGCCAGGGCGAGCCGCTGCTGTTCGCCGCCGGAGAGCGCTGCGGTGGGGCGGTCCCGGGGGTACGGGAAGCCGACCCGACGCAGCGCCTCGTCCACCCGGGGCCAGATCTGCCCGGCGGGTACGCCCCGGTTCTCCAACCCGAACGCGACGTCGTCGCCGCTGCGGGCCATGACGAGTTGCGACTGCGGATCCTGGAAGACGATGCCGACCCGCTCGCGGGCCTCGGCCGGTGGCCGACCGTCGATCTCGATGGTGCCCTCCTGCTCACCGGAGTCCTCCGGCAGCAGCCCGGCCAGCGCGGCGAGCAGGGTGCTCTTGCCGGCGCCGGAGGGCCCGAGCAGCAGTACCCGTTCGCCTCGGCGTACCCGCAGGTCCACGCCGCGTACCGCCCAGGCGCGTCGCCCGGCGTGCCGCCAGCCGAAGCCGCGCAGCCGCACCTCGCCCACCTGCTACCCCCGCTCCTCGTCCCCGACCCGTCGATGGCCCGGTGGAGCCGGCCGGACCGGCTCCACCGGGCGAGGTCAGACCAGGTTCCGTTCGCGGCCGGCGGGGAAGCGGTCCAGGACGCCGGTGCCGGCGAGCGCCTTGGTGAGCGCGTAGCCGCCGGCACCGGCGACCACGGTGGCACTGAGCACGGTGAGCAGCGCGTACGGGATGCGGTAGGTGCCCAGCTCGTAAGCGGCGTTCCAGGCGAAGAAGTCGAACAGGGCGGCGCCCAGGCCGGTCAGCGCACCGGCGAGCAGCGCCGTCGGCAGCCGGAACGAGCGGTACCGGAAGGCGGCGAAGGCCAGTTCCGCGCCGAGGCCCTGGATCAGGCCCTGGACGATGGTGATGCCGCCCCACTCGGAGCCCAGCAGCGCGGAGACGGTCGCCGCGACCGCCTCGCAGAACAGCGCGGCACCCGGCTTACGGATGATCAACCCGCCGAGCACCGCCGGCACCAGCCAGACGCCGTACATGACGGCCTGGCTGGCCGGGAAGAAGGCGAAGGCCGGGTCGACCGCCCGCCAGAGCAGGCCCCAGGCCCAGAAGATGACACCGAAGCCGACGGCGATCACCGCGGCCACGACGATGTCGACGGTGCGCCATCGAGTGGTGGTCGGTTGGCTCATGAGTGCTCCCAGTCCAGTGTCGAACCAGGCAAGACGCACGCCGCGTCCGGCGTGGCCGGGCCGTGGCGGGCTGGAGGTGGACCGAACTCCCTGCGCTGGCATTACCCAGATCAGGTACGGAGGGTCTGCGGGCGGACCCGCACTCTCAGCGCTGTGCGCTCCCCTGTCGGAGGTGGTGTTGTCCCGCCGACGCTAACACCTTCGAAGATCGACGGACAATGTGATCTACGCAGGTCATGCCGGGTGCCGACGACGGGTGTTCCGGCGGTGGTCGGCGCGTGCGGGAACCCGCCCGGTTTCGTGACATCCATCGACGTCATCGGCTCCGGACGGTAATCTCAGGCCGCCGATCCACGAGGGCCGAGAGGCGACAGGGTGAGCACAGATACGGACCATGCCGCGCCGGCCGGTGAACCGGCGGGTCGTCCGACGGGCGTGGCCACCGAGGAACGTCCGGCCCGACCTGGCGGCGGCGAGCCGCCCCGGCGCTGGCTCGGCGACCGGATCGGCTCGGTGGAGATCCTGGCGGGCCTGCTGGTCCTGCTGATCATCTTCCGTGACCCGCTGGCCGGGACGCTGGACGATCCCCGCATCCAGACGTGGACCACCGTGTTCGTCTCGATCATGGTGCAGGCGGTGCCGTTCCTGGTCTTCGGCATCCTGCTCTCCGCCGTGATCGCGGTCTTCGTACCCCGGTCGTTCTGGGCCAAGGCGCTGCCCCGGCACCCGGCGCTGGCGGTGCCGGCGGCCAGCGCGGCCGGCGTGGTGCTGCCGGGCTGCGAGTGCGGGTCGGTGCCGATCGCGGGGTCGCTGATCCGCCGGGGCGTCACCCCGGCGGCGGCGCTGGCCTTCCTGCTGGCCGCACCGGCGGTCAACCCGATCGTGCTGGTCGCCACCGCCGTAGCCTTCCCCAACAATCCCGAGATGGTCCTCGCCCGGGGGGTCGCCAGCCTGGTCGTGGCAATGATCATGGGCTGGCTCTGGCTGCGGCTCGGTCGGACCGAGTGGATCAAGATGCCGCGCCGCCCGGAGTTGGACGACCCCCGGCGGAGCCGGGCCTTCTGGGCCGCCGTCCGGCACGACGTCACCCACGCCGGCGGCTTCCTGGTGCTCGGCGCGATGGCCGCCGCCAGCATCAACGTGCTGGTGCCGGAGCGCTGGCTCCAGACCCTGGCCGACAACGCCTGGCTGTCGATCCTGGCGCTGGCGCTGCTCGCCGTCCTGCTCTCGCTGTGTTCCGAAGCGGACGCCTTCGTCGCGGCCTCGCTGTCGCAGTTCTCCCTCACGTCCCGACTGGTCTTCCTGGTGGTGGGGCCGATGGTCGACCTCAAGCTGATCTCGATGCAGGCCGGTGTCTTCGGCCGGCGGTTCGCCTTCCGGTTCGCGCCGGCCACGTTCGCGGTCGCCCTGCTGGTGGCCACCGGAGTCGGGATGGTGCTGCTGTGAACCGACAGGCACAAGCGGTGATCCTGCTGCTGCTCGGCGGGGCGGTGATCCGGGCCAGCGTCACCGACCTCTATCTGCGCTACGTCAAGGAGGGCCTGCGTCCCTTCCTGATCGCCGCCGGTCTGCTGCTGGTGGTCGCCGCGGTGATGACCCTCTGGTACGAACTGCGGCCCTCCGTGCCCCGCGCGACGGCCCCGACCGGCGGCGGGTCCACTCCTCCGGCGAGCGGTGCCGCCCCGGTGACGGCCGACCACGACGAGCACGACGGCCACGGCCACCACGAACCCCGGGTCGGTTGGCTGCTCATCCTGCCTGTGCTCGGACTGCTGCTGGTGGCCCCACCGGCCCTCGGGTCGTACGCGGCGGGGCAGGCCGGCACCGCGCTGAACGCCCCTCGGGAGTCCGACTACCCGCCGCTGCCCGAGGGCGATCCGGTGCAGGTGAGCGTGCTCGACTACGCCTCCCGGGCGCTGTTCGACCGGGGCGCCTCGATCGGCGACCGGCGGGTGGTCCTCACCGGGTTCCTGGCCACCGGCGCCGGTGGCGAGCCGATCCTGGCCCGGATGGTGCTCTCCTGCTGCGCCGCCGACGGGCGACCGATCAAACTCGGGCTCACCGGTGACGTGCCGGTCGGGCTGCCCAACGACAGTTGGGTCGAGGTGGTCGGCCGCTACAGCGACCGGGTCGGCCGGGACCCGGTCAACGACGCCGAGATCCCGTACCTGGAGATCGAGTCGTGGCGGCAGGTGCCGGTACCCAAGCGCCAGTACGAGTAGCGTTCCGGGCATGCACGTCGACGCCCGAGGTCTGCGGTTCGAGATCCACCCCGGTGGCCCCGAGTCGGGTGAGCCGGTGCTGCTGCTGCACGGCTTCCCGCAGAACTCCTGCGAGTGGCACGCGGTGACGCCCGTCCTGCACGGGGCGGGCCTGCGCACGTACGCGCTGGACCAGCGGGGCTACTCGCCGCAGGCGCGGCCGAGCGAGGTGGCGGCGTACCGGCTGGGGGAGTTGGTCGCCGACGCGGTGGCGGTGCTCGACGCGCTCGGCGTGACGCGGGCGCACGTGGTCGGCCACGACTGGGGTGCCATCGTCGCCTGGGCGCTCGCCGCCGGCCACCCCGACCGGGTGCGTACGCTCACCGCGGTCTCCGTGCCGCACCCGGCCGCCATGGCGCACGCGCTGTCGCACGACCCTCAGCAGAAGGCGCGCTCGGCGTACATGCTGCTGTTCCGAAAGGCGGGCGTGGCCGAGAAGACGCTGCTGGCCCTCGACGCGCTCGGGTTGCGGCGGCTGTTGCGCGACGTCGGCGACGACGCCCGGGTTGCCGCGTACGCCGATCCGCTGCGCGAGCCGGGCGCGCTCACCGCGGCGCTGAACTGGTACCGGGCGATGTCCCGCTCCGAGCTGGCGGCGATCGGCCCGGTGTCGGTGCCGACCACCTTCGTCTGGAGCGACCGCGACGTCGCCATCGGACGGACCGCCGCCGAAGCCTGCGCCGCACACGTGAGCGGCGACTACCGCCTCGTCGAGCTGCCCGGCGTCAGCCACTGGATCCCGGACGAGGCGCCGATGCCGCTGGCCGAGGCGATCCTGTCCCGCGCCCGCCCGACCGCCTGACATCTGCCGGCGTCGTAGCGGGAGCGCCGCGTCGGCCTCGGACCGTCCGGACCGTCCGGACCGACCGGCAAGACGGCCGGGTCGTGCGGGAAGCTGGGTGGGGTCGTCGGCGGCGGCGATCCGAGGGAGGCGGGAGAGAGCATGACGGTGAGTGCCGAGGGCTACCTGGCCGAGGTGACCGCGACGATGACCCGGGTGGCGGCCAGCCAGCGGGAGCAGGTGGGCCGGGCGGCCGACCTGATCGCCGAGGCGATCCGCGCCGACGGGGTGGTGCACGCCTTCGGCACCGGTCACTCGGAGGCCCTGGCGATGGAGATCGCCGGCCGGGCCGGTGGGTTGGTGCCGACCAACCGGATCGCCCTGCGGGACCTGGTGCTGCACGGTGGGGAGCCGGCCGACGTGCTGGGCCCGAAACTGGAGCGGGACCCGTCGGTCGCGCACCGGCTCTACGACCTCGCCCCGACCGGCCCGCGTGACGTCTTCGTGCTCGCCTCGAACTCGGGAGTGAACGGGGCGATGGTGGAGTTCGCCTCGCTGGTCGTGGCGCGAGGTCATCCGTTGGTGGCGATCACCTCGGCCCAGCACTCGGCCCGGATGGAGTCCCGCCATCCGTCCGGGCGCAAGCTCGCCGACTTCGCCGACGTGGTGCTGGACAACGGTGCCCCGTACGGGGACGCGACCCTGCCGCTGCCGTCCGGCGGTGCGGTGGGCGCGGTCTCCTCGATCACGGCGGCGTTGCTGGCCCAGCAGATCGTGGTCGAGGTGGTGGCCCGGCTGCTGGCCGCCGACGAGCAGCCGCCGGTCTATCTGTCGGCCAACATCGCCGGTGGCGACGCGCACAACGACGCTCTGGAGGCCCGTTACGCAGGGCGGATCCGGCGCGGTTCCTGAGTCGGTTTCGGGTGGTGCACGGCGGGGCATCTGCGTTCCGCCGGTCGGGGGTTCCGACCGGGTGGAGCGTGTTCCCTCGGAGGTTCGCGGTGTCCAAGGAGACCGAGAAGCAGCGGTGGCAGCGGAACTTCGCTGACCTGCTTCAGGAGTTGCGGGTCGCACAGACCGGCGTACAGATCCTCTTCGCCTTCCTGCTCACCCTGCCGTTCAGCAACGGCTTCACCCGTACCACAGAATTCCAGCGGGACGTCTACGTCGTCGCGCTGATCGCGGCGGCCGGCGCCACCGCGATGATCATCTCGCCGGTGGCGTTCCACCGGGCGTTGTTCCGCCAGGGCCGCAAGCCGGAGCTGGTGCAGTTCGCCCACAAGATGGCCACCGCCGGTCTCGCCTTCATGCTGGTCGCGATGGTCAGCTCGGTGCTGCTGATCACCGACTTCGTGCTCGCCCGGCCGATCGCCTTCCTGCTCAGTGCGGTCACCGGCCTGTGGTTCCTCACGTTCTGGGTGATCCTGCCGTTCAGCCGCCGCAACTGGGGCGACGACGACATCGACGACGAGGAGGACCCGAGCGGGCTCTCCCCAGGCTGAGCCGCTCGGGCCGGTCAGGTCCGGCGACGTGTCGCCTCCACGCGGTTGATCAAGGAGTTTTAGTCACGGCATGTTGGTTTGGGCGGCGAAAACTTCTTGATCAACCCGGTGGGGCGGTGGGTGGGGTGGGGCGGTGGGTGGGTGGGGTGGGGGTGGGTGGGGTGGGGTGGGTTAGCGGTGGGGGTCGTGGAGGCCTAGGCGGCGGAGTTCTAGGGCGGCCAGGGCGTTGACGGTGGTGTCGTCGCCGCGCCGCCACGCCTCGGCGACGTCCGGGGAGATCCGGGTGAGCTTGCGCAGCGGCTGACCGGCCAGGGCGCGCAGGGCCAGCAGGTCCCGGCCGGCGGGCGCGGCAGCCAGGGCCGCCGCCGAAGCGGCTCGCCGCATCCAGCGCACCCGCAGCGGCAGCCAGCCGAACAGCACCAGCCCCAGCGGGACGATGAGCAGCCCGACGGCCAGCGCCAGCGCCAACTGGTCGACCAACTCCTGCTGGTCACGCCCGGCCTCGGCGAGCGAACGGGCCGCCCCGGCCGCCCGCTCGAACGGGCCGGTCAGCTCGTCGCCCACCAACGGCACCCGGCCGACCTTGCCGCCCGCGTCGGCCAGGTTGTCGGCCAGCCCACCACCGGCCCCCTCCAGCTTCTGCCCGGGTACGGCCAGCTTCTGCACCAGGTCGTGCAGCCAGAGCGCACCACGGATCGCCGCGTACACCCAGGCGACGACGAGCAGATCGGTGAGGAACTGGCGCAGCGCGGTCGGGAAACGATCAGCGTAGATCTTCACGCCGGACAGCGTGCCACGCTCGGGCGCGGCGGGCACTCCCACGGACGCCCGATCCTGGGAGTGCGCGGGATCAGCGGGCGCAGTCCGGGCAGGTGCCGAAGATCTCCAGGGTGTGGCTGACGTCGGTGAAGCCGTGCTGAGCCGCCACCCGGTCGGCCCAGTTCTCCACCGTCGGCCCGGCCACCTCGACCGTACGACCGCAGGCCCGGCAGACCAGATGGTGATGATGCCCCTCGCTGCACCTGCGGTAGAGGTGCTCGCCGCCGGGCGGGCGCATCACGTCGATCTCGCCCGCGTCGGCCAGACCCTGCAACGTCCGGTAGACCGTGGTCAACCCGACCCGCTCGCCGCGATCACGCAGCATCGCGTGCAGGTCCTGGGCGCTGTGGAAGCCCTCCAGCTCGGCCAGCAACGCGCTCACCGCCGACCGCTGGCGGGTGTTCCGGACCACCGCACTGTCGCTCATGCCGTCACTCCGCTTCGCTGCGTGCCGGCATTTGTGCTGTGCCTGATGATTCGCTCGCGTGGCTCGCTCATGATTCCTCCCCGGCATGGCTGACCGCGTCGGCGACGATGTGCGCGACATGCTCGTCGACCAGGGCGTACGCGATCTCCCGGCCCCGCCGCGAGCCGCGTACGACGCCGGCCCCGCGCAGCACCCGCAGGTGCTGGGAGACCAACGGTTGCGCGACGCCGAGTTTATCCACCAGCTCGTGCACGCAGCGCTCGCCGTCGGCCAGCTCGCTGACGATGGCGAGCCGGATCGGCGCCGAGAGGGCGCGCAGGAGCTCGCTGGCACCCTCGAAGGCGTCATAGCCGGATCCGCTGGTCACCCTGCAACGGTAACCAATACCGAAGCGGAACCCGTGATCAGGACCGGCTGAGCACCACCTCGTGTGGTTCCGGATCGGGCGTGGGCTGCGGTCGGGAGCGGCGGAGCCGGCGCCAGGCGGCGGCCAGCAGGGTGACCACCACGAACGAGGCGATCGCGAGGACCACCACCGAGGCGCCCGGCGCGGTGTCGGCGAGCGCCGCCATCCAGATGCCCGCACCGGCGGCGAACAGGCCCAGTGCCATGGCCGCCGTCATGGTGCTGCGGAACCCCCGGGTGACCTGCTGGGCGGTGGCCACCGGGACGACCATCAACGCGCTGATCAGCAGGACGCCGACGGCCCGCATGGCGATCGTGACGGTGATCGCGGTGGTGATCGCCAGCAGCAGGTTCAGCGCGCGTACCGGCAGCCCGGAGACTCGGGCGTACTCCTCGTCGTGGCAGACCGCGAACAGCGCGGGCCGCAGCGCCAGCATCGCCGCCAGCACCGCCACGCCGAGCACCGCGATGGTGACCAGGTCCTCGCGGGAGGTCGTGGTCAACGCACCGAAGAGGTACGCGTTGAGGTTGGCACTGGTGCTGTCGGAGAGCCCCACCAGGACCACGCCACCGGCGATGCCGCCGTAGAACAGCAGGGCCAGCGCCAGGTCACCGGAGGTGCGGCCGCGTTCGCGGATCAGCTCGATGGCGATCGCCCCGATGGTGGCCGCGATCACCGCCATGATCACCGGAGAGGTCTGGAACAGCAGGCCGGCACCGACGCCGGTGAGCGCCACGTGCCCGATGCCGTCGCCGATCAGCGCGAGTCGCCGCTGCACCAGGTAGATGCCGAGCGCCGGGGCGGCCAGCCCGATGATCAGCGCGCCGATCAGGGCGCGCAGCATGAATTCGTACTGGAAGAGACTCACCTTGTGCTCCACATGCCGGCGGGCTCCTCGGGACCGTGCGGATGCACGTGGTCGTGGTCCGGCTCCGCGTGGTGCCCGGCCGGGTCCGGGACCGCGCCGTCGTGCGCGATCTGCCCCTGGTGTACGACGATCGCGCGGCTGATCAGCGGCCGGAGCGGGCCCAGCTCGTGCGCGACGAGCAGGACCGTGCCGCCGTCGTCGACGAAGCCGCGCAGGGCCCCGGCGAACGCCTCCTGGCTGGCCGCGTCCACTCCTGCCGTCGGTTCGTCGAGCACCAGCAGCTCCGGGCGTCCGGCCAGGGCCCGGGCGATCAAAGTGCGTTGCTGCTGGCCGCCGGAGAGCGTGGCCACCGGGTCCTTCGCCCGGTCGGCCAGGCCCACGGCGCGCAGCGCCTCCGCCACCGCCTCCCGGTCGGCCCGTCCGGGTGGACGCAGGATGCCCCGGCGGGCCAGCCGGCCGGAGGCGACCACCTCGGCCACGGTGGCCGGTACGCCGCTGCCCGCGCCGAGCCGCTGGGGTACGTAGCCGAGCCGCTGCCACTGTCGGAACCGGCGTACCCGGTGACCGAAGAGGGTGACCGAGCCGGCGGTGAGCGGGACGAGCCCGAGCACGGCGCGGATCAGGGTGGACTTGCCGGAGCCGTTGGCGCCGAGGACCGCGACCACCTCGCCGGTGGTCACGGTCAGGGATACGTCGCGGAGCACGGGGCGGCCGTCGTAGCCGACCACCCCGTGCTCCACGGAGATGACGTCAGGTGTCACGAGCAGCTCAACGCCGTCCTCAAGGTCTGCAGGTTGGTGCGCATCACCGAAAGGTAGTCCCCGCCGTTGTCGGCGGACAGACCCTCGATCGGATCGAGCACCGCGGTCTGGGCGCCGACCTCCTTGGCGATGGTCTCGGCGACCTTCGGGCTGACCAGGGTCTCGAAGAAAATCGTGGTGGCGCCGTGCTCCCGTGCCTCCTCGGTGACCGCGGCCAGCCGCTGCGGCGACGGCTCGTCCTCCGGGGAGAGCCCGGTGATGCCGATCTGCTCCAGCTTGTACTTCTGTGCGAGGTACCCGAACGCGGTGTGGCTGACCACGATCTCCCGCCGCTGGCAGGTCCTCAGCCCCTCGCTGAACTCGGTGTCCAGCTTCTCCAGCTCGGTACGCAGGGTGGTCGCCCGCTGGGTGTACTCGCCGGACCGGTCCGGGTCGACGGTGCCGAGGCGCTCGGCCAGCTTGTCGCCGATGGTGGCCAGTCGGGTCGGGTCCAGCCAGACGTGCGGGTCCTTGGCGCCGTCCGAGGTCTCCTCGGCGTGCTCGGCCTCGTCGGCCGGCTTCTTCTCGTCGTGGTCGTGACCGTGGTCGTCGTCCTCGTGACCGTGGTCGTCGTCGCCGTGGCTGTGGGTGTGGCCGCCGGCGGCGGCGTCGAGCAGCGGCTCCACGGTCGCCACGTCGAAGGCGCGGTCACCGCCGTTCTGGTCGATCGCCTCGTCCACCGCAGGCTGGAAGCCGTGCAGGAAGATGATCAGCTCCGCCTCGCTGATCTGGCCGACCTGCCCCGGGTTCAGCTCCAGGTCGTGCGGCTCGGCACCGGGGCGGGCCAGGTTCGTCACCGCCACCGCGTCGCCGCCGATCTGCTCGGCGAGGAACTGCAACGGGTAGAAGCCGGCCACCACGTCGATCCGATTCGGGTCGGCACCGGCCGGGCTGTCCTCGGTCGAGCAGGCGGTGACGCCACCCAGGGCGAGCAGGGCGGCCGTGGCGGTGGCCAGAGCGCGCGGAGCGGTGCGGTAGGTCATGACACCGACTCTCCGCGACAACGACAATGATTGTCAAAAACGCATGAGTGCATGTCAGAGCAGCTTCACCAGGCCGACGGTGACCAGCAGGGTGAGTGCCAGCAGCCGGATAACCCGCGTGGGCGGGGTCTGCACCTGCCAGGTCGTCACCAGCAGCGCGGCCAGCGCGGCGGCGATCGTCAAGGTCAACAGCCCGCCGACCACCCCCGGGACGAAGAACGCGACCAGCATCAGGAACAGGGTGATCAGGAACACCGTCGTGGGGTTGGCCCGGGCCAACCGCTCGTGGATCCCGCGCTGCGTACGCTGCATCCCACAGACTCTACGAGGAGGGGGAGCCGGTGCTGGTGACCAACCGGTTCGTGGTCGAGGAAGACGCCGCCGAGGACTTCGCCGGACGGGCACACGCGGCCCTCGCCGCGCTCGCCGCCCGGCCCGGCTACCTGCGGGGACAACTCGTCCGGGCGTTGGACGACCCACGTCACTGGTGCCTGGTGACGGAGTGGGAGTCGGTGGGCACCTACCGCCGGGCGTTGGGCGGTTTCGACGTCAAGATCACCGCCGTCCCGCTGCTCGCCGAGAGCATCGACGAGCCGTCCGCGTACGAGCCGTTGGCGACCGCGGCGCCCGGTGGGGACGTGGTGGTGGTCGACAGCGATCGTGCTGCGGGTCCTTACCGGTGAGCCGCCGGGCACTACGCTGGCTCCCATGACCGCTCCCGGACCGGCAGCCCCACCACCGCACCAGCCGCTGCCCGGCCAGCAGGGACCTCAGGCCCCGGGCGATCCCGGCCGGCCATCGGCCCCGTCCGGCGTGCCGCCCACCGGCGGCCCCGGCGTGCCGCCCCCGCCCACCGGTGCTCCCGGCATCCCGCCCCCGTCCGGCGGTGGCCCCGGCCTCCCGCCGCCTCCCGCCGGATCGGACCCCGGCACACCGGCACCGCCCGCCGGGCCGGGCGTGGCCCCGCCGTTCGCGGCCCCACCGACCGAGGGCGGCCGTACCCGGCTCTGGCTCGGCCTCGGCGCCGGAGCGCTGGCCCTGGTGCTGTGCTGCGGTGGCGGCGGTACGGCCGTGGTCGGCCTGCTGGTCAGCGGGGTGCAGGCGATCGACGAGCAGGGACGCACCGTCTCCGGCGACTACTACCGGGCGCTGGCCGACGGCGAGTTCGGCCGGGCCTACGACCAGCTCTGCGAGGACGCCCGGCGGCGCGAGTCGCGGCAGGAGTTCGAGCGCCGGGCCGCGGCCGAACCGCAGATCTCCTCCTACCGGGTCGGCCAGGTGGACACCACCACGCTGACCGTGCCGGTGGACGTGACCTTCAGCGGCGGCGGCCAGGAGCGCCAGCAGGTCGTGCTCCAGCAGGACCAACAGACCGGTGGCATGGAGGTCTGCGGAGTCAACTGACCGGCCGCAGGTAATGTGCTGGGTCCGAGGACCGGCGGGGTCGTACCGTGGTCCCGGACCGTTCGATTCATCCCACACTGTCCCCGCCGACCGCCAGTCGGCGTAGGAGGAAAAATGCCAGCCGACCGTATCGACGCCGTCGTCAGCCTCGCCAAGCGTCGAGGATTCGTCTTCCCCTCCAGCGAGATCTACGGAGGCACCCGGTCGGCGTGGGACTACGGTCCGCTCGGCGTGGAGCTCAAGGAGAACGTCCGCCGGCAGTGGTGGAAGACCATGGTCCAGCAGCGTGACGACGTGGTGGGTCTGGACTCCGCGGTGATCCTGTCGCGCGACGTGTGGGCCGCCTCCGGTCACCTGGACGCCTTCGTCGACCCGCTGACCGAGTGCCAGTCCTGCCACAAGCGGTTCCGCGCCGACCACCTGGAAGAGGCGTACGAGGCCAAGCACGGCAAGCCGCTGGCCGCCCTGACCGAGCTGAACTGCCCCAACTGCGGCAACAAGGGCACCTTCACCGAGCCGCGGATGTTCAACGGCCTGATGAAGACCTACCTGGGCCCGGTGGAGAGCGACGAGGGCCTGCACTACCTGCGGCCGGAGACCGCCCAGGGCATCTTCGTCAACTACAAGAACGTCGAGACCGTCGCCCGCAAGAAGCCGCCGTTCGGCATCGCGCAGACGGGCAAGTCGTTCCGCAACGAGATCACCCCGGGCAACTTCATCTTCCGCACCCGCGAGTTCGAGCAGATGGAGATGGAGTTCTTCGTCGAGCCCGGCACCGACGAGCAGTGGCACGAGTACTGGTTGCAGGAGCGCTGGAACTGGTACATCGACCTCGGTCTGGCCGAGGAGAACCTGCGCTTCTACGAGCACCCGCAGGAGAAGCTCTCGCACTACTCCAAGCGCACCGTCGACATCGAGTACAAGTTCCGGTTCGGCGGCACCGAGTTCGCCGAGTTGGAGGGCATCGCCAACCGCACCGACTTCGACCTGTCCACGCACAGCAAGCACTCCGGCGTCGACCTGTCGTACTTCGACCAGACCAAGCAGGAGCGCTGGGTCCCGTACGTGATCGAGCCGGCCGCCGGCCTCACCCGCGCGGTGCTGGCGTTCCTGCTGGAGGCGTACGACGAGGACGAGGCGCCGAACACCAAGGGCGGCGTGGACAAGCGCACCGTGATGCGCTTCGACCCTCGGCTGGCCCCGGTGAAGGTGGCGGTGCTGCCGCTGTCCCGCAACGAGGCGCTCTCGCCCAAGGCCAAGCAGCTCGCCACCGACCTGCGCAAGCGTTGGGTGGTCGAGTTCGACGACTCGCAGGCGATCGGCCGCCGCTACCGCCGGCAGGACGAGATCGGCACCCCGTTCTGCGTCACGGTCGACTTCGACACGCTCGACGACAACGCGGTGACCATCCGGAACCGGGACACCATGGCCCAGGAGCGGATCGCGCTGGACCAGGTCGAGCGCTACCTGATCGACCACCTCCCCGGCTGCTGACGCGCGCTGCCGAAGCGCCGCTGAAGTGCTGCTGAAGTGAAAGGAAGGGTCCCCTGTTAACGCCTGGTGCATAGCAGGGGACCCTTCCTAACACCGTCAACCACGCGGATCGCCGCTCGGCGGTGTCGGCGTCACCGATACGTCGACTCGTAACCGGACGCCGGCACCGAGCCCGCGCCGGGACTCGTACGCCTCCTCCACCGACCGCCGTACCCGGTGCGGCTCGCGGCGGATCTGTGCCGGCGTGAAGTGCAGCACCAGCACACCCAGCCGGCTCAGCTCGTTGTGCCGGTCGAGGGTGCGCGCCCAGTCGCCGGGTCGGAAGTGGTACTCCTGCGAGTCGACCTCCAGAGCCACCGCCGCCTCCGGCAGGTAGCCGTCGGGCGTCGGCACCGCCCGACCTGCCGCGTCCCGCAGTCGGGGATTCCACAGGATCTCCGGCAGCATCGTGCTCGCCGCGAGGCAGTTCCGCAGCTCGGCCTCCGGCGCCGACCGCACGCCCTGTGTCACCTCGGCGAACGCCTTCCTGACCAGCGCCGTACGGCTGCGTCGGGCACGACGGATCTCCTCGTCCAGGTCGGCGAGGTCCGCGTACCCCCGCTGCACGGCCTCGGCCACGACGGCCCGCACCGGACGGAGTTGCCGCAGCCCGCGCGCCGCGTCGACCACCGCGCGGGCCGGCGAGCACACCGGGTAGAACGGCGTGGCGCAGGCCCGGCTGTCCAGCGTCAGGGCCCGCGAGATCACCGCGAAGCCGGCGGACGTACGGCGGGCGTGATGCGGTACGACGAGCTGCACGGCGTCGGTGCGCGGGCACTGCCGGAAGCCGTACCAGATCAGCGCGGCGAGGCCGGTCAACTGCGCTTCCGTCCCGGCGTAGAGCGCCGCCGAGATCCGTCGCTGCTCGTCGGTCAGGACGCCGGTGACCAGGGCGTACGTGGCGGGCAGCACCCGCTGCCACAGGCCGCGTCGGGTTTGCCGGTAGAGATACATGTCGTCGAAGCCGGCGGCGAGCAGTTGCGCGCGGCTGACGATCTGCTGCTGATGTTCGGCCAGGTCGGCGAAGTGGGGAGGAAGGCTGCGCATGTCGGACAGCATCGATCGTGATCTCGTCCCGTGGGTGGCCCCCGGCCGGGCCTGTGGACAGCCGCCGGGCCTGTGGACAAACCCGCCGGGTCGCTGGCGATGTGGTATGCGTCGCGTTAGCAGGGGTCCCCTGCTATGCACGAGGCGTTAGGAAGGGACCCTTCCTTACACTTGGGCGCGTGCCGACTACCGCTCCCGTCCTGCGCCCGTTGACCATCGGGCCGCATCAGGTGTGGCCGCCGGTCGTGCTGGCGCCGATGGCCGGCATCACCAACGTCGGCTTCCGCCAGCTCTGCCGCGAGCAGGGCGGCGGCATCTACGTCTGCGAGATGATCACCACCGTCGCGTTGGTCGAGCGGAACCCGAAGACGCTGCGCATGATCGCCTTCGGTGCGGACGAGAGCCCACGCAGCCTCCAGCTCTATGGCACCGACCCGGAGACCACCGCCGCCGCCGTGCGGATCGTGGTCGAGAAGGACCTCGCCGACCACATCGACCTCAACTTCGGCTGCCCGGTCCCGAAGGTCACCCGCCGGGGCGGTGGCGCGGCGCTGCCGTGGCGCCGCCGGCTCTTCGCCCGCCTGGTGCGGGCCGCGGTGGACGCCGCGTCACCCGCCGGGGTGCCGGTCACCGTGAAGATGCGCAAGGGCATCGACGACACACACCTGACGTACGTCGAGGCGGGCCTCGCCGCGCAGGACGCCGGAGTGGCTGCGGTCGCCCTGCACGGGCGTACGGCCGCGCAGCGGTACTCGGGCACCGCGGACTGGGACGCCATCGCCACCCTGAAGCAGGCGCTGGACGTGCCGGTGCTCGGCAACGGAGACATCTGGGAGGCCGACGACGCGCTGCGGATGGTCGCGCACACCGGCGTGGACGGGGTGGTGATCGGGCGTGGCTGCCTCGGTCGGCCGTGGCTCTTCGCCGACCTGGAGGCCGCGTTCGACGGTCGTGCCGAGCGGCGACTGCCGAACCTCGGCGAGGTGGCGACGACCATGCGCCGCCATGCCGAGCTGTTGGTCGCGCAGTTCACCGCCGGGGCCAGAAACCCGGCCCGGGGTGAGCGGGACGGCTGCACCGACTTCCGTAAGCACGTCGCGTGGTACCTGAAGGGTTTCCCCGTCGGCGGTGAGCTGCGCCGTGCGCTGGCGATGATCGACACCCTGGCCCAGCTCGACGACCTGCTCGGCAAGCTCGACCCCACGGTGCCGTTCCCGGTGGAGACGCTCGGTCAGCCCCGGGGCCGGACCAACTCCCCGGGCAAGGTGTTCCTGCCCGACGGCTGGCTGGCCAGCCGCGACGACGACACCGTGCCGGTGGGCGCCGAGCTGGACGACTCGGGCGGTTGAGCCCGCCGCCGTTCGCCACCGTGCGCGCGGCCGCACCGGCCGATGGTGCATGCCTGTGCAGGTACTCCGACGGTGCGCTGGGTGTTAGGAGGGGTCCCCTGCTATGCACGAGGCGTTGGTAGGGGGCCCTTCCTTGCGCGCAACGGCCGGCCCCCGTTCCGGGGGCCGGCCGTTGTGGTGTCAGGAGGTGGTGGCGTAGCCGCGGGTGGCGATCCAGTTGGCGAGGTCGTCGATGTGGAGGTCGTAGCGGGCTT